>NZ_JAFBCN010000001.1:3600000-4200000 GCF_016907755.1 Cellulosimicrobium cellulans
CGGTGAAGTGCGTCTTGCGCTGCAGCGTGCGCTTGCGCTCGGCGCACTCCGCCGCCCAGCCCGCGTAGTCGCGCGCCCGCCCGGCGTCGCGGCGCTCGCGCGCGACCTCGACGAACAGCTCGAGGGCGGCCTTCGCGTCGGACACGATGCCGTAGTCGGGCGCGAACACGCGACCGATCTGCGTCGGCTCGATGTCGACGTGGACGAACGTGCGGCCCGCGCGGTAGGTGTCGAGCCCGCCCGTGTGACGGTTGGCCCAGCGGTTGCCGATCCCGAGCACGAAGTCCGAGGCGAGCAGGTTCGCGTTGCCGTAGCGGTGCGACGTCTGCAGCCCGGCCATCCCGGCCATGAGCGGGTGGTCGTCGGGGATGACGCCCCAGCCCATGAGCGTCGGGATCACCGGGACGCCGAGCGTCTCGGCGAGCTCGACGAGCAGGTCCTCGCCGCCCGCGTTGACGATGCCGCCGCCCGCGATCAGCAGGGGGCGCTCGGCCGCGAGGAGGAGGTCGATCGCCTTTTCCGCCTGCGCGCGCGTCGCCGTCGGGCGGTGCACGGGAAGCGGCTCGTACGTCGCCGGGTCGAACTCGATCTCCGTGAGCTGCACGTCGATCGGGAGGTCGATGAGCACCGGACCCGGACGGCCGGACCGCATGAGGTGGAACGCCTGCTGGAAGACCTGCGGCACCTGCCCGGCCTCGAGGACGGTCTTGGCCATCTTCGTCACCGGAGCGGCGATGCTCGCGATGTCGACGGCCTGGAAGTCCTCCTTGTCGAGCTTGGCGACCGGCGCCTGGCCCGTGATGCAGAGCATCGGGACCGAGTCGGCCCACGCGGCGTAGAGGCCGGTGATCATGTCGGTGCCCGCAGGGCCCGACGTGCCGATGCAGATGCCGATGTTCCCCGGCTTCGCGCGGGAGTAGCCGTCGGCCATGTGCGACGCGCCCTCGACGTGACGCGCGAGCACGTGCCCGATGCCGCCGTGGGCGCGCATCGCGGAGTAGAAGGGGTTGATGGCGGCGCCGGGCAGGCCGAAGGCCTGGGTCGCGCCCTCGATCTCGAGGATCGCCACTGCGGCGTCCACCGCACGCATACGAGGCATGGTTTCTCTCCTTGCTGGAGGTGACGTCGTCGTCAGGGGGAAGGTCAGGAGCCGTCGCGGCCGGACAGGCGCTCGACGCCGCGGAACAGGCCGGAGTGGTCGAGGCCGCCGTCGCCGTTCGCGCGCGCGGAGGCCATGAGCTGGGCGACGAGGCCGCCGAGCGGTGCGACGACGCCCGCCTCGCGGGCCGCGGCGGTGACGATGCCGAGGTCCTTGTGGTGGAGCTCGATCCGGAAGCCGGGGCCGAAGTCGCGGTCGAGCATCTTGCGCGCCTTCTGGTTCAGCACCGCCGAGCCGGCGAGCCCGCCGCCGAGGACCTCGATCGCGGCCTCGGTGTCGACGCCGTAGGCCTCGAGGAAGACGACCGCCTCGGCGAGCGCCTGGATGTTCGCGGCGACGATGAGCTGGTTCGCGGCCTTGACGGTCTGGCCGGAGCCGTTGGGGCCCACGTGCACGACCGTCTTGCCGACGACGTCGAGGAACGGCTTGGCCGCCTCGAAGTCCTCGGGCGTGCCGCCCACCATGATCGACAGCGCGGCGTTGATCGCCCCCGGCTCGCCGCCCGAGACGGGGGCGTCGACGATCCGCAGGCCCGCGTCCTTCGCCTGCTGCGCGAGCGCGACCGTGACGTCCGGGCGGATCGAGGAGAAGTCGACGACGAGCGCGCCGGGCTTCGCGTTCGCGAGGACGCCGTCGTCGCCGGTGAGCACCGCCTCCACGTCGGGCGAGTCGGGGACCATGATCGCGACGACGTCGGCGCCCGAGACGGCGTCGGCGACCGAGGACGCCGCGCGCCCGCCCGCCTCGACGAGCGGCGCGGTCTTCTCGGGGCTGCGGTTGTAGCCCGCGACGTCGTGCCCGGCGTTCTGCAGGTGGACGGCCATGGGGCTGCCCATGATGCCGAGTCCGATGAAGGCGATGGAGGCCATGGTGTGCTCCTCTGGGTGGTTCAGGTCGAGGGGGTCTGTGTCGGCCGACGAACGGCCGGCGGGCGGCTGCGTGAGATCGGCGGGTGCGTCAGCGCTCGGTGGCCGGGAGCCACGCGAACGGGTCGGCGGCCGCGGTCTTGTACTCGAGGCCGATCCAGCCGTCGTAGCCGCCGGCGCGCAGGTCCTTGGTCCAGCGCTCGATCGGCAGGTCGCCCGTGCCGGGCTCGCCGCGCCCGGGGGCGTCGGCGATCTGCACGTGCGCGATGCGGCCGCGGTAGGTCGAGAGGGCCGCGTCGACGTCGTCGCCGTTCACGGCCAGGTGGTACACGTCGAACAGGAGACCCAGGTTCGTCTCGCCGTGGTCGGCCGCGACCCGGTCGATGACGCGCACGGCGTCCGCGGCGGTCTTCAGCGGATAGGCGGGGGCGCCGCTCACGGGCTCG
This sequence comes from Cellulosimicrobium cellulans, assembly GCF_016907755.1. Taxonomy (NCBI): domain Bacteria; kingdom Bacillati; phylum Actinomycetota; class Actinomycetes; order Micrococcales; family Promicromonosporaceae; genus Cellulosimicrobium; species Cellulosimicrobium cellulans. Next base: position 3,602,472 of record NZ_JAFBCN010000001.1, read on the forward strand.
ACGAGCACCGTGCCGCCGATGCGCCCGACGGCGCGCGCCGCGAGCGCGAGGTTCTCGGCGCCGAGCTCGTCCTGCGCCTCGGGCGTCTCGCCCTCCTGGCGGTTGCCGTAGAGCGCGTTGAACGCGCGGCAGCCGGTGCGCTCGCCGATCGCGGTGACGACGTCGAGGTTGGCGCGCAGGTCAGCCGAGCGCGCGGGCCACGACACGAGGCCGCGGTCGCCGCCGGGCATGTTGCCGGCGTCGAAGTTGAGCCCCGTGAGCTGGACGCCCGCCGACTCGATCGCGCCGACGAACGCGTCGACCTCGTCCTGCGCGGGAGTGGGCGACGCGAACGGCCACCAGAACTCGACCCCGCGGAAGCCCGCGGCCGCCGCGGCGGCCGGCCGCTCGAGCAGCGGCAGGTCCGTGAGCAGGATCGAGCAGTTGACGGTGTACGTCGGTGCGGGGCTCATCGTCGTCTCCCTGGGTCCGTCCGCGCTTCGCTACCTTGCGATTCCATACTGCGGAACTTTTCTTCTGCTGTATGGAAGTGTAAGCACGCTCGCTGGGAAGCGTCAACAGCCGATGCGGCACCCCGCCCCGTTGTGGGCATGGAAAGGGCCCGGTTCCGCGTGCGGAACCAGGCCCTTTCCATGCCCACAACCGGGTGCTGCGTCAGCGGCGGCGGTCGAGCTTGACCTGCCGGTTCACGTCCTTGTAGAGCAGGTAGCGGAACAGCTTGGGGCCGCCCGCGTAGCAGGCCTGCGGGCAGAACGCCCGGAGCCACATGAAGTCGCCCTCCTGGACCTCGACCCAGTCGCCGTTGAGGCGGTAGACCGCCTTGCCCTCGAGCACGTACAGGCCGTGCTCCATGATGTGCGTCTCCGCGAACGGGATGGACCCGCCGGGCTGGAACGTCACGATGTTGACGTGCATGTCGTGCGCGAGGTCGTCGGGGTCGACGAACCGCGTCGTGACCCACACCCCGTCGGTGTCCGGCATCGCGCGCGGCTCGACGTCCTGCTCACGCGTGACGAACGACGTCGCGGTGTGGCCCGGGATCGGCTCGTACACCTTGCGGATCCACTGGAACGCGGCCTTGGCGTCCGACCGGTTGTGCAGCGCCCACCGCTCCCCTGCCGCGAGGTACGCGTACCCGCCGGGCTCCAGCACGTGCTCGACGCCCGCGAGCGTGAGCACGAGCGTGCCCTCGGTGACGAAGACGACGGACTGCACGGTCTCCTCGTCCTCGCCCTGGTCCGACCCGCCGCCGGGCGAGACCTCCATGACGTACTGCGCGAACGTCGTCGCGAAGCCCTCGATCGGCCGCGCGAGCACCCACAGCCGCGTCTTGTCCCAGCCGGGCAGGTTGCTCGTCACGATGTCGCGCAGCACGCCGCGCGGGATCACCGTGTACGCCTCGGTGACGATCGCGCGGTCGGTGAGCAGCTCGGTCTGGCCGGGCAGGCCACCCTGCGGGGTGTAGTAGGGGGTGGTCTGGGTCATGGGTCACTCCTCGAGATGAAGGCCCGGTCCGACGACGGTCGGTCGCGGCGGGCTGGACGGGGCGGGGTGGACGGGAAGGTGCGGGGGCGGGTCGTCAGCCCGCGACGGGCTGCGGGGCGTGGCCCGAGACGCGGACGGCGTCGAGCCCGGCGCGGTCCAGGCCGGTCGCGGCGCGGACCTCGGCCTCGGTGAGCGCGCCGCAGTCGACGCCGCGCCCGAGGAACCAGGCCATCGCCTTGGCCGTGGCCGGCTCGTCGAGCACGCCGCCGGCGTCGGGCACGTACCCGACGTACGCGGCGAGGCGCGCGAGCGCCGAGGCCGCGCCCTCGCGGTAGAACGCGTACGTCGCCGCGAACCGGCTCGGGAACTGCGCGGGGTGCAGGTCCCAGCCCTGGTAGTAGCCACGCTCGAGCGAGCGACGCACGAGCCGTCCGTGCAGGAGCCACGCCGCGTCGACGGCCTGCGGGTCGCCGACCGGGAGCACGTTCGTCGAGCCGTCCGAGAGCCGTACCCCCGTGCCCGCGACCGCGAGCTGCATGACGGACTTCGCGTGGTCGGCCGCGGGGTGCTCCATCGACTGGTACGCCGCCGCGATGCCGAGGGACGCCGAGTAGTCGTACGTGCCGTAGTGCAGCGCGGTGACGCGTCCGGGTGCGGCGTGCACGAGCCGCGCGACGGTCGCGGTGCCATCCGCCGCGAGCAGCGCCTGCGGCGTCTCGACCTGCACCTCGAACCGCAGGCTGCCCGGTTCCAGCCCGTTTGCCTGCTCGACACGCTCGCACGCGACCGCCATCGCCTCGACCTGCTGCGGCGCGGTGACCTTGGCGAGCGTGACGACGAAGCCGTCGGGCAGCCCCGCGTGTCCCTGCGTGGCGCGGGCAGCGACGAGCTCGGCCACGAACAGCGCGAGCGTGCGCACCCCGCGCCGGCGCGTCGCGGCCTCGAGGCACTTGATGCGGATGCCGCTGAACGGCGTCGCCGTGCCCTGCGCCTCGGCCCGCGCGAGCTCGCGCGCCGCGGCCGTGACCGCAGCGTCCTCGGCCGCGTCGCCGCGGTCGCCGAACCCGTCCTCGAAGTCGATCCGCAGGTCCTCGATCGCCTCGACGGCGAGCTTGGCGCGCACGCGCTCGGCCACGGCCTCGGCGAGGCCGTCCCCCTCCGCGCCGATCCCGAGCAGGTCGACGAGGCGGCGTACCCCGCCGGCCCCGCCGCCCGGGGCGTCGACCGCCTCGCGGGCCCGCGCCGCCCACTCGGGCACGAGGCCCGCGCTGTAGTGGTCGCCCGGCACGTAGACGGTGTGCACGGGCTGGCGCGAGCCGTCGTCGCCCGGGTACCGCGCCTCGAGCTCCGCGTCCCATGGAGCGAGCAGGCCGTCAAGCGTCGCGTGCAGCGCGGCGATCCCCTGCTCGCTGAAGGCCCGCTCCGATGCCGAGCCCGATCCCTCCGGGAATCCCGCCGGCATCAGGAGGCGTCCTGCTCGTGCGCGACGACGTCCTCGTACGCGGGGAGCGTGAGGAAGTCGACGTATTGCTCGTTGAGCGCGATGTCCTCGACGAGCGCCGCGGCCCGGTCGTAGGGGCCGGCGTCGTAGGCCTCGTGCCCGACGTCGTCCCGCAGCCGGGCGGTCTCCTCGCGCAGGAGCGTGCGGACCAGGTCGGCGGTGACCGTCGTGCCCGCGCCCTCCCCCGCGGTGAACGACGCGCCCGAGCGCACCCACTGCCACACCTGCGAGCGCGAGATCTCCGCGGTCGCGGCGTCCTCCATGAGGTTGTGGATCGCGACCGCGCCGTTGCCCGCGAGCCACGCCGCGACGTACGCGACGGACACGTAGAGGTTGTTGCGCAGCCCCGCCTCGGTGACGTCGCCCTGCGCGGACGACACGTCGAGGAGCTGGTCGGCCGTGACGTGGACCTCGGGGCGCTGCCGGTCGAGCTGGTTCGGCCGCTCGCCGAGCACGCCGTCGAACACCTCGCGGCACACCGGCACCAGGTCCGGGTGCGCGACCCAGGAGCCGTCGAACCCGTCGCCGGCCTCGCGCTGCTTGTCCGCGCGCACCTTGTCGAACGCCTGGGCCGTGACCTCGGGCTCGCGGCGGTTCGGGATGACGGCGGCCATGCCGCCCATCGCGAAGGCACCGCGCTTGTGGCACGTCTGGACGAGCAGCTCGGTGTACGCGCGCATGAACGGTGCGGTCATCGTGATCGCGCCCCGGTCCGGGAGCGTGAACGAGGGGCCCGAGTCGCGGAAGTACTTGATGACCGAGAAGAGATAGTCCCAGCGACCCGCGTTGAGGCCCGACGCGTGGTCGCGCAGCTCGTAGAGGATCTCGTCCATCTCGAACGCGGCCGGGATGGTCTCGATGAGGACCGTCGCGCGGATCGTCCCGTGCGGGATCCCGAGCGCCTCCTCGGCGTGCGAGAAGACGTCGTCCCACAGGCGCGCCTCGAGGTGCGACTCCATCTTCGGCAGGTAGTAGTACGGGCCCGAACCCCGCGCGACGAGCTCGGCGGCGTTGTGGAAGAAGTGCAGCCCGAAGTCGACGAGCGCGCCGACGGCGGGCGTCCCGTCCACCGAGAGGTGGACCTCGTCGAAGTGCCACCCGCGCGGGCGCACGACCATGACGGCGAGCGGGTCGCCGTCGGCCTCGGGCCGCAGCGCGTACTGCTTGCCCTCGGGCGAGGTGAACGCGAGCGTGCGGCGCGTGGCGTCGTGCAGGGCCACCTGGCCGCCGACGACGTTGGCCCAGTGCGGCGTCGACGCGTCCTCGAGGTCCGCGAGCCAGACCTTCGCGCCCGAGTTGAGGGCGTTGATCGCCATCTTGGGCGTCGGCGGACCCGTGATCTCGACGCGGCGGTCCTGGAGGTCGGCAGGCGCGCCGGCGACCGTCCACTCCCCCGCGCGCACGTCGGCGGTCTCGGGCAGGAAGTCGAGGCGACCGGTGCGGGCCACCTCCTCGCGTCGTGCGGCGCGCGCGGCGAGCAGCTCGTCGCGGCGCGCGCCGAAGAGCCGCTGGAGGTCGGCGACGAAGTCGAGCGCGTCGGGCGTGAGGATCTCGTCGGACCGCTCGACGGCGGGTCCGTGGACGGTGACGGCCGTGGTGGTGGTCATGGTGTGTCCTTTCTGCGGGCGGGCCGGGCTGACGACGGTGCGTCAGGCCCGGGGCGCCGACCCGGCGTGGTGACCCGACGTGGTGCTCTCCTGAGCCTGCTCCGCACGGGCGCGCTCCGCGACCTCGGCGACGGCGCGCGCGACGGCCTTGGAGACGGCGGGCTCGAACACGCTCGGCACGATGTAGCTCGCGCTGAGCTCCTCGGGTGCGACGGCGTCGGCGATGGCGACGGCAGCGGCGCGCAGCATCTCGTCCGAGATCTCGCTCGCGCCGACGTCCAGCAGCCCGCGGAAGAGGCCCGGGAAGGCGAGCACGTTGTTGATCTGGTTCGGGTAGTCGCTGCGGCCCGTCGCGACGACGGTCGCGTGCTGCGCCGCGGCGATGGGGTCGACCTCGGGCGTCGGGTTGGCGAGCGCGAAGACGATCGCGTCGTCGGCCATCGTCGCGACGTCGTCGCCCGAGAGGATGTTCGGGCCGGAGACGCCGACGAACACGTCGGCCCCGGCGAGGCCCTCGCGCAGCGTGCCGGTGAAGCCCTCGGCGTTGGTCGTCTCGGCGAGACGACGGCGGTGCTCGTCCGTGAGGTTCGCGCCCGGGTGGATCGCGCCGTGGCGGTCGAACGCGACGATGCGGCGCGCACCCTGGCCCTGCAGCAGCGAGATGATCGCGTTCCCCGCGGCGCCGACGCCCGAGACGACGATGCGCACGTCCTCGATCTGCTTGCCGACGACGCGCAGCGCGTTCGTCAGCGCGGCGAGCACGACGATCGCGGTGCCGTGCTGGTCGTCGTGGAACACGGGGATGTCCAGCTCCTCGCGCAGGCGACGCTCGATCTCGAAGCAGCGCGGCGCGGAGATGTCCTCGAGGTTGATCCCCCCGTACACGGGCGCGATCGCCTTGACCGTGCGGATGATCTCCTCGGTGTCGGTCGTGTCGAGGCACACCGGCCACGCGTCGACGCCCGCGAACTGCTTGAAGAGCGCGGCCTTGCCCTCCATGACCGGGAGGGCCGCCGCCGGGCCGATGTCCCCCAGCCCGAGGACGGCGGTCCCGTCGGTCACGACCGCGACGGTGTTGCGCTTGACCGTCAGGCGACGCGCGTCCTCGGGGCGCTCGGCGATCGCGAGGCACACGCGCGCCACGCCGGGCGTGTAGGCGCGGGCGAGGTCGGCGCGGTGGCGCAGCGGGACCTTGGGGTTGACCTCGAGCTTGCCGCCGAGGTGCATGAGGAACGTCGCGTCGCTCACGTGGCGCACGGTGATGCCGTCGAGCGCGCTGAGCGCGTCGCGGATCTGCTCGACGTGCGCGGCGTCCACGGTGTCCGCCGTGACGTCGACGACGAGGCGGTCCGCGCCCGACTCCGAGACGTCGACGCCCGTGATCGCGGCGCCCGTCGCGCTCACGGCGGCGACGAGGTCGCTCGCGGTGCGGTGCCCGCTCGGGGCCTCGACACGCAGCGTGATGGAGTAGCTCGGGCTGGTCGCAGCGGCCTTCGCCGTCGAGGCCAGCGTCTCCGGGGCCTTCGTCTCGGACGTCATGTTCGTTCCTTCTTCTCGTATGCTGATGCGTGTCTTCCGTGATGCGGAAGGGAGCGCGGGACGGTCCCGCACTGCTCAGGCGAGGTGCGCACCCGTCGTCGGGCGGTACCAGGTGGACAGGAGATCGTGAGATGGCCGAGATCTCGACGGCGACGGAGCCGACGGAGAACCAGCCAGGCGCGCGGCCTGCGAAGCCCGCCGGGGGCGTGCAGTCCGTGGACCGGGCGATCGAGCTGCTCGAGCTGCTCGCCGACTTCGGCGGCGAGTCCGGGCTCAGCGAGCTCGCGCAGCACGCCGGGCTCCCCCTGCCGACGATCCACCGGCTGCTGCGCACGCTGCTCGCCCAGGGCTACGTGCGCCAGACGCCGTCGCGCCGGTACACCCTCGGCCCGCGGCTCATCCGCCTCGGCGAGTCGGCCGGGCGCCAGCTCGGTGCCGGCGCCCGTCCGTACCTCGAGCGGCTCGCGCACGACCTCGGCGAGTCGGCGAACCTCGCGATGATCGACCGCGACATGGCCGTCTACGTCGCCCAGGCGTCGTCCAGCCACTCGATGCGGATGTTCACCGAGGTCGGCCGGCGCGTCTACACGCACTGCACGGGCGTCGGCAAGGCGGTGCTCGCCCAGCTCCCCGACCAGACCGTGCGGGAGATCATGGGCCGCGTGGGCATGCCGCCCGCGACGGACCAGTCGATCACCGACGTCGACGCGCTCCTCACCGAGCTCGCGGCGACGCGCGAGCGCGGCTACGCGATCGACGACGGCGAGCAGGAGCTCGGCGTGCGCTGCTTCGCCGTCGCGGTGCCCGACGCCCCGACCCCCACCGCCCTGTCCGTCTCGGGCCCCGCGGCCCGCGTGACGTACGAGTTCGGGGAGCGGGCCGTGCCGGTGCTGCACCGCGTCGCGAGCGAGCTCACGCGCGAGCTCATCACCGCAGCGCCCTGAGGCGACGCGCGGACCCGAGCGGCCGGGCGCCGACGGGACCGGGCGTGACGGTGCGGGCGCGCCCTGCCGGACCGCGGAGGCTCCGTGGTCGGGCAGGGCGCGTCCGTCCGTCACGGCCGGCTCAGCAGAACCCGGTGACGGTCGCCCAGGCGCGCGGCTCAGCCGGCTCGCCCTCGCGCTGCACCGTCGCCTCGATGAGGCCGTAGGGGCGGTCGGCCGCGAAGAACACCTCGTTCGGGTTGTCGAGGCCGAACGGCGCCAGGTCCACGAGGAAGTGGTGCTTGTTCGGCATCGAGAACTTGATCTCGGCGATCTCCGGGACGGCCTCGAGGACCGCCTTGCCCATCGCGAACAGCGTCTGCTGCAGCGCGAGCGAGTGCGTCGTCGCGAACGCCTCGAGCTGGATCGCGCGGACCTTCGCGTACACGGCGTCGAAGTCGACGTCCGTCGTCGTGTAGCGCCAGCGCGAGGTGACCGACGTCGCGAGGATGCGGTCGTTCGTCTCCACGAGGGTCGTGTAGCGGTCGCGCGGGAACCCGTGGAACTCCGAGCCCGTCGACTTGAGCACGACGAGGTCCGTGAGGCCCGAGACGACGAAGACCTCGTCGCCGTCGCGCTGGACGACGGTCGTGCGCGTCTCCTGGTTGTTCCGGACGAACGCGTGGTCGTGCTCGCCCTCCGCGGTCTCGATGCGGTTCCAGGAGTACTGCTCGATCTCCCAGCGGCCGCCCTCGATCCACTCGAAGTCCTCGACGAAGTGCCGGCCGAGGCGGATCGCGAAGTCCTCGATCGCGCCGACGCCGTCGCGGGCGAACGCGTAGATCGTGTTCTTCTGGGTGTCGGTGGCGACGCACCGGGAGTTGTCGCCCTCCAGGTGCGTGGCCTCCTGCCCGCCCCGCAGCTGCGAGGAGACGTTGAGGTCGGTGATCTCGTGGCGAGGCGTGGCGCGGTCGACGCGCACGAGGCGCACCTCCGCCTTGCCCCACTGGTTGTCGCCCAGGACGATGGCCCCGCTGCTCTGCGTGGCCGCCGGCTGCGCGGCGGTCGTGGTGGTGGTGCTCATGTCAGCTCCCTCGATAGGTCGAGTAGGCGAACGGGCTGAGCAGGACGGGGACGTGGTAGTGCTGCTCAGCGCTCGCCACCCGGAAGACGATGACGACCTCCGGGTAGAAGGACACGGTGTCTCGCCGGTCGAAGTACTCGCCCGTGTCGAACACGAGCCGGTACGTACCGGGGACGAGGGTCTCGGGCCCGAGCTCGGGCACACGACCGTCGTCGTTCGTGCGGGAGGACGCCACCAGGGACCAGCCCTGCCCCGTCGTCCTGTCCGCGATCTCCGGAGCCGCCTCCAGGCGGACGGCGATCCCCTCGGCGGGCCTACCGCTGGCCGCGTCGAGTACGTGCGTGGTGATGTGGCTGGCATGGGTGCTCATGGGATCAGCATTCCCTTCAGCCGCAGCGCGGCGATCTCGCGCAGGTTGTGGGCGGCGTTCGCCCGCTCGGTCTCGGCGTCGTTGCCGAGCCGCTCGGTGAGCTGCTCGAGGATCTCCTCGGCGCTGCGTCCGGCGGCCCGGACGAGGAACACGTGCCCGAACCGCTCCTCGTAGGCACGGTTGCCGTCCGCGAGGCGGCGCGTCACCTCGTCGTCAGAGGTGTCGACGCCGGACTGCTCGGACCGCGACATGCTCGCGTCCGCGGCGTCGCCCTGCGCGCGCTCCCCGATCCGGGGGTGGCGGGCGAGCGCGGAGTCGACCTCGTCGTCGGTCCACGGGTCGGCCGCCGCGAGGGCGGCGTCGGCCGCGTCCTCGACGGTCGCGTAGGGGCGCCCGTCGGCGACGGCGTCGGCCCAGCGCGTCACGTGCGCGCACGCGAGGAGCACCTCGCGCGCCTCCGACGGCGACAACCGGTTGAACTCGTCCAGCGTCATCGCTGCGTGTCCCTCTCGACGTCCGGTGGGCCGGCAGTGTCCGACCTGACCTGGCCTACGATGCGATTCCACATCTCGGAAGTTCGTTTCCGTCTTATGAATGTACGCCGGGCGGCTCTGCCATGTCAACCACGGTCCCCCGCCGTCGGCGGCATCGCACGTCGCACGTCGCACGTCGCACGGAGGCAGCAGGACGGTGGCCCTCCGTCCTGCACACGAGGCGGGCCAGGGCCAGCTCGACTCCGGGGACGACGAAGGGCCCGGCAGCAGCTGCTGCCGGGCCCTTCGGTGTCGGTCGAAGCGAGGTCTGCTACCGCGCTCAGGACGCGCCGAGCCCCGCCCGGAACTCGTCCTCGAGGATGCTCATGACGGTGGCGTCCGCCCAGCCGTCGCCGTCGCGGTAGACGTCGCGCAGCCGACCCTCCTCGCGGAAGCCCAACGACTCGTAGAGCATCCGTGCCCGCGGGTTGATGCTCAGCACGTCCAGGCTCACGCGGTGCAGGCGCGGACCCTCGTGCCGGACCCCGTCGGCGTCGGTCGCGCCCTCGAACGCGAACCGCAGCACCTCGAAGATCGCCTCACGACCGTAGCCGCGGCCCCGGTAGTTCGGGAGCAGCGCGAGTCGCAGGTTCGCCGAGCGGGCGTCCTCGTCGAGGTCGTTGAGCACGATCTCGCCGAGCATCTCGTCGCTCACGAGCTGACCGTCGCGCACGGCGCTCGACGTGACGGCCCAGTCGTACCGGCCCTCGCGGTCGCTGATCGTCGCGGACCACGCGTCGATCTGGTCGCGGGTGAACGTCGCCGTCGTCCCCGTGAGCCGGTTCGACTCCGGGTCCTGCAGCGACTCCCACATGCGGTCGGCGTCCCGCGCCTCGATCGGGCGCAGGCGCACCATCTCCCCGAGCAGGACCGGTCCGCGCGTCACGGCGTCAGCCGATCCGCTCGAGGATGAGCTCGCGCACGCGACCGGCGTCCGCCTGGCCGCGCGTCGCCTTCATGACCGCGCCGATGATCGCGCCGACCGGTCCGAGGTTCCCCCCTCGCACCTTCTCGACGACGTCCGGCTGCGCGGCGAGCGCCTCGTCGATCGCGGCGAGCAGGGCGCCGTCGTCGGAGACGACCTCGAGACCGCGCGCCGTGACGACGGCCTCCGGGTCGCCCTCGCCGGCGAGGACGCCGTCGAGGACCTGGCGGGCGAGCTTGTCGTTGATACGACCCGCGTCGACGAGCCCCTGCAGCGCCGCGACCTGCGCGGGCGTCACGGAGAGCTCCTCGAGCGTGACCTCGTCCTGCTTCGCGCGACGGGCGAGCTCGCCCATCCACCACTTGCGGGCACCCGCCGGGCTCGTCCCCGCCGCGACCGTCGCCTCGACGAGGTCGATCGCGCCGGCGTTGACGACGTCGCGCATCTCGGCGTCGGCGTAGCCCCACTCGCCCTGGAGGCGACGGCGGCGCGCGACCGGGAGCTCCGGGAGCCCGGCACGGATCTCCTCGATCCACTCGCGCGGGGGCGCGACGGGGACCAGGTCAGGCTCCGGGAAGTACCGGTAGTCCTCGGCGTCGGACTTCACGCGCCCCGACGTCGTGACGCCGGTGTCCTCGTGCCAGTGCCGCGTCTCCTGGATCACGGTGCCACCGGCGTCGAGGACGGCGGCCTGGCGCGAGACCTCGTACCGGACCGCCCGCTCGACGGAGCGGAACGAGTTGACGTTCTTGGTCTCCGTCCGCGTCCCGAGCGGCGACTCGGGCGTCGGGCGCAGCGAGAGGTTCACGTCCGCGCGCACGTTGCCGCGCTCCATGCGTGCCTCGGACACGTCGAGTGCACGGAAGATGTCGCGCAGCGTCTGCACGTACGCGCGCGCGACCTCCGGCGCGCGGTCGCCCGCGCCCGTGATCGGCCGCGTGACGATCTCCACCAGCGGGATGCCGGCCCGGTTGTAGTCGACGAGCGAGTACTCCGCACCGTGGATGCGACCGGTCGCGCCGCCCACGTGGGTGTTCTTGCCGGCGTCCTCCTCCATGTGCGCACGCTCGATCTCGACGCGGAACACGGTCCCGTCCTCGAGCTCGACGTCGATCCACCCGTCGTACGCGATGGGCTCGTCGTACTGCGACGTCTGGAAGTTCTTGGGGACGTCCGGGTAGAAGTAGTTCTTGCGCGCGAACCGGCAGGTCTCGGCGATCTGGCAGTTCAGCGCAAGGCCGATGCGGATCGCGTACTCGACGGCCTTGCCGTTGACGACCGGCAGCGCGCCCGGGAGCCCGAGCGAGACCGGGGTCACCTGGGTGTTCGGCTCCGCGCCGAAGCTCACCTCGGCCGGGCAGAACATCTTGGTCAGCGTGCCGAGCTCGACGTGCACCTCGATCCCGATGACGGGGTCGTAGCGGCGCGTGGCGTCGGCGTAGTCGACGAGGTCGACGGTCGTGGCGGTCATCCGACCTGGCCTTCCTTCTCGATGGTGGCCGTGGGCAGCGCCGGCGCGCGGTCGAGCAGCGGCCCGCCCCACGCGCTGAGGAGCGCGGACTCGAGCGCGGCGCCCACCCGGTACATGCGGTCGTCGGCCTTGGCCGGCGCGAGGATCTGGAACCCGACGGGCAGGCCGTCGTCCGACAGGCCCGCCGGGACCGACATCCCCGGGACCCCGGCGAGGTTCGCGGGGATCGTCGCGACGTCGTTGAGGTACATCGCGAGGGGGTCGTCGAGCTTCTCGCCGAACCGGAACGCCGTGGTCGGCGCCGTCGGGGAGACGAGCACGTCGGCCTGCTCGAACGCTGCCGCGAAGTCGCGCTGGATGAGCGTGCGGACCTTCTGCGCGCTCCCGTAGTAGGCGTCGTAGTAGCCGGCGGACAGGGCGTACGTGCCGAGGATGATCCGGCGCTTCACCTCGTCGCCGAAGCCCGCACCGCGGGTGGCGGCCATGACACGCTCCGCGGTCACCGGGCCCTCCTCGGGCTCGACGCGCAGGCCGAAGCGCATGCCGTCGAACTTGGCGAGGTTGCTCGACGCCTCCGACGGCATGATGAGGTAGTACGCGCCGAGCGCGTACTCGAAGTGCGGGCAGGAGACCTCGACGATCTCCGCGCCCAGGCCGCGCAGCAGATCCAGCGACTGCGCGAACCGCGCGCTCACGCCCTCCTGGTAGCCCTCGCCGTTGAGCTCCTTGACGACACCGACGCGCAGGCCGGTGAGGTCGCCCGTCGCACCCTGGACCGCGGCGTCGACGAGCGCCGGCGCGCGGCCGGGGATCGACGTCGAGTCACGCGGGTCGTAGCCCCCGATCAGCTCGTGGAGCAGCGCGGAGTCGAGCACGGTGCGGGTCACGGGGCCCGCCTGGTCCAGCGACGACGCCATCGCGATGAGGCCGTAGCGCGAGACGCCGCCGTACGTCGGCTTGACGCCCACGGTGCCCGTCACGGCACCGGGCTGGCGGATCGAGCCGCCCGTGTCCGTGCCGATCGCGAGGGGCGCCTCGAACGCGGCCACCGCAGCGGCCGAACCGCCGCCCGACCCACCCGGGATGCGGTCGAGGTCCCACGGGTTGCGCGTGTTGCCGAAGGCCGAGTGCTCGGTCGACGAGCCCATGGCGAACTCGTCCATGTTCGTCTTGCCCAGGATCGGCAGCCCCGCGGCGCGGATCTTCTCGACGAGCGTCGCGTCGTACGGCGGGACCCACCCCTCGAGGATCTTCGAGCCGGCCGTCGTGGGCATGCCCTTCGTCACGACGACGTCCTTGACGGCGATCGGCACACCGGCCAGCGGGTGCAGCTCCTCGCCGGCCACGCGTCGCTCGTCGACGGAGCGCGCCGTCTCCAGCGCCTCCTCGGCGTTCACGTGCAGGAACGCGTTCACCGCGCCGTCGACCGCGGCGATGCGGTCCAGGTGCGCCTGGGTCGCGTCGACGCTCGAGAAGTCGCGCGCGGTCAGCCCCTCCGCGAGCTCCGCGGCGGACAGTCGAGTCAGGTCCTCGCTCATCTCACTCCTCCCCGAGGATCTGCGGGACGGCGAAGCGCCCGTCCTCGGCCGACGGCGCCGCGGCGAGGACGTCCTCGACCGGCAGCGGCGGCTCGGGGATGTCGTCCCGGAAGACGTTGGTCATCGGGAGCGGGTGGCTCGTCGCGGGGACGTCGGGCGTCGCGACCTCGCTGACCTTGGCGATGGCGTCGACGATCACGTCGAGCTCGCCGGAGAGCCGGTCCAGCTCCTCGGGTCGCAGATCGATGCGGGCCAGCGCGGCGACGCGCGCGACCTCGTCACGGGAGATGGTGGACATGGTCGCCATTCTAGTGGGGACCGACGCCATGCCCACCGCGCCGCCCCCTCCCAGACACGCGGGTGCGACCGATGTCATCCCGCCGAGGTAGAACCCCGGCCGGGCCCGTGGTGGGGGTTCGGCGGGGTTCGGTTCTTAGGCCCGCGTGGTCGGGTCCGCGGTGGGGGTGGTCTCGGTGCTCGGGGCTGCGGCGCCGTCGCCCTGATCTGTCGGCCGTGGGTTCTTGGAGCGCCGCTTTGACGCCCCTTCGCATCCGAGCCCACCCCCACCGCTCAGCCCGTCAGCCCACCATGGCCTGGCGACCGCCCGGGCAGGCGGGCTCGGCAGGTCGAGCAGGCGACCATGGCTCGTCCGACGCTCCGGACAAGCCATGGCCACCTGCCCGGTATGGCGTCGCTACGACTCGGCCCGACGTCGCCACGACGAGAGCGGGGGCCGCGACCAGCGTCGCGTGGCAGCGCGGAGCCGCGGCACACGGGGGGTGTGTGGCAGGGCGGCGGCCCGGCAACGACCGGGTGCGACCGTGGAGACATGCTCACGAATCGACACCGCGGGCAGTCGCCCGAGGTGCGTGACGACCAGGGCGAGACGGAGCAGGGCGGGGTGGGTGGTGGTGCCGCGTCGTGGCGGGCCTGGCGGGAGCCGCGAGGAACGAGCGGCGGATGGTAGACGCGGCACCACCACCCACCCCGACCACCCAGGGCGACCGTGCATGACCCCGGCTCCACGTCGGGTGACCCCGGCTCTACCTACCGTGACCACGCCTCTGCCTCGGGTGACCGCTGCGCGCTGCCTTGAGCGGCCAGGTGGTTCTCGCTTCCTCGATCGCCGGTCGTCTCGACCGACCCGGGCGGCTTGCGATCGCGCGGTGGGCGAACGTGGCGCCGGCGTCAGTACCGGATGTCTGAGGGTATGCGGAAATGCCGAAGGCCCACCCCGTGTGGGGTGGGCCTTCGGTGAAGGGTTGTCCGGCGGCGTCCTACTCTCCCACCCCGTCTCCAGGGCAGTACCATCGGCGCTGAAGGGCTTAGCTTCCGGGTTCGGTATGGGACCGGGCGTTTCCCCTTCGCTGTGACCGCCGTAACTCTGTGAACCTCCTCAACACTGGGCACCCCGGAAGGGGGTGTGGTGTTGGTGGTTCGGGAACCGCACAGTGGACGCGTAGCAAAGTGTGTTGGTGTTGAAGTTGTCGGCTGATTAGTACCGGTCAGCTGCACGGGTCTTTCGTCCCCGCTTCCACGTCCGGCCTATCGACCCAGTGTTCTGCTGGGTGCCTCTCACCCCGTAGGGTATGGAAACCTCATCTTGAAGCAGGCTTCCCGCTTAGATGCTTTCAGCGGTTATCCCTTCCGAACGTAGCCAACCAGCGGTGCTCCTGGCGGAACAACTGGCACACCAGAGGTTCGTCCGTCCCGGTCCTCTCGTACTAGGGACAGCCCTTCTCAAGTTTCCTGCGCGCGCAGCGGATAGGGACCGAACTGTCTCACGACGTTCTAAACCCAGCTCGCGTACCGCTTTAATGGGCGAACAGCCCAACCCTTGGGACCTACTCCAGCCCCAGGATGCGACGAGCCGACATCGAGGTGCCAAACCATGCCGTCGATATGGACTCTTGGGCAAGATCAGCCTGTTATCCCCGGGGTACCTTTTATCCGTTGAGCGACGGCGCTTCCACAAGCCACCGCCGGATCACTAGTTCCGACTTTCGTCCCTGCTCGACCTGTCAGTCTCACAGTCAAGCTCCCTTGTGCACTTGCACTCGACACCTGATTGCCAACCAGGCTGAGGGAACCTTTGAGCGCCTCCGTTACATTTTAGGAGGCAACCGCCCCAGTTAAACTACCCACCAGGCACTGTCCCTGGTCCGGATCACGGACCGAGGTTAGACATCCGAAGCGGCCAGAGTGGTATTTCAACGTTGACTCCACCCGCACTGGCGTACGGGCTTCACAGTCTCCCACCTATCCTACACAAGCCGCACCGAACATCAATACCAAGCTATAGTAAAGGTCCCGGGGTCTTTCCGTCCTGCTGCGCGTAACGAGCATCTTTACTCGTAGTGCAATTTCGCCGAGTTCGCGGTTGAGACAGCGGAGAAGTCGTTACGCCATTCGTGCAGGTCGGAACTTACCCGACAAGGAATTTCGCTACCTTAGGATGGTTATAGTTACCACCGCCGTTTACTGGGGCTTAAATTCTGAGCTTCACCCGAGGGTTGACCCGTCCTCTTAACCTTCCAGCACCGGGCAGGCGTCAGTCCGTATACATCGTCTTGCGACTTCGCACGGACCTGTGTTTTTAGTAAACAGTCGCTTCTCCCTGGTCTCTGCGGCCGTCCACGCTCCCACCGCGAGGGTGTTCACGCTTCGGGCCCCCCTTCTCCCGAAGTTACGGGGGCATTTTGCCGAGTTCCTTAACCACGATTCTCTCGATCGCCTTAGTATTCTCTACCTGACCACCTGAGTCGGTTTGGGGTACGGGCGGCTAGAACCTCGCGCCGAGGCTTTTCTTGGCAGCATAGGATCACCCAGTTCGCGCTTGTGCGCTCACCGTCAGCTCTCAGCCTGTGTGCCTGGCGGATTTGCCTACCAGACGGCCTACAGCCTTGGACGTGGTCTACCATCGCCACGCCGGGCTACCTTCCTGCGTCACCCCTGTTAATACGCTTACCTACTACCGGTTTGGGTCCCGCGCGCCCCTGTCCGGTGGCCCCGAAGGGCCGGTGGACAGGTTTGGGCGGTCAGCATCACCGGGCTCGGTATGGGCGGTTCTTCGCCGGTAGGAGAATATCAACTCCTTGTCCATCGACTACGCCTGTCGGCCTCGCCTTAGGTCCCGACTTACCCAGGGCGGATTAACCTGGCCCTGGAACCCTTGGTCATTCGGCGGACGGGTTTCTCACCCGTCTTTCGCTACTCATGCCTGCATTCTCACTCGTGTGGGCTCCACCACTGGGTTCCCCCGCGGCTTCACTGCCCACACGACGCTCCCCTACCCACCTGCGCCTCTGGACCACGAAGGCCTGAGTTGAGCGCAGATGCCACGGCTTCGGCGGTGTACTTGAGCCCCGCTACATTGTCGGCGCGGAATCACTTGACCAGTGAGCTATTACGCACTCTTTCAAGGGTGGCTGCTTCTAAGCCAACCTCCTGGTTGTCTGTGCAACTCCACATCCTTTCCCACTTAGCACACGCTTAGGGGCCTTAGCCGGTGGTCTGGGCTGTTTCCCTCTCGACTACGGAGCTTATCCCCCGCAGTCTCACTGCCACGCTTCCACTTACCGGCATTCGGAGTTTGGCTGACGTCAGTAACCTTGTAGGGCCCATCGGCCATCCAGTAGCTCTACCTCCGGCAAGAAACACGTGACGCTGCACCTAAATGCATTTCGGGGAGAACCAGCTATCACGAAGTTTGATTGGCCTTTCACCCCTAACCACAGGTCATCCCCCAGGTTTTCAACCCTGGTGGGTTCGGTCCTCCACGCGGTCTTACCCGCGCTTCAACCTGCCCATGGCTAGATCACTTCGCTTCGGGTCTAGACCCAGCGACTATGGGCGCCCTATTCGGACTCGCTTTCGCTACGGCTTCCCCACACGGGTTAACCTCGCCACTGAGCACTAACTCGCAGGCTCATTCTTCAAAAGGCACGCTGTCACCCCAGCCAAGGAGGCTCCAACGGATTGTAGGCACACGGTTTCAGGTACTATTTCACTCCCCTCCCGGGGTACTTTTCACCTTTCCCTCACGGTACTGGTCCGCTATCGGTCACTAGGTAGTATTTAGGCTTAGCAAGTGGTCTTGCCAGATTCACACGAGATTTCTCGGGCCCCGTGCTACTTGGGATCCCCTTCGGGAGGCCGCACCATTTCGTCTACCGGACTCGCACCGTCTATGGTCCGCCTTTCAATGCGGTTCGACTATGACACGACTTTCTGACTCCCCGGCGGACTGTCAGATCCACCAGAAGGGTCCCACAACCCCGAACACGCAACGCCTGACAGCTTGAACACGCGCCCGGTTTGGCCTCATCCGCTTTCGCTCGCCACTACTCACGGAATATCTCTTCCTGTCGGTACTGAGATGTTTCACTTCCCGACGTTCCCTCCACACACCCTATATATTCAGGTGCGGGTCACACGACATGACTCGTGCGGGGTTCCCCCATTCGGAAACCCTCGGATCACAGCTCGTTTGCCAGCTCCCCGAGGCTTATCGCAGGCTACAACGTCCTTCTTCGGCTCCTAGTGCCAAGGCATCCACCCTGTGCCCTTAAAAACTTCAACAAAAACAACAAAACTGCAGAGAACCAAGAACCACACTCAAGAGTGTGTCTTGATCTTTACAAAGATGCTCGCGTCCACTGTGCAGTTCTCAAACAACCAACGACCCCGACCCCCACCCGACCCGCCTACCACCCTGGCCCCTCCACAGAGGAACAAGACTGGCGGTTCGTGGCCCGAGGACCGGCCCGTACCAGGCACCCCACCAACCGGTGGCCGGTGACCTGAGGACCCAACAGTGTGCTCGACAAGCCCCCACCCCTCACCAGCGATGTTCCACCACCACCACACCCGACCCCGACCACCCCCGAAGGGACGACCAGAGCCTGGCGGGCCGGCGGGTACTGACACCAGCGAAGACCAGGACGCTCTTTCGTCAATGTTCCACCCATGAGCAACCACCCACCACACGTACGGCGATGGCGTGGCACCTGAACCACCCACCCACCAGCGAAGCCGGCGAGGCGAGGGTTGGTAGCTCCTTAGAAAGGAGGTGATCCAGCCGCACCTTCCGGTACGGCTACCTTGTTACGACTTAGTCCCAATCGCCAGTCCCACCTTCGACCACTCCCCCCGCGAACGGTTGGGCCATGGGCTTCGGGTGTTACCGACTTTCGTGACTTGACGGGCGGTGTGTACAAGGCCCGGGAACGTATTCACCGCAGCGTTGCTGATCTGCGATTACTAGCGACTCCGACTTCATGGGGTCGAGTTGCAGACCCCAATCCGAACTGAGACCGGCTTTTTGGGATTCGCTCCACCTTACGGTATCGCAGCCCTTTGTACCGGCCATTGTAGCATGCGTGAAGCCCAAGACATAAGGGGCATGATGATTTGACGTCATCCCCACCTTCCTCCGAGTTGACCCCGGCAGTCTCCCATGAGTCCCCGGCATAACCCGCTGGCAACATGGGACGAGGGTTGCGCTCGTTGCGGGACTTAACCCAACATCTCACGACACGAGCTGACGACAACCATGCACCACCTGTGCACGAGTGTCCAAAGAGACCACCATCTCTGGTGGCTTCCCGTGCATGTCAAGCCTTGGTAAGGTTCTTCGCGTTGCATCGAATTAATCCGCATGCTCCGCCGCTTGTGCGGGCCCCCGTCAATTCCTTTGAGTTTTAGCCTTGCGGCCGTACTCCCCAGGCGGGGCACTTAATGCGTTTGCTGCGGCACGGAACTCGTGGAATGAGCCCCACACCTAGTGCCCAACGTTTACGGCATGGACTACCAGGGTATCTAATCCTGTTCGCTCCCCATGCTTTCGCTCCTCAGCGTCAGTTGCGGCCCAGAGACCTGCCTTCGCCATCGGTGTTCCTCCTGATATCTGCGCATTCCACCGCTACACCAGGAATTCCAGTCTCCCCTACCGCACTCTAGTCTGCCCGTACCCGATGCAAGCTCGAGGTTGAGCCTCGAGTTTTCACACCAGACGCGACAAACCGCCTACGAGCTCTTTACGCCCAATAATTCCGGACAACGCTTGCGCCCTACGTATTACCGCGGCTGCTGGCACGTAGTTAGCCGGCGCTTCTTCTGCAGGTACCGTCACTTGCGCTTCTTCCCTGCTGAAAGAGGTTTACAACCCGAAGGCCTTCATCCCTCACGCGGCGTCGCTGCATCAGGCTTGCGCCCATTGTGCAATATTCCCCACTGCTGCCTCCCGTAGGAGTCTGGGCCGTGTCTCAGTCCCAGTGTGGCCGGTCGCCCTCTCAGGCCGGCTACCCGTCGTCGCCTTGGTAGGCCATCACCCCACCAACAAGCTGATAGGCCGCGAGCCCATCCCTGACCGAAAAACTTTCCAACCACCCCCATGCGAAGGCGGCTCATATCCGGTATTAGCCCCGGTTTCCCGGAGTTATCCCGAAGTCAAGGGCAGGTTACTCACGTGTTACTCACCCGTTCGCCACTAATCCACCCAGCAAGCTGGGCTTCATCGTTCGACTTGCATGTGTTAAGCACGCCGCCAGCGTTCGTCCTGAGCCAGGATCAAACTCTCCGTAAATGAACAACGCCCACCACCAGGCAAACCCAGCAGTGAACAATCCATACGAAGCGAACCCCAACAGGGTTCACAAAACTGGCATCAACACGAAAGATGACATCATCTTCCGAAATCAACCAAAGGAATCCCAGACACAACCAACCACCCCACCCGACGGATGGGAACGATCAGCCATGCCACAGGGACAAATAATTGGCATTGACTAACAAGCACACTGTTGAGTTCTCAAACAACCGACACACACCAACTCAGCACCACCCGACCGGGCAGAACCTCGCTTGGGGCAACCCTTCAACCTTACCAGGTCTTCCCCGGCTCCTCAACCCCGGCTGTTCGCCGTGGTCCAGTCACCGTGGTCTTCCTCGTCGCGGGCAGGAGAACATCCTACGCCATGCGGTGGAAGGGTTTCGACCCCGGGACCAGCCACCCTCGATCGTTCGAGGCGGTGTCTGTTCCTCCCTGTCGGGCCGACATCCAGAACATTACGTGGCCCGTCGCGTCGGGGTCAAGCCGGCTCCGGGTGACCCGCCACACAGGCCGGTCGTGCCGTCCTCCCCGGTCCCGGCCCAGGTCGGGGCGGACGGGAACGACCTGCGGTGCGTCCTCTCTGTCGTCCGCACACAGCCTCGACGGCAGGTCACGCAGGCCGCGTCGCGCGGAGCACGACCCTGTCTCCCGGGCGGAGCTGGGCCGCGCGGTCGACGTCGTCCTCGCGCAGCACCCCGATGACGGGGTAGCCACCGGTGACGGGACGGTCCGCGAGGAAGACGACCGGTCGGCCGTCGGGCGGGATCTGGACCGCCCCGCGGACGAGTCCCTCCGACGGCAGCTCCCCCGCGCGGCGCGGGACCGCCTGTCCGTCGAGGCGCAGGGCGACGCGGTCGCTGTCCGCGCTCACGGTCCGCAACGCCCGTAGCGCCTGCCAGGCACCCGGCAGGAACCAGTCGTCCCGAGGCGCCGGGACGACGTCGAGCAGCGCCCCCGCCCGCTCGCCCGGGCGCAGCACGCCGGGGACGTGGCGCACCGGCGCGACGTCGACGAGCGGCCACGTGCCCGAGGGCGGCGGACCGACCGGCACGCGGTCGCCCGGACGGAGCGGGGCCGGCCCGAGCCCGGACAGGACGTCGCGGGACCGCGACCCGAGCACCGCTCCCGGGACCACCCCGCCCCGGACCGCGACGTACGTCCGCAGTCCCCGTGCCGCCTGGCCCAGCCGCAGCACGGCGCCGTCGGACACCCGGACGGGTGCGTTCATGCCCACGGGGACCTCGTCGACCGTGGCGGGGACCGCCGCCCCGGCGAGCGCGACGACCGCGGAGCCCCGGAACCGGAGCGCGAGCCCACCGAGGGTGACCTCGAGCGTCGCCGCGCTCGCCGGGTTGCCGACGAGCCGGTTCGCGAGCGCGTGGGAGGTGCGGTCCGCCGCCCCCGACGGGCCGACGCCGACCGCCGCGAGGCCGGGGCGGCCCCCGTCCTCGACGAGGACGAGCGGACCCGTCGCGACGACCTCGACGGACGGCCCCCCGGGGCCCGGGTCGGCCGCCACGACCGACGGCGCGCCGCTCGCGTCCGACGTCCCGGTCGACGGGGTCCCCTGCCGCGCGGTGGCCGCGACGGACCGGGACGGCACGAACCGGACTCGCGCCCCGGGTGCGACGAGCGCGGGCGGGTCGCGGTCGACGTCGAACATCGCGACGTCGGTGCGGCCGAGCAGGCGCCACCCGCCCGGGGACTCGCCGGGGTACACCGCGGTGAGCTCGCCCGCGAGCGCGACGGACCCCGGGGGGACGCGCGTGCGCGGCGTCGCGAGGCGAGGGGCAGCGATGGCGGGGTCGACGCCCGCCAGGTAGGTGAAGCCCGGCGCGAAGCCGCCGAACGCGGCCTCGTACACCCGCCCGGAGTGCCGGGCGACGACCTCCTCGACGCTCACCCCCGCCCAGCGGGCGACGTCGCCCAGGTCCGGCCCGTCGTAGCGCACCGGGATCTCCACCACGGGACCGGCGGGCGGACGCGCGACGTCGGACGACGCGCGGAGAAGTGCCCCCTGGACCCAGGCCCGGGCGTCGGCGACGTCGCCGCGCGCCGCGCACCGGACCAGGACCGTGCGCGCGGCCGGGACGACGTCGACGACCCCCGGCGGGACGTCGTCCGCGAGCGCCCGGTGCAGCGACCGCACGGCCGCCAGGTCGGGCAGGTCGACGAGCAGCGCCGTCTCCCCGAACCCGTGCACGGCGCCCGTCACGGCACGGTGCCCTCGCGCGCACCCGGCGCGGCGTCGACGAAGGGGCGCAGCTCGACGCCCGCGGCCTCGAGCGCGGCCCGCACCGAGCCCAGGAGCCCGACGGCGCCCGGCGTGTCGGAGTGGACGCACACCGAGTCCGCGTCGACCCGGAGCACGGAGCCGTCCGCCGCGAGCACGGTGCCCGCCGAGGCGAGCTCCACGACGCGCCGGGCGACCTGCTCGGCGTCGTGCACGACGGCGCCCGGCAGGCCGCGCGGGACCAGCTCGCCCGTGGGGAGGTAGCCCCGGTCGGCGAAGGCCTCGCGGACCGTCGGCAGCCCCGCGGCGTCCGCGAGGCGCAGCACCGCGGACCCCGGCAGGCCGACCACGGGGAGCGCGGGGTCGTAGGCGCGGACGGCGTCGACGACGGCGCGGGCCTGCGCCTCGTGGTGGACGATCGCGTTGTAAAGCGCGCCGTGCGGCTTGACGTAGCGCACCCGGTCCCCCGCGAGGCGCGCGAAGCCGTCGAGCGCCGCGAGCTGGTAGAGCACGTCGTCGGCGAGCTCGCCGGGGTCGACCTCCATGAAGCGGCGCCCGAAGCCCGCGAGGTCGCGGTAGCTCACGTGCGCGCCGACGCGCACACCGCGCGCGACGGCGTCGCGCGTCACGGCGCGCATCGTCGCCGGGTCGCCCGCATGGAAGCCGCACGCCACGTTCGCACTGGTCACAAGACCGAGCAGGGCTTCGTCGTCGGCGAGGGTCCAGCGGCCGAAGCCCTCGCCGAGATCGGCGTTGAGGTCGATGCGCGTCACCCGACCATCATGCCCGGAACACACCCGAGCCCGGGTGCGAGGCCGGCCGTGCACCCAGCGTCAGGGCGTACATTCGCGGGCATGCCCGACGACCGCTCCCCCGCCCCGGCGACCGTGCGCGTGCGCCGCGCGACGACCGACGACGCGCCCGCGCTCGCAGAGCTCGCGGCCCTGACGTTCCCGCTCGCGTGCCCCCCGGGCACGTCGCCCGAGGCGATCGCCGAGCACGTCACGACGCAGCTCTCGCCCGAGCGGTTCCGTGCATGGGCCGCGAGCGCCGCCCATGCCCTCCTCCTCGTCGAGCCCGACGGGACGGACGCCCCGGGACCCCTCGGGTACGCGCTCCTCGTCCGCGGGGTGCCGGACGACCCCGACGTCGCCGCGGCGGTGGGGCCGGGCGAGGCGGTCGAGCTGTCGAAGATCTACGTGCACCCCGCGGCCCAGGGCACGGGCGCGGCGGGCGTGCTCATGACCGCGACGACGCAGGCGGCCGCCCGTCTCGGTCCCGACCTGCCCGTGTGGCTCGGCACGAACGTGCTCAACGCCCGGGCGCAGGCGTTCTACCGCAAGCACCGGTTCGACGTCGTGGGGCGCCGTACCTACGTGGTCGGCGGCGAGACGCACAGCGACGTGGTCATGGCACTCCCCCGCGCCTGACGCCGCACGACCGAGGGCCGGTCGGGGACGTCCCCGACCGGCCCTCGGCCTGCTGTCCGAGCTGCCGCGTCAGCCGCAGCTCTTGGCGTCGTACGCGACGTCGGCCGCGAACGTGCGGCCGTCGCCGGTCGCCGCGACGCCCACGACGCCCGCCTCGACGGACGTCGCCCGGGCCGCGAACGACTGGTACGCCGAGGCGCCCGGCTGGACGCCGGTGAACGCCTTGCTGCCGAACGGCGTCGTCAGCGTGACGTCCACCGGGACGCCGTCGGCGTTCGTCGCACGCACCGCGACGTACGCCTTGCCGGCGAGGCACCGGATCTGGACCTCGGTGGTGACGTCGAGCGGCTGCTCGACCACCTCGCCCGCGAGGACGAAGTCCTCGAACGCGACGACCGCGGGCTGGGTCTGGTTCTTGCCGAGCGCGAACGGCCCGACCCCGATCCCGTCGAGCTGGTCGTTCGTCACGGCGGCGAGCTCGGTCCACCGCTCGCCGTCGAGCGACCACGAGCCGACGAACGTGTCGCCGGAGCGGGCCAGGCGCACGTGGTACGTCTTGTCCGCCTCGCGGGGCAGGTCCGACACGCCGGGCTGCGGCTGCAGCACGACGTCGCCCTTCTCGCTGCGGAGCTCGAACCCGACGGTGCCGTTGGCGGCCCCGTTGTGGATCACGTCGAGCTTCACGTAGTTGGCCTGGTCCTTGTAGACCATGAGGCCGCCCTGGTGGTAGTTCTGCGTGAGGTCGGCGCGCACCGTCGTCTCGACGGTCCACTCGTCGCCCGTCACGACCTTCGAACGGACGATGTTCGGCACGGTGGAGTTCGTCGCGCCGAAGATGTCGTCGTCGGTCGTGGTGAGCTGCAGCGCGCCGTCCGCGACGGCGAGCCGCGACGGGTCGGCGTCGACGACGTACCAGCGGCACGGGTCGAGGCCGAGGCCGGACCCGCTGCCGTCGAACGTGTCGCTCGCGGTGACGTCCTCGCACACGGGGACGCCGCTGCCGTCGACCTCGCGCACGTGGTCGAACGCGACGTCGATCTGGTTCGCGCCCGCGCTCTTGCCGAGCGCGAACACGCCGACGCCCGCGTCGCCGAGCCCCGCGTGCGTGACGGCGCGCGTGGTCGGGACCCAGGTCTGCCCGTTGTCGAGCGAGTACGACCCGGTGAACGAGTCGCCGTCGCGCGACAGGCGCAGCAGGTACTCGCCGTAGACGGGCTTCGCGACGTCGAGGACGTCGCCGTTCGTGGACTGCACGACGTCGCCGATCTCGCTGCGGAGCTCGACGCGCAGGCCGCCCGGGTGCTGGACCACGGCGAGCTTGACGTAGTCGGACTCCGACGCGCGGACGATGAGGCCGCCCTGCTGGTACTGGTTCGCGAACGCGGCCGTCATCTTCGTCTCGACCGTCCAGGAGTCGCCCGGCTGGTCGGTCGTGATGATGTTCGGCACCCGCTGGTTGCCGGTGCCGGCGAAGTCGGCGTCCGTCGTGCGCACGACCCACTTCCCGTCGCGCACCTGGGCGAGGTCGGGGCGGAGGTCGACGACGTCCCAGCGGCAGCCGTCGAGCGCCTCGCCCTCGAACTCGTCCGCGGGCCCGCGCTGCGGGTCGGGCTCGGTGCACTCGAGCGTGCCGTACACGGAGACCGCGACGGTGCCGGTCGCGTGCGCGCCCGACGGGTCGCTCACAGTGACCTTGGCCGTGTAGCTCCCGGCCGCCGTGTACGTGTGCTGCGCGGTCGCGCCCGTCGCCGTGCCGCCGTCGCCGAAGTCCCACGCGTACGTGAGCGCGTCGCCGTCGGCGTCGGAGGCCTGCGCGGCGAACGCGACGTCGAGCGGCGCGTCGCCCGTGGCGGGCGTCGCCGTCACGGAGCCGACGACCGGGGCCACGTTGTTCGCCGCTCCCCGACCCGTGAAGGTGACGGAGTCGACGTCGAACATGTCGCCCGTCGCCCCCGTCGTCGAGCGCGCGACGAAGTAGAGCGTGCGCGTGCCGCCCGGGTCGGTGACCGGGACCGCCTGCGTGCGCGCCGGCGTCTCCCAGCTCCCGGTCGGCGACAGCGTGAGCGTCGCGAGGACCGGGCCGTCCACGGCACCGTCCCGCACGTCGAGCACGCCGCCGGAGCCGCCCGAGCTGTACCGCGCGGAGATCGAGTCGATGCCCGCGAGGTTCATCCGGTCGAACGCGAACCAGTCGCCGGCCGCGATGTACCCGAGCTGCTTGCCGCCCTCGGAGATGTCCTTCGCGACGACCTGGACGCCCTGGCTGTCGGTGAAGTACTCGGCCTGCTTGGTGCGCGTGTGCAGGACGGCCTCGTCGTCGGACGCGAGCGCGGGCACGCCGTCGGCGCCCCCGCCGTCGGTGTACGTCGCGTTGACGACGCCGAAGATGTTCGCGTCGAGGCCGTGCCCCTCGTCCTTGGCGGTCGTGAGGACGCCCTCGCAGCCCGTGGCACTGGACAGCGGGTGTCCGTGGTTGTCGTGGCCGAGGATGTACTCGACGACGACCCGGCTGCAGTCGACCTGCGCGCCGTCCTCGGCGTCGGTGACCGTGACCCGGAACGGGACCTGGTCGCCGAAGTCGAAGAACTGGCCGTCGGCCGGGAGCTCGAGCGTCACCTCGGGCGCGGTGTTGCCCACGGTGATGGTCGTGGTCGCCACGCCCTGCTTGCCGTCGGCGTCGGTGACGGTGAGCCGCACCTCGTGCCGGCCGTTCTCGGTGAACGTCCGCGAGACCTGGGCGTCGGTGGCGTCGGTCTCGCCGTCACCGTCGAGGTCCCAGGCGTACGTGAACTCCTTGCCGTCCGGGTGGGAGGACCCGGTGCCGTCGAACGACACGGCGAGCGGTGCCTGGCCGTTCGTCGGCGTCGCGTCGATCTGCGCGACGGGCGAGCGGCCCCCGCGCACGTAGTCGATCCGGTAGACGGCCGAGAGCGCGTCGCCCCCGAAGTAGCCGCCGCCGTAGTCGAGCACGTAGAGCGAGCCGTCCGGGCCGAACTCGAGGTTCATCGGCCGACGGAGGTCCATGAAGTCCAGCGCAGGCACGAAGCCCGCGGGGCTGCCGTCCTCGTTCCGGATCGCCTCCTTGATCCACGCGCGGTCCCACTCGTAGAGCAGCGGCTTGCCGTCGTAGTAGGCGGGGAACTTGGTCTCGGACTCGAGCTCGGGGTCGTAGTCGTAGACGACGGCACCCATCGGGGACTCGCCGCCCGTCCCGAACGCGGGCACGGACCCGCCGTCGTACGGCTGCCACGCCGGCACGGCGGGCGGGAGGTCGACGAGGCCCGTGTTGTGCGGGCTCGTGTTCTTCGGCGCCGCGCAGTCGAACTTCGGCCCGGAGACCTTGGTCTCGAAGTCGTAGTCGTTGTACGCGAGGTTGTCGCCGATGCAGTACGGCCAGCCGTAGTTGCCCGCCTCGGAGATGACGTTGAACTCGACCGTGCCGCCGGGGCCGCGGTTCGCGTTCGCGCCGCCCGCGTCGGGACCGTAGTCGCCCAGGTGGACCTCGCCCGTCGCCTTGTCGACCCCGAAGCGGAACGGGTTGCGGAAGCCCATCGCGTAGATCTCGGGCCGGGTCTTGCCGGCCTCGTACTCGCCCTCGGGGAAGAGGTTGCCCTCGGGGACCGTGTACGACCCGTCCTCGGCGACCGTGATGCGCAGGAGCTTGCCCCGCAGGTCGTTCGTGTTGCCCGAGCTGCGGCGGGCGTCGAACGCCGGGTTGCGGGTCGCCCGCTCGTCGATCGGCGCGTAGCCGTCGGACGCGAAGGGGTTCGTGTCGTCACCCGTCGACAGGTAGAGGTTGCCCTCGGCGTCGAAGTCGATCTCGCCGCCCGCGTGGCAGCACAGCCCGCGGTCGGCCGGGACCTCGAGGATCTTCTGCTCGCTCGCGAGGTCCAGCAGGTTCTGCTCCGTGAGCCGGAACCGCGAGAGCTGGTTGTACCCCTCGAACGCCTCGAACGCGGCCGGGTCGGCCGACGTCTCGGGCGCGTCGCCGGGCGGCGTGTCGAGCCTGGGCGCGTAGTAGAGGTAGACCCAGCGGTTCTCGGCGAAGCCCGGGTCGATCGCGACGCCCTGGAGGCCGTCCTCGTCGTGGGTGTACACGGGGACGGTGCCCGCGAGCGCCGTCGTCGCGTCGGCGGTCGTGAACCAGACGCGCCCGTCGCGCGAGGTGTGCAGGACGTCGCCGTCCGGCAGGACGGCCATGGCGATCGGCTCGCCCGTCTTGGCCGCGCCCTTCGCGAGCGTCACCTGCTCGAACGAGGCGTCGACCGTCGCGCCGCAGTCGGCGTCGACCGCGCCCGCGGCGGTCTGGATGCCGCCGAGCAGGTGCTGGACGAACGCGGGGTCGGTGTAGGACTCGTCGGTGTGGCCGCCGCCGGTGTACCAGGACCGGCCGCCGTCGTACTCCTGGCACCACGCGATCGGGTGGTCGGCGCCCATGGCGCCCGACCCCGGGGAGTACGAGGACTCGTCGAGGCTCGCGAGCACGTGGACCTGGCCGCGCGGGTTCTCGCGGTAGTTGTACCACTCGTCGTACCGGTCCCAGGAGGCCGGGAGGTGGGCGGTCGAGGGGTGCTCGTCGTCGGCCACGACGACCGTCGCGTCCTGGTTCTGGGGGTGGCTGTTGAAGTACGCCCCGACGAGCTCGCCGTACCAGGGCCAGTCGTACTCGGTGTCGGACGCCCCGTGGACGCCGGCGTACCCGCCCCCGTCGGCGATGTACCGCTCGAACGCGCCCTGCTGCTCGTCGTTCAGGACGTCGCCCGTGGTGGACAGCCAGACGACGGCGTCGTACTGCGCGAGGTTCGCGTCCGTGAACGCTCCCGCGTCCTCCGTCGGGGTGACGGCGAAGTGGTGGTCGGTGCCGAGCTGCTGGATCGCCGCGACGCCCGCGGGGATCGAGCCGTGCCGGAACCCGGCGGTCTTGCTGAAGACCATGACGGAGAACTCGTCGTGCGCGGCGGCGGGGGCCGCCGTGGCGAGGGTGAGCGCCGGCGCGACGAGGGCCGCGGCGGTGACCGCCGCGACCCCCTGGCGCCGACCTCTCGAAGGTCGTGCTGTCACTTCTCCTCCTTGAGAACTGAGCGGTGCGGCTCGGCGACGTTGCCGTGCCGCAGGTCGTGCTCTCCTTCCTCGTGGTGCGTCGTGGGTTCCGCGCGTCGTCGCGCGGGGCGCTCCGGTCAGGTCCCGGTCGGGCTCGGCCTGCACCCCGGAGGGCGCCCGACCGGGAGGTCGGTGGGGCGGCCCCTCCCGGGGCCGCCGTCGGTCAGTGGTCGTGGTCCTCGTGCGCGTCCTCGTCGTCCGCGGAACCGCCCTCGTGCCCGAGGTCCATGCCACCGTCGAGCGAGTCGTCCGGGTGCACGGGCAGGAACACGTGGACGTGCCCCTGTCCCCCGGCGGTCGAGCGCAGGTCGAGCTGGATCGCGGCGAGTCCCCACGTGTCGACGGCGCGCGTGCGCAGCTCGCCGGCGAGGGCGTAGAGGTCCGTGGCGGTGGTCGGGTCGTTCGCGTCCGCGGCGGCCGCGAGTCCGACGGCGTCGAGCGTGTCGCCGACGAGCTGGAGCGAGGTGAGCATCCCGTTGCGGACGATGTTGTGCTCGGAGGAGCCGCTCTGGAGCGACTCGGTCTCGGCCACGAGGCCGTCGACGGTCGCTCGCCACTCCGCGATCTCGGCCGGGTCGGCCGGGACCGCGGTCGAGCCGTCCACGGGGAGCACCGCGTGCAGCCCGTGCAGGACGGGGACGAGCTCGGTCTGCACGTGCTCGGCGTGCTCGATCGAGGCGACGAGGTTGTCGGCGTCGCGCGCCTCCTCGGCCGCCTCGAGCTCGGCGACGCGGGCGGGGTCGACGACGAACCCCTCGTCGGGTGCGGACGACGTCCCGCGGGTGAGCGACACGACGAGCGCGACCACCACGGCGACGACGGCGAGCGCGGCGAGGGCGAGCAGCACCCGGCGCCAGGGGTCGAGGCCCGCGAACCACCGGCGCGCGCGGACGCGCGCCGGCGGTCGGGGCTCGGGGCGGCCGGCACCGCCCCGGTCTGCGGGACGGGAGCGGGCGGGCGTCGTCGTCGGGCCACCCGTGCGGCCGGAACCCTTCCGGGCGTCCCTCGCCGCCGGCGTCCGGGTCGCAGACGTCCGTCCTGCGGTGCGCTGTGCCACCTGTCGCTCCTGTCCCTGGTCGTCCCGCTCGGTGTGCGCCGGCCCGGCCGCGAGGCCGGGCCGGCGCGGTGGCCGGTGACGGGAGCGGGTCGCCCGTCACCGGCCCGCCGTCAGCCGCAGCTCACGGCGTCGTACGGCACCTCGATCTCGGTCGTGACGTCGCCGAGCGTCGCCGTGACCGTGGCCGTGCCCGCGTCGAACGACGTCGCACGCGACGCGAACGACTGGTACGCGTTGCCGCCCACCTCGACCGCGCCGAACTCCTTGGAGCCGAACGGCGTGGTCAGGGTGATCGCGACGGGCGCCTCGTCGACGTTCGTCGCGCGGATCGCGAGGTACGCCTTGCCCGCGAGGCAGCGGGCGGACGCGGTGACCTCGACGTCGACCGTCGGCTCCGGCTCGGACTCCGTCGTGAGACGGAACCAGTCGAACGCCACGGTGACCGGCGTCTCCTGCTCCGGGCCGATCGCCATGAGGCCGACCTTGGTCAGCGGCGCGTCGTTGGTCACCGGCGCGCCCAGCGGCGTCCAGTTCACCCCGCCGTCGCTGACCCAGCCCTGGTACGTGCTCCCCACCTTCTCGAGGCGCACGTACCAGTAGCCCGACTCGGTCGAGTCGGCGAGCTCGAGCTGGCGGTTGCCGCCGTTGCCGAACTGGCCGCCCTTCTCCGAGACGAGCTCGGCGCCGAGGTTCAGCGCCGCGCCCGGTGCGTTCTTCGCGAGCACGTCGGCCTTGACGTAGTTGTCGTCGTCGCCGTACGCGATGAGGCCCGCGAGCTGCCACCGGTGCACGAGCGGCGCCTTCATCCGCGTCTCGACGACCCAGTCACCCTCCGGAGCGGTCTGGAGGACGAAGTTGCGCGGGTCGCCGTTGTTCCCGGCGTTGATGTCGCCCGGCTGGGTCGTGATGCGCAGCTCGCCGTCGGCGACGGCGACCTTCGACCCGTCGTACCGGACGATCGCGTCCCAGCGGCAGCCGTCGAGGGCGTCGCCCTCGAACTCGTCGCTCGGCTCGCGGACGCCGTCGTCGGGCTCGGCGCCCGTGACGTGGACGTAGTCGACCTTCGCGACCGTGTTCGCGGTCGCCGTGTCGCCGCCCGCCATGACGCCGAACGTCGCGTCGGGCTTGACCGGCGCGGAGCCTGCGAGCGCCGTCCACGCCTGGCCGTCCGCCGAGTACGCCGCCGTGATCGCGGACCCGTCCGAGACGAGGCGCAGGTGGATCGCCGACGGGAAGCCCGCCGCGACGTCCGTCTGGCCGTGCCACGTCCGGGACCCGCCGGTCTCGGTCTGGAACTCGAGGAAGCGGGCGCCGCTCTGGTTCTTGGTGAACGCGAGCTTGGTGTACTCGTCGTCGTTCACGTGGACCAGGAGGCCGGCGTGCTGCCAGTGCCGGGCGAGCGGGACGTCGAGCTTGGTCTCGAGCGTCCACGCCCCGGCGGGTGCGGGCTGACCGAGGTAGCTGATCGGCCCGGTCACGGCCTCGTTGATGTCGCCCTGCACGACCGGCAGGACCGCGTGGCCGTCGGCGACGGTGATCGGCTGGCCCTCGGCCTGGCGGACGACCGTCCACCGCGGGTCGAGAGCGTCGCCGTCGAACTCGTCGGACGAGTCCGCGAGGCACTGCGGCGGGTTCTCCCCGCCGGGCTCCTCGGTCTGCGGGTCGTCGTCGAACACGAAGTCCTGGAACTCGACCGCGCTCGTCGCCGTCGTGCTGTGCGCCGTGACGAAGAGACCCACGTCCTGGACGGACGCCGCACCCGGCAGGGCCTGCGGCTCGCCGATCTGCGTGAAGTTCTCGCCGTCCTTGCTCCAGGAGGCCGTGTACAGGTCGCCGTCGCGCACGATCCGCACCCACGCGGGGTAGCTCGTCGAGCTCGCGCCGGTCGACGTCGTGAGCTGCCCGCTGGCGTTGCCGCGCAGCCACTCGAAGCCACCGTTCGGGCGCATGCCCAGGGCCGCGTAGCCCTGCGAGTTGGCCGTCTGCGTGACGTCGTTGCGGACGATGATGCCGGCCTTGGCGGACCCGTTGGAGTTGCCCTGGCTGTTGACCTTGACGGTCGCCGACCACGTGTCGTCGGCGCCCTGCTCGCGGTAGATGGTCGAGTACTCGTTGGTGCCCTGCCACATGTTCGCGCCGCCCGAGGTGACGAGGTACTTGCCCTCGGCGAGCTGCTCGAACGTCCCGTTCGCGTTGGTGAAGGTCTTCATCCCCGCGAAGAGGTCGCCGACCTGGGCGAGGACGACGCGCGAGCGCGTGTACAGGCCCTTGTCGTTCGTGGCGACGGCGGTCAGCTCGTAGTAGTTGTCCGCCGTGGGGTTCCACGTGGCCTCGTACGGAGCCGTGGTGTCGACGCCGATCGACTCGCCGTCGACGAAGAACTCGACCTGGGTCACGGTGTTCTCGGTGTCGTCCGCCTCCGCGGTGACCGCCATCTCGCCCTGCTCGAGACGGACGCCCGCCTCGGGGGACGTGATGCGGACCTTGGGACGGGTCGTGTCCGAGACGCCCTTGCCGTCGGCCTCGATGAAGTTGAGGCGACGCTCGCCCTCACCGGGGAAGACCACGTAGAGCGTGAACGGCTCCAGGGGGTCGGTGACCTCGACGGTCACGTCCGTGAACGTGCCGAGCCCGGTCTGCGGGATCTCGGCCGTGCCGAGGAGCTCGCCGTCCGCCGCGTCACGACGCAGCTCGATCGTGCCCTCGGCCGCCGCCGCGACCCGCAGGTTCAGGGCCTGCACGCCGTAGAGGCTCACGGGGTCGTACGACGCCCAGGAACCGTTGGACCCGGTGATGACGGAGCCGCCGCCCTCGACGTCCCGGCTCGGGATCGTCGTGGTGCCGTCGGAGGCCGCGTGGAACTCCGCCTCGCGCTTCTTCGGGAAGATCAGCGTGGTGTCCGACCCGGTGAGCGCGGGCACGTCGCCCTCGCCACCGCGGTCGGTGTAGCGCGCGTCGATCACGTAGAAGACGTTCATGTCCTCGCCGTGGCCGCCGCCGAGGCTCGTCGCCACGGTGCCCGTGCGGCCGTGCAGCGGCTCGGCCGGGTGCGCGTGGGCGTCGTGCCCGAGCGCGGGCTGGATGATGACCTGCTCGTCGTCGATCTCGTCACCCTCGGGCGAGTCCTCCGCGTCGGTCACCGACACGTCCCACGTGATGTCGTCGCCGAAGTTGAAGAAGGAGCCGGTGGGCGGCAGACCGAAGTCGACCTCGGGCCGCGTGTTGCCCACCGTGATCGGGACGGTCGCCGTGCCGATCTTGCCGGCGGGGTCGGTCACCGTGAGGCGCGCGTCGAAGACGCCGTTCTCGGTGTAGGTGTGGCTGGGCGCGGCGGACGTCGAGTCCGTCGTGCCGTCACCGTCGAAGTCCCACGCGTACGTGAGCTCCTCGCCCTCGGGGTCGGTGCTCCCCGTGCCGTCGAACGCCACCTCGAGGGGCGCGATGCCGGAGTCCGGCGTCGCGACCGGCTTCGACACCGGCGAGCGCGAGCCCGACAGGTAGTCGATGCGGTGGAGGCCCGAGTTCGGGTTGTCGCGGCCGAAGCCGCCGCCCCAGTCGAGCACGTACATGGCACCGTCGGGACCGAACTTCGAGTCGATCGGCGCGAGGAACTGCTCCTGCGGGAGGAACGGGTTGACCTTCTCGACGTCGGTCGCGCCGGGCGCGGCCTCGGGGTCCTTGAGGTCGATCGTGTACATCTTGTTGCGGGCCCACTCGTAGAAGAAGGCCTTGCCGTCGTAGGACTCCGGGAACTTCGTGTCCGAGTCGAGCTCCGGGTCGAACTGGTAGAACGGGCCGCCCATGGGCGCGAGGCCGCCGCCGGCGTTGATCGCGCCGGGGACGGACGAGCGCTGGTAGCCGTACCACATGTCCGCCGGCTGGGCCGGGGGCAGCTCGGTGAGACCCGTGTTCTTCACGGAGTCGTTCACGGGCGCGTCGCAGTCGAAGAAGTCACCGACCGTGACGGGGTTCGTCCGGTAGTCGACGTCACGGAACGGCTCGTTGTTGCCCATGCACAGGGGCCAGCCGTAGAAGCCGGGCTCCTTGATGAGGTTCCACTCGGCGATGCCGGCCGGGCCGCGGTTGGCCAGGTTGTCCGACCCGTTGTCGGGCGAGTAGTCGGCGACGCCGAGGTTGCCCGTCTTCGCGTCGATCGTGAAGCGGAACGGGTTGCGGAAGCCCATCGCGTAGATCTCGGGCAGCGTCTTCTCGGTGCCCGGGGCGAACAGGTTGCCCTCGGGGATCGAGTAGGTGCCGTCGGCCTCCGGGTGGATGCGCAGGACCTTGCCGCGCAGGTCGTTCGTGTTCGCGGACGTCGCGCGCGCGTCGTGGAACGTGCCGTCGCGCTCGGAGATCGGCGCGTAGCCGCCCGAGGGCTCGGAGTGCGGGTTCACGTCGTCGCCGACGCCGATGTACAGGTCACCGGTCTCGTGGTCGACGGTGAGGCCGCCACCCGTGTGGCCCGGCTCGTCGGGCAGGCGCCCGGCCGGGATCTCGATGAGCACCTTCTCCGACGCCGGGTCGATCACCGTGGAGCCGGGCCCCTCGGAGGAGACCGTGAACCGCGAGACGCGGCTGAAGAAGTTCGCCGGGTCGGAGTCGTTCGAGCTCGCGGGCGCGTAGTACTGGTACAGGTACCCGTTCTCCGCGAAGTCCTTGTCGAGCGCGATGCCGAGCAGGCCGTCCTCGCCGCCGGAGTACACCGGGATGGTGATCGCGGTCGTCGTGTTCTGCGTCCGCGGGTCGTACACGCGGATCTGCCCGCGCACGAGCTCGGTGTAGAACACGCGGCCGTCGGGCGCGACGTCCATGCCGAAGGGCGCGCTCGTGTTGGAGTCGAGAGCGATCTTCTCGAACGAGCCCCAGTCGGTGCCGCCGCAGTCGCCCTCGACGAGGCCCGCGGCCCACTGCACGCCGCCGACGATGTGCTGCACGAGGTCGGGCTCGTCGGTGTAGTGCGCCCCGAAGTGGCCCATGCCGGTCATCCAGGCGCGACCGCCGTCGTAGGGCTTGCACCACGAGATCGGGTGGTCGTAGCCCATCTTGTTGCTGCCCGCGTCGTACGTGGACTCGTCCATCGTGGCGAGCACGTGCGCGCTGCCACGGACGTTGGCCGAGTAGTTGTACCACTCGTCCGCGCGCGTCCAGCGCTGGGAGAGGTGCTCGGTCGACGGGTGCGTGCGGTCCTCCACCCGGACCGTGCCCGGCAGGCCGGGGCTGTTGCCGGTGGCGGCGTGACCGGGCATGAGCGCCCCGATCATGTCGTCCCACCAGCCGTAGCTGCCGCGCATGTCCGTGGCGTTGTGGATCGCGACGATGCCGCCGCCCGCCTGCTGGTAGCGCTCGAGCGCCGCCTTCTCGTCGGCGTTCCACGGGTCGCCCGACGTCTGGAACATGACCAGGGCGTCGTACTGCGCGAGGGACTCGTCGTTGAAGACCGTCGAGTCCTCGGTGTGGTCGGACGCGATGCCGACCTCCGCGAACGCCGCCTCGAGCACCGGGGTGCCCTGCGTGATCGCCTCGCTGTGTCGGAACTGGGTCGTCTTGGTGAAGATGAGCACCTTGTGCTCTTCGGCCGCGGGGACGGGGTCGTCGGCGGCGCTGGCCATCGTGACGGGCGCGAGCGTGAACGCGAGCGCTCCGATGGTCAGTGCCGCGACGGACCTCGCCCTGCGTGGGCGTCGTGCGGTCATCGTGCTGCCTCCAGGGGCATGACGTGCGGGCCCGGACGTCGTCGTCCGGGCAGGGGGGTCGTCATCCCGCGGCGTGCCGGCGCTGCGGTCGTGGATCGACTACGGCTAGGGGTGCTCCGGCGTGGGCATCAGTCCCTTCAGGTGGGCGAGGCCATCGACGGCGATGGCGTCCTGGGTCGGCGCCAGCGGCCGCCAGATGGAGGCGGCCGTGGCGATCGTCGCGTTGTCGGCGGTGAAGGACTCGATGACGAGGGGTCCGCCGTAGCCGGTCGCGTCGAGCGCGGCGAGGAGGGCGGGCCAGTCGATGTGATCGTTCCCGGGGGCGCCGCGGTCGTTGCCGCACACCTGGACGTGCGCGATGCGCTCGCCCGCGCGCGCGACCGCCGCGGGCAGGTCCGTCTCCTCGATGTTCATGTGGTAGACGTCGAGCATGAGGCCGATGCCGGCCGCGGGCAGGCGCCGCACGACCTCCAGCCCCTGGTCGACGGTGTTGACGAGGCTCGTCTCGTAGCGGTTCAGCGGCTCGAGGCCGACGACGACGCCCGCCGCGATCGCGTGCTCGACGACCGGCGCGAGGTTCTCGGCGAGCTCCTCGTACGCCGCCGCGCGCTCGGCGGGGCTCAGGCGCCACGTGCGCCCGACCGACGCGTACGCCGGGCCGCCGATCACCGGGGCGCCGACCGTGCGCGCGACGTCGACGACGTGGCGCAGGTAGTCCTGCGTGGCGCGCACCGTCGCGGCGTCCGCGGCGACGAGCTCGCGTCCCTCGCCCATGACGAGCGAGACGCTCGCACCGAGGCCGTGGTCGGCGAGGACCGTCGCCGCGGTCCCCGGGTCCCAGTCCCCCGGGTTCTCGACGGGCAGCTCGAGCACGTCGAAGCCCCACGCCGCGACGCGGGACGCGATGCCGCGCAGCGCGTCGTCGGTGAGCGGGGAGGTCCAGACCCACGTGTTGACGCCGAGCGCGCGGCGGCGCAGCGGCGGGGTCGGGGTAGGAAGAGCCACGTCGCTCTCTCTCGTCGGGTCCGAGCGCTCGGCCGTCCCGCCCGCGGGCCCGACGCCGCGGGCCACCTCCGCACGGGAGGTGCGCCGCGCCGTCGGGCGGGCGGGGCGCCCGGTCGGTCGGACGACGACCGGGCGGCCCCTCCTGGCCCGACCGCGAGGGTCGGACCGATGGTTCTACGGACCCTCAGGTCCGGTGCGGACGACGGGTCAGCGGTCGGTCCACGCCTCCGGGAAGCCCGGCAGGTCCTCGCCGCCGAACTTCGCGTAGTGCAGCGACGGCATGTCCTTGTTCGCCTCGAGGTACGCGTCCAGCTCCTCGGCCTCGATCGGCGACTGCGGCAGGACCCACTCCGAGGGCACCTGCTCGCCGGCCCAGATCATCTGCGCCGCGAGGATCGGCGTGCGCCACTGGAAGTTCGAGTACACGGCGCCGAGGGCGGTCATGTCCGTGTCCTGCCACTTGCGCAGGAAGCTCATCTCGTCCTCGCCCATGAAGACCGGGTAGGGCTTGCCCGCGTCCTCGAACGCCTCGACCGCCGCGACGGCACCGTCACCGGCGTCCATCCAGATGCCGTCCACGTCCCCGCGCTGCAGGTACTGCGTGACGATGTCCTTGATCTTCGCGCCGTCACCACCGGTGAACTCCGCGCCCACGACCTCGAGCTCGGACTCCGAGAAGATCTTGTCGGCCGCGGCCCAGCGGTTCTCCAGCACGTCCACGCCGGGCAGGATGCGCAGCGCGAGCACCTTCGAGCCCGGGTCGAGGTTCTCGACGAGGAACTCGGCGCCGTCGGCACCGTAGGCGTAGCCGCCGATCGGGTGGATGAAGGTGACCATGCAGTCGGTGTTCACGCCACGGTCGAACACGATGACCGGCTTGCCCGACTCGCACGCGGCCTCGACCGCGGGCGTCAGGGTCGCCGTCGTGGACGGGGAGATGACGATCGCGTCGCAGTCGCCCGCCTCGACGAACGCCTGGATGTCGGAGATCTGCTTGTTGTCGTCGTCCGCCGCGTCCGAGACGCGGAACTCGCCGATGACGCCCTCGGCCTTCAGCACGTCGACCTGCTGCTGCATCGTGATCCAGCCCGTCACGCGCCACGGGTTGGACACCGACGCGTTCGAGAAGCACAGCGTGTTGCCGCCCTCCGCGTTCGCGTACTCGGCCGTGTCCACGTACTCGGGCTCGATCGCCTGCAGCCACGGCTGGTCCGCCGGGCCCTCGGGCACGACCTCGCGCTGGGCGAGCTGACGGTCGTAGTCCGCCTGGACGAACCACTCGGAGTCGGCGCCGCCGGACTCCTCGCTCGCGGGGCTCTCCTCGGCCGAGGTCTCGCCACCCTCGCCGGTGTCGGTGGGGGTGTCGGTCGTGCAGGCGGCCGTGAGGAACAGCGTGGCCACCGCCGCGCCAGCCAGGAGTGCTCGTGTACGTCGCATGTCCTTCTCTCCTTGGGGGTGAGACGTCGTCGTCCCGCAGCGTGCGGGGGAAGGGGGGTACAGCTCGAAAGGGTGGGGACTTCTTCTGAGGGGTCTTCTTCGGATGGGATCGACGTCGCGCGGGTTCAGGTCCCGCCGGCGCGAGGGCTAGGCGTTCGCGGGGGCGGGCTCCTTCGGTGCGGTGGTCGGGCCCGCGGCAGTCGGGCCGTCCGGGGTGGACGCGCGGCGCCGCGACCGGCGCGGCAGCGCGGCGTAGGCGACGGCCGCGATGATGATCACGCCCTGGATCGCGGGCCGGATCGTCGACGGGAGGCTGAGCTGGTTGAACAGCGTGAACAGCGCCTCCAGGGTCAGCGCACCGGCCATCGCGGCGATCACGGTGCCCCGCCCGCCGCCGAGCACGACGCCCCCGAGCACGACGGCCGTGATGGCCATGAACTCCAGGCCCTGCCCGACCTGCGCGGTGACGCCGGCGTAGCCGCCGATGAGGATCGCCGCGACGGTCGCCATGAAGCCCGAGAGGAGGAACGCGCGCGTGCGCACCCACCAGACGGAGCTCCCGGCGTAGCCGGCCGCGACGTCGTTGTCGCCCGTGGCGACGAGCGTGCGGCCGAACGGGCGGCGCATGAGCAGCGCGGCGAGGACGCCGAGCACCACGACGACCATGAGCGCGTACGGCACCTGGAACTGGCCGGGCGTGTCGGGGATGCCCCCGCGTCCCCACTGCCGGAAGCCGTCGGTCAGCGCGCCCGTGGGGGCGCCGCCCGTCCAGAGCCGGATCGCGCCGTAGAGCACGAGCATCATGCCGAGCGTCGTGATGAACGACGGGACCTTGAGGAGCGTCGTCACGAGGCCGTTGACGAGGCCGACCGCGAGGCCGAAGACGATCATGAGCGCCATGACCGGCCAGGTCATCGAGTCCTCGCCGTCCATGAGCTTGGCCGCGATGACGACCTGGGCACCGACGAGGGAGCCGACCGAGAGGTCGAACTCGCCCGAGACGATCACGAAGTACTGTCCGATCGCGAGGATGACCAGCGGTGCCGCCTTCTTGACGAAGGCCATGAGCGACATGGGCTCGCCGAACGACGGGTTCATCACGAGGATGACCGCGAAGACGAGCACGAGCAGCGCGAACACGGTCCAGCTCCCGCCCGCGGTGAGACGCTCGAGCCAGCCGGCCCGCGGCGCGTGCGCGGGGATCGTCCGGCGCGTGGTGTCGGTGGTCATGCGGACGCACCTCCGGTGCGGGTCGGGCGGAAGCGGGCCCGGCTGCTCGCCGGGTCGATCTGACGCCGGGCGTAGAGCGCGACGGCGGCGATGATGATGACGCCGCGCAGCACGTCCTTGAAGAACGGGTCGACGTCGAGGACGTTGAACACCGTGTCGAGCACGGCGAGGATGAGGACGCCGCCCACGGTCCCGACGATCGAGCCGCGCCCGCCCATGAGGAGCGTGCCGCCCAGGACGACGGCCGCGATCGAGTCGAGGTCGAGGCCGTAGGAGTACACGAGCGCGTTGCCCGTGCCGAAGCGCGCGGCGATGAGGAGGCCTGCGACGCCCGCGCAGACCGAGCACAGCACGTGCGCGAGGATGAGCGTCCGGTCGGTCCGGATGCCCGAGAGCCGCGCGACGTCGGTGTTCCCCCCGACGGCGAACATGTGGTAGCCGGGGCGGGTGCGCGTCAGGAGCACGACGCCCACGGCCGCGACGAGCAGCATGACGATCGTCGAGACCGGCACCGGGCCGACGCGCGTGTACCCGAACATCTGGAACGAGGCGGGCACCTCGCCCGCCGGGCCCTTGAACTGCGTGTCCAGGTAGCCCTTGATGATGAGGCCGACGCCGAGCGTCGCGATGAACGCGTTGACGCGCAGCTTGGCGATGACGAGCCCGTTGACCAGGCCGACGACCGCCGCGACGCCCACCGCCGCGAGGACGCCGAGCCAGACGCGCGAGGGGTCGCCCGCCATGGTCGTCGCGCCGACGATCGAGCTGAGCGCCACGACGTACCCGACGGACAGGTCGAGCGACTTGCACAGGATGGCGAACGTCTGCCCGACCGCGACGAACCCGAGCAGGCTCGTCTGCGTGAGCATGTACGCCGTGTTGGCGGTGCTGAACAGGTTGCCGCCGCCGACGGCGACGAGGACGCCGGCGATCACGAGGATCCCGACGAGGGCGAGGTAGACGATCTCCGTCGACCCCAGGCGGCGCCGGCGCGCGGGGGCGCGGCGCGCGGTGGGGGCGGCGGTCGCGACCGCGGTGCTCATCGGTCCTCCTTCGGGCCGTCGGTGTCGGTGTCGTGCGGGGTGCCGGGCTCGGTGCCGGGGAGGTCGGCGGCGTCCGCGAGGGCGCCGAGGTCGACGTGGACGTGCTCGCCCGACGTGTCCTCCCCCGCGCCGGTGGCGAGGGCCATCACGGTCTCCTCGTCGCTGCCCGCGGGGAGCTCGCCCGCGAGGCGGCCGTCGCGCATGACGAGGACCCGATCGGCCATCGCGACGACCTCGGGGAGCTCGGAGGAGATGAACAGGACGGCGACGCCGCTCGCGGTGAGCTCGCGCATGAGGTCGTAGACGGCGCGCTTGGCACCGACGTCGATGCCGCGGGTCGGCTCGTCGAGGACGATGACCTGCGGGTCGGTGACCAGCCACTTCGCGAGGACGACCTTCTGCTGGTTGCCGCCCGACAGGTACTGGACCTCGGCCTCCTGCGAGCTCGCCACGAGCTCGAGCGAGGAGAGGATTCCCGGGATGCGCTTCGCGCGCCGGTCCGCCTGCCCGGGGACGACCGCGTCGAGGACGAGCCGGGCGTTGGCGAGGATCGACTGGCCGAGCGCGAGGCCCTCGGCCTTGCGGTCCTCGGTCACGAGCGCGAGCCCGGCGCGCACCGCCTGGCGCGGCGAGCGCACGTCCACCGGCTTGCCGCCGACGAGCACGCGGCCCCGCGTGAAGCCCGCGATGCCGAAGATGCCGTGCGCGATCTCGGTGCGCCCCGAGCCCTGGAGCCCGGCGAGCGCGACGATCTCGCCCGCGCGCACCTCGAGCGACACGTCGTCGACCTGCGTGTTGCCGACGCCCTCGAGCGCGAGGCGCACCTCGCCCGGGACGGTCGAGGCGTCCTTGTCCGGGAAGTACCCGGCGAAGTCGCGGCCGACCATGGTGCGCACGAGCCGGTCGGGGTCGATGTCCGCCGTCGGGGTCGTCAGGACGTGGTTGCCGTCCTTGAGCACCGTGATGGTGTCGCAGAGGTCGAAGATCTCCTTGAGGCGGTGCGACACGTAGAGGATCGCGACGCCGCGCTCCTTGAGCCGCTGGACGAGCTCGTAGAGCAGCTCGACCTCCTGGTCCGCGAGCGCGGCCGTCGGCTCGTCCATCGAGATGATGCGCGCGTCGTAGGACACGGCCTTGACGATCTCGACGATCTGCTGCTGCGCGACCGAGAGCGACCCGACGCGCGTCCACGACGCGAGGCCGGTGAGGCCCAGGTCGGCGAGGAGCGCCGTCGTGTCGGCGTGCATCCGCCGCCGGTCGACGAGGCCCGCGCGGCGCGGCTCGCGACCGAGGTAGACGTTCTCGGCGAGCGAGCGCTCGGGCAGGAGGTTGAACTCCTGGAAGACGGTCGAGACGCCCGCGTGCTGCGCCGCGAGCGGCGACGCGAACGTCGTGGTCTCGCCGTCGAGCTCGATCGTGCCCGCGTCGGGGCGGTGCACGCCCGCGATGATCTTCATGAGGGTCGACTTGCCGGCACCGTTCTCGCCGACGAGCGCGTGGACCTCGCCCGGACGCACGTCGAGGTCGATGCCGCGCAGCACGGAGTTGCCGAAGAACTCCTTGCCGATGCCCCGCAGCCGCAGGATCGGCTCGTCGCCGCCCTCCCCCGTCGCCGGCGGCCGGGGCTCGCGCGTGGTCGTCGCGGTCATGCCGGCACCTCCACCCAGCCGCCCGAACGCACCGACTCGGCCACGGCGGCAGCCAGGCGGGCGGCGCGCAGGCCGTCGTCGAACGTGGGCAGGCCGTCCGGGACGCTGCCGCGGATCGCCGTCGCCGTGTCGGCGACGAGCGCGTCGAAGCAGTCCTGGTAGCCCTGCGCGTGCCCGGCGGGCAGGCGCGAGTAGCGGGCCGCGGCCGGGGAGAGCGCCTCGGGGTCGCGCACGAGGAGGCGCGACACGTCACGGCGACCCTCCCACAGCGTCTCGGGCTGCTCCTGGTCGAACGACAGCGTCGACTCCGAGCCCGAGATCTCCAGGAAGAGGCGGTTCTTGCGGCCCGCCGACACCTGGGAGATGACCGCGGTCCCGAGCGCCCCGCCGTCCGTCGCGTACTGGAGCGTGACGGCGTCCTCGGTCGCGACCTCGTGCACGACGCCGTCCGCCCCTCGGCGGCGCGGGTTGACGGTGGCCGACTGCGCGACGAGCCGGGCGATGCGGTGGCCGGTGGTGAACTCGAGCAGGTCGCAGAAGTGGGAGCCGATGTCGCCGAAGGCCCGGCTCGCGCCACCGAGCGCGGGGTCGACGCGCCAGTTGTCGTCCGACTCCCGCAGGAGCCAGTCCTGCAGGTACGAGCCGTGCACGAGCGAGATGGTGCCGACCTCGCCCTGGCGCACGCGCTCGCGAGCCTCGCGCACCATCGCGTGGAACCGGTAGGTGAAGGGCACGACGGCGACCCGGCCGTCGGCGGCGCGCGCCTCGGCGGCCAGCCCCGCGAGCTCGACCGCCCCCTCGACGTCGGTCGCGAGCGGCTTCTCGCACACCACGTGCTTGCCCGCCGCGAGCGCCGCGCGGGCGAGGGGGACGTGCAGGTGGTTGGGCGTGCACACGTGCACGACGTCGACCTCGGGGTCGGCGAGCAGCTCCTCCGCGCTGGCGACGGCGCGCTCGGCACCGAGGCCCGGCGCCGCTGCGCGGGCGATCTCGAGGTCCGCGGCCGCGACGCTCACGACCCGACCGCCCCCGGTGCGCACGGCGCGCGCGTGGACGCCACCCATGAAGCCCGCGCCGAGGATCCCCGCACGGTAGCCGGAGGCGGGCAGGCCGCCCTCGTCGGGCGCGCTGGCGGGGAAGGTCGTCTGGGCGGCGGGGGCCCCTGTCGTGGTCGCTCCGGGGAGGTGCGCACCCGGTTCCAGCACCGGGGTGCGCACGTCCTGCGCGACGTCGTCGGCTCGCATGGATGACAACGTAGGGTCACTTCTGTCGAGCGTCAAGCAAAAGCCGAACATTGATCGTCACGGTTATATAACCCAAACCGCAAAACAAAATGTGAAGGATCACACGGCCTTGGCTCGGGGCGACGACGGGCGGCGACGAGGGGCGGGACGACAGGCGACGACGCCCACGGACGCAGGCACGCCACCGCCCCCGGCCGTCGAGGGGCCGGGGGCGGTGGCGTGTCGGACTGTTCTCCCCCACCCGCCGGCCGGCAGAGCCGGCCGGCGGGAGACTGTGCGTGCTACTTGGTCGAGAACGCGGCGTCGAACGCCGCGTCCGGAGCGTCGAAGGCGTACTTCTTGACGAACTCGAGGGCCTCGGGCGCGCCGACCAGGCGGTCCATGCCGGCGTCCTCCCACTCCACGGAGATGGGGCCCTCGTAGCCGATCGTGTTGAGCATGCGGAACGCGTCCTCCCACGGCACGTCGCCGTGGCCCGTGGAGATGAAGTCCCAGCCGCGGCGCGGGTCCGCCCAGGCCAGGTGCGAGCCCATGCGGCCGTTGCGGCCGTTGTGCATCCGCTTCTTCGTGTCCTTGCAGTCCACGTGGTAGATGCGGTCCTTGAAGTCCCACAGGAAGCTCACCGGGTCGAGGTCCTGCCACACCATGTGGCTCGGGTCCCAGTTGAGGCCGAACGCCTCGCGGTGCCCGATCGCCTCGAGGGTGCGGACGGTCGTCCAGTAGTCGTACGCGATCTCGCTCGGGTGGACCTCGTGGGCGAACTTCACGCCGACCTCGTCGAAGACGTCGAGGATCGGGTTCCACCGGTCGGCGAAGTCCTGGTAGCCGGCGTCGATCGCCTCCTGGGAGACCGGCGGGAACATCGCGACGTACTTCCAGATCGCCGAGCCCGTGAACCCCACGACCGTCTTCACGCCCAGCTTCGCGGCGAGGCGCGCGGTGTGCTTCATCTCCTCGGCGGCGCGCTGACGCACGCCCTCGGGGTCGCCGTCGCCCCACACCACGTCCGGGAGGATGTCGCGGTGGCGCTGGTCGATCGGGTCGTCGCAGACGGCCTGGCCCTTGAGGTGGTTCGAGATCGCGTAGACCTTGAGGTCGTACTTGGCGAGGAGGTCGAGCTTGCCCTGGACGTACTCGTCGTCGTCCCAGCGCCACGGGTCGAGATGGTCTCCCCAGCAGGCGATCTCCAGCCCGTCGTAGCCCCAGCCGGACGCGAGCCGCGCCACCTCCTCGAACGGCAGGTCTGCCCACTGCCCGGTGAAGAGGGTGATCGGTCGTGCCATGGTCGTGTCTCCTTCGGTCGTTCTCGGTATCGCGCCCGGGGTCACCGGGCGGACGTGCTGGTCAGGGAGCGGGGCTTGCCGTCCGACGACTCGTCGGCGGCGGCAGCGCGCGAGCGGCGGCGGACGACGACGTAGCCGCCGGCGAGGAGGAGCACGGCGACCACGGCGACCGCGATCCACACGCCCGCGCCGCCTCCCGTGGGCTCCTCGTCCGCGGTACCGGACCCGTCCGCCGCGGCGGCGTCGTCCTCGGCGCCCGTCGAGGCGGCCCCGTCCTCGGCACCGGCCGCGGCCTCGTCGTC
The DNA here is from genome assembly GCF_016907755.1 of Cellulosimicrobium cellulans. NCBI lineage: Bacteria > Bacillati > Actinomycetota > Actinomycetes > Micrococcales > Promicromonosporaceae > Cellulosimicrobium > Cellulosimicrobium cellulans. Next base: position 3,646,767 of record NZ_JAFBCN010000001.1, read on the forward strand.
CGCGTGCGGGGCCGGCTCGGGCAGAGGCACGACGTCGACCTGCGCGGACGCGGTCGCCTCGGACGGGTGCGTGATCGTCGCGGTGAGGGTCCAGTTGCCCTCGGCAAGGACGCCCGGCTCGGACGTGTACCAGCCGACGCCCTCCGACGCCGAGGAGAGGGTGAGGGGGCCGACGGTCTGGCCGGCAGCGGACTGCGCGGTCACGGAGACGTCGGCCGCCTCCTCGACCGGGTGGCCGTCGAGCTTCCAGGTCAGGTTCGCGGAGACGCCGCCCTCCCCGTCGGTGCCGAGGGAGATCACGACGTCGCCGCCGTGCGCGGCCGCGGGGGCCGCCACACCCAGCAGCGCGACGACGGCGCCGAGCAGCACGCCGAGCGCCGCCGTGAGAAGAGCGCGCACCCCGACCCGGGATCGGGGGCTGGTGCTGGTGCCGCTGGGCTGCGGAGACGTTCGGGACATCGGGTCATCACCTCGTCGTGGTCCGTGGGTGGCTCCGGGGCCGACGGTCGTCGTCGGTCCCCGGGGTGCCCCGGCGCCGGGCCGGAGCGCCCGTTCCCGGGCGCCGGGGCCGGAGACCCGGAGGTCCCCGTGGAGCTCGTCGTGCGGGCAGCGTACGGTCGGCCCGGCCGATGGGCCGCCCGTCCGCCGAGCGCCCGCACGCCGAGCGCGGTGCCCGGCGGGCCGGTGCTCAGGGCACCGGCCCGCCGGAACCTGTCAGGAGCAGGCCCGGGCGGCGTAGTCCGCCGTCCCGGAGAACGTCCTCCCCTCGGCGTCGGTCGCGGTCACCGTCACGGTGCCCGCGTCCACCCCTGCCGCGCGCGAAGCGAACGACTGGTAGGCGTTCGCACCGGGCGCCACGTCCGCGAACTCCTTCGACCCGTACGGGGTCTCGAGAGCGATCGCGAGCGGGACCGCGTCGTCGTTCGCCGCGCGCACCGCGACGAACGTCTTGCCGGCCATGCAGCGCGTCTCCGCGGTGATGGTCACCGCGATCGGCTCGGCCTCGTCGCCGACCACCCGGAAGTAGTCGAACGACGCGGGCGCGCCCGTCGCAGCCGACGCACCGAGCGCGAAGAGCCCGACCTGGGCGTCCGCCGCGGCCGCGTTCGTCACGCCCTGGGCCAGCTCGGTCCAGGTCTCGCCGTCGGCGCTGTACGCACCGGTGAACGTGTCACCCGACCGCGTCAGGCGCAGGTGCCAGACCGACTCGGCGACGTTGTTCACGCTCGGCTGCGGGTCCTGGACCACTCCGCCGACCTCGCTGCGCAGCTCGATCCGGGCGGCCCTGGCCTGGCCCGCCTGGTTGTCGACCACGTAGTCGATCTTGACGTAGTTGTCGTCGTCCCCGTAGACGATCAGACCGCCCTGCTGGTACTGGCGGTCGAACGCCGAGCCGTCGACCTTGGTCTCGATCGTCCACTCGTCGCCCGGCTGCTCCTGCAGCAGGATGTTCGGCACGTCCGTGTTGCCCGTCCCGTAGATGTCGGTCGGGGTCGTGTCGATCTGCAGCGAGCCGTCCGCCACGCGGTAGCCGGTCGGGTCCTCGCGGACGATCGACCAGCGGCACGCGTCGAGGGCGGTGCCGTCGAACTCGTCGTCCGGCCCGGCGGCGGACGCCGTGTCGTCGGGCGTGATCGAGAACCAGTCGAACTCGGCGTCGACCACGGGGGACGCGGTGCTGTTCCCCTTGAGCGACACGAGCCCGATCTTCACGTTCTCCAGGTCGGCGATCGACTTGGTCTCCGACATCGTCGTGAAGTCGACGCCGTCGGCCGAGTAGGCCGCCTGGAGGTTCTCACCGTTGCTCACGAACCGCACGTAGACCGTGTCGGGGTAGGCAGCGCCGAGGTTCGCCGTGTTGGACGCGGCGACCTCGTTCGGGACGCCGTTCTCCTCCCGGATGAACTGGAAGATCCGCGCTGCCGGGTCCGCCGACTGCGAGCGGCCCTGGAGCACCATCTTCGCGTAGTTGTCCTGGTCCTCCCAGATCACCAGACCGGCCTGCTGGTACTGCTGGCGAGCCGGCAGCGTGAGCTTGGCCGTGGCCGTGAACGGCCCGTCAGGCAGGTCCTGCAGCACCAGGTTCGGGACCGTGGTGTTGCCCGTGCCGTAGAAGTCGGTCGCCGTCGTCGGGATGACGAGGTGGCCGTCGCGCACGGCGAGGTTCTGGTCGCGGTTCGCCACGGTCCAGCGGTCCTCGTCGAGGTCCGTGCCGAGGAAGTCGTCCGAGCGGCCCGAGAAGCACATCCCCGGTCCCGTCTGGGCCTCCTTCACCGTCACGGTCGTGTACTCCACCGAGTACGCCCCGCGCGCGTCCGTGGCACGCACCTGCAGCCGGTAGGTGCCCGGCTGGTCGTACGTGACCTCGAACGAGTCGCTGCCGTCGACGAACCCGTCACCGAGCCCCGCGTCCCACGCGAAGGTGATCGCGTCGTCCTCGGGGTCGGAGGCCGTCGCCGTCGCCGTCACCGTCAGCGGTGCCGTACCGGTCGTCGGTGTGACGTCGAACGAGTCGATCGTCGGACGGACGTTGTCCGTCACGCCACGCCCGTTGATGACCATCCAGTTCACGTTCGACTGGCCGGCGGTCTGGACGAAGTACAGCGTGCCGCTGCCCGACGGGACGTCGTGCAGCTCGGCGGTGACGTCGGTGTAGACCTGCCAGTCGCCCGTCGCCGGGACGGTGACGCTGCCGATCTCCGGCCCCTCGGGGTCGTCCCACCGCAGCGAGATCGGACCGCCGCCGCCCGGCGAGGCCGCGCGCAGGGTGATGGAGTCGACGTTCGCGAGCGACACCGGCGAGTGCGCCCACCAGTCACCGGGCTCGATGAAGCCGATGTTCAGGCCGCCGCCCGCGGAGTCGCCCGTGGTCTCGGTCTGGACGCCGGGCGTCCCGCTGGTGTTCGAGCCGACGCGGCCCGTCGAGGTGAAGAACTCCGACTGGAGCAGCTTCGGCTGCAGGATCTGCAGGTCGTTGTCCGAGAGCGGCACGCCGACCTCGCCGCCGTCGTCGGTGTACATCGCCTCGACCACCCAGAAGATGTTCGACTCGATGCCGTGGCCCTCGTCGCGCGCGGTCTGGAGCGTGCCCTCACAACCGGAGAGCTCTTCCATGGGGTGCGCGTGCGAGTCGTGGCCGAGCGAGGTGAACAGCGTGACGTTGTCGCACGTGACCTCCCCGTCGGGGTCGTCCACGGCGATCTCGTACTTCACCTGGTCGCCCCACTCGAAGAAGCCACCGTTCTCGGGGAACGTGATCGAGACGGTCGGGGCCTGGTTGCCCACGACGATCGACACGTTCGCCACACCCACGGCGCCGTCCTCGTCGGTCGCGACGAGCTGAGCGGTGTAGCTGCCGTTCGCGGTGTACGTGTGCACCGGGTTGGCCTCGGTGGACGGCTCCGAGCCGTCGCCGAAGGTCCACTGCAGCGTGATCGGGTCGCCCGCCGGGTGGCGCGTGCCCTCGGAGGAGAACTGCACCGTCAGCGGCGCGGCGCCGCTCGTCACGTCCGCGCTCGCGCGGGCGATCGGGGCGGGGTCGCCCTGGACGTAGTTGACCTTGTAGACGCCGCTCGAGTCGTTGTTGCCACCGAAGCCGGCACCCCAGTCGACGACGTACAGCGCGCCGTCCGGACCGAAGTCGAAGTCCATCGGGCGGTCGAAGCCGGCCGACGGGTCGAAGATCTTCGGAAGGACGCGGTTGATGTCGACCAGGTCGTCACGCTTCTCGCCGTCGAGCTGGAACGAGTACATCCTGCCCTGGTTCCACTCGCCGAACAGGGCCTTGCCGTCCCAGTACTCGGGCCACTTGACGTCCGAGTCGAGGTCGGCGTCGTACTGGTAGACCGGGCCGCCCATGGGCGCACCGCCGCCACCGATCTCCGGGAAGTCGGGGTTGCCGCCGCCCGTGTACCAGACCTCGGCCGCGATCGCCGGGGGGAGCTGCTGCAGGCCGGTGTTGTTCGGCGAGTTGTTGACGACGCCCGCGGCGCAGTCGAACGCCGCGCCGGACTGGCCGGTCGCGAAGTTGTAGTCGACGTAGTTGTTGTTCGAGCCCGTGCAGTACGGCCAGCCGTAGAAGCCGGGGTCGCTCACGACGTTCCACTCGACCGCACCGCGCGGACCGCGGGCCGGGTCGGCTGCGCCCGAGTCGGGACCGTAGTCGGCGACGAGCGCGTTACCGGTCGTCGGGTCGACCCCGATGCGGAACGGGTTGCGGAAGCCCATCGCGTAGACCTCGGGCTTCGTCTGCGCGGTGCCGGGCGCGAACATGTTCCCCTCGGGGATCGAGTACGTGCCGTCGTCCTCCGGGTGGATCCGCAGGACCTTGCCGCGCAGGTCGTTCGTGTTGGCCGACGTGCGCTGCGCGTCGAAGTTCTGGCGACCCGCGCGCTCGTCGATCGGCGTGAAGCCGCCCGACTCGAACGGGTTCGAGTTGTCGCCGGTGACGACGAACAGGTTGCCGTCCGCGTCGAAGACCATGTCACCGCCCGCGTGGCAGCACGTCTCGCGCTGCGTCGGGATCTTGAGGACCGTCTTCTCCGAGGCGAGCGAGACCGTCTTCGTGGCGGCGTCGTAGTCGAACCGGGAGACCCGGTTGTGCGGGCCGTCGGCCCCGACGTCCTGCGGCGACCAGAAGAGGTACACCCACCCGTTCTCGCCGAAGTCCGGGTCGAGCACGATGCCCGTGAGCCCGTCCTCGTTGGCCTGCGTGACCGAGAGCGTCGCCGCCGTCGTGGTCTGGTTCGTCGCCGGGTCGATGACACGGACGCGTCCGTCGCGCTCGACGTAGAAGACCGTCCCGTCCGGGGCGACGTCGAGCATCATCGGGTTCGCGGTGTTCTCGTCCAGCGGCACGAGCTCGTAGCTGTCGGACTGCGTCGCGTTGCAGTCCGACGGGACGACGCCCGCGGCGGTCTGGATGCCGCCGAGGAGGTGCTGGAGGAACTCCGGCTCCTGGAACGACTCGTCGGTGTGACCACCGCCGGTGTACCAGGACCGGCCGCCGTCGTAGACCTGGCACCAGGCCGTCGGGTGGTCGGCGCCCATCGCGCCCGAGCCTGCCGAGTACGACGTCTCGTCGAGGCTCGCGAGCACGTGCACCGTGTCGCGCGGGTTGGTGCGGAAGTTGTACCACTCGTCGTAGCGGTCCCACCGTGCGGGCAGGTGCGACGTCGACTCGTGGGCGTGGTCCTCGACCTTGACGGTCGCGTCCTGGTTCTGGGGGTGGGCGCTGAAGTACGCGCCGACCAGCCCGCCGTACCAGGGCCAGTCGTACTCGGTGTCGGACGCCGCGTGGATGCCCGCGTACCCGCCTCCGTTCTGGATGTAGCGCTCGAACGCGGCCTGCTGGTCGTCGTTGAGGACGTCGCCGGTCGTGGACAGCCACACGACGGCGTCGTACTGCGCGAGGTTCTCGTCCGTGAACGCACCCGCGTCCTCGGTCGCGGTGACCTCGAAGTTGTTCTCGGTACCGAGCTGCTGGATCGCCGCGATGCCCGCGGGGATCGACCCGTGGCGGAAGCCACCGGTCTTGCTGAAGACGAGCACGTCGAACGGGACGGTGTCCGCGGCGGCCGCGAGCGGCGCCGTGACCTGGCCGGTCTGGACGCTCGCGGGTGCCGGCGCGGCCGTGGCCGACACCGCCGTCGCGATGGTCAGGGGGAGAGCGACCGCTGCCGCGGCTGCTGCCGCGACCGTGCGCCTGACGGCGCGCGATCCTCCTAGCACGTTTCTCACAAGGTCTCCTCGTCGAGATGGGGAACTGTGCTGCGCTCCGCCGGGTCGGCGCCATCGGCCTGCCGTCCGTCCCGGGCTCGTCGGCGGAAAGACGTCGGTGCTCCGCCGGGCACCTTCTCGCCGCGTGTGCGGCGGTCCTACCTCCTCTCGTCGTCCCGGTCGTCGGCCGCGCGTCTGCGCACGGCCGACGACCGGACTCCCGTCCGGAAGGCCGGTCCTCGCCCTAGGGCTGGACCCAGCCTCCCGACGCCGCGCTCCGCTCGACCGCGTCGAGCACGCGCTGCACCACGAGGCCGTCCGCGAAGGTCGGCGCCGGGTGCTTCCCGGCGGCGATCCCCTCGACGAGGTCGACCGCCTGGTGCGTGAAGGCGTGCTCGTACCCGAGCCCGTGGCCCGCGGGCCACCAGTGCGCGACGTACGCGTGCTCCGGCTCCGTGACGACGATGCGCCGGAAGCCGGCGACGACCGCGTCGTCCGCGGCGTCGAAGAAGTGCAGGACGTTCATGTCCTCGAAGTCGAACGCGACGGAGCCCTTCGAGCCGTTGATCTCGAGGCGGATCGCGTTCTTGCGGCCGTAGGCGAACCGCGTGGCCTCGAACGTCCCGATGCCCCCGCCGGACAGCCGGGCAAGGAAGATCGCGGCGTCGTCCACGGTGACGGGTCCGCGCTCGGCGCCGCCCTGGCCGGACAGCCCCGCGAACTCCGTCGCGACGGGCCGCTCGGTCACGAAGGTCTCGAGCAGTCCGGAGACGCTCGTGATCCGCTCGCCGGTGATGAACTGCGCGAGGTCGATGACGTGGGCGCCGATGTCGCCGAGCGCCCCGCTGCCGGCCTTCGTCTTGTCGAGCCGCCACGACAGCGGCGCGTTCTCGTCCGCGATCCAGTCCTGCAGGTACTGCGCGCGGACGTGGCGCACGGTCCCGATGCGCCCGTCGGCGACGAGCTGCCGCGCGAGCTGGATGGCCGGCACGCGACGGTAGGTGAAGCCCACCATCGCGACCTGGCCGCGCGCGGCGGCGGCCTCGGCCACCGCGACCATCTTCTCGGCCTCGGCGACCGTGTTCGCGAGCGGCTTCTCGCACAGCACGTGCTTGCCCGCCTCGAGCGCCGCGATCGCGATCTCGGCGTGCGTGTCACCGGGCGTGCACACGTCGACGAGGTCGACGTCGTCCCGGGCGACGAGCGCCTGCCAGCTGGTCTCCGTGGACTCCCAGCCGAGCCGCTCCGCGGCGGCGGCCAGCGCCTCCGGGTTGCGGCCGCCGAGCACCCGCATGCGCGGGTCGAGGGGGAGGTCGAAGAACCGGGGGGCGGTCCGCCATGCCTGCGAGTGCGCTGCCCCCATGAACGAGTACCCGACCATGCCGACGCCGAGCTGCGCGCCGTCGTTTCCTGCCATGACGTTCCTTCCGTGCGCGTTTTCCTGCGCGTGACGTGAGCACGCCCACGGTCCGGCCGGGTGCTCCCGGGCGGACCGTGGGCGTGGTCCGCGTGCTTTTCCTGCTGCGTGCTGACGACGGGCGTCAGCGGTCCGTCAGGACTGGAACGCCGTGGGCAGGTACTGGTCGACGTTGTCCTTGGTCACGACCGGCGCGAAGAGCTGGACGGTGCGCGGCACGCCGGACGACGCGAGGTCGCTCATGTTCTTCTCGTGCGCCACGAGGCGGGCGAGCTTGATGCCGTCCGCGGCCTGGGTCGACGGGTAGACGACCGTCGCCTGGAGGACCGAGTCGCCAGCCTGGATGTGCTCCATGACCTGCTTCGAGCCGGCGCCGCCGACCATGAAGAACTCGTCGCGGCCCGCGTTCTCGATCGCGGACAGCACGCCGACGCCCTGGTCGTCGTCGTGGTTCCAGATGGCGTCGATCTGCGGCGCGGCCTGGAGCAGGTTGGCGGTCGCCGCCTCGCCACCCTGGACGGTGAAGTCGGCCGCGACGCGGTTGTCGACGTCGAGGCCGCAGTCGGACAGCGCGTCCTCGAAGCCCTGGCTGCGGTCCTGCGTGAGGGGCAGCGAGTCGATGCCCGCGATCTCCGCGACGACGGCGTCAGGGTTGTCGCCGAGCTGCTCGCAGATGTACTGGCCGGCGCTCACGCCCATGCCGTAGTTGTCGCCGAGCACCGTGGTGCGGGCGGCGAACGGGCTGGAGAACTCGCGGTCGACGTTGATGACCGGGATCCCGGCCTCCATCGCCTTGGTCGCGACCTCGGTGAGCGCGGCGCCGTCGAACGGCAGGAGCACGATCGCGTCGACGCCGTCGTTGATGAAGCCCTCGATCTGGCTGATCTGGACGTTGACGTCGTTCGTGCCGTCGGCGACGCGGAGCTCGACGTCCTCGTACTCCGCGGCCTCGGCCTCGGCCGCGGTCGTGATGGCACCCATCCAGCCGTGGTCGGCGGCGGGGGCCGAGAAGCCGATGACGATCGGGTCGCCGGGGGCGTCGTTGTCGGAGACGGCCTCGTTGCTGCTGCCGCCGCCGTTCGCCTCCGCGGTGTCCTCGGCTTCCGGGGTGTTCGACGTGCACGCCGTGGCGATCAGGGCGATCGACGCGGCGGAGACCGTCGCGAGCGTGATGCGGCGGCGGAGGGTGGTGCGTGCGGACATGGGATCTCCTTCGATGCTGTCCTGCTGGAGGAACTTCGGGGGAACTGACGGGGTGATGCGGGCTGTGCGTGGCGCGAGGCGCCGGAGGAACGGTGGCGCTACGTGGTCCGCCGGGCGAGGCGCTGCTGGAGCAGCACCGCGCCGACGATGATCGCGCCCTTGGCGATCTGCTGGACCGAGCTGTCGACGTTGTTGATGATGAAGACGTTCGTGAGCGTCGTGAAGATCAGGACACCCAGGACCGTGCCGACGATCGTCCCTCGGCCACCCGCGAGGAGCGTGCCACCGACGACGACCGCCGCGATGGTGTCGAGCTCCATGAGGAGGCCGTTGGTCGAGGAGCCCGCGCTCGTACGGGCCAGGAACATGACGCCGGCGATGCCGGCGGTGAGGCCGGACAGCGCGTACACGTACATGAGGTGCCGCTTGACCTTGATGCCCGCGAGGCGCGCGGCCTCGGGGTTGCCGCCGACGGCGACCGTCCGGCGGCCGAAGGTCGTGCGGTTGAACAGGAACCAGCCGAGCACGGCGACGACCGCGAAGATCCACACGATCTTCGGCACCCCGAGGAGGTTGCCCCGGAAGATGTCGTTGAATGCCGCGACGTCGACGATCTGCGTGCGCTTCTGCGCGATGAGCTCGGCGAGGCCACGTGCCGCGACGAGCATCGCGAGCGTCGCGATGAACGCCACGACCCTCCCGTAGGCGATGATCAGGCCGTTGATGAGCCCGGCGCCGATGCCGACCGCGAGCGCACACACGACCATGACGACCCAGCCGTACGACTGCGTCGCGAGCGTCGTCGCCCACACGGACGCCAGCCCGACCACGGAGCCGACCGACAGGTCGATCCCGCCCGTCGTGATGACGAACGTCATGCCGATGGCCAGGACGCCGAGGATCGACCCGAGGCTGAGGATGGTCATGAGGTTGCTGACGCTCGCGAACCGCTCACCCCCCGTGGCGAAGCCCACGACGCACAGGAGCAGCAGGGCGATCACGAGACCGATGTTGCGACCCGCCGCCCCGGACATGAACCCGCTTTTGCGGCGCTCGCTCGCGGCCTTCTCGACCCGGGCCGACTCGTCGGCGTCCGGCTTCTTCGTCGGCACCGATGCCGACACGTCCTGCTCGCTCACGCGACACTTCCTTCCATGACCATGTCGAGCACCTGGTGCTCGTCGATGGAGCTCGAGGGCCCCTCGTGCACGACGCGACCCTCGGAGACGACGAGGACCCGGTCGGCGAGGCCGAGGACTTCGGGGATCTCGCTGGACACGACGACGACGGCGGCACCCTCGTCGGCGAGCCTGCGGATGAGGGCGTAGATCTCGGCGCGCGCGCCGACGTCGACACCGCGCGTGGGCTCGTCGAGGAGCAGCACGCGGCAGCCGTGGACCAGCCAGCGGGCGAGCATCGCCTTCTGCTGGTTGCCGCCCGAGAGGGTCCGGATCGCGCGGTCGACGCCGGCGGGCCGCAGCTCGAGCGAGTCGGCCTGCTCCTTGGCGGCCGTGCGCTCGGCGCCCTCGTCGAGGAAGCCGAAGCGCGCGAAGCGGGAGAACGTCGAGAGGGTGACGTTGCGGTAGACGGGCTCGTCGAGGAGCAGACCCTGGCTCTTGCGTTCCTCGGGCGCGAGCCCGATCCCGGCGTCCACGGCGGCGGCCACCGAGCCGGCACGGAGCCGCTTCGAGTCGACCGTCACGGTGCCCGCGGTCGCGCGCCGCGCGCCGTAGACGGTCTCGATGATCTCAGAGCGCCCCGCGCCGACGAGGCCCGCCAGGCCGACGATCTCCCCGGCGCGCACCTGGAACGAGACATCCTCGAACACGCCCCGCAGGGCCAGACCCGCGACGTCGAGCACGACGGGTGCGCCGTCCTCGAGCTCCTGGGAGTCGGGGAAGACGTACTCGACGGACCGCCCGGTCATCAGGGTGATGAGCTTCTGCGTCGGGGTCTCGGAGACGGCGAGGTTCTGGGCGACGGTCCGACCGTCCTTGAGGACGGTGATGCGGTCGCCGATCTCGCGGATCTCCTCGAGGCGGTGCGAGATGTAGACGACGGCGACGCCCGCCTTCGTCAGCTCCTTGACCACGCGGAAGAGGTTGCCCACCTCCTCGGAGTCGAGCACGGCGGACGGCTCGTCCATGATGATGACGCGCGCGTCGTGCGACAGCGCCCGGGCCATCGAGACGATCTGCTTGCCCGCGGCCGAGAGGTGCTCGACCTCCTGGTTAGGGGCGATCTCGCTGTGGCCGAGCCGCTTGAGGATCGCCCGCGTCTGGCGCACGGCCTCGCGACGCTGGGAGAACCCGAGGGTCGAGAGCTCGTGGCCGAGGTAGACGTTCTCCGCGACGGTCAGGCCGTCGACGACGTCGAGCTCCTGGTACATGGTCGCGACGCCGTGCCGCAGCGCGGCGACGGGGTCGGAGATGGTGATGGGCTCGCCGTCGAGGAGGATCTGGCCCTCGGTCGGCTGGTGGGCACCGGCGAGCACCTTGATGAGGGTGGACTTGCCGGCGCCGTTCTGCCCGAGGAGGCAGTGGACCTCGCCCGGGAGGATCTCGAGATCGACGCCGTCGAGCGCTCGAGCCCCGGGAAAGACCTTGACGATGCCCTGCATCTGCAGGAGCGGCTGGGGAGGGTCTGCGGTGACCATGCGGTGAACCTAGCCGACCTTTTGACGACGGTCAATCATAAGATCGCGGGCTTTTGCTGCTGTTACAACTTCGTTACCAGCAAAAGTGGACAAGCGCTGTCAGGGCGAGAGAACGCTCCCACGACGCGAACGGGCAGTGATCGACGAGGCGGGTCGACAGGTGGCGCGACGGCCGGCTGACGAGCCGAACCACCGAGAAGTCGGCCTGGGGTCGGGGTCTGCACGAGCGGGTGGGGCGGGTGTTCGCCCGGACGGGAGGCCCTTCCTCGGGTCTCCACAACTTCCGACGACGTCCGTGTCGCCTTGGGAGGGGACAGTAGGGTACCTTTTGGCGATCGTCAAGCAAAAGCCGATGACTCGTCCGGCACGTACGGACGACCGACGAGAGGCTCCGTGATTCACTGTGCCCATGGAGGAACTGCTGAAGTTCGCGCCGCGCCCGACCGGCGCCGGCGACATGTTCCAGCTGCTCCGGGACGGTCAGCCGCGCACGCGCGCGGACCTCGCAGCGATCACGGGGCAGGCGCGATCCACCATCGCCGCCCGGATCGACCTCCTCATGGCGGCGGGCCTCATCGCCCCCGCGGGAGAGGCGAGCTCGACCGGCGGGCGGCCGCCCGTGACCTTCGCCTTCAGCCCTGAGGCGCGCATCGTCCTCGCCGTCGACCTCGGCGCGACCCACGCCCGCCTGGCCGTGACGGACCTCGCGTCCAACGTGCTCGCCGAGACCGACGCCGCGCTGGCGATCGCCGACGGCCCCGACGTCGTCCTGTCCTGGGTCGCGGACACGGGCGAGAAGCTCGTCGCGACGACCGGGCGCAGCCTCGACGACCTCGTGAGCGTCGGCGTCGGCCTCCCCGGGCCTGTCGAGCACTCGTCGGGCCGCCCCATCAACCCGCCGATCATGCCCGCGTGGGACGACGTCGACGTCGCCGGCATCCTGCAGAAGCGGTTCAACGCGTCGGTCCTCGTGGACAACGACGTGAACATCATGGCGCTCGGCGAGCACCGCACCGCCTGGCCCACCGTGACGGACATGCTGTTCGTCAAGGTCGCCACCGGCATCGGGTCCGGCATCATCGCCGACGGCGAGCTGCGGCGCGGCGCGCAGGGTGCCGCCGGGGACATCGGCCACGTAGCCGTCCCGAGCGCGGCCGACGTCCCCTGCCGCTGCGGGAACGTCGGGTGCCTCGAGGCCGTCGCGAGCGGCCAGGCGGTCGCCGCCGCGCTCGCCGCCGCGGGCCTCGACGCGACGAACAGCTCGGACGTCGTCACCCTCGTCCGCGGCGGGGACCTCACCGCGAGCCAGGCCGTCCGCCAGGCCGGGCGGGACATCGGCTCGGTGCTCGCGGCGTGCGTGAGCCTCCTCAACCCGTCGCTCATCGTCATCGGCGGCATCGTCGCCGAGGCGGGCGAGCACCTCATCGCGGGCATCCGCGAGATCGTGTACCAGCGGTCGCTCCCTCTCGCGACGCAGCACCTGCGCATCGTCACGTCGCAGGCGCGTGGCCAGGCTGGCGTGCTCGGTGCGAGCGCCATGGCCGTGGATCACGTACTCTCGCCCGCAGCGATCGACGCGCTCATCGCCTGAGCGCGGTCGCCGGGGGCCGCTGTCCGCGACACGCGGACGTGACGAGTGTGACGAGGCACGAGGAGGAGTCATGACCGAGCGGGACCGTCGAGCGCTCGTGGTCCGGGGCGGTTGGCCCGGGCACGCACCCGAGGAGGCGGCGGAGCTGTTCGTCCCGTTCCTGGAGGCGTCCGGATACGACGTGACGCTCGAGGGATCGTTGGAGTCGTACGCCGACGAGGAGTTCATGGCGAGCCTGGACCTCGTCGTCCAGTGCTGGACGATGGGCGAGATCCTCCCTGACGAGATGCGCGGGCTGCGCACGGCGATCGCGAACGGCACCGGCTTCGCGGGCTGGCACGGCGGGATCGTGGACTCGTTCCGCCTCGCGACCGACTACCTGCAGATGGTGGGCGGGCAGTTCGCCGCGCACGCGCACGACCTCATCGACCACACGATCGACATCGCGCCGGAGCACGCGGACCACCCGATCGTCGCGGGCATCGGCCCGATCGCGCTGCACTCCGAGCAGTACTGGGTGCTCGCCGACTCGTACAACGAGGTCCTCGCGACGACGACCATCGTCCCGCGCGACGGCGACCCGTGGCACGAGCCCGTGATCTCCCCCGCCGTGTGGACGCGCCGCTGGGGCGCCGGCCGCATCTTCGTGTGCGCGGCGGGCCACCAGCTCGCCGACCTCGAGGTCCCGCCCGTCCGCACGATCGTGGAGCGCGGGATCCTCTGGGCGAGCCGCTGACCCTCGGCGCGCCCCGCACCCCGTTCCCTACACTCGGCGCGTGACCTCGTTCCACGGCCTCCTCGCCTACCCGATCACGCCGCTCACCCCCGCCGACGCACCTGACCTCGACGCGCTCGCCGCCGTCGTGGCCGACGCCGCACGCGCGGGGGTCGACGGCGTCGTCGTCCTCGCGTCGTCGGGCGCCGGGGTGACGTTCGCGCCCGACGAGCGCGACGCCGTCATACGCGCCGCCGTCGCGGCGGGCTCCTCGGCCGGTTCGCCGCGCGTCCCCGTGCACGTCGCCGTGAGCGGCGCGTCCACGCGCGAGGTCGTCGCCCGCGCCCGCGCGGCGCGGGACGGCGGGGCCGACGGGCTCGTGCTCGCGCCGTCCTCCTACCTCCCGCTCGACGAGGACGAGGTCGTGGCGGTGTTCGAGGCCGTGGCGGCGTCCGTCGACCTGCCGGTCTGCTACTACAACCGGAGCGTGCAGACGGCGTACGACGTCACGCCCGCCGCGCTCGCCCGGCTCGCGCGCACCGCGACCGTCGCGGCCGTCAAGGACCCGGCGTCCACGCCCGCGCGTCCGGCGGGCCGCGTCGCGGCGCTCCGGGCTGCGACCGAGGGGCTCGGCGTGAGCGTCGGGCTCAGCGGCGACGCGGCGATCGTCGGCGGCGCCGAGGCCGCGGACGCCTGGCACACGGGGCTCGCGGCGCTCGTGCCCGCCGAGTACACGGCGCTCCGGCGCGCCCGGGCCGCGGGCACCGCGCCCGACGCCCAGGTCCTGGACTGGCTGCGCGCGCTCACGGACGTCCTGGCGTCGCTGCGCCCGGTGAGCGGGTTCCACGCGCTCGCGAACCTCCTCGGCGTGCCGACCGCTCCCCCGCGCGGCCCGTCCCTGCCCGTCCCGCCCGACGGCGTCGCGCGGCTGCGGGAGGTCATGGAGCGGCGCCCGTCGGCGCCCTGACCCACCCGTGCGGCGCCGCGGAGCGTCGGACGACTCAGCCGTCCGTACCGGCGCCCGCCTCGTCGTCCGCGCCGGAGGTGTCGCCGCCCACCCGGTCCGCGACGGCGTCGGGCCCGCCGGCGAGCAGCGCGACGAAGCCGTCCTCGTCGAGGATGGGCAGGCCGAGGTCGCGGGCCTTGGTCTCCTTCGAGCCCGCGCTCGCTCCGACGACGACGTAGTCGGTCTTCTTCGAGACCGACCCCGACGACTTGCCGCCCGCGGCGATCACCGCCTCCTTGGCGCCGTCGCGGCTGAAGCCCTCGAGCGACCCCGTGACGACGACGGTGAGTCCCGCGAGCGGTCCGGTGGGTGCCTTCCGGGCGCCCGGACCGGGATGCCCCGGGATGGAGAACCGCACCCCGTCCCGCTTCCACTGGTCGACGATCTCCTGGTGCCAACCGACCTCGAGCCACGCGATCACCTCGTCCGCGATCACCGGCCCGACGCCCTCGACCGCCGCGAGGGCCTCGCGGCCCCCGTCACGGATCGCCTCCTCGATGGCGTCCAGGGACCCGAACCAGTCCGCGAGCGCTCGGGCCGCGACCGGGCCGACGTGCCGGATGTTGAGGCTCACGAGGATGCGCCAGAGGTCCTTCGTCTTCGCGAGCCGCAGCTCGTCGACGAGGGTCTGCGCCGTGCTCGACGGCCCGTACACCGGGTAGTCCTTGCGGACGCCCGCCGCGCGGCGCTCGGCGGGCGTCGCGTCCTCGAACCCGGGCGGGTAGGTGCGCGCGGCGACCTTCTGGAACGGCCGGACGACCTTGGCGAGCAGCACCGAGCCGTCGGACATCGCGACCTCGCCCGACTCCCCCACGCCCTCGAACGGCCGGGGCAGGCCGGTCTCCGGGTCGCGCACGACGACCTTGATCGGCGCGAGCTGCTCGACGGTGAGCCCGAAGAGGTTCTTCTCCGTGCGCAGCGGCGGCTCGGCGGGCTCGTACGGCTGGGTGAGCGCGGCGGCCGTGACCTCGCCGAGCGCCTCGACGTCGAGGCCGCCGCGCGAGCCGATGTGCTCGACGCGGCCGCGCACCTGGGCGGGGCAGGACTCGGCGTTGGGGCAGCGCAGGTCGACGTCGCCCTCCTTCATGGGGCGCAGCGGCGTGCCGCACTCGGGGCACTCGGCCGGCATGACGAAGTCCTCGCGCGGGTAGCCGTCGTCCGCGAGCGCCGCGACGGGGCCGAGGATCTCCGGGATGACGTCCCCGGCCTTGCGCAGCACGACCATGTCGCCGATGCGCACGCCCTTGGCCCGCACGACGTCCTGGTTGTGCAGGGTCGCCTGGCGCACCGTGCTGCCGGCGACCTTCACGGGCTCCATGACCGCGTACGGGGTCGCACGGCCGGTACGGCCCACGCCGACCTGGATCGCGAGCAGGCGCGTGTTGACCTCCTCGGGCGGGTACTTGTAGGCGATGGCCCACCGGGGTGCGCGGCTCGTGGCCCCGAGCCGGCGCTGGAGCGCGAGCTCGTCGACCTTGACGACGATCCCGTCGAGCTCGTGCTCGATGTCGTGGCGATGCTCGCCGAAGTAGGCGATGCGCTCCATCACCTCGTCGAGCCCGTGCACGACCCGGTTGTGCGGCGACACGGGCACGCCCCACCGCTCGAACAGGTCGTACGCGTCGGACTGGCGCGCGAGCTCGGCGTGCTCGCCTGCCTCCCACTGGAGCGCTCCGACGCCGTGCGCGTACATGCGCAGGTTGCGGCTCGCGGTGACGGCCGGGTCCTTCTGGCGCAGCGACCCGGCCGCGGTGTTGCGCGGGTTGGCGTACGGGTCCTGCCCTGCGGCGACGAGCTTCTCGTTGAGCGCGGCGAAGTCCGCGACGCCCATGAAGACCTCGCCGCGGACCTCGATGACGTCCGGGTGCGTGGCCGGGTCGCCCGCGAGCTGCTGCGGGATGCTCGTGATGGTACGGACGTTGGCCGTGACGTCCTCGCCCGTGCGCCCGTCCCCGCGCGTGGCGGCCCGCACGAGCCGGCCCTTCTCGTAGAGCAGCGCGATGGCGAGGCCGTCGATCTTCACCTCGCACAGGTAGCCCACCTCCGCGTCGGCGGCCACGCCGAGGTCGCGGTGCACGCGCGCCGCCCACGCCGCGAGGTCCTCCTCGCTGAACGCGTTGTCCAGCGACAGCATCGGCTCGAGGTGCTGCACCGTCGCGAACCCCGCGGCGGCGCGACCCCCGACGCGCTGGGTGGGCGACTCGGGCGACTGGAGCGCGGGGTGAGCGGCCTCGAGGGCCTGGAGCTCGTGCATCCGGGCGTCGTACTCGGCGTCCGAGGAGACGGGCTGGTCCTCCTCGTAGTACGCGCGCTGGTCGGCCTCGACCTGCGCGACGAGCTCGGCCCAGCGCCTCTGCGCGGCGGCCTCGTCGAGCTCGGCGGCGGACGTGGCCGTGGGGACCTCCTCGTCCGTCGCGGTCGGGGTGGTCGGGGCGGACGTCGCGGGGGTGCTCTCGCTCACCCGCACATCATCGCGCGGACCGCCGACATCTGCCGCCCCCGTCGGGTGCGGCTGGCGTGGTCGTCGCGCTCAGGGCCGACGCCGGTGCGCGAGGTGGGCGCCGAGGCGCACGACGGCGTCCGCGAGGTCGTCGGGCTCGACCACGCGCACGGGGGCGCTGAGAGCCAACCGTGCGACCGTCAGGGCCAGCCGCCCGACGTCCTCGCCACGGATCCGGACCCTCGCGGCCCCCGACGCGGCGTCGACCACGTCGTGGTCCACCCACCGGAGCACCTCGGCGAGGTCGTCGAGCCTGGCGTCCAGGAGGAGGGTGGCGACCCGCTCTCGGGGGACCGCGCCGACGGCGTGGGCGACGAACGCTGCCGCGCCACCACGGGGGATCTCGCGGGGTGCGAAGCGGCCCCCGGTCGCGGACGGACGTGCGAGCCGGTCGAGCCGGAAGGTCCGCCAGTCACCGCGGTCCCGGTCCCACGCGACGAGGTACCAGCGGCGGTCGGCGGCGACGAGCCGGTGCGGCTCGACCAGGCGCCGGGTGCGGGTGCCGTCACCGGCGCGGTAGGGGAAGCGCACGAGCTCGTGGTCGCGGCACGCGGCGGCGAGGACACTGAGCGACCCCGGGTCGACCAGGTCCTGGTCGGTCGGCGACGTCACAGGCCTCACGCTGGAGCGCAGCGCCGCCACCCGCCTGCGCAACCGGTGCGGCAGCAGGCTCTCGACCTTCGCGAAGGCACGCAGCGACGTCTCCTCCATACCCTCGACGGCGGCGACCGCCGCACAGCCGAGCCCGACGGCGAGCGCGACGGCCTCGTCGTCGTCGACGACGAGCGGCGGCAGGTGCGCTCCGGACTCGAGGCGATAGCCCCCGTACCTGCCCGAGGTCGCGGCGACGGGATAGCCGAGCCCCCGGAGCCGGTCCACGTCGCGACGCACCGTCCGCTCGGTCACGCCGAGTCTCCGGGCGAGCTCCGCACACGGCCAGAACCGGTGGGTCTGGAGCAGCGAGAGCAGCGTGAGCGCGCGGCCGGTGGGATCCGTCGACATGTTCCCAGCCTCCCGCGCACCGCGGACAGCTCCTGTCCGCGATGGTCTCTACGGTCGCGCCGATCGATCGCCGCACCGCGCGCATCGGCACGTCACCGGAAGGACAAGCACCCGTGTCGCACACCATCGACTTTCCCGAACCGACCATGGTCACCGTCAACGGCATCGAGCTCGAGGTCTTCGGGGCGGGGCAGGAGAACGCCGGCAGACCCGTCGTCCTCTGCCACGGCTGGCCGGAGCTGGCCTTCTCCTGGCGCCATCAGATGGCCGCGCTCGCCGACGCGGGCTACCACGTCATCGCCCCCAACCAGCGCGGCTTCGGCAGGTCGTCCCGCCCCGCCGAGGTCTCCGACTACGACGTCGTGCACCTGACCGGCGACCTCGTCGGACTCCTGGACCACTACGGGTACGAGGACGCCACGTTCGTGGGCCACGACTGGGGCGCGAACGTGGTGTGGAGCGCTGCCGTGCTGCACCCGACCCGCGTGAAGGACGTGGTCGCGCTCAGCGTGCCGTACATGGAGCGCGGCGACGTGCCGCCCCTGGCGTTCATC
Source organism: Cellulosimicrobium cellulans (assembly GCF_016907755.1). Taxonomy (NCBI): domain Bacteria; kingdom Bacillati; phylum Actinomycetota; class Actinomycetes; order Micrococcales; family Promicromonosporaceae; genus Cellulosimicrobium; species Cellulosimicrobium cellulans. Next base: position 3,665,129 of record NZ_JAFBCN010000001.1, read on the forward strand.
GAGGCGGTCGTCGGCAGCGACTCGTACTTCGTCCACTTCAACCGCCGGCCCGGGGTGGCGGACGCCGTGTTCGACGCGAACGCCCGCCAGTTCCTGCGCAACCTGTACCGCAAGAACGAGCCCGCGGCGGAGCCGCCGCCGGGCATGTGGCTCCTCGACCTCGCCCAGACCGAGACGCCGCGCGGCGAGCCCGTGATGAGCGACGCCGAGCTGACGGTGTTCGTCGACGCGTTCGAGGCGTCGGGCTTCACCCCGAGCGTGAACTGGTACCGCAACCTGGACCGCAACTGGGAGCTGATGAAGGAGGTCGACCCGATCGTCCGTCAGGACGCACTGATGGTCTACGGCGCACGGGACACGGTCATGAGAGCGCCGAACCTCGAGGCGTTCGTCCCGCGCGTCGAGGTGGTGGAGCTGGACTGCGGACACTGGATCCAGCAGGAGCTCTCGGAGGAGACCACCCGCCTGATCCTCGGATGGCTCCAGCGGCACGGCGCCGCGGAGAGGGCGTGACGCCGGCCGACGGGTGATCAGCCCCACCCGTGGGACGCGTCGTCGTACATCGGGGGGCACGTCCCGCCGGGCTCGACGGCGGCCTCGAAGTGCCACAGCTCGTTCGCGTACGTGCGGCACAGGCCGAACTCCGCGCCGTGCTGCTCGAGCCACAGGGCGCCGTCCGTCGGCCCGACGTCGATCGCGAGCCCCGCGACGTGCTCGGACGACTCGGGCGGGAGCACCCACCGGTGCGCCTCCTCGGGCGACCCGTAGCGCTCGAGCGCGGCGTCCACGAGCTCCTGCTGCTCGGCCGCGGTGCGCCACCCGGACGTGAGGGTGAGCTCGACGCCGTCGGCGTCCGCCGCCGCCCGTGCCACGTCGAAGCGCCGCTCGAGCTCCGGGTCGAGGCCCGTCGCGGTCTGCGGGCGCAGCGTGGGCGACGGGTCGGCGACGGCGCCGCCGTCGGGCGTCGACACGGTGAGGTACGTGATCGCGCCCACCGCGCCGAGCGCCCCGACGACGAGGACGCCGGCCACGGCGCGAGCCGCGCGACGGGGACCGGGACGGCCAGGGACGTGGCGGGCGGGACGGAGGGGTGTCGTGGTCATGCCTCGAGGCTCGCCCGCCGCGACCCCTCGCCACATCGACCCGACGGCGGCACCTGGCCCCCGCCGTCCGGCGCACCTCCCTCGGTCCGGTCCACCCGAGGTCCGACTCCCTCTCCGCCCGCGGGCGGGGTCCCGGCCCTACCGTCCGCGGGAGGTGTCACGCGCGAGGCGGCCCGCAGCCCGGTCGGCACCGCGACCGCGGCGACCGTGAGGACCCACGCGGAGTAGTCCAGGCCGAGGAACACCCAGATGCTCGCGTGCATGGCCGCCACCGCGGCCGCGAACGGGATCCTCGTGACGCGAACGGCGAGCCAGAGGGGCGCGGTGAGCTCGAGGACGAGCGCACCTGTCGCGAGCGCGCGCGTCAGGACCGGCTGGTCGGCGACGACACGGGTGAGCCCTTCCCCGAGCGGGGACGTCCCCTGGCGCAGGACCCACGCCATGCTGTCGCCGAACGCCCAGGCCGGTCCGCTGTGGACGAGCTTCTGCACGCCCGTGAGGAGGTAGACGCAGCCCACGACCGCGAGCGCCCCGTGGACCGCCCACCCGGACCGCGCGACCGTACCGGGCCCGGGTCGCGCCGGCACGGTGGCCGCGAGCAGCACGACGCCCACCGTGATGGTGAGGACGTCGTTGTGCAGCACCTTGCCCGAGCTGCCCCACAGGGCCGTGAGCAGCACGTACGCGCCCCACGCGACGGCGAACCCGACGCGCGCGCGCACCCGTGCGAGCGCGAGCGCCACGCCGAGGAGACCCACGACCTGCAACCCGACGAGAGGGGCCACGGGCACGGCGAACGGGAGCCAGCCGAACGGCGTCGGGCCGCCGGTGAGGACTGCGGGCCGGGCGGCCACGAGGGTCCAGTCCCGGCCGAGCAGCCGCAGCCCGATCACGACGGCGACGAGGGAGTGGACGAGGACGAGCGTGCGTTCGGGCACGGGCCTCAGCAGTGCGGAGTCGATCACCCGCGCGCGCCGGACCACGGCGGCCACGAGATCGACCCGCGCGGTCGAGACCGGCCCTCGGAGGGTCGACCTCGCGACGGGCGGGTCGATCTGACGGGACCTCACGGCCGTACCTCCACCACGACCTCGCGCGACACCTCGGTCCGCGACAGATCGGCGCCCACCGTCCGCGCGACGCGCTCGACGCGGACGACGTCGACGTCTCCGGGCGTCAGGTGCGCGGCGTCGAGCCAGGCGCGCACCATGGCGCGCTGCCGCTCCGGCTCCTGGTCGGCGACGTCGTCGAGGAGGTCGGCCGTCGTCGCGAGGACGGGGTTGCCCGCATCGAAGCGCACGAGGGACCGTGCCCCGTCGGGACGCACGGCGACGAGCTCGAGCCCGGTGGCCGTGCTCGTCCGTACCGTGCTGAACAGCCGGAACGACGTGAGCGGCCACGCCTCGGTGCCCGTGGCCGCGGTCGCCAGGAGCAGGCCGACGACGCCGTAGGTGACCACCCGTGCGCGGGCCGGTTCGGGGATTCTCCGCATGGCGGCGAGCGTCCCGTGGTCTCGCGCGCCGCCGCATCGGCCCGGCGGCGGGGACGCGCCCCGCCCGAGGGCGGGCAGGTCGCACCGGGTGGCCTCCGCCCTGGGGCGGAGGCAGGCGCCCCGGCCTGCCCGCCCGGGGACGGTCCCCCGGCACGGGACGTCCCGCTACCGTGGACGGGTGCCCCAGCTCACCCGTCTGCCCGTGTGGGCGCAGGACCTCGCGACCGCGCTCGCCGCGGGCTTCGTGTGGTTCGCGGTCATCACCGTGATGGAGAGCGGCGACTACTGGTACCCCCGCACCCCCGAGTCGTACCGCGTGGCGGGGCTGTGGATCGTCCTGACCCTCGCCCTGCGCCGGGTCCTGCCGGGCCCGCTCTTCTGGGCGACGGCGATGCTCTACCCCCTCGCCCTGCCGTGGACCATGCAGACGCCGTTCGAGCTCCTCCCGCTCCTGGTCGCGGGGTTCGCCGCGACCCGCTCGGGCGCCGTCCCGTGGGCGCTCGCCGGCCTCGCCGGCGGCCTCTCGGCGTTCGCGATGCAGCTCTGGTCCCGACCGCACCTGACGTTCCCCCCGACCCCGTTCTCCCCGCGGTGGATCGGGCTCGGCCGGTCGCCGTCGGACGTGCTCCTCGCCCTCGCGCTCGTCCTGGGCGCGGTCGCGGCCGGCTACTTCTTCCGCCGCCTCGCGGTGACCTCCGAGCGGCTGCGCGAGCGCAACGCCGAGCTCCAGGCCCTCCAGGCGGAGCTCGCCGAGCGCGCGGTGCTCGCCGAGCGCACGCGCATCGCGCGCGAGCTGCACGACGTCGTCGCGCACCACATGTCCGCCATCGTCGTGCGGGCCCAGGCCGCGGACCGCGTCGCGGCGAACCGCCCCGAGGCTCCCGCCGAGGCGGTGCGCTGGATCAGCGACGAGGGCAAGCAGGCGCTGACCGCGATGCGGTCGGTCGTGCAGGTGCTGCGCCGCGGGAGCGAGGCCGACGGCGGGACCGCAGCCCTCGCCCCGACACCGGACGGCACTCGTGCCCCCGACGAGCTGCGCGCGGCCGCACGCCGCCTGCGCGACGCGGGCCGCGCCGTCGACCTCTCGCTCCCCCGCCCCTGGCCGGCGACGGACGCCGAGTCCGGGCTGGCCGTCGTCCGCATCACCCAGGAGGCCCTGACCAACGTGCTGCTCCACTCGCTCGCCCCCGACGTCACCGTGACCGTGACCGACGACGCCGCCGACCTGCGCCTGCGCGTCCACGACCCGGGCCCGCCCCTCCCGAGCGCCGGGGGGCGCCAGGGCCACGGCCTGACCTCCATGCGCGAGCGCGCGCTCGCCGCCGGGGGCGAGCTGTCCGCCGGGCCGGACGGGCGCGGCGGCTGGACCGTCGAGGCGCGCATCCCGCGGGAGACCGCGTGACCGGCACCGTGCCGGGCGCGGACGGGAGCGGCGCCGCGCTCCCCCCGGTCCGCGTCGTCGTCGTCGACGACCAGTCCACGATCCGCCTCGGCCTGCGCATGATCCTCGAGAACGAGCCGGACGTGACCGTCGTGGGCGAGGCCGGGGACGGAGAGACCGCGGTGACGATGGCGCGCGCGCTGCGCCCCGACGTCGTGCTCATGGACGTGCGCATGCCGCGCCTCGACGGCATCGAGGCGACCGCACGCATCGTCGCGGACCCCGACCTCGCCGCGGTGCGCACGCTCGTCCTCACGACCTTCGACGACGACGAGTACGTGTACGGCGCGCTGCGTGCCGGGGCGGCCGGGTTCCTGCTCAAGGACGCCGACCCGCAGACCCTCGTCGACGCGGTGCACCGCGTCCGCGCGGGCGACTCGCTGCTCGACCCGGCCGTCACCGGACGCATCATCTCGACCTACGTCGAGCTCGCGCGGCACGCGCCGCTCGGGCACCACGCCGACGGGAACGGCGCCGACGGGAGCGGCGACCCCCGGACCGGGCTGGACGCCGCCACCCCGCGCGAGCGCGAGGTGCTGCTCGCCGTCGCGCGCGGGCTGTCGAACCGCGAGATCGGCGCCGAGCTGCACCTCACCGAGGCGACCGTGAAGAGCCACGTGCGCTCGCTGCTCACGAAGGTCGGGCTGACCAACCGCGTGCAGCTCGTCATCCTCGCCTACGAGGCCGGGCTCGTGCGGCCCGGGGCGCACGGCTGACGTCTCGGGAACGCACGGAGCCCGACGGCGGAAGGGGACTCGCGCCGTCGGGCTCCGGGTTTCGTGGGGCCGGGAAGGGTCAGCCGGCCGCCACGGTCTCGGCAGGCGGGGTCGCCGTCTGCCCGTCCTCGGCGCTCGCGGCCTCGTGGGCCGCGAGACGCTCCGCGCGCACGACCTCGCGGCTGCTGCCGCGGTAGGCCGCGACGAGGATGTCGCGCATGTCCTCCAGGACCGGCATCCGCGGGTTCGCGGGGGCGCACTGGTCCTCGAACGACCGGAGCGCGAGGTCGTCGAGACGGCTCAGGAACGCCGTCTCGTCGACGCCCTGCGCCGCGAACGTCGACTCGATGCCGACCTTGGCGCGCAGCTCCTCGACCGCCTTCGCGTACGACTCGACGCCCTCCTCCGGGGTGGAGGCCGGAAGGCCGAGGTGCTTCGCGATCTCCTGGAACCGCTCCGGGGCCACGTAGCGCTCGTACTTGGGCCAGCTCGTGAGCTTGGTGGGCACCTGGCCGTTGTAGCGGATCACGTGCGGCAGGAGCACCGCGTTAGTGCGCCCGTGCACGAGGTGGAAGGTCGAGCCCACGGTGTGCGCCATGGCGTGCACGATGCCGAGCATCGCCGAGCCGAACGCCATGCCCGCGATGGTCGCCGCGTTGTGCATCTTCTCGCGCGCCTTCGGGGCCGCCGCGCCCTGGGTGACCGAGTCCTCGATGTGCTCGAAGACCATCTTGATCGCCTGCAGGCACAGCCCGTCGGTGAAGTCGTTCGCGTAGACGGAGACGAACGCCTCGGTGGCGTGCGTGAGGGCGTCGAAGCCCGAGTCGGCCGCGAGCTTGGCGGGCATCGTGTCCGTGAGTACCGGGTCGACGATCGCGACGGTCGGGGTGAGCGCGTAGTCCGCGAGCGGGTACTTGAAGCCCGTCTCCGGGTCGGTGATGACCGCGAACGGCGTCACCTCCGCGCCGGTGCCCGACGACGTCGGGATGCACACGAGCTTGGCCTTGCCCCCGAGCTCCGGGAACTTGTACGCGCGCTTGCGCACGTCGAAGAACTTCTCGCGCATGTCGGAGAACTCGATCTCCGGGTGCTCGTAGCGCAGCCACATCACCTTGGCCGCGTCCATGGGCGAGCCGCCGCCGATCGCGATGATCGTGTCGGGCTCGAAGTCGCGCATCGACTCGGCGCCGCGGTTCACGGTGCCGACGCTCGGCTCCGGCTCGACCGCGTCGATGATCTGGATCGCGACCTTCTCCTCGCGGCGGGCGAGGACGTCGAGCACGCGGTCCACGACGCCGATGCGGCTCATGACCTTGTCGGTGACGATCGTGACACGGTGCACGTCGCGCATCTGCGCGAGGTACTGGATCGAGTTGGGCTCGAAGTACGTCTTGGCGGGCACCTTGAACCACTGCATGTTGTTGTTGCGCCGCCCGATCCGCTTGACGTTGATGAGGTTGACCGCCGACACGTTGTTCGACACCGAGTTCGCGCCGTAGCTGCCGCAACCGAGCGTGAGCGACGGGAGCAGCGCGTTGTAGATGTCGCCGATGCCGCCGAGCGACGTCGGGCTGTTCCACAGCACGCGCACGGCCTTGACCCGCGAGCCGTAGCGCTCCACGAGGTCCGCGTCCGCCGTGTGGATGGCCGCCGAGTGGCCCAGGCCGTCGAGCTCGACCATGCGCTCCGCGAGGCGGACGCCGTGCTCGGTGTCGCGCGCGCGCAGCACCGCGAGGACCGGCGTGAGCTTCTCGCGGCTCAACGGCTCCTGCGGGCCGACGTCGTCGATCTCCGCGAGGATGATCGAGGTGTCGTCGGGAACCTCGAAGCCGGCCTCGCGCGCGATCCACACGGGCGACTTGCCGACGACCTTCGGGTTGAGCTTGGCGCCGGCGCAGTTCGTGCCGCTCGCCTCGACGCCGAAGATGAGGCGCTCGAGCATCGCCTTCTCGGCGGGCGTCGTGCGGTAGGCGTGCAGCCGGGCCAGCTCGCGCATCGCGTCGTCGTAGATCACGTCGTCGAGGATGAGCGCCTGCTCCGACGCGCAGACCATGCCGTTGTCGAACGCCTTCGACATGACGACGTCGTTGATCGCGCGGCCGAGGTCGGCGCTCTTCTCGACGTACGCGGGGACGTTGCCCGCCCCGACGCCGAGCGCCGGCTTCCCGGCCGAGTAGGCCGCGCGCACCATGCCGTTGCCGCCCGTGGCGAGGATGAGCGCGACGCCCGGGTGGTGCATGAGCGTGTTGGTCGCCTCGATCGACGGGTGCTCGACCCACTGGATGCAGTCGTCGGGCGCGCCCGCCGCCACCGCGGCGTCGCGCACGATGCGGGCCGCCTCGACCGACGAGCGCTGGGCGCTCGGGTGGAAGGCGAAGACGACGGGGTTGCGCGTCTTGAGCGCGATGAGGGACTTGAAGATGGTGGTCGACGTCGGGTTGGTCACCGGCGTCACGGCGCACACCACGCCGACGGGCTCGGCGATCTCGACGACGCCCGTGAGCTCGTCGCGGCCGATGACGCCGACCGTCTTGAGGTTCGCCATCGAGTTGGGCACGTGCTCGCACGCGAAGATGTTCTTGGTCGCCTTGTCCTCGAACACGCCGCGCCCGGTCTCCGCGACGGCCATCTGCGCGAGGTGGCCGTGCTGGTGCAGGCCCGCGACCGACGCCTTGAGGACGATCCGGTCGACGTCCTCCTGGGTGAGGCTCATGTACTGGTCGAGCGCCTTGCGGGCCCGCTCGACGAGGCCGTCGATCTCGTGCGTCGTGCGGGTGTCCTCGGTGCGGTTCTCGACCTTCGTGCTGGCGCTCTTCGCGCTCATGCGTCCCCTCCGGTGCCCGGCCGAGGCCGGGCGTCGGGCCGTGGGTGCTGCCAGGGCCGGATTGCCCCGGCTCCTTCAGCGGTCTCTCTACTTGTGAATGTTTTCACAAGCCTCGCGCTCCCACAAGGCCGGGAGCCCCTCCGGGGCCCAAGGTCCCGGCCGACTCGTGACCTCCGCACCACCGGTCCCACCGCCGTAGGGTGGGGGACCATGACCGCCGAGCAGACGACGAGCCCCTCGCTCTCGCCCGAGAGCCCCACCGAGACCACGCTCCCCGACGACGGCGCGCCCCACGACCCGTACCTCTGGCTCGAGGACGTCGAGGGGGACGAGGCCCTGACCTGGGTCCGCGCACGCAACGCCGAGGTCGCCGACACGCTCGAGGTCGCCGAGGAGTTCACGACCACCGAGCGCGCGATCCGCGAGGTGCTCGACTCCGACGCCAAGATCCCCGAGGTCTCCAAGATCGGGGACCGCTACTACAACTTCTGGCGCGACGCGCAGCACGAGCGCGGCCTCTGGCGCCGCACGACGCTCGAGTCCTACCGCACGGACGACCCCGAGTGGGAGACCGTGCTCGACCTCGACGCGCTCGCCGCCTCGGAGGGCGAGTCCTGGGTCTGGCACGGCGCGAGCGTGCTGCGCCCGACGCCGGAGCAGCTCGCCGCGGGGGACCCCTGGCGCCACGCGCTCGTCGAGCTCTCCCCCGGAGGCTCCGACGCCGACGTCACGCGCGAGTTCGACCTCGTCGAGAAGCGGTTCGTCGCCCCCGGCGACGGCGGGTTCCTCCGCGCCGAGGCCAAGGGCTCGCTCGGCTGGGTCGACGCCGACACCGTCTACGTCTTCACCGACTTCGGCGCGGGCACGCTCACGCCGTCCGGGTACCCGCGCGTGGTCAAGCGCTGGACGCGCGGCACCCCGCTCGAGGACGCGGCGACCGTCTACGAGGGCACCGACGAGGACATGTACATTTCCGCCTGGCGGTCGCACACGCCCGGGTTCGAGCGCGACTTCGTGCACCGCTCCAAGGCGTTCTACGCCGACGAGCTCTACCTCGCCGAGCGCACCGGCACGCCCGAGCAGCGCCTGACGAAGATCGACGTGCCCGACTCCGCCGAGGTCGGCGTGCGGCGCGAGTGGATGCTCGTCGAGCTGCGCGACGACTGGACCGTCGGCGGCGCGACGTACCGCGCGGGCTCGCTGCTCGTCGCCCGGTTCGACGACTTCCTCGCGGGCGACCGCGGCTTCACCGTGCTGTTCGAGCCCACGGCGACGACGTCGCTCGCCGGCGCGACGTGGACACGCCACCACCTCGTGGTCAACGTGCTCGACGACGTGAAGAACCGCCTGCACGTGCTGACGCCGCCGGAGGCCGACGACGCGCCGTGGGTGCGCTCGGAGCTGCCGGGCCTGCCCGCGCTCGGCACCGTCGCCGTCGGCGCGGTCGACCCCGTCGACACCGACGACCTCTGGCTCGTCACGACCGACTACCTCACCCCGACGACGCTCTCGCTCCTGACGCTCGGCGAGCACCCGGGCGACGCGAGCGCGCCCGAGGTCGTCAAGTCCAACCCGGCGTTCTTCGACGCCGCAGGCATGACGGTCGCCCAGCACTTCGCCACGTCCGACGACGGCACGCGCGTGCCGTACTTCGTCGTCGGCCGCGCGGACCTCGTCGCCGGTGCGAGCGACGGCGGCACGGGCACCGCGCCGACGCTGCTGTACGGGTACGGCGGCTTCGAGATCTCGCTGACCCCCGCCTACTCGGGCGCGCTGGGACGGGCGTGGCTCTCGCGCGGCGGCGTGTACGTCGTCGCGAACATCCGCGGCGGTGGCGAGTACGGCCCGGCCTGGCACCAGGCCGCGCTCAAGGCGAACCGGCACCGCGCCTACGAGGACTTCGCCGCCGTCGCGCGCGACCTCGTGGCCCGCGGGATCACGACGCACGAGCACCTCGGCATGGAGGGCCGCTCCAACGGCGGCCTGCTCGCCGGCAACATGCTCACGCAGTACCCCGAGCTCTTCGGCGCCGTGATCGTGGGCGTCCCGCTGCTCGACATGCGCCGCTACACGAAGCTCCTCGCCGGGGCGTCGTGGGCCGCGGAGTACGGCGACCCGGACGACCCCGAGCAGTGGGAGTTCATCCGCACCTTCTCGCCGTACCACCTGTTCGACGCCGAGCGCGAGTACCCGCCCGTGCTGTTCACGACGTCGACCAAGGACGACCGCGTCCACCCCGGCCACGCGCGCAAGCTCGCCGCGAAGATGCTCGGCGAGGGCAAGGACGTCACCTACTACGAGAACATCGAGGGCGGCCACGGCGGCGCCGCGAACAACGCCCAGGCGGCGCACATGGCCGCCGTGCACTACCGCTTCCTCGCGGAGCGCCTCGGCTGACGTCCGCTCAGGAGTCGTCGTCCGCGACGACGGGGACCAGCACCACCTCGTCGTCGCGGACCACGATCTTCTCGTCCGGGCACACCGGCCCGTCCACGACCTCCTCGGCGCCCGACGCCCGCACGACCGTCACGGCACCCGGCGTACAGCCGTAGTCGAGAAGCACGACGCCGCCGTCGGCGGTCACCTCGGCCTCCTCGTCCCCCGTACGGACGATCACGTCACCCCCGCTGTCGTTGGCGACCTCCAGGTCCCCGCCGCCGTCGCACGCCGACAGCACCGCCCCCACGCAGACGACCGCGACTGCGACGGCCCACGCGCGCCCGTACCGACGACCATTCATCTCTTCCCCCGCGCTCGACCGACCCACTCTCGTCGGCAACCTACCGCCGTCGGCGCATCGCGACCGGGGACGACGCGAGGAGGTTCCTGGCAGTTCCCGCGAGCGCGTCCCCGGCGTGGGGCCAGGTCCCGTGCCGGCGTGGCCGGGTCCACGACGCGTGGTTGGGTCTCGGGCCGCGGGGCCGGGTCCGCGGCGGAGACCGCATGCGGCAGTGGGAAGGTGAAGGCGAACCCGACAGGCGGGCGGTCGCCCGGCTCAGCGCCGACCGGGGTGAGACGACGCCGGGCGGGGTGGGTGGTGGTGCCGCGTCGTGGCGGGCCTGGCGGGAGCCGCGAGGAACGAGCGGCGGATGGTAGACGCGGCACCACCACCCACCCCGACCACCCGACCCGACCACGCGCCGTCGAGCACAAGAACCACGGTTCTACCTCACGCAACCACGGTTCTACCTCGGCGTGAGGTCAGGAGTGCGGGACCGTCGCCGTGATGAGGGTGCCGTCGTCGCGGCGGTTGCCGGAGAGCGCGCGCAGGCTCGGGCGGCCGGGCTTCACGGGGCCCTGACCGTCGAGCGCGACGCGCGTGACCTCACCCGGCACGACCTTCACCCGCTCGCCGCGCACGGTGACCTGCGCGCCGTCGCCGGTCTCGGCGTCGAGCTCGATCGCGTCGGGGAGCACGGTGACGCGCAGGCGCGAGCCGTGCCACTGGACGCGGAACGTCAGGGACTCCCACTCCTGCGGCAACCGCGGGTCGAAGGTCAGGTCGCCCTCGGAGTCGCGCATGCCGCCGAACCCGCACGCGAGCGCGGACCACGTGCCGCCCGCGGAGGCGACGTGCACGCCGTCGGCCGCGTTGGCGTGGAGGTTCGCGAGGTCGACGAACAGCGACGACACGAAGTACTCGAGCGCGAGCTCGTGGTACCCGACCTCGGCCGCGACGATCGACTGCACGACGCCGGACAGCGTCGAGTCGCCCGTGGTCAACGGGTCGTAGTACTCGAAGTCGGCGAGCTTCTCCTCCGCCGTGAAGTGCTGGCCCTGGAGGAACAGTGCGAGCACGACGTCGGCCTGCTTGAGCACCTGGTAGCGGTAGATGACGAGCGGGTGGTAGTGCAGCAGGAGGGGCCGCTTGTCGGCGGGGGTGTGCGCGAGGTCCCAGATCTCGCGCTCGAGGAAGTGCGAGTCCTGCGGGTGGATGCCGATGCTCTCGGCGTACGGGATCGACATGTGGTCGGCCGCGCGGACCCACTCGGCGGCCTCGTAGGCGCCGAGCCCGAGCCGGTCCACGAGGAGCGCGTAGTCCTCGGGGTGCTCGGCCTTCATGCGCTCGACGACGATCGCCGCCGCACGCAGGTTGAACCGCGCCATGACGTTGGTGAAGAGGTTGTCGTTGACGACGGTCGTGTACTCGTCGGGGCCGGTGACGCCGTGGATGTGGAAGTTGTCGTCGCCGTTGGCGCGCCAGAACCCGAGGTCCTCCCACATGCGCGCGGTCTCGACGAGGACGTCGACGCCCTCGCGGCGCAGGAAGTCGACGTCGCCCGTGGCGCGCACGTACTGCACGAGCGCGTAGCTGACGTCGGCGTCGATGTGGTACTGCGCGGTGCCCGCGGCGTAGTAGGCGGACGCCTCCTCGCCGTTGATGGTGCGCCAGGGGAAGAGCGCGCCCTTCTGCGACAGCTCGCCTGCACGGCGGCGGGCGGCGTCGAGCATCTGGTAGCGGAATCGCAGCGCGTTGCGCGCGTACCGGGGGCTCGTGTAGGTGAGGAACGGCAGGACGTAGATCTCGGTGTCCCAGAAGTAGTGCCCGCTGTACCCGGAGCCCGTGAGGCCCTTGGCGGGGACGCCGTTGCCCTCGGCGCGCGCCGTGGCCTGGGCGAGCTGGAACAGGTTCCACCGCACGGCCTGCTGGACGCCGGGCTGGCCGGGGATCTCGACGTCGGAGCGCGCCCAGAAGTCGTCGAGCCACGCGCGCTGGAGCGCGATCTGGGCGTCGACACCGGTCTCCTGCGCCCGGTCGAGCGTGCGGCGGCAACGGTCGACGAGCTCGCGCGACGGCACGCCGCGCGACGTGTGGTACGCGACGAGCTTGGTGAGCCGGATGGGCCGACCCGGCTCCGCGTGGATGCGGAACACGTGCTTGGCGAGGTCCTCGTCGACCTGCGTGCGCACGTCCCACTCGTTCTCGGTCTCGAGCAGGTCGTCCGCCGCGACGGCGAGCGTCATGCCCGAGTTGGTGGCGCGGTAGGAGAGGACGAGGCGCTCGTCGTCGCCCCACTGTGACTGCGGCTGCAGCACGCGCCCGGCGAACTGGTCGGACTTGCGCGGGTCGAACCCCTCGCCGAGCGACGCAGAGCGCACGTGGTACTCGTCCTGCCCGTCCTGGCGGTTGAGGATCTGCGACGAGATCGCGACGGGCGCCGCGGCGTCGAGCAGCGTGACCTCGAACGTCATGATCGCCAGGTGCCGCTCGACGAACGACACCATGCGCTCGGAGCGGATCTGCACGCGCTTGCCGGACGGCGTGCGCCACAGCAGCTCGCGGCGCAGGACGCCGTCGCGCAGGTCGAGCGACCGCTCGTAGTCGACGAGGTCCGCGACGGGGAGCAGGAGCGGCTCGTCGTCGACGTACAGCCGGATGACCTTCGCGTCGGGGACGTTGACGATCGTCTGCCCGACGCGGGCGAACCCGTACGCCTCCTCGGCGTGCCGGATCGACCAGGTCTCGTGGAACCCGTTGACGAACGTGCCGTGCGAGTGGGACTCGCGCCCCTCCTCGACGTTGCCGCGCATGCCGAGGTAGCCGTTCGCGACGGCGAAGAGCGTCTCGGTCACGCCGAGGTCCTCGGCGGAGAACTGCGACTCGACGAGCCGCCACGGCTCGGCCGGGAAGCGCAGGCGGTCCACGGTGCTCTGCTCGTCAGCGGTCTTGCGGATCACGCGCTCTCCTCGTCAGGTCGTGCGGTCGTGGTCGACGCCGCGGCGGCGCGCGGGCGGTCGAGGACCGTCGCGTCCAGGTCGCCCAGGTCGGCGACGACGACGTCGGCCCCGTGCGCGCGCAGCGCGTCGGCGCCCACGCCGCGGTCGACGCCGAGCACGAGCCCGAACCCGCCTGCGGCGCCCGCCTGGACGCCCGAGAGCGCGTCCTCCACGACGATCGCTGCCGCGGCCGGGACGCCGAGGAGCTCGGCCGCCCGCAGGTAGGTGTCGGGGGCCGGCTTGCCGGCGATGTGCTCGCGCGCGGCGACGTTCCCGTCGACGACGACCTCGAACCGGTCCGCGAGCCCCGCCGCGGCGAGGACCGCGGGCGTGTTGCGCGACGACGACACGACCGCGACCGCGGCCCCCGCGTCGGTCACGGCGTCGAGGAAGCGCACCGAGCCCGGGTAGGGCGCGATGCCCTCTTCGGCGAACATGCGGTTGACGATCTCGTCCTTGCGGTTGCCGAGCGCCGTCACCGTGCCGTCGCCGGGGGCGTCGGACGCGTCCCCGCGGGGCAGCTCGACGCCGCGCGACGCGAGGAAGGTCGCGACGCCGTCGTACCGAGGCTTGCCGTCGATCGACGCGAAGTAGTCTGCGGCGGTGTAGGGGGCGAGCCCGTGCGCCGCGCAGTAGGGCGCGAACAGGCGTTCCCAGGCGCGCATGTGGATCTCGGCGGTCGGCGTGAGGACGCCGTCGAGGTCGAACAGCACGGCTCGCAGCAAGGGCATGGGGGTCCTTCGCGGTGAGGGGACGGGATCGGCGCCGGGCCACGTCCGTGCCGTCCGGAGAGCCGGGGCGCGGCCGTCCGCACGTCGCCGTCGTGACCGCCGCGCGAGGTCAAGCGTACGCACGACGAGCGGTGCGCGGGAAGCCGCCGAGCCGACGCCCAGGTAGCGCTCAGGCGTGGGCGCGCTCGGCCAGGACGTCGGCGACGCGGCCGAGGTTCGCGAGCAGCGCGCGGTGCTCGTCGGGGGTGCCCACGACGCCGCGGCCCGGCCCTCCCCCGGCCGCGCGCGAGGCGCCCAGGAGCGTCACGTCGTCGAGCGCGGCGAGCGGGAGCCCGATGCGGCGCCACGGCACGCTGACCGCGTCGGCGAGCTCGCCCAGCGCGGGGCCGGCACACTGCGACACCTTCGCGGGCGGGAGCGCGGCCCAGAGGCCGACGCCCCGCTCGACCGCACGGGCGACGGTCTCCCACAGCCGCTCGTCCCACGCGCCGACCGCGAGGCCGACGGCGTCCGCGCCCGCGAGCACGACGGGCGCCACCCCCACCCGGGCGGGCCCCACGTGGACGACGGTCGACGCCGACGCGGCGCGCGCGGCGTCGAGCACGGGCCGCAGCCCCTCCACGAGGTCCGGGCCCGGTACCGCCCGCAGGCGCGAGTAGCCCGAGAACGACGGGAGCACGCCCGCCCCGACCTGGGCGAGCAGCGGCTCGTCGACCTGCACGACGACGTCCGCCCCGGGGACCTGCCGGCGCACCTGCGCGACGTGGTCACCCACGGCCACGGCGAGCGCCTGCACCACCTCGCGCACCGCTCCCCGGTCGGACAGCACGCGGTCGCCGCGCGCGAGGTAGAGGTCGGCGGCGAGCGTCCACGGCCCGGTGACGGTCACGGCGAGCGGACCGGAGTACCCGGCGCCCGCGATGGCGAGCGCCTCGAGGTCCTCGCGCAGGTACGCGTCGGCCCGGCGCAGGTCCGCACCCCCGTGGTCCGCGAGCTTCCAGCCGTGCGGCCCCAGCTCGACCGGGAGGCCGGGCAGCAGCGCGGCCGTCCGCCCGGTCGCGTCCGCGCCGGGGCCGCGCCCCGCGAGCTGGACGAGGAACGGCACCCCGCGCACGCCCGTCGGGACCTCGGCGAGGTCGCCGAGCACGGTGAGCTGCGCCTCCAGCACGTCCGCGCCCTCGCCGCCGGGCCACGGGCCGAGCCCGCTCACCGCGGTCACGCCGCGCCCCCGCACGAGCCCTCGGCCCGGGCGCCGCCCGACCTCTCGTCACGAACCACGTGCCGTCCACCTCTCTTCAGGAGCACACTAGGAAACCGAGCCGTGCCGCGACCCCGCCGGGGTCCGGGGGCCGCGCGGCCGCCTAGCACGAGGGTGTGCGGAAGGGCCACGACATGGGCACGCACGAGAACAAGGCCACGGCGGTCGCCGTGCACACGCGCGCGATCCCCGGCAACCACGGCGACGCGCTCGCGACGCTGCTCGCACCCGGGTTTCGCAACCACGACACGTCGCCCGGCTGCGAGGGCGGCGCCGACGCGCTCCTCGCGATGATGCACTGGTACGACGAGGCGTTCGAGGACCAGCGCGTCGAGATCCTGCACGCGGTCGCCGAGGGCGACCTCGTCGCGCTGCACGTCGAGCTCAGCGCGCGGCACACCGGGTTCTTCCGCGGCGTCGCCCCGACGGGCCGTCGCTTCCAGGTGCGCGAGATGCACGTGCTGCGCTTCGCCGAGGGCCAGGAGGTCGAGCACTGGTGCGTGCGCGACGAGTCCGCGCTCGTGCGCGCGCTCGCTCACCCCGCGCCCGTCGGCGTCGGCTGACCGGCTGACCGACCTGCCGACCGTGCCGCCGAGCGGTAGGCGCGGTCCACGGTGGCCTGGCCGAGCACGCGCGCGCCGGCGTAGACGACGAGCGACTGCCCGGCCGCGACGCCCCGGAGCGGCGTGCCCGTGAGCTCGACCTCCATCGCGTCGCCGACGGCCCGGACCCGGGCCGCGACCGGGGCACCGTGCGCGCGGACCTGCACCTCGACGTCGGCCTGCTCCCCCGCCGCCGGGCGCGCGTCGTCGAACCAGACCGCCGCGCCGGCCTCGACGCGGTCGACGCTCAGCAGCTCGGTCGGCCCGACGACCACGCGGTTGCTCGCGGGCTGCACGTCGAGCACGTACCGCGGACGGCCGTCCGGTGCGGGGCGGTCGATGCCCAGGCCCTTGCGCTGGCCGACGGTGTAGGCGTAGGCGCCGTCGTGCTCGCCGAGCACCGTCCCCTCGGCGTCGACGATCTCGCCCGGGCGCGCGCCCAGCCGGTCGCGGAGGAAGCCCTGGGTGTCGCCGTCGGCGACGAAGCAGATGTCGTACGAGTCGGGCTTCGCGGACACCGACAGCCCACGGCGCGCGGCCTCGGCGCGCACCTCGTCCTTCGACGCGAAGTCCCCGAGCGGGAACATCGCGCGTGCCAGGCGCTCGGGGCCCATGACCGCGAGCACGTAGGACTGGTCCTTCGCCGAGTTCGGGGAGCGGTGCAGCTCCTGCACGGGGCGCACCCCGCCCGGCGCGGACGCGTCGGCCGCCTCGCGCGTCACGACGCGCGCGTAGTGGCCCGTCGCGACGGCGTCGAAGCCGAGCGCGGTCGCCTTGTCGAGCAGCGCCTCGAACTTGATGTGCTCGTTGCAGCGCACGCACGGGTTGGGCGTGCGACCCGCCTCGTACTCCGCGAGGAAGTCGGCGACGACCGTGTCCTCGAACCGCTCCGAGAGGTCCCACACGTAGTACGGGATGCCCAGCACGTCGGCCGCGCGCCGCGCGTCCCCCGCGTCCTCGATCGAGCAGCACCCGCGCGAGCCGGTCCGGAACTGGTCGCGGTTGCGCGACAGCGCCATGTGGACGCCCACGACCTCGTGCCCCGCCTCGACGGCGAGCGCCGCGGCGACGGCCGAGTCGACACCGCCCGACATGGCGGCCAGGACCCTCACGCGGCACCTCCCGCGCGGGTCGGGACCGCGGTGCGGGTCGGGACCGCGGCGCGCGTCGGTCCGGACGCGAGCCCCGCGGCCCGCGCACGCTCGACGGCGGGGGGCAGGGCGTCGAGGAGGCGCGCGACGTCGTCGGGCGTGGACGTGGCGCCGAGCGTGAACCGGAGCGCGCCGCGCGCGTCCTGCTCGGGCATGCCCATCGCGAGCAGCACGTGGGACGGCTGCGGCACGCCGGCCTGGCACGCGGAGCCGGTCGAGGCCTGCACGCCGGCGGAGTCGAGCAGGTAGAGGAGCGAGTCGCCCTCGGCGCCGCGGAACGTGAAGTGCGCGTTGCCGGGCAGGCGGACGGCGGCGGGGCCCCCGGACCCGGGCTCGGGCCCGCTGAGGAGCGCGTCGGGGACGCGCTCGCGGACGCCCGCGACGAGCTCGTCGCGCAGCGCCCTCAGGTGGGCCGCGCGCTCCTCGCGGTGCGCGACGGCCTCGGCGACCGCGACGCCGAACGCGCGGATCGCGGGCGCGTCGAGCGTGCCGGAGCGCACGCCGCGCTCCTGGCCCCCGCCGTGCAGGACGGGGGTGAGGGGCGCGTCGCGCCGGGCGACGAGCGCGCCGACGCCGACGGGGCCGCCGAGCTTGTGGCCGGACACGGTCATCGCGTCGAGGCCGCTCGCCGCGAAGTCGACCGGGACCTGGCCGACCGCCTGGACCGCGTCGGAGTGCACGGGGATGCCGTGCGGGCGCGCGAGCTGCACGACCTCCTGGACGGGCTGGAGCGTCCCGACCTCGTTGTTCGCCCACATGACGGAGATCAGCGCGATCTCGTCGGCGTGCTCCGCGACCTCGGCCCGCAGCGCCGCGAGGTCCACGCGGCCGTCGCCGTCGACGGGCAGGAGCACGATCTCGGCGCCGGCGTGCTCGGCCATCCAGAACGCGGGGTCGAGCACCGCGTGGTGCTCGACCGCCGAGACGACGATCCGCCGGCGGCGCGGGTCGGTCGTGCGCCGGCCCCAGAACAGGCCCTTGATCGCGAGGTTGTCCGCCTCGGTGCCCCCCGCGGTGAACACGACCTCGCTCGGGCGCGCGCCGAGCGCCGCGGCGATCGACTCGCGCGCCTCCTCGACCGTGCGACGGGCGGCACGCCCCGCGGCGTGCAGCGAGGACGGGTTGCCGGTGCGCGACAGCTCGTCGACGAAGGCCTCGCGCGCCGCCGCGGACAGCGGCGTCGTGGCGGCGTGGTCGAGGTAGGCCGCCGTCGCAGGGACGGGGCCGGAGGCGTGGGTCACGGTCACCCAGTCTACGAACCATCGCGGCACCCTCGTTCCGAGGGGTGGGCGGCGCTGGACATCCCGGCAAGAAGCGCTAGGTTGTCAGAGGTCTGCGCCCGGCCGTCGCCGGGCGCTCGTCCTGGTCGCAGGACCGCCGTCGCGCGCCACACGTCGCCGCGGGACGGAAACGTGCCGAGGACGAGACCGTCCAGCCACCGACAGGGGAAGTGGCATCTCGATGCCCGACGACGCCGCACGGCCCGCCGTCGAGGCCGCCGGAGACGTCCCGGTCGCCTCGGGCGGCGGTCGCCTGCTCTGGGGAGACCTGCCGCTCGCGCTGCGCGACGAGCTCGAGGCCGTCGCCGGCGGGCGGGTCGTGCAGGAGCGCTCGATCTCGTCCGGGTTCAGCCCCGGACTCGCCTCCGTCCTCACGTTCGACGACGGTGCCCGCCTCTTCGTCAAGGCGGCGCGGACCGCGGACGAGCCCGTGGCGGCCAACCTCCACCGCGCCGAGGCGAAGGTCGCGACCCGGCTGCCCCGCGACGTCCCGGCCCCGCGCTTCGCGTGGGGTCACGGGGACGGCGACTGGATCGCGCTCGCCTTCGAGGTCGTGGACGGGCACGTGCCCGCCACGCCCTGGGACCCCGACGAGCTCGACCGGGTCCTGACCACCCTCGTCCGCGTCGCGTCCGTCCCGGGGGCCCGTGCCATGCGCCTGCCGCCGACCGGGCCCGACTTCGCCGACATGGCGACCGGGTGGCGAGCGCTGCGCGAGGACCCCGACCCGCGCCTGGCCGCGGTCTCGCCGTGGGCCGCCGCGCACCTCGACGCGCTCGCGGAGGCCGAGCGCGGGGCGCTCGTGGCGTGCGAGGGCGAGTCGTTCGTGCACGGCGACCTGCGCGCCGACAACGTCCTCCTCACCCCGGAGAAGGTCTACCTCGTCGACTGGCCGCACGCGTCGCGCGGCGCCGCCTGGCTCGACCTCGCGATGTTCCTGCCCAGCGTCGTCATGCAGGGCGTCGTGGACGTCTGCGAGCCGGTCACGGTGAGCGCCGACACGACCCGACGCGCGCGCGGCGGCGCGTGGGCGGCGTCGACCTTCGCCGCGCACCCCCTCGGGAGTGACGTGCACCCCGCCGACCTGCGGTCGGTCGTCGCCGGGATCGCGGGATACTTCCTGCACTCCGCGCGCAAGCCCGCCGTCCCGACGATCCCCCGCCTGCGCGCGTTCCAGCGCGCCCAGGGTGTCGCCGCCGTCGCGTGGCTGGAGCACCTGGGTCTCTGAGCGGGCCTCCGAGCGGACGACGGAGGGGCCCCGCGCCGTCGCGACGCCGGGCCCCTCGGTCGTGCGGGAGTCGCGTCAGTCGCGCCACACCTGGACGACGGACGGCCGCGGGCCGGCGAAGGCGCCCGTCGGGACCGGGGTGCCCGGCGTCAGGTAGTCGGGGAAGTACGACGCCTGGGCGTCGAACGTGCCGTCCTCGCCCGGGTGCTGGACCGCGACGTAGACCATGCGGTCCGTGGAGTCCACGAGGGGCCCGCACGTCTCGGCGCCCCGCGGCACGGAGAGGAACTGCTCGACGCGGCCGCGCTCGCGGCCGTCGAGCGTGACCTTGAACAGCCCGTCGCACTTCTGGATCGTGCTCGGCTGCCCGTCGGTCGAGATCCAGAGGTTGCCCTCGGCGTCGAACGCGAGGTTGTCCGGGCAGGAGATCGGGGAGACCTTCTCCTTCGGGTAGCCCGAGAAGTAGGTCGAGGCGTTCGTGGCCGGGTCGCCCGCGACGAGCAGCAGGTTCCACCGGAACGTCAGGGCGGCGGCGTCGTCGCCGTCCTCGACGATCTCCACGACGTGCCCGTCGCGGTTGGTGTTGCGGGGGTTCGGCTCGGTCGCGGCCTCGACCGCCGCGGGCCCGCGCGAGGTGTTGTTGGTGCACGCGACGTAGACGCGGCCCGTGACCGGGTTGGGCTCGACGTCCTCCGGGCGGTCCATCTTCGTGGCCCCGACCTGGTCGGCAGCGACGCGCGTGTAGACGAGCACCTCCTCGAGGCTCATGCCGGCGACCTGGCTCCGCCCGTCCAGGACGAGCGGGACCCACTCGCCCCGGCCGTCGAACGCGCCGTCCGACGGGACCGCGCCCGAGCCGTCGATCTCGGCCACCGGGGAGTCGCCCGTGAAGCGCGCGACGTACAGCGAGCCCTCGGTGAGCAGCGTCTTGTTGTGGCGCCGGGCGCCCTCGCTGTTGCCCGGGCGCATCGTGCGCGAGGAGACGAACTTGTACACGTAGTCGAAGCGCTCGTCGTCGCCCATGTACGCGACCGCGTTGCCGCGCCGCGAGAGGATCACGTTGGCGCCCTCGTGCTTGAAGCGGCCGAGCGCGGTGTGCTTCACCGGCGGCTCGTCCGGCGCGTACGGGTCGATCTCGACGATCCAGCCGAAGCGGTGGGGCTCGTTCTCGTACCCGGGGTTGCGGGCGTCGAAGCGCGGGTCGTCGAGCTCCCAGCCGTACCCCGTCGCGGCGTCGCGCAGGCCGTAGCGCGCGTCGTGGCCCGTGCCCGACGTGCGGAAGTAGCCGTTGAAGTTCTCCTCGCCCGAGAGCACGGTCCCCCACGGGGTCGTGCCGCCCGCGCAGTTGTTGAGCGTGCCGAGCACACGCGTCCCCGACGGGTCCGCGACGGTCTTGACGAGGTCCGTGCCCGCGACCGGGCCCGTCAGGCGGAACTCGGTCGAGAGGTGCACCCGGCGGTTGTACCGGCTGTCCGCGACGTAGTCCCACGGGGTGCCCGTGCGGCGGCGGCCCACCTCGACGACGGACATGCCGTGCGCGGCGCGCTCGATGGCGCGACGCGTCGGGGCGTCGTACGAGGCGTCGAACATGATCGCCGGGTTGGTGTACTCGTGGTTCGCGACCAGCAGGCCGCGCGTGCCCCGGCCGGGGCCCTTGCCCTTGCCCTGAGCGCCCGCGAGGGCGTGCTGGCGCTCGAACGGCAGGATGTCGAGGTAGTCGTTGTTGTAGCCGAACTGCTGGGCCTGGGCCTCAGGCGTCTGGCGCGCGACGTCGAACGGCCGGGCGCCGCGCAGGATCGGGTCGCCCCAGCGGATCACGGGCCGCCACCGGTAGCCGTCGGGGACGACGAACGCGTCGCGCGCCGCCGGCTGGGGCGAGATCGCGCCGAAGGCCAGGCCCTTCTGCGGGCGGCCTCCGCCGTGGCCGCCACCGTGGGCGGGCAACGCCTGGGCGGCAGCGGCCGGGGCGCCGACGGTCTGCGCGCCGAGCACGACGGCCGCCGCGCCGACCGCGAGCCCGCCCAGCAGCGCGCGCCGCGACATCGCTCCCGCGACGACGTCGCGGAACGTCTCGTTGGCGCTCTCGTTGGGGACCGGGTGCGAGCACGCGTCCGCGCACTTCAGCCGGCAGGTGACGGGGCTGCGCTTGCCGCGCGCGTGCGGCGCGACGGAGAGCAGGGGGCGATGCTCGGGGGCAGGCGTGATCGTCATCGGTCGTCTCCACAGGTCGGGGGGCTTCCCCGTCACCGGGGAGTCGGCCCCGACGCTAGGAACGGTCGATGACCGGCCGGCCACCGCCCGGAGGACACCGGGTGAATTCTCGGCACCGGCTGTCCGCCCGCCGAGCGGCCGGCCCTCGGGGGCGCCGGGTCGGTGGGTGGCGCTGTCAGGCGCGCGCCAGCGTCCCGGCGACGACCGTCAGGACGGCGCCCGCGACGAAGACCCCGGTGCACGCGCCACCGACCACCCGCGCGACGCGCAGGGCCGTCGGCGCCGGCCCCTCGCCGGGGTCGAGCAGCCCCAGGAACGCGGAGCCCGTGGACGAGCGGCGGAACGGTACGTGGAACTGCCGCACGTCGTGGTCGGTCAGGGGCGGCGGGGGCTCGTGCGCGAGCGCCGCCGCGGCACGCCGGTCGCGCAGACGGCCGACCTGGAGCACGTAGAAGGCGAGGGTCCCGTACTGGCTGAGGTAGAAGAGTCCCAGCGCGAGCACGGTCGTCCCGAGGCAGGCCACCGCGAACGTCCCGGAGAACCGGAGCACGGCGATCCCGGCCGCGGTGACGGCGGCTCCGAGCAGCAGCCACCACGGCAGGGCCGCCCACGCGCCCGAGTGGTCACCCTCGTACGGCGACACCGGCCGCACCGGCCGGCTCGAGTCCGCGAGCTGGTCGGCGAGGGGCGACCTGTCCTCCTCCCACCAGGCCATCAGAGCGGTCAGCCCTGCGACGACCGGTGCTCGCGCAGCACCTCGGCCGCCTGCGGCAGCACGTCCGCGAGGTCGCCGACGACCGCGAAGTCCGAGATCTCGAACAGCGGGCACTCCGGGTCGTTGTTCACCGCGACGATGACCTGAGACGCCTGCATGCCGCCGCGGTGGTGCGGGGCGCCGGAGATGCCCGCGCCGATGTACAGGCGCGGGGCGACGGTGACGCCCGTCTGTCCGACGAACTGGTCGTGCCAGCCCTCGTAGACGGCGTCGCGCGTCGCGCCCACGGCCGCGCCGAGCGCGTCGGCGAGCTCGGTGACGGGACCGAAGTCGCCGTTCGTGCCTCGGCCCCCCGCGACGACGATCGCGGCCTCGCCGAGCGCGGGGCGACCCGCGCCGGCCGACTCGTCGACCGTGCGGGACACGACGCGCGCCGCGGTCGCGGCGGGCGAGAGCTCGAGGCGCAGCGCACCGACCTCGGTCGCCACGGCGACCTCCGCGGGCTGCGGGACGACGGAGTTCGCCCGCAGCGTGAGCACGGCGGGGTCGGTGACGATCTCGCTCCGCACGTCCCAGGACCCCGCGAAGACGCGCTTGTCCGCGACGAGGTGCGTGCCGCCGTCGGTCAGCGCGGACGCGTCGACGACGAGGCCCGCCTCGGTGAGGAACGCGAGGCGCGCGGCCGCCTCCTTGTTCGGGAAGGACGACGTGAGCAGGACGGCGTCCGCGTCGGACGCGCGCGTCGCGGCGGCGAGGACCTCGGCCACGACGGGCGTCAGGTGCAGCGCGTCGCCGGTCACGACCTCCCCGCCCGACGACGGCTCGGCCTGGCGCACGAGCGCGACGCCGTAGGCGCCGAGCTGGGCGAGCACGTCGACGCTCGGCGCCTCCAGCGCGACGGCCTCGACACGCCCGAGCGAGCGGCCGACGGTGATGAGCTCCAGCACGGGCGAGCGCAGCTCGGTGCCGGCGGAGTCGAGGAGGACGAGGACGGTACGGGTCCCGGGGGTGCTCATGTGCGGACGCCTCTCAGACCAGGTCGTTGCGGATGAGGAACTCGGCCAGGGCGCGCCCGCCCTCGCCCTTGTCGACGACGATCTCGGCGTCGGGGCGCGGCGGGCGGGGCGACGCGTCGGTCACGCGCGAGCGCGCGCCGGCGTCGCCGACGAGCGCCGGGTCGACGCCGAGGTCGGCGAGGCTCCACGCCTCCACCGGGCGCGTGCGCGCCGCCATGATGAGCTTGAAGTTGGGCATGCGCGGGTCGTTCGCGTGGTCCGTCACGGACACCACGGCGGGCAGCGGCGCCTCGAGGACCTCCTCGACGCCGTCGAGCTCGCGCGTGACGCGAGCCGTCCGAGCGCCGGGCTCTCCCTCGACCTCGAGCTTCCCCGCGAGCGTGAGCTGCGGGAGCCCGAGCTCCGCCGACAGGAGCGCGGGGACGACCGAGCCGAGCCCGTCGAGCGCGGCCATGCCCGTCACGACGACGTCCACCGGGGCCTCGTCCGCGAGGCGGCGCACCGCGGCGGCGAGCACGCGCGCGGTGCCGAAGTAGTCGGAGCCCGCCACGGCGTCGTCGCTCACGCGCACCCCACGGTCCGCGCCGAGCTGGTACGCGCGGCGCACCGCGCCGCCGGCGTCGGGACCGGCCACCGTGAGGACGATCACCTCGCTGGTCTCGCGCTCCGCCTCCGGCAGCGCCTCCTTGAGGCGCAGCGCGGCCTCGACCGCGTTCTCGTCGAGCTCGTTGAGCGTCCCCTCGTCGGCCCGGCGCACGACGCGCCCGCCCTCGAAGCCCCGGTCCGCGTGGATGTCCGGGACGTACTTCACGGCGACGACGATCCGCATCGGCTGCTCTCCCTGTGCGCTGGGCGATCGGCCGGAGAGGTTCCCGGCCCGCTCGGGGAAGCCTACCGGCGGGCGGCGGGACGAGCCGGTGACACCCGCCACAATGGACGGGTGCACGTGCCCCCCGACCCGAGCCCCGTCCCCCCGGCCAGCGGCGATCCCGCGCTCCCGGTCGCGCCGGGACGCGTCGACCGGCACGCTCTCGTGCCGCCGCTCGGCGTCCGCGTCGCGGGCGGCGGCGTCGACGTCGCCGTCCTCGCCTCGCACGCGACCGCCGTCGAGCTGTGCCTCGTCGACGTCGTCGACGCGGCGCTGCCCGCCCACGACCCCGCCCGCTACCGCGAGCGCCGCGTCCCCCTCGCCGGGCCGGCGTACGGCGTCTGGCGCGCCCACGTCCCGGGCGTCCGCCCCGGGCAGCGCTACGGGTTCCGCGTCCACGGCCCGTGGGACCCCGCCGCCGGGCTGCGGCACAACCCCGCGAAGCTCCTCGTCGACCCGTACGCGCGCGGCCTCGTGGGCGAGCTGGTCGCCGACCCGGCGATCCACGGCCAGGTCGGGAGCGACCCGTACGGCCCGGCGGACGCTCGCGACTCGCTGCCGTTCGTGCCGCACGCGGTGGTCGTGGCCGAGCCGACGGGGAACCTGGCACCCCGGCCGCGCGTCCCGTGGCGCGACACCGTGGTCTACGAGGCGCACGTGCGCGGCCTCACGCAGCGGCTCGAGGCGCTGCCGGAGCACCTGCGCGGCACGTACGCGGGCGTCGCGCACCCCGTGACGATCGAGCACCTCCGGTCGCTGGGAGTGACGACGGTCGAGCTCCTGCCCGTGCACGCGAACGTGCCCGAGCCGCACCTGCTCGCGAGCGGCCGCACCAACTACTGGGGCTACTCGACGCTCGGCTTCTTCGCGCCCCACGCCGCGTACGCGACGCGCGCCGCCCAGGACGCCGGCCCCGGGGCGGTCCTGGACGAGGTGCGGGGGATGGTGCACCTGCTGCACGAGGCAGGGATCGAGGTGCTGCTCGACGTCGTGCACAACCACACGTGCGAGGGCGGTGCAGACGGCTACCACCTGTCGTGGCGCGGCCTCGACAACGCCGGGTACTACCTGCACGACGGCGGCGCGCCCGCGCGTCTCGCGGACGTCACCGGGACGGGCAACTCCCTCGACTTCCGGCGCCCGGCGGTCGTGCGCGCGGCGCTCGACTCGCTGCGGTACTGGGCGGACGTCGTGGGCGTCGACGGGTTCCGGTTCGACCTCGCGGTCACGCTCGGGCGCGGCTCGGCCGGGTTCGACCCCGACCATCCGTTCCTCGTCGCGCTCCAGACCGACCCGGTGCTGTGCGGGCTCAAGTTCGTCGCCGAGCCGTGGGACGTGGGGCCGGGCGGCTGGCGGACCGGGCAGTTCCCGCCCCCGCTCGCCGAGTGGAACGACCGGTTCCGCGACGCGGCGCGCCAGTTCTGGCTCGCCGACGCGCGCGAGGCGTCCCACGGGCGGCCCGGCCACGGCGTGCGCGACCTCGCGACCCGGCTCGCGGGCTCCGCGGACCTGTTCGGCCACTCCGACCCGCCGCTCCTGCGCGGGCCCGTCGCGTCGGTGAGCTACGTGACCGCGCACGACGGCTTCACGCTCGCCGACCTCGTCGCGTACGACCACAAGCACAACCTCGCGAACGGCGAGGACAACCGTGACGGGACGGACGACAACCGGTCGTGGAACCACGGTCTCGAGGGCCCGGTCGTGGCCCCCGACGCGCGGGCGGGCGGCGGCGCCGGGCTCGACGCGCTCGGGCTGGGAGTGGAGATCGCGCCCCTGCGCCGCCGGTCGATCCGCAACCTCCTCGCGACGCTCGTCCTCGCCGCCGGCACCCCGATGCTCACCGCGGGCGACGAGATGGGTCGCACCCAGCGCGGCAACAACAACGCCTACGTGCAGGACGACGCGACGTCGTGGGTGTCGTGGGACCTGTCACCATGGCGCCAGGACCTGCTCGCGACCACGCGGTACCTGCTCGGCCTGCGCCGCACGCACCCCGCGCTGCGCCCCGACACGTTCTTCACCGGCCGGCCCCGCCCGACGGACGCAGCGACGCAGCGGGGGACGGACGGTGCCGGCGTGCCCGACCTGGTCTGGTTCGACGCCGACGGCGAGCTGCTGGACCACGCGGCGTGGCACGACCCCGCCGTCCGGACCCTGCAGATGCTGCGGACCGCGCCCGAGCCCGGCGACGCCGACGTCCTCGTGGTCGTCGTCGGCGCCCTCGACCCGGTCGACGTCACGCTCCCCGGCGTGCGCGCGGCCTCGCGCGGCGACGCCGAGCGGTGGGACCTCGCGTGGGACTCCGACTGGGAGCACCCCGACGACCGGGACCGCACGAACGGCGACGGTACCGCCCGCGCGGGCGACGTCGTCGGGCTCGAGGCCCTGAGCCTGCGCGTCTACGTCTCCACCCCGCCGAGGTAGGCGCGTGGTCGCACGCGCCCGCCGGGGCCGCACGGGTCTGGACACGTGCTCTACTCTTCCCGCATGAGTGACAGCGCGGTCGACTCCCCTCTCAGCTCTCCCTCGATCGAGGATCCCGAGGTCGTCGTCGTGGGGGCCGGCCTCGCCGGGCTCGTCGCGGCGACCGAGCTCACCGCGGCCGGGCGGCGCGTCGTCCTGCTCGACCAGGAGCCGGCCGCGAGCCTCGGCGGCCAGGCGTGGTGGTCGTTCGGCGGCCTGTTCCTCGTGGGCTCGCCCGAACAACGGCGCATGGGGGTCACCGACTCCGCCGAGCTCGCGTTCGACGACTGGCTCGGGTCCGCGCGGTTCGCGCCCGGCGCCGACCGCGGCGAGGGACCCGACCGCCACGGGTACGCGTGGGCGCGCGGGTTCGTCGACTTCGCCGCGGGCGAGATGCGCGGCTGGCTGCACGACAAGGGCGTGCGCTGGTTCCCGCTCGTGCAGTGGGCGGAGCGCGGCGGGTACCCCGTGACCTCGGGCGCCGACGGGACGGCGGCCGGGGCGCACGGCAACTCCGTCCCGCGCTTCCACGTCACGTGGGGCACCGGGCCGGGCATCCTCGAGCCGTTCGTCCGCGCCGCGCTCGACGCCCGGGCGGCCGGGCTGCTCGACCTGCGGTTCCGGCACCGCGTCACGTCGCTCGTCGTCACGGACGGCGCCGTGACGGGCGTGCGTGCGGAGGTCCTCGCACCGTCGGACGTCGAGCGCGGCGCACCGTCGTCGCGCGACGTGGTCGGCGAGGTCGAGATCGCGGCGAGCGCGGTCGTCGTGACGTCGGGCGGGATCGGCGCGAACCACGAGCTCGTGCGGTCCCGGTGGCCCCAGTCGGCGGGCCGCCTGCCCGCCCGGATGCTCTCCGGCGTCCCGGACTCGACCGACGGGCTCATGATCGGCGTCGCCGCCGACGCGGGCGGCGCGCTCGTCCACGAGGACCGCATGTGGCACTACCCCGAGGGCATCGCGAACCACTCCCCCGTGTGGACGGACCACGGCATCCGCATCCTGCCCGGCCCGAGCTCGCTGTGGCTCGACGCCGACGGCAACCGCCTGCCCGCGCCCCTCTTCCCCGGGTTCGACGCGCTCGGCGCGCTCCAGCACGTGACCGAGCGCGGCGACGACCACTCCTGGTTCGTGCTCAACAAGGCGATCATGGAGACCGAGTTCGCGCTGTCGGGCTCCGAGCAGAACCCCGACCTCACCGGCAAGGACGTCAGGCTGCTCGCACAGCGCGTGCTGCCCGGCGCCGTCGGGCCCGTCGCGCGGTTCGCCGAGCAGTCGCCCGAGTTCGTCTGGGCCGACACGCCCGAGGAGCTCGCCGCGGGGATGAACGCGCTCGTCGACGCGACGCCGGGCTCGCGCGGTCACGTCGACGGCGAGGCCCTCGCCCGCATCGTCCACCTTCGTGACGAGCAGGTGCGCACCGGCCTCGGCAAGGACCCCCAGGTCGTCGCGACGGCGATGGCGCGGCGCTACCGCGTCGACCGGCTCATCCGCGTCTCGCCCCCGCGCCCGCTCACCACGCCCAAGGACGGACCGCTGCTCGCCGTCCGCCTCTCGGTGCTCACGCGCAAGACGCTCGGCGGGCTGTGGACCGACACGTCCGCGCGCGTGCTGCGCCAGGACGGCACCGTGCTGCCGGGCCTCTGGGCCGCGGGCGAGGCCGCCGGGTTCGGCGGCGGCGGCGTGCACGGCCACCGCGCGCTCGAGGGCACGTTCCTCGGCGGCTGCCTCTACTCGGGCCGCGTCGCGGGCCGCTCGCTCGCGGCGGAGCTCGGCTGAACCCACGCGAGACAGCACCTGGTCGCTGGGAGCGGGCTGTCGTCGTCCGTCGCGCGAGGTGCGACGGCCGGTAGGGTCACCGAGCATGAGCGTGCACGACGACGCGTCCCGACCCGGACGACCCGCCCTCACCTCGGGTACGGGACCGGTCGGGCACGGCGAGCCGGCCGGGCCGGGCGTCGTCCAGGAGCCCGGCCCGGAGCCGGAGACCGGCCCGTCCGACGTCGCTGCGTGCGAACGCGTCTTCCGCCGCAACGGGCTCCCGCTCCTCGTCGAGGGTCACTCCGTGGACCGTGACGTCTTCGGTCGGTCGGCACCGTTCCTGCTCGTCGTGCTGCTCGCCGAGCTCACCGGCGCCCTCCGCTCCGGCTGGCCCGCCTGGGCGAACGCGCTCGCGCTCCTCGGCGGCGCCGCGATCGTCGCCGGCGCCTACGCGGGACTCAACGTGCTGCGCGGGCGCGCGTGGTCGACCCTCCCCCAGTCGGTCGGCGTGCCCGAGCTCGCGTTCTTCGTGCTCGTCCCGGCGCTCCTGCCGCTCGTGTTCGGCGGGCAGTGGGACGAGGCGCTGCTCACCGTCGTGGGGAACCTGGTGCTGCTCGGGGTGTTGCGCGTCGTCGTGGGGTACGGCGTGCTGTCGTCGCTGTGGTGGGGCCTCGCGCGCGTCACGGACGAGCTCGGCGCCGCCCTCCTACGGCTCGTGCGGCTGCTCCCGCTGTTGCTGGTGTTCTCCCTCGTCCTCTTCTACAACGCCGAGGTCTGGCAGGTGTTCGACCGCACGCACGGGGTCGCAGACCTCGTGCTGGGCGCGTTCTTCGCGCTGCTCGTCGTGCTGTTCGTCGCGCTGCGCTCCCCGGGCGAGGCGCGCGAGGCCCTCGCCGAGACGGCTGCGCGGCTGCCCGGGCACGAGCGCGCGACGCGCTTCAGCCGCGGCCAGACGGCGAACCTCGCGACGATGATCGCGAGCAGCCAGCTCCTGCAGGTCCTCGTCGTGAGCCTCGGCATGGGCGTGTTCTTCATGGCGCTGGGGACCCTCACCGTGACGCCGGAGGTCATGGCGCTGTGGGACGTCGACGGCGGCACCTGGCAGCAGACGCTCTCGCTCGCAGGCGGCGGCGGGGTGGGCGGTGCGGACCTCGTCGTCACCCAGACGCTCCTGCGCGTCTCCGTCGCCATCGCGACCTTCACCGGCCTCTACTACGCGATCTCCGTGCAGGTCGACGCGGTCTACCGCGAGGAGTTCGTCGACGGCATCGAGACCCAGCTCGCCGACGTCGTCCGCACCCGCACTCGCTACCTCGCCCTCCTCGACACCCGCGAGATAGAGCCTCCGGTCGTGAGATAGAGCTCCGCGAGCCCTACCTCGCTGCGGGAGCCTCTATCTCGTGGAACGTCGCGCGAGCGCGGCCCGGATCCGGCGAACGAGGACGTCGGGTTCCGCGAGGTCGTTCCACGTCACCCGCAGGACGAACCACCCGGCCTCCGTCAGGGCGTCGTGCCTGGTCTTCTCCGCGAGCAGGCGGCCCCGCGGGTCGCCGTACTCGCCGCCGGAGTACTTGACGGCTCCGTCGAACTCGACCGCGACGCGGTACGTCGCCCACGCGACGTCCAGCCGGTACGTGCCTCGCCAGGTCGTCACCGCGAGGTTCGGCTCGGGGTGCGGGAGGCCCGCGTCGACCACCAACCAGCGCACCACGCTCTCGCCCGGCGACTCCGACCGGGGATCGGCCTCGGCGACGACCCGACGTGCGCGCCGGACGCCACGCCCACCGGCGGCCGCGTCCAGGACGGCCGTGACCTTCCGGACGTCAGCCCCGGCACGGAGCCCCGAGTCCGCGACCACGACGCCTGCCGTCGGGTCGAGCGAACGAGCGCAGTCGACGATCGTGCGCTCCAGCGAGGTGATCGGCAGACCGTCGAGCTCGCAGCGGTCGCTCTCGGGCAGCGCCGTCCAGTGCCTGCGGAACCCCGAGTCGGTCCGGCGCACGGACGGGTTCCCGAGCTGCGTCACGTGGACCTCGTCCTCGAGCCGCCAGGTCCACAGCCCGTGCAGGACTGCGGCGGTCGAGTGGCTGAACCAGTAGTCCGTCGTCAACCGTCCCGCGAGCGCTACCGCACGCGCGACGACGGCGTCGCGCCGACGCTGCGCCGGCGGAGCCCCCGAAGCCGGCGGGGCCGCGTAGACACCCCGACGCACCCGGACGAGCGTGCCGCGGCAGACCCCGGCCGCGATCTCGGCGCGCCGCTCTGCCGAGAACCGGACCACCGACGGCAACGGCACGGAAGCACGCGCATCGTCGTCTCGCCCGGGCGGGCGCCGCGTGTCCCGGGGACGACTCGCCGTCCGACGTGTCTGCACGACCTCGTGCTCGTCCGTGCTCATGGGCACAGACTGGCCGAGCACGCCGGCCGCAGCCAGGGCCGGCCACGAACCTGTGGACAACCGTCGACCGCGTGCGGCGGGCTCGTCCCGGCCACCGGCTCCCACGAGGTAGAGCCTCCGGTCGCGACGTAGAACACCGGGTGTTCTACGTCGCGACCGGAGGCTCTACCTCGGCGGGGGTGCGTCAGGCGTTGGCGACGAGGCCGAGCTCGGCGACGCTGGGGAGGCCGGCGTGCGTCGGGACGACGCGCACCGTGTAGCCGAACGGGCCGGACGCGTCGAGCACGACGTCGCCGGCGAACGCGTAGCGGCCGGCCTCGTACGTCTCGGCGAGCGCGAGCGGCTCGGCGGTGAACTCCTCGATGACGTCGGCCTCGCTGACGCGGCCGTGCACGACCTGCACCTGCACGTCCTCCGGGCGCAGGTCGCCCAGCGAGACGTACGCGCGCACCGTGAGCCGGTCGCCGACCTGCGGCACCTCGCCGATGCCGGACGAGTCGACGTGGTCGACGCGCACGCGCGACCACCCGGTCCGCACGGACTCCTTCCAGTGCGCGAGCTCGCGCGCGGGGGCGAGGCCGTCCGCGGCGAGCGCCCGACCGGCCGCCGCGGCGGGCGCGTACAGGCGCGTGACGTACTCGCCGACCATGCGCGTCGCCTGGACCTTGGGGCCGAGCGTGGAGAGCGTGTGCCGCACCATCTCGAGCCACCGGTCGGGGACGCCGTCGGCGGTGCGGTCGTAGAAGCGCGGCGCGACCTGCTGCTCGACGAGGTCGTAGAGCGCCGACGCCTCGAGGTCGTCGCGGCGGTCGGGGTCCTCGACGCCGTCGGCGGTGGGGATGGCCCAGCCGTTCTCGCCGTCGAACCACTCGTCCCACCACCCGTCGAGGATGGACAGGTTGAGGCCGCCATTGAGCGCCGACTTCATGCCGGACGTCCCCGACGCCTCCAGGGGCCGCAGCGGGTTGTTGAGCCAGACGTCGCAGCCCGGGTAGAGCGACTGCGCCATGGCGATGTCGTAGTTGGGCAGGAAGACGATGCGGTGGCGCACCTCGGGGTCGTCGGTGAAGCGGACGAGCTGCTGGATGAGGCGCTTGCCCTGGTCGTCCGCGGGGTGCGACTTGCCCGCCACGACGAGCTGCACGGGGCGCTCGGGGTGGAGCAGCAGCGCCTTGAGGCGCGCGGGGTCGCGGAGCATCAGCGTGAGCCGCTTGTACGTGGGCACGCGCCGCGCGAACCCGATGGTGAGGACGTCGGGCGAGAGCACGTCGTCGACCCAGCCGAGCTCGGCCGGGGTCGCGCCGCGCTCGCGCCAGGACTTGCGCACGCGGCGGCGCGCCTCGTCGACGAGCCGGCCGCGCATCTCGCGGCGGATCGCCCACAGCTCGCCGTCGCTCACGCCGCCGTCCCCGGCACCGCGCAGCCAGCCCGACGACGCGTCGGCGGCGGTGAGCTCGTCGAGCCCGAGCCGCTCGGACTCGAGGGCCGCGAAGGCGGGGTCCACCCACGTGGGCGAGTGCACGCCGTTCGTCACGGACGTGATGGGGACCTCGCGCGCGTCGAACCCGGGCCACAGGCCCTCGAACATGCCGCGCGACACCTCGCCGTGCAGCAGCGAGACGCCGTTGGCGCGGCCGCCCAGGCGCAGGCCCATGACGGCCATGTTGAAGACGGTCGGGTCGCCGCCGTCGTAGTCCTCGGCGCCGAGCGCGAGGACCCGCTCCACGGGCAGTCCGTCCACGGCCATGTCGCCGCCGAAGTACTGCGTGACGAGGTCGCGCCCGAACCGGTCGATGCCGGCCGGGACGGGCGTGTGCGTCGTGAAGACGGTCGCGGCGCGCACGGCCTCCAGGGCTTCGTCGAACGTGAGGCCCTGCTCGACGAGCTCACGGATGCGCTCCACGCCGAGGAAGCCGGCGTGCCCCTCGTTGGTGTGGTAGACCTCCGGTGCCGGGGCGCCCGTGAGGCGCGACCACAGGCGCAGCGCGCGCACGCCGCCCACGCCCAGCAGGAGCTCCTGCTGGAGGCGGTGCTCCCCGCCGCCGCCGTAGAGGCGGTCGGTGACCTTGCGCGCGGCCTCGTCGTTGCCGGGCACGTTCGAGTCGAGCAGCAGCAGGGGGACGCGACCCACGGCTGCGACCCACACGTGCGCGTGCAGCGTCCGACCGCCCGGGAGGGCGAGGGAGACGCGCGCGGGCGTGCCGTCGTCGTCGCGCAGCAGGGTCAGCGGGAGCCCGTCCGGGTCGAGCAGCGGGTAGGTCTCGACCTGCCAGCCGTCGCGCGTGAGGGACTGCTTGAAGTACCCGGCGCCGTACAGGAGCCCGACGCCGACGATCGGCACGCCGAGGTCGCTCGCGCTCTTGAGGTGGTCGCCCGCGAGGATGCCGAGGCCGCCGGAGTACTGCGGCAGCACGGACGTGATGCCGAACTCGGGCGAGAAGTACGCGATCGCGGCGGGGAGCGGGTCGCTCTCGTCCTGCGAGGCCGCCTGCTGCTGGTACCACAGCGCGTCGTCGAGGTAGTGGCGCAGGTCGGCCGCCGCCGCGCGCACGCGCTCGACGAACGCGCCGTCGGCCGCGAGCTCGGCGAGGCGCTCCGGGCCGAGCGCGCCCAGCAGGGCGACCGGGTCGCCGTGGACGGACGCCCACGCCTCGGGGTCGATGCCGGCGAACAGGTCGCGCGTCGGGGCGTGCCAGGACCAGCGCAGGTTGTGGGCCAGCTCGTCCAGGTCGCGCAGCTCGGCGGGCAGCAGGGTGCGGACGGTGAACCGTCGGATCGCTCTCACGGGGACGAGACTACGCAGGCCGAGGCCGGTGCACACCCTCGCGGTGTCACGCGCACGTCACGCTTGCGTGAACTTTCACCCCGGCGTCACCTCCGCCGCACGCCCCTCCTCGCGACGCGCCGACCGCTCCCAGGTGCCCGCCCCCCGCGGGCCTCGATACGTTGTGCGTGTGACGTCGACCCCTCCGGCCCCCGCGCCGCACCGCGCCCCCGCGACCACCCCCCGTCCTGCGCCGTCAGCCCCGATCGGCCGCATCCCCGTGCTGGACGTGTCCCCCGTCGTCGAGGGTGGCCGGTGGCCCTCGAAGGCCGTCGTCGGCGAGATGGTGCCGGTCGAGGCGACCGTGTTCCGCGAGGGGCACGACGCCGTCGCCGCGACCGCCGTGCTCGTCGCCCCCGACGGGACCGAGCGCACCGCGCCGATGATCGACGTCGCGCCCGGCCTCGACCGGTTCCGCGCCACGCTGCACCCCGACGCCCTCGGGGACTGGTCGCTGCGCGTCGAGGCGTGGAGCGACCCGTACGGCACGTGGTCCCACGACGCGACGATCAAGATCGACGCGGGCGTCGACGTCGACCTCATGCTGGCCGAGGGCGTCCGGCTCTTCGAGCGCGTCCTGGCCGACGCCGTCCCTCTCCCGGGCGCGGACGGCACCCCGGGCACCCGCTCCCCCGAGGACGCGCGCACGCTCGCCGACGCGGCCGCCGCCCTCGCCGACGCGAGCCGCCCCGCGCAGGCCCGCCTCGCCGCGGCGACGTCGCCCGAGGTGCGCGACGTCCTGCGTCGCGCGCCCCTGCGCGACCACGTGACGGCGTCGGCCACGTACGACCTGCGCGTCGAGCGCCCGCTGGCGCTCGCGGGCGCGTGGTACGAGATGTTCCCGCGCTCGGAGGGCGCGCGCCGGCTCAAGGACGGGCGCTGGCGCTCGGGCACGTTCACAGCCGCCGCCCGCCGCCTGCCGGCGATCGCCGCGATGGGCTTCGACGTCGTCTACCTCACGCCCGTCCACCCCATCGGCACGACCCACCGCAAGGGCCGCAACAACTCGCTCACCGCGCTCCCGGGCGACCCGGGCAGCCCGTACGCCATCGGCTCGAAGGACGGCGGCCACGACGCGATCCACCCCGAGCTCGGGAGCGACCGCACCTTCCGCGCGTTCGTCAAGGAGGCGCGGCGCAACGGCCTCGAGGTCGCGATCGACCTCGCGCTCCAGTGCTCGCCCGACCACCCGTGGGTCACCGAGCACCCCGAGTGGTTCACGACGCGCGCCGACGGTTCGATCGCGTACGCCGAGAACCCGCCGAAGAAGTACCAGGACATCTACCCGCTGAACTTCGACAACGACCCCGAGGGCATCTACGCCGAGGTCCTGCGCGTCGTCCGGGTGTGGATCGACCGGGGCGTCACGGCGTTCCGCGTCGACAACCCGCACACCAAGCCGCTCGACTTCTGGGAGTGGCTGCTCGCCGAGGTGCGCGCGACGAACCCCGAGGTGGTGTTCCTCTCGGAGGCGTTCACCAAGCCCGCGATGATGCACACGCTCGCGCGCATCGGGTTCCACCAGTCGTACACGTACTTCACGTGGCGCAACACCCGCGACGAGCTCGCCGAGTACCTCGAGGAGGTCTCGGGCGAGGCGGGCGCGTACATGCGGCCGAGCTTCTGGCCGACGACGCACGACATCCTCCCCCCGTACCTCCAGCACGGCGGGGTGGCCGGGTTCGCGGTGCGCGCGGTGCTCGCCGCGACCGGGTCGCCCACGTGGGGGATCTACTCCGGGTACGAGCTCGTGGAGAACGTGCCCCGCCCGGGCGTCGAGGAGCAGATCGACAACGAGAAGTACGAGTACAAGCCGCGCGACTGGGCGCTCGCCGAGGAGATCGGGATCTCGACGCTGCTCGCGCGGCTCAACGAGGTCCGCCGCGACCACCCCGCCCTGCGCCAACTCCGCAACCTCACCGTGCACCCGACGACGAACGACCAGGTGCTCGCGTTCTCGCGCCACCTGCCCGCCGAGCACTCGCCGACCGGCGAGGCGGACACGGTCGTCGTCGTGGTGAACCTCGACCCGCACTCCCCGCAGGAGTCGAACGTGCACCTCGACCTCGCGGCCCTCGGGCTGCCCCCGCTCGCCGACGGGCAGGACCCGTGGGCGCCGTCGTTCGTCGCGCACGACGAGCTGTCCGGAGAGAGCTACGGCTGGGGCCAGGACGTGTACGTGCGGCTCGAGCCGATGCGCCAGGTCGCGCACGTCGTGCACGTGAGGCCTGCATGACGTTCCCCCGCGACGCGTCTCCGGTCCCCGTGCGGGGACCCGCCGCCGGCCCGGCCCCCGTGCCGCCGATCACCGCGCCCGTCCCGGTCGCGGCGCTCCCGCCGCGCCGCCAGCCGACGGCGCCCGTCGACGCGCGCCCCGGCCTGTCCGACGACCCGGACTGGTACCGCACGGCCGTGTTCTACGAGGTGATCGTCCGGGCGTTCTCCGACTCCGACGGCAGCGGGACGGGCGACCTGCGGGGCCTCATCGACCGCCTCGACTACCTCCAGTGGCTCGGCATCGACGCGCTGTGGCTGCCGCCGTTCTACCCGTCGCCCCTGCGCGACGGCGGCTACGACGTGTCCGACTACACCGCGATCGCGCCGCAGTACGGCTCGACGTCCGACTTCGCGGAGCTCGTCAGCGAGGCGCACGCGCGCGGGATGCGCGTCGTCATCGACCTCGTCATGAACCACACGAGCGACCAGCACCCCTGGTTCCAGGCGTCGCGCGCCGACCCCGAGGGCCCGTACGGCGACTTCTACGTGTGGAGCGACGACGACACGCGCTACCAGGACGCGCGCATCATCTTCGTCGACACCGAGACGTCCAACTGGACCTTCGACCCGGTGCGGCGCCAGTTCTTCTGGCACCGCTTCTTCTCCCACCAGCCCGACCTCAACTTCGAGAACCCGCGCGTCGCCGACGCGATGCTCGACGTCGCGCGGTTCTGGCTGCAGATGGGGGTCGACGGGTTCCGCCTCGACGCGGTGCCCTACCTCTACGAGGCCGAGGGCACCAACTGCGAGAACCTGCCGCAGACGCACGAGTTCCTGCGCCGCGTGCGGCGCATGGTGGACGCCGAGTTCCCGGGGCGCATCCTGCTCGCCGAGGCGAACCAGTGGCCGCGCGAGGTCGTGGACTACTTCGGCACCTCGGACGAGCCCGAGTGCCACATGTGCTTCCACTTCCCCGTGATGCCCCGCATCTACTACGCGATCCGGGACCAGCGCGCCAACCAGGTCCTGGAGATCCTCGCCGACACGCCCGACATCCCGCCCGGCGCGCAGTGGAGCACGTTCCTGCGCAACCACGACGAGCTCACCCTGGAGATGGTCTCGACCGAGGAGCGCGCGTCGATGTACGGCTGGTACGCGCCCGACCCGCGCATGCGCGCGAACGTGGGTATCCGGCGTCGGCTCGCTCCTCTGCTCGACAACTCGCGCAAGGAGGTCGAGCTCGCCCACGCGCTCCTGCTCTCCCTGCCCGGCAGCCCCTGCCTGTACTACGGCGACGAGATCGGCATGGGCGACAACATCTGGCTGCCCGACCGCGACTCGGTGCGCACGCCCATGCAGTGGACGCCCGACCGCAACGCCGGGTTCTCCACCGCCGACCCCGGCAAGGTGTACCTGCCGCTCGTCCAGTCGCTCGTGCACCACTACGGCTACGTCAACGTCGAGGCGCAGCTCGAGCAGTCGACGTCGTTGCTGCACTGGGTGCACGGCATGCTCAAGGTCCGGCGCCGGCACAAGGCGTTCGGCACCGGCGACTTCGTCGCGCTCGACTGCGACAACGACTCGATCCTCGCGTTCCTGCGCCGCACGCCGACCGAGACGATCCTGTGCGTCGCGAACCTCTCCGCGACCGCGCGGTCGGCCGCGGTGCACCTGCCCGGCCACGCCGGGGCGACGCTCACCGACGTGTTCGGCGGCGCGCACTTCCCCGCCGTCGACGACGACGAGCGCGTCGTCATGACGTGGGGCTCGCGCGACTTCTACTGGCTCGTGGTGCGTGACCCCGCCTGAGCGCGGCCCCTCCCGGTCCTCGTGCGGCGGGCGCGACGGGCGCGTGATGGCATGAAGGCGACCTGACGGAGGAGGCACGCGTGACGGTACGGCGGACGGCCCCGCCCTCGGCGGAGCTCATGGCGCTCCTGGACGCCTGGCTGCCCGCGCGGCGGTGGTACCCCGTGAAGGGGGTCGCCGTGCGGCACGTGCCGTGGCTGTCCTTCGCGCTCGACGTCCCGGCGTCCGCCGCGGCAGCCGGCCGGCCCGACGCCGCGTCGGCGGGCGTACGGGTCGAGCTCCACCTCCTGCGGCTCGTCGGGGACGGCGTCGACCTCGTCGTGCAGGTGCCCCTCGTGCTCGAACCCGCGGGCACGGCGGCCGGGGGCGTGGATCCCGGTGGTGCGGCGACGCACGGGAGCGCGACGTCGATCGGGATCCTCGGCGCGGACGCCCCGGGTGGCCCGGGATGGGTCGTGCACGACGGCGCCGCGCACCCCGCCTGCTGGGCGGCCCTCCTGGCCGAGGTCGCGTGGGAGGAACCGGGCTCGGCGCCCCGTGCCGCGGGGTCCGGCGACGCCGCGGCCCCCGACCGCGAGCTCGCCGGGGGCCGTGCGCTGAGCGTCGAGCAGTCCAACAGCTCGGTGCTGCTCCCGGGCGTCGCCGGCGGGAGCATGCTCAAGGTGCTGCGGGCCATCGCGATCGGGCCGAACCCCGACGTGACGATCCCGCGCGCGCTCGCGGCGCAGGGCTGGACGGGCGTGCCGCGCCCGCTCGCGTGGCTCGAGGTGACCTGGGACGCGGCGGACGACCCGGCCCGCGTCGGTCCGGGCACGGCCCACCGACCGGGCGACGCGGACGCACCGGCCGGGGCACCGCCGTCGGGCAGCACCCCGGACGAGGCTCCGCGCTCCGCGCACCTGGCGATCCTCAGCGAGTTCGTGGAGGGCGCGCGCGACGGGTTCGACCTCGCGTGCGCCTTCGCGGGCCAGGGTGCGTCGTTCGCCGACCTCGCGGCCGACCTGGGCCGCGTGCTCGCCGACCTGCACGCCGCGCTCCGGCGCGCGTTCGACGTCGGCTCGCCCGTCGACGCGCGCTGGCTCGTCGCGGACCTGCGACGACGCGGAGACGAGGCCGTCGCCTCGTCGCGCGCGCTCGGGCGGCGCGCGCACGACGTCACCGCCTTCTGGGACCGCACGTCCGCGCGCCTCGCGAACGTCACGCGCGTCCCCGACGCGCTCCCCCGGCTCCAGACGGTCCACGGCGACCTGCACCTCGGCCAGGTGCTGCACGCCCGCCGGTTCGGCTGGAAGGTGCTCGACTTCGAGGGCGAACCGCTGCGCCCCGTCGCCGAGCGCACGCGGCCCGACCTCGCGCTGCGCGACGTCGCCGGGATCGTGCGCTCGTTCGACTACGCCGCCGCCGTCGGGCGCGCCCGCGACGCCACGTGGGCGGTCCAGGCGCGCACCGCCTTCCTCGACGCGTACGACCGGGCCGACACGGCCGGCGTCGACCGCGCGACGTCCGAGGCGCTCGTGCGGGCGCTCACGCTCGACAAGGCGCTCTACGAGGTCGTGTACGAGTCCCGCAACCGCCCGGACTGGGAGCCCATCCCCCTCGCCGCGGTGGACCGCCTGCTCGCGGGGAACGCCTGACCCGGGGCCCTGGAGGGAGGGACCCGGTCGCTCACCGGGCCCCTCCCTCGAGGACGGGGTCAGCGCCGACCGCGGCCGGTGACGAGCTGGTTCGTCGAGCGCAGCACGCGCGGCGCGACGAGCGCGCCGGGCTCGACGCCCGCGAGCGCCGCCTCGGGCCCCGCGACGTGGAACGTCACGGACTCGCCGGGCAGGAGCGTGACGAGCATGTCGTCCGCGCGCAGGTCCGGGTGGACCTTGTCGGCGAGCAGCGCGAGGTCGCGCACGAGGTTCTCGGCCGTGACGCGCACGGCCCACGCGCCGGGCTCACGGTGCACCTCGGTGACGAGCCGCGGCGGGGCGAACGACGCGTCGCGCGGCTCCGCGAACCACCACACGGCTCGCCCGGTGCCGAGCGTCGCGACGAGCACCTCGCTCGCCGCGTCGCCCGGAGCCGCGACGTCCTGCGGCACCTCGACGCTCGTCGAGGTGCGCGTGCCGAGCGCGACGGGCACCTTCGCGACCGCGAGCTCCGTGCCCTCGAACGACAGCCGTCGCACGACGACGTCGCCCGACCACCCCTCGTCCGTGTCGTTGGACACCACGACCACGAGCCGGTCGGAACGGTCGCCCGACGCGACGCCGCCGTCGGCCGACCGGGGCTGGATGGTGAGCAGCCGGTCGGCGTGCGCGTGCGCGAGGGCGTGCAGGAGCGGCTTCGCGCGCCCGTCGCCGTCGACCGCGGCCCACGACGTCACGGGCCAGCAGTCGTTGAGCTGCCACACGACCGACCCCATCGTCCGGGGCGCCCACGAGCGCAGGTGCTCGACCGCGACCCGCACGGCGACCGCCTGGTTCCACGACATCGCCCAGTGCCAGTCGTCCATGTCGTCCGGCAGCGGCACGTGCCGCACCAGGCCGTCGGTGAGCTTGTCGTTGCCCTGCGCGGCCTTCTGGTGCACGAGCATGCCGGGCGACTCGGGCGTGAGCGGGTCGTCGCTGATCGCGCGCGTGAGCGTCGACCACGTGGGCGGGCCCTGCCAGCCGAACTCCGCCATGAAGCGCGGCACGTCGTCGCGGTAGCGCGGCCAGTCCTGCCGGTTCCACAGCTCCCACGAGTGCATCGACCCGTGGTCGGGGTCGTTGGGGTGCACGTCGAGGCTCCCCGACCACGGGCTCGACGGCGTGTACGGGCGCGTCCCGTCGAGCTCGGCGAGCACGCCCGGGAGCAGCTCGGTGTAGTACCCCAGTCCCCACGACTTGCCCTCGAGCCGCAGCTCCCAGCCCCACGCGCCGAAGCCCCAGATGTTCTCGTTGCTCCCGTTCCACACGACGAGGCTCGG
Organism: Cellulosimicrobium cellulans; assembly: GCF_016907755.1. Taxonomy (NCBI): domain Bacteria; kingdom Bacillati; phylum Actinomycetota; class Actinomycetes; order Micrococcales; family Promicromonosporaceae; genus Cellulosimicrobium; species Cellulosimicrobium cellulans. The sequence goes on from NZ_JAFBCN010000001.1 coordinate 3,705,911, forward strand.
GTGCGGTGCCAGGCGCGTGACGTTGTCGCGCGCCTCGGCCTCGACCTCCGAGCGCAGCGGCTCGTCCTCGGAGTACGCGGCGCACGCGAACGCGAAGTCCTGCCACGTGAGGATGCCGCGCTCGTCGCACAGGTCGTAGAAGTCGTCGGCCTCGTAGATGCCGCCGCCCCACACGCGCAGGAGGTTCATGTTCGCGAGCTCCGCCTGGTCGAGCCGGGCGGCGTACCGCTCGCGCGTCACGCGGTGCACGAACACGTCGTCGGGGATCCAGTTCGCACCCTTGACCCACACCGCGCGCCCGTTGACCACGACCGTGAACGACGTCCCGTGCTCGTCCGGCGTGAGGTCGAGCCGCGCGTCGCGGAACCCCGTGCGCCCGGTCCACCCGTCGATCGCGGCGTCGCCCGCGGCGAGCTCCACCTCGACGTCGTACAGCGGCTGCTCCCCGTACCCGCGCGGCCACCACAGCGCGGCGTCCGGGATCTCCACCGGCACGACGGCGGTCGTCGCGCCCGCAGGGAGCACCACCTCCGCGTCGTGGCGGCCCGAGGGGCCGCGCAGCGCGACGCGCACGGCGAGCGGTCCGTCGCCCGCGGTGCCGGCGCCGCTCGGGTCGAGCGGCGCGCGCTCGACGTCGACGTGCACCGCGACCCTGCCCGGCGCCGTGGCGAGGTGACCCGCGCGGGAGGACGCGTCGTGCGGCAGGTCCACCGAGACGAGCGGGCGCACGGACGCGACCCGCGCGGTGGACCACGACTCGAGGCGCACCGGCTTCCACAGCCCCACCGACGGCGCGTCGATCCCCCAGTCCCACCCGAAGCTGCACGCGGACTTGCGGATCGCGTTGTACGGGTGCTTGTTGACCTGCGGGCGGTAGCCGAGCGCGAGGGACTCGCGGTCGGCGTACCGCACGGGGGACGCGAACCGGACGACGAGCTCGTTCTCGCCCTCGCGCAGCAGGTCCGCCACGGCGACGCGGAACGTGCGGAACTGGTTGCGCGTGCTCAGGATGCGCGTGCCGTTGAGCGACACCGTCGCGACGGTGTCGAGCCCGTCGAAGGCGAGGTCGTGCCGGTCCAGACCGGGTGCGTCGGACGCGGACCACGCGAACGTCGTCCGGTACTCCCAGTCGCAGCGCCCCACCCAGGCGACGAGGTTCTCGTGGTCGTCGAGGTAGGGGTCGGGGATCAGCCCCGCAGCGAGCAGGTCGGTGTGGGCGCTGCCGGGGACCGTGGCCGGGAACTCCACGCCCGCGACGTGCGCGGGAACGGTCCCCGCGACGGCGCGCGCCGTCCAGCCCGCGTGGAGCTCACGCCGGACCAGGTGCGCGGGGTCGGGCGCCGGCACGGCGGGTGCGGTCGGCGTCGGGGCGGTCGTGCTCGTCACTTGGTGGCTCCTGAGGTCAGTCCGTTGTAGATGTAGCGCTGCAGCAGCAGGAACGCGACCAGCGTCGGGACGATGACGAGCACCGTCCCGGCGGAGATCACCTCCCACTGTGCGCCGAAGGGTCCCTTGAAGCGGAACAGCGACGTCGAGATGACGCCGAGGTCCCGCTTCGGCATGTAGAGCCAGGGCAGGTAGAACTCGTTGTAGATCGCGATCCCCTTGATGATGATCACGGTCGCGATCGCGGGCTTGAGCAGCGGGAAGACGATGCGCGCGTAGATCGTCAGACGGTTGGCGCCGTCGAGCATGGCCGCCTCGTCGAGCGACCGCGGGATCGACTTCATGAACTGCAGGAAGATGTAGATCGAGATGATGTCGGTGCCCATGAACAGGACGATCGCGGCCCACCGGGTGTTGAACAGGCCCAGGCCGCTGACGATCTGGAACGTCGCGACCTGCGTCGTGACCCCGGGCACGAGCGTCGCGAGCAGGAACGCCCCGACGACGAGCCGCTGGCCCCGGAACGTGAAGCGGTCGATCGCGTAGGCGGCCATCGTGCCGATGAGGATCGTCCCGGTGAGAGCCACCACGAGGATGATCGTCGTGTTGACGAACCCCTGGAGCATGCCCCCGCGCGTGAAGGCCGTGACGAAGTTGTCGAGGTTCGTCCAGCTCGACGGCGGGTCGAGCGGGCCGGTCTCCCGGAACTCGGCCTGCGTCTTGAACGACGCCATGAAGACCGTCACGAGCGGCACGACCGCGACCAGGCACGCCGCGACCAGCGAGGCGTACTTGAGCGTCGTGCCGAGGGGGCCGAGGACCGGGCTCGCCCCGCGCGTCCAGCGCGCCCACCCGGCGCGGACGCGATCGGTGGCCGACGGCGCGGGGAGCGGCCGGGCCGGCGCGTCGCCGACGTCGCGACGCGGCAGGGGCGCGTCCGGCGTCCGGGCGCCGTCGTCCGTCGCGGCGGACGTGCGCAGCGGTGCGGCGCTCATACGAGGTCACCTCTCTCGTCGGGGACGATGCGTCGCTGCACCCACGAGATGAGCAGGACGATGATCAGCAGGACGACCGCCATCGCGGACGCGAGACCCACCTTCGAGAACGTGAAGGCCGTGTTGACGGTCTGGATGACGAACGTCTCCGACCCGTTCGCGCCGCCCGTCATGATGAAGGGCATCTCGAACACCGACAGCGCGCCCGACACCGCGAGGATCACCGACAGCCCGATGATCTGGCGGATCCCGGGGGCGATGATGAAGCGGAACTTCTGCCACGCGTTCGCGCCGTCGAGGTCGGCCGCCTCGTAGAGCTCGTTCGGGATCGACTGGATCGCCCCGAGGAAGAGCACGAAGTTCAAGCCCATGTAGCGCCACACGCTCGTCGCGGCGAGCGAGACGTTGACGAGCGACGGGTCGCCCAGCCACAGCGGTGGCTCCGTGAGGCCGAACGCGGCGAGGAACGCGTCGAGCGTCCCGCCGGGCCGGAAGAAGTAGAGGAAGACGAGCCCGATCGCGACCCCGTTGATGAGGTAGGGGAAGAAGAGGATCCCCTTGAACCAGTTCCGGAACCGCGTGCTGAAGCTGAGGATCGTCGCGAAGTACAGCGCGAGGACGAGCTGAACGGCGGCGCCCACGAGGTAGTACAGGCTCACGAGGAACACGCGGAAGATCTCGGGGCGCGTGAAGATCTCGACGTAGTTCTTCCAGCCGACGGGCTCCTTGACAGGGTCGAGCCCGTCCCAGGACGTGAAGCTGTACCACACCATGTTCGCCACGGGGACGTAGGTGAAGAGCAGCAGCATGCCCACGGGGACGAGCAGGAAGAGCCAGGGCGTGACCCGCCACCCGCCCTTGGTCGCTCCCCCGCCCGGGGCGGGACGACGTCGTCCCCTCAGGCGTGCCGGGCGCGTCGCTCGGAGCGCACCGGCCGGTCCGGTGACCGCGGCCATCGCAGTCGCCTCCTTCGTTCGTGCTTGCTGGGTCGTCGCTCGCCGGGGGCCGGCGAGGCTTTGCCGGGGGCGGTCGCGCCCCGGGCGGGGCGGCCGCGCACCGTCGGGCGCGCGGCCCCCCGCCTCGTCAGCCGACGACCTCGGCGCGGGCCGTCGCCCAGCGGTCGTTGAGGTCGGCGAAGAACGACGCCTTGTCGCCGTCCGCCGCGCCGCGCGCGACGTCGATGTACTGGCGCCGGAACTGGTCGCCGTTCAGGTCGATCTCTGCGGCGTTGTAGATGTCGGCCAGGAGGTTCTCCTCACCCTCCGGCGCCGGGGCGATCTCGACCTCCTCGACGCCGAACGTCTCGAAGTCGGCGAGGATCTCCGGCGACTCCCCGCCCACCTGCGGCGCGAGCCCGCCCTGGCTCGCGGCGAAGCCCGACTCGTCGAGGAACCAGTACAGCCACGCCTCGGCGGCCTCCTTGTTCTCCGAGTGCTTCGAGATCGCGAGCTTGTAGTCCGCCCCGACCGTCGAGTGGAACGCGCCGTCCGTCTGCCACGGCATCGGCCAGAACCCGATGTCCTCGCGCGGGTTGCCCGCCGCCTCCGCGGCGTCCTGCATCTGCGTCACGGCCCACGAACCGAGCACCATGCTCGCGACCTGGCCGGTGCCGACGAGGTTCTTGGACTCCTCCCAGTTCGTCGTGGTCGGGTCGGGCTCGGAGAGGCCGGCCTCGACGACGTCGTAGAGGAGGGAGTCGATCGCGTACTGCTCCTCGCCCTCGGTCCACGGCGCGTCCTGCTCGGTGCGCAGGTTCACGGCCTCGGGGCCGTCGATCGAGCCCTGGTTGGACTGCCACTGCGTGAGCGGCCAGCCGTCCGCGTAGTTCGTGTAGTACGGGACGGTGTCGGGCGAGCTGTCCTTGATCGCCTGCAGCGCGTCGAGGAACTCCTCGGGCGTCGCCGGCGGCTCGGTGATGCCCGCCTTCTCCCACACCGGCTTGTTGAGCACGTAGCCCATCGCGGTCCCGAACGTCGCGAGCCCGTAGACCTGGCCCTCGTACGCCTTGTCGTGGATGAAGCGGTACTCCTCGCCGAGCTCGTCGACCGTCCCGAGGGGCTCGAAGAAGGTCGAGAGCTGGTCCGCGTCGACGGTGTTCGGGATGAGCAGGACGTCGCCGTAGTCGCCGGAGTTGAGGCGGATCGAGACGTCGCCCTCGTAGTCCGTCACCGCCTCGAACTCGACGTCGACGTCCGGGTAGGTCTTCTGGAACTCGGTCACGTAGTCCTGGAGCACGGTGTCGACGATGTCCGTGCGGTTCGTCAGGACGGTGATCGTCCCCGACGGACCGTCGCCGTCCCCGTCGCCCCCGCCGGTGGAGCCGCCGGAGCATGCTCCCAGCACGAGCACCACGGCCGCGGCCGTGCTCGCGGCAAGGATGCGCCTCTTCGCCATCTCGATCCCTCATTCTCGTCGTCGTTGACAGTGCGCGCCGCCCCGATGCGGATACAGCGCTTAAGCCGTTCGGCTGTCCGGTGCACCGGATGATCAGTTCCGATGTCGATGAGGACGAGTGAAGCGGTTAAGTTGCCGTAAGTCAACGACACGCGGTCACGGTTCGGTCACGACGACGAGAGCGTGCACCCCGGCGCGCCGGACCCCTCGGACGGCCCCGTCCGCGCGGGCCTGGCGCCCGGCCCGGTGTCAGCTCTCGACGCGACGCGCGGTCGTGCCCCGGGGGCGCAGCGTCGGCGTGGAGTCCAGGAAGCTCCCGCCCGTCCTGCCGTCGATGCGGTCGAACAACCGCCTCGCGACGTGGGCGCCGAAGCTCGTCACGTCGTGGCTCAGTGCCGACAGCCGGGGGTACGTCGCCTGGCAGAGCGGGGAGTCGTCCCAGGCGATGATCGACAGGTCCGACGGCACACGGACGCCGAGCTCGCTCGCCACGCCGAGACCCGCGAGGGCCATGACGTCGTTGTCGTAGATGATCGCCGTCGGCCGTTCCGGTCCCGTGAGGAGCGTGCGCGTGGCGCTCGCCCCCTGGTCGGCCGTGTAGTCGGTCCGCCCGATCTCCCCGTGCACGCCGAGCCGCGCCACCTCCTCGCGGAACGCCTCGTCGCGGATGTGCGTGTGCCCGAAGCTCGTGACCCCCGCGACGCGCGCGATGCGCCGGTGACCCACGGCGTGCAGGTAGCGGACCGACTCGCGCATGGCCGAGGCGTCGTCGGTCCACACGTTCGTGAGGTCGCCGGCGAGCGCCGGGTCGCCCACGACGACGGCCGGGATCGTGTCCGGCTCGGACAGCCAGGCCACGCGCGGGTCGTCGAGGCGGAGGTCCACGGTCACGACGCCGTCGACCCGGCGCGCGGCCCGCCACTTGCGGTAGGCGCGCAGCTCCGCGTCGAGATCGGGGACCACCTGGAGGAGCAGGCCGTACGACCGCGCCGCGAGCTCGGACTCGATGCCCGCGATGAACTGCATGTAGAAGGACTCGAAGCCGAGCGTGCTCGGGTCGCGCGCGAGCACCAGGCCCACGGTCTCCGTGCGTGCCCCCGAGAGCGAGCGCGCGGCCGAGCTCGGCTCCCAGCCCAGCTCCGCGGCGACACCGAGGATCCGCGACCGGGTCTCGGCCGACACCCCCGGCCGGTTGTTCAACGCGTACGACACCGCACCCGTGGACACGCCTGCCCGCCGGGCGATGTCCGCGATCGTGATCCGGGCCATGGTGCGCTCTCCTCGTCGTCGAGACGGCCCCCGTGCCGTCGCCCACACGCTGCACTGAAGCGCTTCACCTGTCAACTGCCGAACCTCGGCACGCCTCCGCGGCGACCGACCGGACACCGCAGCGCCCGGCCACCGTCCCCGTCGCCGCTGCTAGGGTCGGCCCGTGCAGAAGCCGCAGCAACGAGCCACTCTGGCCGACGTCGCGCGGCTCGCCGGGGTGAGCGCCAAGACCGTCTCTCGCGTCTACGACGGCAGCACCAACGTCTCCCCCGACACCCGGCGCCGTATCGAGGAGGCCGCCGCGCGCCTGAGCTTCCGGCCCAACCTTCTTGCGCGCGACCTCCGCCACGGCGGGGTCTCGTCCGCCGTGGGGTTCGTGCTCGGCGACCTCACCAACCCGTTCTACTTCCAGGTCGCCGCCGGCATGGAGCGCGAGCTCGCGCAGCACGGTCTGACCATGGTGCTCACCGCGACCGAGGACGACCCCGCCGAGGAGGAGCGCGTCGCCGGCACGCTGCTCGCCCAGCGCGTGCGCGCGCTCGTGCTCGTCCCCATCGCGCGGGACCAGTCCTACCTCGAGAGCGAGCGGCGGCTCGGCACACCCGTCGTGACGATCGACCGTCCGGCGCACAACCTCCTCGCCGACTCGGTCGTCCTCGACAACCGGGAGGGCACGGCGGAGGCGGTCCGGGCGCTCACGCGGCTCGGCCACCGCCGCGTCGCGTTCGTGTGCAGCCCGGCGAATCTGTACACGCACGCCGAACGCCTCGCCGGCTACCGGGAGGCGCTCGGCGAGGTCGGCGTCACGGACACGTCCGCGTGGGAACGACTCGACGACGCCGGCGGACGCAGCACCGAGGCCGCGGTGCTGGACGTGCTCGCCCAGCCTGACCCCCCGACCGCGATCGTCACCGGCAACAACCGCGCGAGCGCGGCGCTCGTCCGCGCGCTCGGCCCCGCGCGCGACGACCTGGCGTACGTCGGGTTCGACGACTTCGACCTCGCCGACGCGCTCGGTTTCAGCGTCGTCGCCTACGACACCCGCGAGATCGGTCGCGCCGCCGCACGCCGCGTCCTCGAACGGCTCGACGACCCGCAGGGCGCGCCGGTCCACGTCCGCATCCCCACCCACCTCGTCCCCCGCGGCTCCGGCGAGCGCCCCCCGCGGTAGCGCCCCGCCCGCGCGAGGGAGAGCCGTGGTCGCGTGGCCGGGGTTCTCGCTCGCAACAGTCATTGTCGACGTTGTCAAGCGGAAGGCTCGACGCCGCCGGTCCTACCTCTCCGCCAAATGTCCTCGGTCGACGAAAGAGCCATGTCAACGTTGACATGTGCAGCGAGCAAGCCCTAGCGTCCGCTGGGTCAGCGCATCTCTCACCGGACGAAGGAGTCCTCCCATGTCCCGACGACACATACGTCGGAGCACCACAGCCGCGGCCGCGGTGCTGTCGCTCCTCGCGACGTTGGCGCTCGCGGCGACGCCCGCGTGGTCCTCTCCCGGTCCGGCAGCGGGGTCCACCGCCGCCGACCCGCCCGACGACGAGCCCGTCGTGGTGAGTCTCGACGACTTCGACGGCTATGCGGGCGATTCCGCGCTGTCGTCGCTGTACCCCCGCAACACGAACGGCGGGACGAACACGGCGACGCTCGTCGACTCGCCGTTCGACGCCGAGGGCGAGGACCTCGGGACGGCGATGCGGTTCGACTACGCGTTCACCAACGGCTACTCCGGTCGCTCGCGCGCGGTCGACGGCTACTGGCCGGGACTGCGGGCGGTCGAGCTGTGGATCGCGAACGGCACGCCCGGGCAGGACGTGCTGCTGCAGCTCTCCGACGGCGCGTCGTTCGAGGCGCACCTGAACGACGTCGCGGGCTTCGACGCGGCGTCCACCGCGCCGCAGCGCGTGCACGTCCCGGTCGAGGACTTCCGCCCCAAGTCCGGCACCGGGACCCTGCGCACGAGCGGGATCGCCTCGTTCGCGCTCTACGTCAACCAGGTCGGGGCGGGGACAGGAGGCACCATCGTGGTCGACGAGATCGACCTGCTGTTCGACGTCGCACCACCGGTCCCGGAGGTGACGTTCCCCGTCACCGAGCTCCGCACGGACGGCGCCGGGAACCTCCTCTCGCTGCTCGCCGAGCACGCCGTCGTGCCCGACGGCGCACGGGTCGTCCAGGCGACGTGGACCTCCGACGACCAGACGGTCCTGCGCGACGCGACCCGCCCCGAGCCCAAGGGCGACTTCCGCGGCGAGGGTGCGGTCGGCGTCGACGTCCACCAGGTGCGCCTCTTCGTCCCGGCCGAGGACGGCGGCGCGGGCACGACGTTCGCCGTCGACGTCGGCACGCACCTCGAGATCGAGGTGACCGACCTGCCCGCGCCGGTCGACGTCGTCGACTACCTCGACGCGATCACCGGCACCGGGATGCTCTCCGCGATGCACCACGACCAGTCGTACGCCAACCCCGCGGCGAACGACGTGCTGCACCAGCGTGTCGCGAACGAGTTCGGCGTCTACCCGGCGCTGTACAGCGCGGACTTCCTCACCGGCCAGACGGTCCCGTACCGGCAGAACATGATCGACGAGGTCCGCCGTCAGTGGGACGCCGGCAACCTCGTGCAGATCATGTTCCACGTCTCGCCCCCGCAGTACACCGTGGCCCAGGAGGCGCAAGGCAACTGGGGCGGCGACCAGGCGCACGAGACGCTCCCGAGCCCCAACCGGATCTACTCGTTCCTCTACGAGGACCAGTGGGACGAGCTGCTCAGGGACGGCTCGCCGCTCAACGAGAACTGGAAGCTGCGCCTGGACGAGTACGCGCGCCTGCTCCAGCCGCTCGAGGACGCGGGCGTGACGGTCATGCTGCGTCCGTTCCACGAGATGAACCAGCACGTGTTCTGGTGGGGCGGGCGGCCGGGGCTCGACGGCAGCGCCGGCCTGTACCGGATGGTCCACGACTACCTGGAGCAGGAGAAGGGGTTGTCGAACATCGTGTGGGTCTGGAACGTCCAGGACCTGCCCGACGACTACGGCTTCGCCGACGGCGACCCCAAGTTCGACCGCTACGAGGGTCTCGAGGGCGGACTGCCCGAGTACGACGCCAACGACTGGTCGAGCTTCAGCCCCGGTGCGGACTACTACGACGTGCTGTCCGTCGACTTCTACGACGTCGAGGGCTACGCGCCTCGGCACTACGAACAGGCGCAGCGCGTCGCGCAGCGCGACGACAAGCCGATGATCGTCGGCGAGACGTTCGTCTTCCCGACGCAGGACGAGATCGCGGCGCAGCCCGACTGGTCGCTCGCCATGCCGTGGGGCGTGCGGACGTGGAACTACAACACGCCGCAGGCCATGGCGACGTTCTACGAGCACAGCATCGGCGCCGCGGGGCTGCCGCGGTTCGCGACGCGCGACAACACGGCGACGCCCACGGCCACGGACGCCCGCGTCGTCGGCGTCGTGAACCCGCACGGGTACGAGGTGGCCGCGCTCGCGGTGCGCTACTCCACGCCGCTGCCCGCGGGCGAGCTCGACCCGGCGGCGTTCGCCGTCCGGGCGGACCTCGACGGCCCGACGCCGGACACGTCGTCGGACGGCCCGCGCACCGTGGTCCGGGCTCACACGGCAGCAGGGCCCGACGGCGCCGGCTCACCCGGGCAGGAGTCCGCGCCGGGCGAGTGGGTCGTCCTGGAGCTCGACACGTCCGACGCCAACGCGGCCGGGACGTTCTACTCCGGGACGACGCAGACCTACGACCTGGCCGCCGCGTACTCGGTGACGCAGGTCGCCGACGTGCGCGTCGGCGGGACGACCGTGCCCGCGTCCGACGGCCCGGTCGCGTCGACGGCGGTCGACACGCCCGTCGTCGACGAGTACGAGGCCGGGGTGTGGGACGGGCCGGGCGACGCGTTCCGGTACCGGCTCTTCACACCGCGCGCGTACCGCGAGGCTCCGGACGACGACACGCTCTACCCGCTCGTGCTCACGCTCCACGGCACGGGCGAGACCGGCACCGACAACGCCGTCCAGCTCCTCGGCAACCAGCTCTCGGTCGCGTTCGCCGCGCCCGAGCGGCAGGCGAGCGACCCGGCGTTCGTCCTGTCCCCGCAGCGCGCCCCCGACCAGGACTGGCTCACGCCCTCCGGGCGCGAGGCGCTCGTCGGGATGGTCGAGGACATGGTCGGCCGCTACCCGGTCGACCCCGACCGCGTGTACCTCACCGGGCTCTCGCGCGGCTCGCGCGCGAGCTGGCCGCTGCTCGCCGAGGACGGCGGCCTGTTCGCGGGAGCGCTGCTCGTCGCGGGTGGCGAGTCGGCCGAGCTCACGGCGCGGATCACCGACCTGCCGGTCTGGGTACATCACGCGATCGACGACCCGACGGCGCCGTACGCCCTCACGCTCACGGCCCTCGACGGCCTCGAGCGCGCGGGCGCCGTCGTGACGCGCGGCGAGTGGGCGGGCAACCTCCCGCGCGACGCTGCGGCGGCGCGGGCGCAGGCACTGTGGGACGAGGCGCGCGCCACGGGCAGCGAGGTGCTCCACACCGCGTACACCCCGGGCACGACGGGCACCCCGGACCGGCTCGCGTACCCGCACTCGTCGTGGATCCCGACCTACGCGAACCCGGTCGTCCTGGACTGGCTCTTCGCGCAGTCGCGCGACGGCGGCCCGGCGGTCTCGGTCGAGGCGTCGGCGCGCTGTCTCGCCGGGAAGGCGTACGTCGCGGTCCGGGCGACGAACGCCGGCGGCAAACCGGTCGGCATCTCCCTCACCACGCCGTACGGCAGCAGGACGTATTCGGCCGTGGCGCCCGGCGTGAGCGCCTACCAGTCGTTCGCGTCGCGGGCGACGGCGTTACCGGCGGGAACCGCGACCGTCACCGTCACCGCGGGCGACGGCACCACGACGCTCGACGCGCCGTACGACGCCACGACCTGCGGGTAGCGTCCGACCTTCCCGCACGTCGTCACCGACGAACGACGCCCCCGCCGCCCGTCCGGGCGGCGGGGGCGTCCTTCTGCCCCTGTCCGAGCCGCGCTCAGTGGACGGCGGCGAGCAGGACGCCGACCCCGACGAAGAGGCCGCCGAAGAGCCGGTTGGCGGTGCGCTGCCCGCGCGGGCTGCGGGTCAGTCGCCGCAGCCCCGTGGCCGCGGTCGCGAAGAAGAACCACATGACGAGCACGTCGATCACGACGACCGTCACCCCGAGCACGACGTACTGCGGCAGCAGCGGCCGGTCCGGCCGGACGAACTGCGGGATGAACGCGAGGAAGAAGACGATCGCCTTCGGGTTCGTGAGGTTGACGAGGAGCCCGCGCCGGACCATGGACCACCGCGACTCCGGTCCGCGCGCGACGGCCTCGCCGTCGTCGCCGCTCGGACGCGACCGCCACTGCCGGATCCCGAGGTAGACGAGGTAGGCGGCGCCGCCGTACCTGACGACGTCGAACAGGACGGGCGAGCCCGCGACGAGCACGCCGACGCCGGCCGCCACGATCGCGACGTGCGCGACGAGGGCCAGCTGCTGGCCGAGGATCCCCCAGATGGAGCGCGCCCACCCGACGCCGATCGAGTTGGCCATCGTGTTGACCGCTCCCGCGCCCGGCGTGAGCGAGATGAGCACCCCGGCGGCCGCCAGGGTCGTCCAGACCGACCACGCCATGGCGGACAGGATAGGCGCCAGCCGGCGGGCGCCGAGCACCCGAGCGCACCGCGTACCTGAAGCAGCGTGCACCCAGAGCGCCGTGCACCCTGAGCGGAGCGCCCCGGGCACGACGACGGCCCGCACGGCCCTTCCGGGTCGCGCGGGCCGTCGTCGGGCTTTGTCCTCAGCCGCAGGCGACCGCCGCGTACGGGGCGTCGAGCTCGACCGCGTCGTCGCCCGAGCCCACGGTGACGACCGCCGACCCGCCGGGCACCGACGTCGCGCGGACCGCGAACGACTGGTACGCGTTGGCCCCCGGCGCGACGGCCGCGAAGGCCCTGCTCCCGTACGGCGTGCCGAGCGTCACGGCGATCGGCACGTCACCGTCGTTCGTCGCCCGGACGGCGACGTACGCCTTCCCCGCGAGGCACCGCGACGACGCCTCGACGGTCACGGGCACGTCCCGCGCAGCGACGGCGGTCCGCACGTCGTCGACGACGAGCGCCGCCGGACCGTTGCCTCCGAGGTAGAACGAGATCTCGGTGACCGCCTGGAGGTCCGGGCGACCGCCGCCGCCCGCCCACGGCGGGAGGGCCAGGTCCGCGAACGGCACGTGCACGACCCCCGCGGGCTGCGGGCCCGCGTCGGGCAGCACCGTCTCCCAGAACTGGCCGCCCGCGACGACCTGCACGGTCAGGTTCTGCCCCGCGCCGAGGCCGGAGCGGTCGAGCCACAGGTCGAGGCCCTCGTAGCCCCACCACGACTGCGGCGCGTCGAACGTACGGGTCACGCCCGCGTACCCCGACGACGCGAGCGTCGTCGCGAGCCGCATCGCATGACCGCCGCCGGCGCCGGGGACGAGCGTCGACGTGATCGGGTCGCCTCCCGTGTTCGCGCGGTGCGCGGCGGTGAGCGCGGCGTCGTCGGCGAAGCCCTCGTAGTCCTCGACGACGAGCGGCTCGGTCGGCAGCGCGTCGGTCGCGAAGGTCCGCGGCCCGCCCGTCATGCCCGTGCCCCCGGCGCCGTTCACCGCCTCGACGTGCCACGTGTACGACGTCGCGGCGTCGAGCTCCACGGCAGGTGCGAGGCTCGTGCCGCGCACCTCGGCGGACACGAGCGGCGTACCGGGCGCGTCGGTCCGGGCGAGCGTCACGCGGTAGGTCGCGGCCTGCGCCGCCGGCTCCCACCGCAGGGTCGGCGTGCCGCGCAGTGCGGACGCGCCGTCGTCGGGCGCGAGCGCCGCGAACGCGCTCGGAGCGGCGAGCTCCCCGCCCGTGCCGAACAGTTGCACGTGGCCGAGCTGCTGCGCCCACTCCGGCGTCGCGTCGGCGGGCCAGACCGCGCGCACCGCGTCGGTCCCCGCGGGCAGGGGCGCGGTGTACGCGAAGCGACCCCACGCGCCGCCCACGGTCCCCGGAGCGCCGGCGACCGCGGCGTCGAGGCCCTGCCACGCGCCGTCGACCCGCGCCTCGAACGCGAGGTGGGCCGGCTCGGCGTCGGGCCAGTACCACCCCGTCGCCTCGAGGCGCGTGAGTCCGTCCGCCTCCCATGCGAGCGACGCCGCGCCGGGCGTGTCGCGCTTCGCCCGCCCGGCATCACCGCCGAACAGGTCCGGGTTGCCGGTGTCGATGCCGACCGACCCCTCGACGTTCGCCCCCGCCAGGTCGTCCAGAGCGTCGTCGAGCACGGGCAGGTCGGCGGCGCCGCGCAGCGTGACGCGCTCGAGCCGCGCCGACGAGCCCGCCGGCCACGTGACGCGGAGCCGCTCGCCCTGCGCCGCCGAGACCGCGACGCGGAAGCGCCCGTCCTCGTCGGGCCCGACGGCGGTGCTCGCCGCGGCCCACGTCTCGCCGTCGGTGCTGGTCTCCACGACGAGCGCCGCGACGTCGGCGGCGGTCGCCGCCCGCACGCGCAGCTCCGCGCCCGTGAGGCCGTCAAGCGCCCACGTCGCGTGCGCGGCGCCGTCGCCGGCCGGGCCGAGCAGCGCGGCGTCGCCGTCGGGCGTGACGCGGAGCCCGGCGTGGTCGACGAGCGGACGCTGCGTCTCGAGCGGGTCGACGAGGACCTGCTCGCCCGCCGCGACGACGACCGACTCCGAGACGGGCCCGTCCGTGCCGTCGGTGCCGACCGGCACCACGCGGTAGGCCGCGTCCCCGCCTGCGGACGTGTCGAGGTACGGCTCGCCCGTGTCCGTCAGACCCTCGGCGACGACCTCGAACGGCCCGCTCGGGACGCCGTCCGACACCGCCGCGCGCTCGACCCGGTACGTGGCCGCGCCCGCGGCGCCGCGCCACGACACCTCGTGGAAGCCGTACGTGCTACCGACCGACGTCACGAGCGGCTGCTTCATCTCGACGGCGACCGGGGCGCCCGCGAGCGCCGCCGAGAAGTCGCGGATCGCCGCGACGTTGCCGCGCATCCGGTCGTCTGCGCCCGGGTCGTGCAGCGTGAAGCCGTCGTCGTGCGGCACGAGGCCGGACGCGTCGTCGTGCCCGAAGAGGGACCAGAACATCATGCCCGTGACGTCGGGCTCGGCCGCGAGCGGCTCGAGCAGCTCGGGCGTCGCGGCGGTCGAGGCGTACTCGCCCGCGATGTACACCTTCCCGGCGTCGGTGATGCGGGCCGCGTCCGCGCGGACGCCGCTCGCCGTCGGCGGGTAGTAGTGCACGTCGACGATGTCGACGAGCGGGGAGGCGAGCGTGTCGTCGTCGATGCCGAACCGCTTGCCCGCCGCGACGAGCTGGCGCGGCGCGCGCTCGGAGATCTCGGTGGCGACGTGCCCGATCCACTCCGGCGTCATGCCCTCGAGCTCGTTGCCGAGCTCCCACGCGAGGACCGTCGGGTCGTCCTTGAGCGCGAGCCCGGTGTACGGGTTCACGTGGTCCATGACGTGGTGCACGTAGTCCGTGAAGTCCGCGACGACGCGCGGGTCGGAGTAGAACTCCGCGCACGGCGTGAGCGGCGTCGTCGGCGCGCACAGCCCGTACGGGGCCCCGAAGTCGCGGTGCCCGCCGTGGTAGTACGCCCACTCGTCGGTGAGCGGCAGGACGAGGCGGATGCCCTTCGAGCCGGCGTAGGCGACGGCGTAGTCGATGCTCGCGAACGCGTCGGCGTTGTACCCCGCCTCCTTCGACGGGAGGATCGCGAGCGGCGTACCCGTCGACGCGAGCATGTGCGAGCGCACGACCGTCACGCCGAGGTTCGAGGCCGTGTCGAGCGCGTCGCGGATGCGGAACGCCGTCGGGTAGTCGACCGTGCCGGGCGGGACGTTCTCGTCGAGGCCGAGCCAGTAGATGTTCGTCCCGCTGAAGCGGAACGTCTCGCCGTCGAGGACGAGGCGCGCGCCGTCGCGCTCGACGAACGAGGTGTTGCGGCTCTCGCCGAGGGGTGCGCTCACGGCGGGGGTCTCCTTCGTCGGGGCGGCGGCGGTGCTGGTCGGGCTGCCGTCCGCGCTGCCCGCGGCGGCGCCGACGGGGACGACCGTACCCGCGAGCGCCAGCACGACGGCGGTGGCCAGGCCGAGCGGTCGGCGCCCGGCGGGGGGTCGACGCCCGGCGTGCGGTCGGCCTCGGTGGGTGTCGGCGTTGCCTGCGCGGGGCCTCGCCGCACGCAGTCGTCGTGGGGTCATCGTCCGCTCCTTCGCGTCGGTGGCGCGCCGGCCGCCCGACGCAGGGCGACCGTAGAGCGTGGTCCACCCTCGTGTCAACGCTGTCACCGTGACATCGCTTCCACGGCCGATCCAAGTGTTATCAACACATTAAGCGGTTCATGACAACGCTAGACAGCAGCATCGGCTCGGTACTACCGTGGCCGCTCGTCAGGCACCACTCACGCAACGGCGCGGAGGACGCATGCGACACCTCATCCCCACCCAGCCCAGACCCGGGCACGCTCCCGAACCGGCACCCGGCGCGACGACGATCGCCCGCCGGAGCACCCCGCGACGCGCCCTCACGGCGCTCGCAGCGGGTCTCGCAGCGCTGCTCGTGGCCACGCTCGTCCCGACCACCCCCGTCGCGCACGCCTTCCCGGCGCGCGACAAGCAGGCGGTGATCGACTACCTGCGGTCGATCACCGGGACGTCGATCGTCTCGGGCCAGCACAACAAGGAACCGGCCTCGGCACCCGGTCAGTACACCCAGCAGGTGCGCGACATCACCGGCCAGTACCCGGGCCTGTGGGGCGGCGACATGATGTTCCGCGGTCAGGACCAGGCGAACCGGCAGCGCGTCGTCGACCAGGCGAAGACGGAGTGGGCCAACGGATCGCTCGTCGCCCTCACGTGGCACGTCTGCTCCCCGACCGGACCGTCGACGTGCGAGTTCGAGGGCGGTGTCAAGACGCAGATCAGCCAGAGCCAGTTCGAGCAGATCGTCACCGGCGGCACCGCGCTCAACCAGACCTGGCGCGCGCGCATGGCCGAGGTCGTGCCCTACCTGCGCCAGCTCAAGGACGCCGGCGTGCCGGTGCTGTGGCGGCCGTTCCACGAGATGAACGAGACGTGGAACTGGTGGGGCGGGCGCGCCGGGGCCAACGGCGGCGCGAAGATCTACCAGCAGATGAAGGACTACTTCGACTCCCAGGGCCTCGACAACCTCATCTGGGTCTGGAACGTCCAGGACAACCCGAACGCGAACTGGGCGAGCTACTATCCCGGCTCCTCCTACGTCGACGTGGTGAGCCTCGACGTCTGGTACAAGAACCACCCCAGCACCTCGGACTACCAGCAGATCCAGTCCATCGCCGGGAGCAAGCCCATCGCCATCGCCGAGATGGGGAAGGTCCCGAACGACGCGCTCCTCACGGCCCAGCCACGCTGGAGCTACTTCATGGTCTGGTCCGAGCAGCTGCGCGGGAGCAACACGGACGCCGAGGTCCAGGCGGCGTACTTCCACCCGCGCGTGCTCAACCAGGGCGAGGTGCAGCTCGGCTCCGGCGGCGGGACGCCGAACCCTGGCCCGGCTCCCGCGACCGGCGCGATCGTCGGGCTCGCCGGCAAGTGCGTCGACGTCGCCGCGTCGGGCACCGCCAACGGGACCACCGTCCAGCTCTACACGTGCGCGCCGGGCGTCGCGCAGACGTGGGAGGTGCGCGCCGACGGCACGATCCGCAACCCGAACGCAGGCAGGTGCCTGGACGTCGCGGGCCAGGGCACGACCAACGGCACGGTGGTCCAGATCTGGGACTGCAACGGCTCGGGCGCGCAGCAGTGGGTGTACTCCGCGGCGGCGCAGTCCCTGCGCAACCCGCAGTCGAACAGGTGCCTCGACGTCACCGGCCAGTCGTCGACGAACGGGACCCGGCTCCAGGTCTGGGACTGCACGGGCACCGCCAACCAGCGCTGGACCGTGCCGTCCTGACGTCCTCCGGTCCGGCTCGCCCGGTGGTCGCGAGCGCCCCCTCGCGGCCACCGGGCGAGCCTGTCCGGTGCACGGCACGCGGACGTGGAAAGGTTGCCCCATGACCGGGCCAGCCGACTCCGCCACCCCGCCCCCCGTCGTCGTGCCCGCGGACGCGCTCGCCGCCGCGGCGTCCGGCCGTACGTTCGACCCGCACGCCGTGCTCGGCCCGCACCTGGCGCCCGACGCGGACGACGCGCGTGCCGTCGTGCGGGTCCTGCGCCCGCTCGCCGACGAGGTCGTCGTCGTCACGACCGACGGCGAGCACGCCGCCGCGCACGAGCAGGACGGCGTCTGGGCCGCCGTCGTCCCGGTGCACCAGGACGCCGACGGGACCCGGCACGCCCCTGACTACCGCGTCCGCGCGCGCTACGGCCACGAGGCCACCACGACCGACGACCCGTACCGCTTCCTGCCCGCGCTCGGCGAGGTCGACCTGCACCTCCTCCGCGAGGGCCGGCACGAGGAGCTGTGGCGCGTGCTGGGCGCCAACCTGCGCACGTACCCCAGCGCGCTCGGCGACACCACCGGCACCGCGTTCGCCGTCTGGGCGCCCAACGCGCGCGCCGTCCGCGTCATCGGCGACTTCAACGGCTGGGGCGCGACGCACCCGATGCGTTCGCTCGGCTCGAGCGGCGTCTGGGAGCTGTTCGTCCCCGGCGTCGGCGCGGGCGCGCGGTACAAGTACGAGATCCTCGGCCCCGACGGCTCGTGGCGCCAGAAGGCCGACCCGCTCGCCAAGGCGGCGGAGGTGCCGCCCGCGACGGCGAGCATCGTCGTCGAGTCGCAGTTCGCGTGGACCGACGACGCGTGGCTCGCCGCGCGCGCCGCCCACGACCCGCACACGCAGCCGCTGAGCATCTACGAGGTGCACCTGGGCTCGTGGCGCCAGGGCCTGTCCTACCGCGACCTGGCCGAGCAGCTCACCGCGTACGTCGTCGAGCAGGGCTTCACGCACGTCGAGCTCCTGCCCGTCGCCGAGCACCCGTTCGGCGGGTCGTGGGGCTACCAGGTCACCGGCTACTACGCGCCGACGTCACGGTTCGGGCACCCCGACGACTTCCGCTACCTCGTCGACCGCCTCCACGCCTCGGGCGTCGGCGTCGTCGTCGACTGGGTCCCGGCGCACTTCCCGCGCGACGAGTGGGCCCTCGCGCGTTTCGACGGCACCCCCTGCTACGAGCACGCCGACCCCCTGCGCGGGGAGCAGCCCGACTGGGGCACGTTCGTCTTCGACTTCGGGCGCAACGAGGTCCGCAACTTCCTCGTCGCCAACGCGACGTACTGGCTCGAGGAGTTCCACGTCGACGCGCTCCGCGTCGACGCCGTCGCGTCCATGCTCTACCTCGACTACTCCCGCGGCCCCGGGCAGTGGCACCCCAACGTGCACGGCGGGCGCGAGAACCTCGAGGCCATCGCGTTCCTCCAGGAGGCCAACGCCACGGCCTACCGACGCACGCCCGGCGTCATGATGATCGCCGAGGAGTCGACCGCGTGGCCCGGCGTGACCCGTCCGACGTCGGCCGGAGGTCTCGGGTTCGGGCTCAAGTGGAACATGGGCTGGATGAACGACTCCCTGCGCTACGTCGCGGAGGAGCCCATCAACCGGCGCTACCACCACCACGAGATCACCTTCTCGATGGTGTACGCCTACTCCGAGCAGTTCGTCCTGCCGATCAGCCACGACGAGGTCGTGCACGGCAAGGGCTCGCTCTACGGCAAGATGCCCGGCGACGACTGGCAGAAGCGCGCCGGCGTCCGCGCGTTCCTCGCCTACCAGTGGTCCCACCCCGGCAAGCAGCTCCTCTTCATGGGCAGCGAGATCGGCCAGCACACCGAGTGGAACGAGGGCCGCTCGCTCGACTGGGACGGCCTCGCGGCCGACCCCGGCCGGCAGGGCGTGCAGCGCGCCGTGCGCGACCTCAACGCCCTCTACCGCGCGACCCCCGCGCTCTGGGAGCTCGACCACGACCCCGCCGGCTTCGAGTGGCTCGACGCCGACGACGCCGACCACAACGTCCTCGCGTACGTCCGCCGCGGGCGCGACGGGGGCGAGGTCGCCGTCGTCGTGAACTTCGCCGGCACGCCGCACGAGGGCTACCGCGTCGCGCTGCCGTCGGGCGGAGCGTGGCGCGAGGTGCTCAACACCGACGCCGAGGTGTACGGCGGGTCGGGTGTCGGCAACCTCGGCGAGGTCGAGGCGGAGCCCGTCCCGTGGAAGGGTCGTGCGCACTCCGCGACCCTGCGCCTGCCCCCGCTCGGCGCGCTGTACCTCGTCCCGTCACAGAGGTAGAGGTCTGCCGACGTCGAGGCCTGGTCTGCCGACGTAGAGGTCTGGTCACCCTGGGTGGTGGGTGGGCTGGTGGCGCCGGGTCTACCATCCGCCGCTCGTTCCTCGCGGCTCCCGCCAGGCCCGCCACGACCCGGCGCCACCACCCCACCCACCCGGCTTTCGTCGCACCTCCTGCGCTGCCTCCTCAGCGCGACGGCGGCCGGTCACCGTGGGTGACCGGCCGCCGATCGTCCGGGTGCGGGTGCGGGTGCGGGTGCGGGTGCGTCAGTAGAGGCTGATCGCGAGGCGCTGGCGGGCCTTGCCGACGCGGGGGTCGGTGGGGCCGACGACCTCGAAGTAGTCGAGGAGGCGCACGCGGAGCTTCTCCTTGCCGTCGGCGTCGGCGCCGGGGAGGAGGTCGAGCAGGCGGCCCAGCGCGTCGTCGACGTGGCCGCCGAGGACGTCGAGGTCGGCGATGGCGAGCTGCGCGTCGACGTCCCCCGGCGCGTCCGCGGCCGCGGCGCGGACGGTGGCGAGGTCGGCGTCGCGCGTGCGCTGGAGGAGGCGGACCTGCGCGAGCCCGGCGACGGCGAGCGCGTCGCGCGGGTCCTGCTTGATCGCCTTCTCGTAGGCCGCGACGGCGGCGTCGAGGTCGTCGCGCTCGATCGCGTCGTACGCCTCCTGGTGCAGCGGCGGCAGCTCCGGCTCCGGCTCCGGGGCGGGCTCGGCGGGCACGGGCTCGCCGTCGCCGCCCTGGGACGGCGCGCGGCCGGTGACACCGTTCGCCTCGGCGGCCTGAAGGACCTGCTCGATCACCGAGCGCACCTGCTCGGCGGGAGCGGCGCCCTGGAACAGCGGCACCGGCTGGCCCTGGAGGACGGCGACGACGGTCGGGACGCCCTGCACCTGGAACGCCGCCGTGATCTGCGGATAGGCCTGGGCGTCGACGCGGGCCAGGAGGAAGCGGCCCGCGTACTCGTCGGCGAGCGCGCCGAGGTCGGTGCCGAGCTGCGCGTTCGCCTGGTCGGTCGGGATCCAGAGCAGGACCACGACCGGGTACTGCGTCGAGTCCTGGACGAGCTGGCCGAACGTCTCGTCCGTGACGTCGACGACGTAGCCGCCTGCCGCCGGGGCGCCGCCCTCCTCCCCGGGAGGAGGGGACTGCGGCCTGGTCAGCGCGGACAGGTCGACCGCTCCGCGCACGTCGAACGCGGGCTGGGTAGGTTCGCTCATGGTCGCAATCCTACGGAGCGTCAGGCGTTCGCCACCGATGTCGCGACGTGCTCGTTGCCGACGACGCGGATCTTCTCGTCCGACCCGGCCGGCGGGACGTAGAGCGCGACGACGTCCTGGTACCCGACCTTGAGCACGTTCGTCGGGGTGGCCGTCCCGTACAGCGCCTTGATCGTCTCCGTGTCGGGCGGGACCTGCGCGCCCTCCTCGGCCGTCATCGACTCGAGCGACGTCATGGCACCGACGACGAGCGCACCGCCGTCCGCGGTCCGCACCGAGCGGACCGGCTCGTCGGCGTTCGGGGTGAACGCCAGCGCGTACGCGCCGGCGGCGGGCTCGAGCGCCGTGGTCCACGCCTGGGCGCGCTCGGCGAGCAGCGTCCGGAACGAGTCGTCCTCGAACGACCCGGCAAAGCCGGAGCCGGCCCCGAGGTTGAGCACGTCGGCGTACTGCGCGACGGCGTCCGTCGGCGTGACGAGGAGACTCGAGTCGTCGGGCGCGACGGCCTCGCTCCCGATGCTCGGGTCCGCGAAGCTGGGCATCGTCACGCCGGGGAGCAGCCGGACCCACCCCCAGAGCTGGTACACGTCCCGCGCGCCCGCCTGCTCGAGGACGGAGAGCCGCGGGGTCTGCAGGCTCTCGGGCTGGACGCTCACGGCGTACGACGTGCGCGGCCAGGTCTGCGTCGTCGGGATGACGACCTGCTGGGCCTCGGTCGGCAGCTCCGTCACGAGGTCCGCGTTGCCGCGCGCGGCGGCGACGGCGAGCTGGCTCGTGCGGATCGCGAGCGCCGGGCCGGTGACGCGGGCGTCGAGCTGCGCCGGGTCGTTCGCCTCGCTCGCCGCGGCGAGCGCGGAGGCGACCGCGTCCAGCACCACGGTCTCCTGCGCCTCGGAGAGGACGGGAGGGGGCGGGTCCTGGGTGGGGTCCGGCTGCGGCGTCGGCAGGGGCGTGGAGCAGGCGGCGAGGAGGAGCGCGCCGACAAGACCGCCGGCCACCCCGGCGAGGTGACGGCGGGCGCGTCGGGCGCGGGCCGTGTCGCGGGTGGTGCTGGTCATCGGGTGCTGTCCTTCGTCTCGTCCGGGTCGCGCTGCGGGTCGGGGGCCTCGCTCGTCCCCGAGCTGCCGGGAGTGAATCCCCATGCTCGGCGCCAGGCGTCGGCACGTGTCGTCGCGCTGTCCTGGGTGGTCGGGTGGCCGTCCGCCGCGTCGACGGCCGGCTGCGCCGCGGTCTTGGGGCGCCGCTCGCCCCGCGCGACGATCGGGATCTGACCGGTGAGCCAGGCGCGCCGCGGCTTCTGCGCGCGCGTCTGCTGCTGCGCGAGGCGGTCAGACTCCTCGCGCTCGCGCAGCTCGCGCCGCGTGAGCATGCGCACCTGCGCGGTGTCGGTCGGCGCCTCGCCGCCGTTCTCGCCCGGGTCGTGCTCGCCCGCCGGCGTCTGCGGCGAGGCGGCCGGCGCGACCGTGGGGGTGGCCGACGTCGCGGTGCCACGTCCCGACGGTCCACGGCGCTTGGGCCGCAGGCTCGCCGCGCCGATGCCGAGACCGAGGAGGATCAGCACCGCACCGCCGATGACGCCCGGCCACAGGAGCGGGGTCTCGACCTCGCGCGGCCAGGAGAGCTCGAGCGTCGGGGCGACGGCGTCCTCGCCCACGCCGGCCACGAGAAGCTGCCAGCGGCCGGGCTGGTCGGACCAGCGCAGGCTCGCCGAGCCTGCCCCCGTCGACTCCTCGAACCACATGTCCGACCCGGCGGGGTCGACGCCGACGACGGCCGTCTCGCCCTCGGCGGGTGTCTCGCCCTCAGCCGGCGTCTCGCCGTCCGCGGGGGTCTCCCCCTCGGCGGGGGACTCTCCGTCCGCAGGGGTCTCCCCCTCGGCGGGCGTCTCCTCCGCGGCGGCCGGCTCGACCGCACGCGTCGCGAGCGCGTCCCAGTCGCTGAGCCCGGTGACCACGCCGTGCGCGTCCTCCCCGACCCAGCCCGTCACGTCGACCTCGCGGCCGATCGCGAGCGTGACCTGCTGCTCGCCCGGTGCCGTGGCACGGATCGTCACGTCCTCGGCGACGAGGTCCAGGACCCCGGGCTCGGTGACGAGCAGCGTGCCGTCCCCCGTGTACGCCGTGGTCGCCACGACCGTGTCGCTGTCCCGCCAGACCGTGGCGGACGCGACGCCGAGGCCGACGGCGACGAGCCCTCCCACGAGCAGGAGGGCGGCGATGATTCGTTGGAGCACCGAGCTTCCCTTCGTCGATCGACGTTCCAGAATAGGTGCGAAACCCCTCGTAGATCGACCGCGGGGAATCGTGCGCGGATCCTCACGATCCGTTCACGAGCCCCTCTCCCCACGGTCCCACGCTCGTCAGCCGGCCTTCAGGAAGGGCTCGCGCGACGCCGTCGGACCGGTCTGCCGCGTCCCGTCGTGCCGTCCGTCCCGCAGCACTGCGACCATCGTCTCACCTGCTCCAATCCGGGTATTCAGGACAGCCCGATCCCCGTATCCTGGTCGGAGCACGGCGGGGCCGTGGCACGACCGCCGCGCCCTCCCTCCTCGCGAGGGGACGCCGCCCGGCGGCGGACGCCGCGACGAACCAGCACCGGAGGTCATCGACGTGTCCGACGAGCGCACGCTCTTCCCCATCACCATGCGCGGGTACGACCGCGTCCAGGTCGAGGCCCAGCTCGCGAAGCTGGAGAAGGCCGTGGAGGACGCGCGCTCGCGCGTCGAGGCCGCGGACGCCCGCGCCATGCAGCTCACGAGCGAGCTCTCCGACGCGCAGCGTCAGCTCCGCGAGGCGGACCGCCCCTCGTACGCCGGCCTCGGCTCCCGCATCGAGCAGCTCATGCGCTCCGCTGAGGAGCAGTCCGCGGACATCCTCTCCCAGGCCAACGCCCAGGCCGCCGACATCATGGCGCGCGCCAAGCTCTCGGCCGGCCAGGTGCGGTCCCGCGCCGAGAACGAGGTCGCCGAGCTCCTCAACAGCGCGCGGCTCGAGTCCGAGGAGATCCGCGCCACGAGCGCCTCGGAGGCCGAGGGCACGCTGATCAGCGCGCAGCGCCGCGCCGAGGAGTTCGTCGGCTCCGCCGAGCGCGAGGCCGCGCGCATCCAGAGCGCGATCGCCACCGAGGAGAGCGAGCGGCGCGCGTCCCTCGAGCGCGAGCTCGGCACCCTGCGCGCGACGGCGGAGCGCGAGACGACGGAGCTGCGCGTCACGACCGAGCGCGAGGCCGCCGAGCTGCGTGCCCGCGTCGCGGCGGAGACCGCCGCTCAGCGCGAAGCCGCCCAGCGCGAGTCCACGGAGCTCCTGGAGAACGCGCGCCGGGAGGCGCAGCGCCAGGTCGACGAGGCGCAGCGGAAGGCCACCGAGGCCGCCAACGCCGTCACGTCGGAGATGGAGGAGCTGCGCGACAAGGCCCGCACCGCGCTCGCCGACGCGGAGCTCGACGTCGTGCGCCGCCGCGAGGAGGCGGAGCGCGAGAACGCGGAGCGGCACGCCGCGGCCAAGGCCGAGACGGAGAAGCTCGTCGCCACCGCCGAGGAGCACGCGGCGGAGGCGGAGAAGCGTGTCGCGCGCGCGCTGGAGCAGGCGGAGAAGGTCCGCACGGAGTCGGACGCGTACGTCAAGGACCTCATGTCGACGGCCCGGCGCAACGCCGACCAGATCGTCGCCGAGGCGCGCTCGTTCGCGGACCAGACGGTGAGCGACGCGAAGGCGGAGGCCGAGCAGCAGCGCAACGTGGCGCAGCGCCAGCTCGAGGACCTCACGCGCCAGCACGACTCGATCAACACCTACCTCGACGAGCTGCGCGGGCTCCTCGGCGGCGAGGCCGAGCCCGCGAAGGCTCCGGCGAAGAAGGCTGCGGTGCCTGCCGGCACGCCCGCGCAGCAGGCGCGCGCGGCGCAGCTCCTCACGGCGGAGTTCCCGGTCGTCGCGGAAGAGCCGGACCAGCAGGGCGGGTCGGGCACCTCGACGAAGCGCGGCCCCGCCGGTCAGGCTGACGTCGAGGCCGAGACCGACGCTCCTGCACCGGCCTGACCGGTGTCCTCCGCGGACCCCGCGGGCCGCACCGGGTCCGCTGCCGACGACTGGCGTCGGCAGCGGACCGAGGCCGCGGCGCACCAGCAGCGCGAGCTCGACCGCCAGCGCGCGCGGGAGAGCGCCGCGGCCCGCTCGCTCCTCGCCGAGTTCGTGGTGCGCGCCCGTGAGCGCGGCCTCGCGCCCGAGCCGCTGCGCGCCCGGTCGTTCGACGGCACGGCCACCTACCGGACCCCGCTCCAGGGCTGGTACCTGCGCCGCAACCGCAGCGTCGCGGTCGGCGAGGACGGGGAGTTCTACGTGCTCGGGGTCCCCGGCACCGTGCTGGGACGGCTGCGCGGGGTGAGCGTCGAGCCGTCGGACCCGCCGCTCGTGCTCGGCAAGGGCGGACGGGACGGCGAGTCGATCGACCTCGCGGACGCGCTCGCGCTCGTGCTCGACGGCCGCTGACCGCCCCGGCCCGCCGACGCGCAGGCGCGTGGCCGGCCGTGGCCGGCCGGGCTCAGGCCGAGGCGCGGGCCAGGAGGTCGGCCAGGGCGTCCGCCACGGCGGCCGGGTCCTCGACCGCGCTCATGTGCCCGGCGCCCGTCACCTGGACCAGCTGCGCGGCGGGTGCGGCAGCGGCCATGTGCTCGGCCTCCGCCGCGGGCGTGAGCGCGTCCTCCTCCCCCACGACCACGGCCACCGGGCCGGCGAACCCCTCGAGCACGTGGGTGCGGTCCGGCCGGGCCGCCATAGCGCGCTGCGACCACGCGACACCGTCGGGCCGCTGCCCGCGGATCCACTCCTCGAGCCGTGCCGTGAGGTGCTTGCGCGCGGCCTTGCTCGTCTCCCCGAGCATCACGCCCGGCATGCCGAGGACGGCGTCGACGGTCTGGGACCGCGCGGCCTCGTCCGCGACGCGCAGCCGGTTGGCGCGGGCCTCGTCGGTGTCAGCGGTCGACTTGGTGTCCACGAGCCCGAGCCCGGCGACCAGGCCGGGGTGCCGCTCCGCGAGAGCGAGCGCGACGTAGCCGCCCATCGACAGCCCCGCGACGACCGCGCGCGTGATCCCCGCCGCGGTGAGCGCGGCGGCGGTGGCGTCGGCCGCGGTGTCGATCGACGCCGGCTCGCCCGCCAGCGGGCTCGCGCCGAGCCCCGGGAGGTCGACGGCGACGACGGTGGGCTCGCCCGGCAGCGCGGCCGCGACGTCGGCCCACATGCGGTGGTCCAGCGGGAAGCCGTGCAGCAGCACGAGCGGTGTCCCGTACCCCTCGCGCAGCGTGAAGGTCTCGAGCGGGGCCGTCGTCACGTCGTCCTCCTCAGGTCGTGCTTCCGTCGTCAGCTCTCGCTCCACCGTGCCACGGCCGCGACCGTCCCGCCCAGGTGTCAGTCGTCGACGCCGTCCGACCGGCTCGCCTCGTAGCTCGCCTGGTCGGAGTCGGCGGTGTCGCGCTCGGCCGTCACGGCCCCGGTCGTGTCGCCGGACCACTCGGTCGGCAGCGGCAGCGGGAACCCCGGTCGGACGTGACCGACGATCTCGTCGAGCACCCGCCGCACCGACGGCTCGCCCACCCACAGGTGCTTGGCGCCGTCGACGCCGATCACCTCCGCGTTGCGCACGCGCGCGAAGCGTCGGCGCGCCTCGTCGGGGCGCAGGTAGTCGTCGAGCTCGGGGACGAGCACCACGAGCGGCTTGCCGAACGCGTCCCACCGGTCGAGGTCCTCGTCCGTCGCCCGGTGCAGCGGCGGCGACAGCAGGATCGCGCCCTCCACGGCCGGGTCGGTCCCGTGCTTGAGCGCGAGCTCGGTCCCGAACGACCACCCCACGAGCCAGGGGTGCGGCAGGTCGCGGAACTCGGCGAGCTCGATGGCCGCGGCGACGTCGAAGCGCTCGGCCTCACCGCCGTCGAACGAGCCCTCGCTCGTGCCACGGGGCGACGACGTCCCGCGCGTGTTGAACCGCAGCACCGCGAGGTCGGCGAGCGCGGGCAGGCGCCAGGCCGCCTTCCGGTACACGTGCGAGTCCATGTAGCCGCCGTGCGTGGGCAGCGGGTGGAGCGTCACCAGCGTCGCGACCGGGTCGCGGTCCGCGGGGAGCGCGAGCTCGCCGACGAGCGTCAGCCCGTCCGCGGTGTGCAGCTCGACGTCCTCGCGCCGCGCGGGCAGGACCGTCAGGGACCGGATGGGGGTGGGGCCGGCCGGTGCGTCAGCCCCGGCGGGCTCGGGTGCGGTGCTCATCGTGGTCGAGCCTAGTTCGTCCGCCGCGGACCTATCGGGGCCGACGACGCCCGCGCGCCTGCCAGCACGACGTGTGCCAGTGCCGGCGGTGGTCGAGCGCCGTCTCGGCACCGAAGAACGAGTCCTCCTGCCACGCCACGACGTGCCCCGTCCCGGGCGGGATCTCCTGGTTGCACCCCGGGCACAGGTACGTCTTGGACCCGCCGCGCACGGTCCGGACCTGCCACTCGCCGTCGGCCCCGGACTCGCGGCGCGCGCCGCCGAGGGCACGGTCCAGGTCGAGGGGCGCGGGCTCCGCCCCCCAGGGTCGCTTGCGGGACGGTCGACGGGACGGCATGCGCCCATTCTCCCCCGGCGCCGCGCGCGGAGCGGCTGGCGTGCGGGACCGACGGACGGACGGGACTGCAGCTCCCAGCGGGTGTCCAGGCAGGACCGCTAGAGTGTCCGCGCCGGTGCTGCACCCGGCGCGCGGCCGCGAGGCAGCCCCGACCCGGGACGCCGACGACCGTCGTCGTGCAGGTGCGGCCCAGACCCGACGGCCCCGCGTCGTCCCACCGACCCGAAGGACCCCCTCTCGTGAAGCACCGCACCCTGCGCGGCGTCGCCGCGCTCACCCTGGGCGCCGCCCTCGTCCTCTCCGGCTGCGCCTCGGAGGGCGGCGGCTCCGGCGACGAGACGTCGTCGAGCCCGTCCGCGGCCGACGGCGCCAGCGACGCCGCGACGTCGTCGCCCGAGGACGTCGCGGCGCTCGAGGCTGTGACGGTCACCGGCGACCCCGGCGCCGAGCCGACCGTGGAGTTCGACCAGCCGTTCGAGGTCTCCGCCGCGGCCGCCATCTCGCTGAACGACGGCGACGGCGAGGAGATCGCCAAGGGGCAGCAGATCACGATGCACACAGCGGCGTTCTCCGGAACGGACGGCTCCAAGATGGGGTCGACGTGGGAGACGGACTCCCCCGAGCAGCTGATCATCGACGACGCGATCTTCCCGCAGCTCCTCGACGTCGTCGTCGGCAAGAAGGTCGGCACCCGCTTCCTGTTCGCCAACCCGACGACGGACCAGACGACGGGTGAGCCGATCACCTACCTCACCATCGGTGAGGTCACCGGTGTCAAGACCATCCCGTCGCGCGCCGAGGGCGAGGCGGTCACGCCTGCCGAGGGCCTGCCGACCGTGACGCTCGACGACACCGGCAAGCCGACCATCGAGATCCCCGAGGGCTACGAGGCCCCGACCGAGCTCGTCGCGCAGACGCTCATCAAGGGCACCGGCCCGGTCGTCACCGAGGACCAGACCGTCACCGCCCACTACACGGGCATGCTGCTCGACGGCACCGTCTTCGACTCGTCGTGGGACCGCGGCGCTCCGACGAGCTTCTCGCTCCAGCAGGTGATCCCGGGCTGGACGCAGGGCCTCGCCGGGCAGACCGTCGGCAGCCAGGTGCTGCTCGTCATCCCGTCGGAGCTGGGCTACGGCGCGCAGGGCAGCGGCACGATCCCCGCGGACTCCCCGCTCGTCTTCGTCGTGGACATCCTCGACGCGCAGTGATCCCCGCCTGACCCGACGAGGGCCGCGCCCCACCACGGGGTGCGGCCCTCGTCGCGTCCGCGACCGGTCTGGGTCCGGGACGGGGGTCCTGGCTCGTCGGGACCCGGGACGGGCGGGACCCGCGCGTCGCGCGACGTACTCTCGATCCATGACGGACGCCTCCACGACCCCGGTCCCCGCCGTGCCCGACGACGCGTCGTCGCCGAGCCCCGCCGTCCCGCCCGAGCGCGAGGTGCTCACGTGGGAGACGTTCGGCGTCGCCGCGCGCGAGCTCGCCGAGCAGGTCGTGGCGAGCGGGTTCCGGCCCGAGGTCGTCGTCGCCGTCGCGCGCGGCGGCCTCCTGCCCGGCGGCGCGGTCGCGTACGCGCTCGGGACCAAGGGCGTCGGGACGCTCAACGTCGAGTTCTACACCGACATCGGCCAGACCCTCACCGACCCGCGCGTGCTCCCGCCGCTCATGGACACGTCCGACCTGCCTGGCGCGCACGTGCTCGTGGTCGACGACGTCGCGGACTCCGGCCGTACGCTCGCCCTGGTCATGGAGATGCTCAGTACCCACGGCGCCGAGGCGCGCTCCGCGGTGCTGTACACCAAGCCGCGCACGATCATCCAGCCGGACTACTCGTGGAAGGACACCGACCTGTGGATCACGTTCCCGTGGTCGGCCGACCCGCCGGTCGAGGGCGCGCAGCCCCGGCCCGCTGACTGACACCCTCCCGCGGCGGGCCCGCGGGTCGCCGGGCCTCGGCGAGGACCCAGGCAGTGAAGGCGTCCACCCCGTCGACGACCGCCTCGAAGCGGGGCGAGTGGAAGACGTCGAACGAGTGCTGCCCCCCGGGCAGCTCGGCGTAGACCACGGTGTTCGTCGCGGCGCGTCGCAGGCGCGCGACGAGGTGCCGCGCGCCCTCCACGGTGCCCCAGCCGTCCTTGGTCCCGTGGGCGACGAAGAACGGCGGCGCCTCGCCGTGGACGTACCCCTGGGGCTGGAGGACGGGCGGTGGCCCGGCCGGCTCCGCGCCGAAGTAGTGGCCGTAGTAGCCGTAGAGGAGGATCGCCCCGGAGACCGAGGTGTCGGCCTGCTCGAAGCCTGGCTGGAACCGCGGGTCGCCCGGGGTGAGCGCGCACAGGCCGGCGAGGTTCGCGCCGGCGGAGCTGCCCGCCACGAACACTCTCGCCGGGTCGGCACCGTACTCCCCGCCGTGCTCGCGGACCCACGCGATGACCTTCTTGGCATCGATCTGGTGGTCGGGGAACGTGACCTGGGGGCGCAGCCGGTAGTTCGCGCTCACGCACACCCAGCCCCGGCTCGCGAGCCAGGTCAGCAACGGCAGCGCCTCGCGGCTCTTCTCCCCTCCGGTGAACCCGCCGCCGTGGAAGTAGACCAGCACCGGTGCGTCCTGGGGCACGTCACGGCGCCGGTAGAGATCGAGGAGGTTGCGGCGACCGGCATCGCCGTAGGCGATGTTCCTGATCCGCTCCACGTCCCGGCGCGACCGCACGAACGGCGTCAGCAGGATCCGGGCCCAGGGACGGTGCCGCCGGAGCGGCGCGTCCACCCGTTCGCGCCAGTCCGGGCCGAGCCCCTCCGCCAGTGCCCGCCGCACCGACCGGTCGCTGCGCACGCCCCGCCACGCGACGACCACCAGTCCCGCGGCGACGACGACGGCGACTCCGGCCGTGACCCGGCCTCCCGTCGTCCCCAGGTCACCCTCGGCGGCCGCCAGGGCGGTGGACGCGACCAGGAGGTACATCGCCAGGAACGGCACCTCGTTGACCACCATGCCGAAGATCCAGCTCGCCCGCGCCAGCAGGTGGGGTCGACGAGGTGCGACGGCCGCGAAGAAGGTGCACCAGCCGACGACCACCACGACCACCACGTACCCGATCGGCCAGGTCATCGTCGCCCCCTGTCGCAACGCTCCGTCTCGTCCCGAACGGTAGGCCCGGAGGCGGTGCGTGGCAATACGAGGCGTTCCTCCCGGTCTCCGGCCCGCGGGGTCCGGGAGCCGAAGGGCCCGGCACCGCAGGTTGCTGCGGTGCCGGGCCTGGTCGTCGCCTCGTGGCGAGGGGTCCTGGAGACGTGTCTCAGAAGTCCCAGTCGTCGTCCTCGGTGTTCACGGCCTTGCCGATGACGTACGACGAGCCGGACCCGGAGAAGAAGTCGTGGTTCTCGTCGGCGTTCGGCGACAGGGCCGAGAGGATCGCCGGGTTGACGTCGGTCTCGTCCTTGGGGAAGAGCGCCTCGTAGCCGAGGTTCATGAGCGCCTTGTTGGCGTTGTACCGCAGGAACTTCTTGACGTCCTCGGTGAGGCCGACGCCGTCGTAGAGGTCCTCGGTGTACTGCACCTCGTTGTCGTAGAGCTCGAAGAGCAGCTCGAACGTGTACGCCTTGAGCTCGTCGCGCTCCTCGGGGCTGAGCTTCTCGAGGCCCTTCTGGAACTTGTAGCCGATGTAGTACCCGTGCACGGCCTCGTCGCGGATGATGAGGCGGATGAGGTCGGCCGTGTTCGTCAGCTTGGCGCGGGACGACCAGTACATCGGCAGGTAGAAGCCGGAGTAGAAGAGGAACGACTCGAGCAGCGTGCTCGCGACCTTGCGCTTGAGCGGCGAGTCGCCCTTGTAGTACTCCATGACGATCTCGGCCTTGCGCTGGAGGTTCGGGTTCTCCTCCGACCAGCGGAACGCGTCGTCGATCTCGCGCGTCGAGCACAGCGTCGAGAAGATCGACGAGTAGCTCTTGGCGTGCACCGACTCCATGAACGCGATGTTGGTGTACACCGCCTCCTCGTGCGGCGTGATCGCGTCGGGGATCAGCGACACCGCGCCCACCGTGCCCTGGATCGTGTCGAGGAGCGTGAGGCCCGTGAACACGCGCATCGTGAGCTGCTGCTCCTGGGCGGTGAGCGTGTGCCACGACTGGATGTCGTTCGACACCGGCACCTTCTCCGGCAGCCAGAAGTTCCCGACGAGGCGGTCCCACACCTCGAGGTCCTTCTCGTCCTCGAGACGGTTCCAGTTGATCGCGCTCACGCGATCGATGAGCTTGAGCTTCCCCGTGGGCGACATCTGCCTTCTTCTCTCCTGCTGACCCCGGACCGACCGGGACGACTTCGTGGGACCGGACCCTGCGCCGTCGGCCACTCCTCCGCGGGAGGGTGGCCGACGGCGCCGGGCATCGAGGCAACCAATAGTTGCCTCAGGCGACTACAGCATGCAGCTGACGCAACCCTCGACCTCCGTGCCCTCCAGGGCCATCTGGCGGAGGCGGATGTAGTAGAGCGTCTTGATGCCCTTGCGCCACGCGTAGATCTGCGCGCGGTTGACGTCGCGCGTCGTGACCGTGTCCTTGAAGAACAGCGTGAGGCTGAGGCCCTGGTCGACGTGCTGCGTCGCGGCGGCGTACGTGTCGATGATCTTCTCGAAGCCGATCTCGTACGCGTCCTCGTAGTACTCGAGGTTGTCGTTCGTCAGGTAGGGCGCCGGGTAGTAGACGCGCCCGATCTTGCCCTCCTTGCGGATCTCGATCTTCGACGGCACCGGGTGGATCGAGGACGTCGAGTTGTTGATGTAGGAGATCGAGCCGGTCGGCGGGACGGCCTGGAGGTTCTGGTTGTAGATCCCGTGCTCCATGACCGAGGCCTTGAGGGCCTTCCAGTCGTCCTGCGTCGGCACGTGCACGCCGGCGTCGGCGAAGAGCTGGCGCACGCGCTCGGTCTCCGGCTCCCACACCTGGTCGGTGTACTTGTCGAAGTACTCCCCCGTCGCGTACTTCGAGTCCTCGAAGCCGCCGAACGCGCGCCCGCGCTCGATCGCGAGGCGGTTCGACGCCGCGATCGCGTGGTAGGCGACCGTGTAGAAGTAGATGTTGGTGAAGTCGACGCCCTCGGTGGAGCCGTAGTGGATCCGCTCGCGCGCGAGGTAGCCGTGGAGGTTCATCTGGCCGAGGCCGATCGCGTGGCCCGCCTCGTTCGCCCGCTTGATCGACGGCACGGACTCGATGCTCGTCTGGTCGGAGACCGCGGTGAGCGCGCGGATCGCGGTGTCGATCGTCTTGGCGAAGTCCGGCGAGTCCATCGTCTTCGCGATGTTCAGCGAGCCGAGGTTGCAGGAGATGTCGCGGCCGACGTGGTCGTACGAGAGGTCCTCGTTGAACGTCGACGGCGTCGAGACCTGGAGGATCTCCGAGCACAGGTTCGAGTGGGTGATGCGGCCCTTGATCGGGTTCGCCTTGTTCACCGTGTCCTCGAACATGATGTACGGGTAGCCGGACTCGAACTGGAGCTCGGCGATCGTCTGGAAGAAGTCGCGCGCCTTGATCTTCGTCTTGCGGATGCGCGAGTCGTCGACCATCTCGTCGTACTTCTCGGTGACCGAGATGTCGGCGAACGGCTTGCCGTAGACGCGCTCGACGTCGTACGGCGAGAAGAGGTACATGTCCTCGTTCTTCTTGGCGAGCTCGAACGTGATGTCCGGGATCACGACGCCCAGCGACAGCGTCTTGATGCGGATCTTCTCGTCCGCGTTCTCGCGCTTGGTGTCGAGGAACCGCAGGATGTCCGGGTGGTGCGCGTGCAGGTACACGGCGCCGGCGCCCTGGCGCGCGCCGAGCTGGTTCGCGTAGGAGAACGAGTCCTCGAGCAGCTTCATCACGGGGATGACGCCGGACGACTGGTTCTCGATGTGCTTGATGGGCGCGCCGTGCTCGCGGATGTTCGACAGGAGCAGCGCGACGCCGCCGCCGCGCTTGGAGAGCTGCAGCGCGGAGTTGATGCCCCGCGCGATGGACTCCATGTTGTCCTCGATGCGCAGCAGGAAGCAGGACACGGGCTCGCCGCGCTGCGCCTTGCCGACGTTGAGGAACGTCGGGGTCGCGGGCTGGAAGCGGCCCGAGATGACCTCCTCGACGATGTCGAGCGCGGCCTGCTCGTTCCCGTCCGCGAGGCCGAGCGCGACCATGCACACGCGGTCCTCGAAGCGCTCCAGGTACCGCTTCCCGTCGAACGTCTTGAGCGTGTACGACGTGTAGTACTTGAACGCGCCGAGGAACGTCTCGAACCGGAACTTCTTGGCGTACGCGAACTCGAAGAGGGACTTCACGAACGCGCGGTCGTACTTCGCGAGGACGGCCGGGTCGTAGTACTTGTTCTCGACGAGGTAGTCGAGCTTCTCCTGGAGGTCGTGGAAGAAGACGGTGTTCTGGTTGACGTGCTGGAGGAAGTACGCGCGCGCGGCCTCGCGGTCCTTGTCGAACTGGATCTCGCCGTTCGGGCCGTAGAGGTTCAGCATCGCGTTGAGCGCGTGGTAGTCGAGCTGGGTGCTGGCCAGCGGCACCTGCTGGGGCGCGACGTCACCTGCCACTGCGCTCGCGGAGTTCACGCCGGAATCCGTGACTGTCGTTGCCAAAATCGTCCCAATCCGTCGCGGACGCGCGCGGCGTCCTCGGCTGTTCCCAGGAGTTCGAAGGCGTACAGGTAGGGCACCTGGCACTTCGCGGAGATGATGTCGCCGGCGATGCAGTAGGCCTCGCCGAAGTTGGTGTTGCCCGCGGCGATGACGCCACGGATCAACGACCGGTTGTGCACGTCGTTGAGGAACTTCACGACCTGGCGCGGGACGGCACCGCCCTCGTTGCCGCCCCCGTAGGTCGGGACCATGAGCACGTACGGCTCCTCGACGCGCAGGAAGCCCTCGGTCGGACGCAGCGGGATGCGCTGGACGTCCATGCCGAGGGCCGGCAGGTCGAGCCGCTGGACGAACCGGTGCGTGTTCTCGCTGACGCTGGAGAAGTACACGAGCGACCCCACGGGGACGCACCTCCGTCCTGCCCTGCTCCGCCTGCTTCCGTACGGGTTCCGAGGCGCCTCACGGCGCCCCGGTGAGGCCGGTCAGGCGACGACCGGCGAGACCTTCTGCGCGAGCGCGTTGATCTGGTCGGGCCGGAACCCGGACCAGTGCTCGTCACCCGCGACGACCACGGGCGCCTGCAGGTAGCCGAGCCCGCGCACGAGCTCGAGCGCCTCGGCGTCCTGGCTGATGTCCACGACGGAGTACTCGATGCCCTTCTTGTCGAGAGCGCGGTACGTCGCGTCGCACTGAACGCAAGCCGGCTTGCTGTAGACCGTGACGCTCATGGGGTGGCTCCTCGTCTCTCGCGCTCTGCCCGGGATCGGTCCTCGGGGAGGGAGAAACATCTCTGACCTCGAAGGACACCGGTGGAACTACGTCTGTGTGATTCACCAGAAGGCCTCCGGCCCCCTGGGTGTGCAACCACTATACCTAGTGGTCGACACCGCGCCACCGCACTAGATGTCGTGGTCGAACTTCACCCATCGGCGTGTGCTAGGAGCCATGGACCCATGGTCCCACCACCCTCTGACACGCCTCGGGAGGGCGTCGTCCACAGCCCGTCGTCCACCGCCCGGAGGTGTCCGGAACGGCTCGTTCCCGCGCCCCGGGACACACCGTCCACAGGGTGGGGACGACGTCGGTCCACACCCTGTGCGCCCTGCCGACGCACCCCCGGGACGCCTCTCCGCCTGCGCGCGGACGGGTCCGAGGCCCCCGGCAAAGGCGGACAATACAGACACGGAAGTCGGTGAAGTCGTCGGCGTGTCGCGCCCTCGGCGTGTCGTACGCCATGTCGGACGTCCTGTCGGACATACCCCGCGTCCGTTCGCCCGGCTTGCCGCGTTCGCCACGTTCGCCGGGCTCGCAGGTCACCCGGAGCAGGTGATCCGCCCGCCGACGCGCGCGGTGGACGATCGGCTCGTCGGACGTCCACGACTGCGCCGAGGAGGCGGTCGAGATGCACCCAGAGCACGGACCTGAAGCCCGCAGCGACGCGGAGCGCGCAGGATGAGCGCGGCTGACGCGGCCGCCGAGGGGCCGGCCGTCCCGGCCACGACCGCGCGCGCCCGCGCCAAGGTCCCGGCGAGCAGCTACATCTCGTGGATCGCCCTCGCGATGATGACGACGAGCTCGGTCGCGAGCCTGCGCGCCGCGCCCACGATGGCCGTCTACGGCCTGGCGTGCGTCTTCCTCTACCTCCTGCCGGCCGTCGTCTTCCTGCTCCCGACGTCGCTGGTCTCGGCAGAGCTGGCCTCGGGGTGGAGCGGAGGCGTCTACAAGTGGGTCTCCGAGGGCATCTCGAAGCCGATGGGCTTCCTCGCCGTGTGGTGCCAGTTCGCGATGACGATCTTCTACTACCCGAGCCTGCTCGGGTTCGTCGCGAGCACCCTCGCCTACGTGATCAACCCGAGCCTCGCGAGCAGCGGCGTGTGGACCGCCCTCGTCATCGTGGTCGTCTACTGGTCCGGCGTCTGGGTCTCCTCCCGCGGCACCAAGGGCGTCGCGGGGCTCGCGAGCGGCGGGCTCATCATCGGCACGCTCATCCCGGGCGTGATCCTCGTGACGCTCGGCGTCGTGTTCCTCGGGCAGGGCAACGCGTCCGCCGCACCGATGGACGCCGAGCACCTGCTCCCCGCGTGGGCCGGGCTGTCGAGCCTCGTGCTGATCGTCAACAACTTCCTGTCGTACTCCGGCATGGAGATGAACGCGGTGCACGTCGGGTCGCTGCGCAACCCCGCACGCGAGTTCCCGCGCTCGATCTTCCTCGCCATGGGCATGGTGCTGCTGATCTTCATCCTCCCCGCGCTCGCGATCAGCTGGGTCGTCCCGGCCGAGCAGCTCTCCCTGACGGCGGGCATCATGCAGGCCTTCGACGCCGTGTTCGCCTACTTCGGCTCGCAGTGGCTCACCCCGATCATCGGGATCATGCTCGTCACGGCGTCCGTCGCCGGCATGCTCACCTGGTTGGCGGGCCCGTCCAAGGGCCTCCTGCTCATCTCGCGCCAGGAGGGCTACCTCCCGCCGTTCCTCCAGAAGCTCAACAAGAACGGCGTCCAGCAGAACATCCTCGTCACGCAGGGCGTCGTCACCACGGTGATCGCGCTGGGCTACGCGCTCATCCCGAGCGTGTCGAGCGCGTACTGGATCTTCTCGGTGATCACCACGCAGGTGTACCTGATCATGTACCTCCTCATGTTCGTCGCCGCCGTCCGTCTGCGCCGCCAGCAGCCCGACCACGCGCGCGGGTACCGCGCGCCTCTGCTCGGCGCGCTGTGCGGGGTCGGCTTCGTCGCGTCGCTCGCCGCGCTGCTGGTCGGGTTCATCCCGCCGTCGCAGTTCGGGTCGGGCAGTCCTGGCTCGTACCTCGTCATCGTCGCCGGCGGGGCCCTCGGCCTGGGCCTCCTGGTCCCGTACCTGTTCTACCGGTTGCGCAAGCCGTCGTGGAGGCTCCCGGACGCGACGACGCAGGAGAAGGAGGCGAGCGCACCATGAGCGAGGTCACGGAGCGGCAGCCGCGCCGCGAGCGCCGGACCATCTACGTCGTCGCGGCCGTCGTGGTCGTCGCGCTCGTCGTCGTCGCGCTGCTCGTCCGCGGCGAGCGGCAGACGACGACGGAGGCCGAGCAGAAGGCGGAGCAGCTCCTCACCGCGCTCGCCGCCGCGGGCGCGCCGACACCGCAGGTCGACCAGGTCGTGCGGGTCCTCGGCGACGACGGCGGAGCCACGTGCGAGGACCCCGGCAGCGCGCTGAGCCGGGCGACCCTCCTGGGCCAGCTCGTCAACGGGGCCGCAGGTCCGGGCATGCGGCCCGTCGTCGCGGACAACCGCGTCGTCCAGGGACAGCTCCTCGTCATCCAGATCTACTGCCCGGACGAGCTCGCCGGGTTCCAGGACCTCGTGGACGGCCTGAAGCTCGACGACACGGTCAAGGGCTGACACGGTCCGCCCCAGTCCGCGGCCGAGTCGAGGGCTGCGGTCAGTCCGTCGCCTGCGCGGCGACGGGCGTGGCCGACGTCGGCAGGGTGTGCGCCACCGCCGCGGCGGCCGAGGCGGCGTCGTGCACCGTGCCGCGCTCGGCCCGGTAGCGCCGCCCCATGACGACCGCCATGACGACTCCGAGCGCGCTGGTCGCGGCCATCACCCACGAGGCCGTGCCGAGGCCGGCGGCGAGCGCGTCGGCCGTCGAGGCGCCGTCGGCGGTGCGGTCCGCGACCACGGCGGCGTAGATCGAGGCGACGACCGCAGTCGCGACGGCGGCGCCGACGTAGCGCGCCATGTTGGAGACGCCCGAGGCCGCACCGACCTCGTTCGCCGAGACGCACGCGGTGGAGGCCGAGGACGCCGGACCGTTGGACAGCCCCATGCCGACCGCGATGGCGATCAGGGGGAGGACGAAGGCGCCGTACCGCCAGTCGGCCTGGACGACCCCGACGACGCCGAACCCGACCGCGGTGAGGAGGAACCCGAGCCCCACGACCTGCCGACCGCCGATCTTCGCGGCGAACCGTGGCACGAGCGGGGCCACGATCACGAGCCCGGCCGTCGCGGGGAGCGTCGCGAGCCCCGCCTCGAGCGGGCTCAGCCCCAGCGTGGCGGGGTCCTGGAAGTAGATGCTGAGGAGGTACATGAGCCCGTTGATCGTGCCGGAGCCGATGAGGATGGCCGCGGTCGCGCCGACGAGCACGCGGTTCCGCAGGAGGGCGAGGTCGAGGAGCGGGACCGCGACCCGGCGTTCGACGACGACGAACAGCCAGCCGGCCACGACGGCGACCGCGAGGCTGCCGAGGGTCGCGAGCGAGCCCCAGCCCCAGTCGCTGCCCTTGCTCAGCGCGAGGATGAGGGGCGCGAGGGTGAGCGCGACGAGCACGGTGCCCGCGTAGTCGATCGAGCGGGAGCGGTCGGGGTCGCGCGACTCGGTCACGACCACGTACGTCAGGACGACGCAGGCCGAGGCCACGACGGCGTCGACCCAGAAGAGCCCTTGCCACCCCGTGAGGTTGACGAGCACCCCGCCGAGCAGCGGCCCCGCTGCGGCGCCGACGGCGGACGCCGCGCCCCACAACGAGACCGCCCGGAGCTGGGCGTCGCCGCTGTTGGCCACGGAGAGCAGGCTCAGCCCGCACGCCACGATGGTCGCCCCGGCCGCGCCCTGGACGAACCGCCCGGCGATGACCATGCCGCCCGACGGGGCGAGCGCGATGAGCACGCAGGACGCGACGAAGAGCAGGAGCCCGAGCTGGAACACCCGCTTGCGGCCGAACACGTCGCCCAGGGCTCCCGAGGTGACGATCACCGCGGCCCCGACGAGCGAGTAGCCGGTGACCGCCCACTGGAGGGTCGTCACGCTCGTGCCCGTGTCCTCGCTGATCGCGGGGAGCAGGATGCTGACCGCCGACGTGTTCGCGTTGACGACCAGCGTCGACAGGCACGCGGCGGCGAGCACCCCGCCCGTCCTGGCCTTGACCTCGACATCGCTCATGGCTGCGAGGCTAGGGAAGGTCACCCGGGTCGCGCCTCACCCCGTCCGGGCGAGACGGGAGGCCGCCCGCGCCCGCCGCGGTGCACGGCGAGGGCCCGCCCGGTGCGACCGGACGGGCCCTCGCGGGTGGAGCGGTGTGTCAGACGGTCTCGTCGACCGTGGGGAGCGCGTTCGACGTCGCGAGCCGGCGGTACCAGTGCGCGGAGTCCTTCCACGTGCGCTCGAGCGTGTCGTAGTCGACGCGGATGATCCCGAAGCGGCGCTCGTACCCGTAGCCCCACTCGAAGTTGTCGAGCAGGGACCACGCGAAGTACCCGCGCACGTCGGCGCCCGCGTCGACCGCGGCACCGACGGCGTCGACGTGGTCGTGCAGGTACGCGACGCGACGGTCGTCGTGCACGCGGGGGGTGCCGTCGGCGTCGACGGTGACCTCGTCGTCGAACGCGGCGCCGTTCTCGGTGACCATCATCGGCTGGCCCGGGTAGGTCTTCGCGACGGACACGAGCAGCTCGGTCATGCCGGCGGGCTCGATGTTCCAGCCCATGGCGGTGTACGGGCCGGGCTGCTGGACGAACTCCACGTCGTCGACGCCGATCCACGGGCTGTGGCTCGACGCGCCGTGGCCGTCGTTCTCGGACCGCTCGCCGTCGCCGGAGAAGTGGCGCACGCGCACGGTCGAGTAGTAGTTGACGCCGAGGATCGACAGCGGCTGGCGCACCGTCTCGAGGTCGCCCTCCTGCACGAACGACCAGTCGCTCACGTGCGCGGTGTCGGCGAGCAGGTCGGCGGGGTACTCGCCGTCGAGCATGGGCGCGAGGAACGCGCGGTTGGCGAGCGCGTCGATCTTCCGCACCGCGTCGAGGTCCGCCTCGGACGACGGGTCGTCGGGCCGGATGACGTGCAGGTTGAGCGTGACGGACGTCTTCGCGTCCTCGCCGAGCTCGTCGCGGATCGCCTGGACGGCGAGCCCGTGCGCGAGGTTGAGGTGGTGCACGGCCGCGAGCGCCGCCGCGGGCTCGGTGCGGCCGGGCGCGTGCACGCCGGAGCCGTAGCCGAGGTAGGCGGAGCACCACGGCTCGTTGAGCGTCGTCCAGGTGTCGATCCGGTCGCCGAGCTCGCGCGCCATGTGGCGGGCGTACTCGGCGAAGGCGTACGCGGTGTCGCGGTTGGCCCAGCCGCCGGCGTCCTCGAGCTCCTGCGGGAGGTCCCAGTGGTAGAGCGTGACGACGGGCTTGACGCCCTTCTCGAGCAGCGCGTCGACGAGGCGCGAGTAGAACGCGACGCCCTCGGGGTTGAGCGGGCCGGTGCCGCCGGGCTGGACGCGGGACCACGAGATGGAGAAGCGGTACGCGCCGAGGCCGAGGTCGGCGATGTGCTGCACGTCCTCCTGCCACCGGTGGTAGTGGTCGTCCGCGACGTCGCCCGTGTCCCCGTTCAGGGTGCGGCCCGGGGTGTGGGAGTACGTATCCCAGACGGACGGCGTGCGGCCGCCCTCGGCGGCGGCGCCCTCGATCTGGTAGGCGGCGGTGGCGGAGCCCCAGAGGAAGTCGGTCGGGAACGTCCGGCGGCCCGACGCCGCGGGCGCGGCCTGGGCGTCGACGGGGGGCGGTGGTGTCGGTGGTCACGAGGGTCCTCGCTGGTCGGTCGTCGGACGACGCGGTCCGCGACGGGTGGTCGGTGGGTGCTCGTGCGTCTCGGTGGGTGCGAGCGGGGCACGGGCCGGAGGTACAGGGGCGAGCATGCCATGGGAGCGCTTCCATGACATGCTCGCCCAGGATACGTCCTCAGCCGAGGTCGATCGTCACGCTCGTCGCGCCGCGCGCCTCGGCGGTCGCCGATCCGGCCCGCACGGACCAGGCCGCGACGGCGTCGTCGGACGCGACGGAGAGGGTCGTGCCCGACCGGCGCACGCGGAACGTGGCCCCGGGTGCGCCGTCCGCCGGCGGGACGACCACGAGCTCGTCGTACCCGTCGGGCAGCTCGAACGCGTGCAGCGTGACGCCGTCGGCCCAGTCGTAGTCCGGCCGGTCGGTGCGGGCGCCGACCGGCAGGACGGTGCCCGGGCGCACGAGCACCGGGAGCGAGTCGAAACCGTGGGTCTCGGTGACCCAGCGCGGGCCGGTCACGGTCTCGCTCAGGGCGGGGCCGCCGTCGGGCTGGACGAGACGCGTCCACGTGCCCTCCGGCACGTAGTACTCGACGCGGCCGTCCGCGCGGAACACCGGCGCGACGAGGAGCGCGTCGCCCAGCAGGTACTGCGTGTCCGCGGTGAACCCCGCGCGGTCGTGCGGGAGCTCGAGCACGAGGGGTCGCATCATCGGCACGCCGTCGGTGTGCGCCTCCTCCGCCACGCGCCCGAGGTACGGCATGAGCGAGAGCTTGAGGTGCGTGAACTTGCGCGTCACGTCGACGGCCTCGTCGTCGAACGCCCACGGGACCCGGACCGAACCCGAGCCGTGCAGGCGCGAGTGCGACGACAGCAGGCCGAACGCCGTCCAGCGCTTGAACACGCCCGGGTCCGGCGTGCCCTCGAAGCCGCCCATGTCGTGGCTCCAGTAGCCGAAGCCCGACATCGACATCGACAGGCCGCCGCGCAGCGACTCGGCCATCGACGCGTACGTCGAGTCGCAGTCGCCGCCCCAGTGCACGGGGAACTGCTGGCCGCCCGCCGTCGCGGACCGCGCGAACAGGACCGCCTCGCCCTCGCCGCGCTTGCGCTCGAGCAGCCGGAAGACCGCCTCGTTGTAGAGCTGGGCGTAGTAGTTGTGCATCTTGCGCGGGTCGGAGCCGTCGTGCCACGCGATGCCGTCGACGGGGATCCGCTCGCCGAAGTCGGTCTTGAAGCAGTCGACGCCCTGGTCGAGCAGGCCCTCGAGCTTGCCCACGTACCACGCGGTCGCGTCGGGGTTGGTGAAGTCCACCAGGCCCATGCCCGCCTGCCACAGGTCCCACTGCCACACGGACCCGTCCTCGCGCCTGACGAGGAAGCCCTGCTCCGCGGCCTCCGCGAAGAGGGGCGAGCGCTGCGCGACGTACGGGTTGATCCACACGCACACCTTGAGCCCGCGGTCGTGCAGGCGGCGCAGCATGCCCTCGGGGTCGGGGAACGTGCGCGGGTCCCACTCGAAGTCGACCCACTGGTACTCGCGCATCCAGAAGCAGTCGAAGTGGAACACCGACAGCGGCAGGTCGCGCTCGGCCATGCCGTCGATGAACCCGTTCACCGTCTGCTCGTCGTAGCTCGTCGTGAACGACGTCGTGAGCCACAGCCCGAACGACCACGCCGGCACGCGCGCGGGGCGGCCGGTGAGCGCGGTGTACCGGCGCAGCACGTCCTTGGGGGTCGGGCCCTGGATGACCAGGTACTCCAGCGCCTGGCCCTCGACGGAGAACTGGACGCGCGTGTTCACCTCGGACGCGACCTCGAACGAGACCTTCTCCGGGTGCTCGACGAACACGCCGTAGCCCTTGGTCGTGAGGTAGAGCGGCACGGACTTGTACGCCTGCTCGCTCGACGTGCCGCCGTCCTCGTTCCAGATGTCGACGACCTGGCCGTTCTTGACGAACGGGCCGAACCGCTCCCCCAGGCCGTAGACGAGCTCGCCCGGCTCGAGCGCGAGCTGCTCGTGCGTCCAGGCGCGGCCGTCGTCGGAGGTCACGTGCCCGACGGACTTGGGCAGCGAGGACGTCAGCACCTCGCCGTCCGCCTCGAAGTCCACGCGCCAGCGGTCGCCCCGGTGCACGCGCACGGCGAGGTCCTTCGAGCGCAGGACCGCGACGTCGTCGTGCACCTC
The DNA here is from genome assembly GCF_016907755.1 of Cellulosimicrobium cellulans. Lineage (NCBI taxonomy): Bacteria > Bacillati > Actinomycetota > Actinomycetes > Micrococcales > Promicromonosporaceae > Cellulosimicrobium > Cellulosimicrobium cellulans. The sequence goes on from NZ_JAFBCN010000001.1 coordinate 3,748,424, forward strand.
GACCTCGGGCCGGAACCCGGGCTCGCCGGTCACCTGGAACGCCGGGCCGCGGCGCACCGCGCCCTGGTGGTGCTCGACGCGCACGCGGATCACGCCGGGCGCGGGCGAGGAGTACGTCGTCGTGAGCATGGGGCGGTTGAGGGTGTCGCCGCGACCGCGGATCGTCGCCGTCGGCGCGTACACGGTGAGCGTGCCGGCCGCCTCGTCCGCGCGGACGTCGTCGACCTCGACCGCGTAGAGCGGGTGCATGCCGGGCCGGACCTGCCAGTACCCGTCGGTGAACTTCATGGGTGGTGCTTCCTTCGTCGGTGCGTATCGGAGTCTCGGGGCCGCCCCTGGGGGCGGCTCGGCATCACACGGGGAGCGTCACTTCACGGCGCCCGCCGTGACGCCCCGGGTGAGCGTGCGCTGGAAGATGAGGAAGAAGATCAGCGCGGGGATGAGCGAGACGAGCGCGCCCGCGTTCGTCGTCGGGGCGTCCATCATCCGGTCGCCCTGGAGCGACGCGAGGGCGATGGGGATCGTCTGGGTGTCGTTGGTCGTCAGCATGACCAGCGGGATGAAGAACTCGTTCCACGTCCAGATGAAGAAGAAGATCATGAGGACGCCGAGCGTGGGCTTGACGATCGGGTAGACGACCTGCCACAGGATGCGCCAGCGGCCGGCGCCGTCGAGCTGGGCGGCCTCGAGCAGCGCGGGCGGGAACGTGCCGAGCACGGACGCGAGCAGGTACGTGCCGAACGCCGCCTGGATGACGGTGAAGATGATGATGATCGACCACTGCGAGTTCGACAGGCCCACCTTCTGCGCCATGTCGAACAGCGGGTAGATGAGGGCCTCCTGCGGCAGCATGTTGGCCACGAGGAAGAGCGTGACGATCCACAGACGGCCCTTGATGCGGCCGACGCCGATCGCGTACGCGCTCAGCAGCGACAGGAGCGTCCCGAACACGGCGACGAGCGCCGAGATGAAGACGGAGTTCCAGAGCTTCTGCGGGAAGTTCGTCCGCGTCCAGAAGTTCTGCACGCCCTCGAGGTAGAGCTCCTTCGGGATGCTCAGCGGGCCGTCCTGGGAGTACTCCGCCGGCGACTTGAACGCGTTGAGCACCATGATGACGAACGGCGACAGCATGAGCAGGGCGACGAGGACCGCCGCGGCGAGCACGAACCAGCGACCGACGCCGCGACGGTAGCGCTCGTCCTGGCGCGTGGCCCGCAGGGGGCGGCGGGACCCGGACGACGGCGCTGGCACCGCGGGCGTGCCGTCCGCGGTCGGGGTGGTGGTGACGGTGGACATCAGCGGCCCTCCTGCTCACGACGCTCGGCGCGGCTCTGCAGCGCGAGGATCACGACGGCGACGACGATGATGACGAGGGTCAGCACGGTCGCCACCGCGGCGCCGTAACCGACCTTCGACTTGTCGAAGAAGTTGAGGTACGAGTAGTAGCTCGGGACGAGCGTCGAGCTCTCGGGCCCGCCGCGCGTGAGCACGTAGATGGGGCCGAACACCTTGAGCGCGGCGACCGTGCACGTGAGCGTGACGACGAACGTCTCCGGGCGGATCTGCGGGATCGTGATCGCCCCGAAGCGGCGCCACCAGCCCGCGCCGTCGAGCTCGGCCGCCTCGTAGAGCTCGGGGTCCACGCGCTGCAGCGCGGACATGAAGATGACGACGGGGTAGCCGATCTGCACCCAGATGAGCACGAGCATGACGCTCGGCAGCGCGGTCGTCGTGTCGCCGAGCCAGTTGGGCGGGTTCTCGATGCCGATCCCGCGCAGGATCACGTTGAGCGCACCGGTCTGGGAGTTGAGGATCCAGTTCCACAGCACGCCGGCGACGGCGACCGGGAGGATCTGCGGCAGGTAGTACGTGGCGCGCAGGAACGCCGCGACGCGCGGGCCGAAGCGCCGGCCGAGGTAGTCGAACAGCACGGCCGCGAGGACGAGGCCGATGAGGGTCGGCGCGACGACCATCGCGAGGATCATCGCGATCGAGTTCTGGAACGAGGTCCAGAACGCCGAGTCGTGCAGGAGGTCGGTGTAGTTGCCCAGCCCGTACCAGCGCATCGGCGCCATGCCGCCGCGCCACTTGAACAGGCTGTAGTAGACGTTCATCACGAACGGGTAGCCGATCACGACGACGAACGCCACCGCGCCGGGCAGGAGGTAGGGCAGGTACGGGAGCCAGGCGGGCCGGCGACGGCGGCGGGGCGCCGCGGTCGCGCGCGACGCCTCGCGCGCGGGGCCGGGCCCGGCGTCGGGCACGGTGTCGGTGCGGGTGGTCATGACGGTCTCTTTCGCGGGAGGTCCTCGGGTGGGGGGCCGGGCCGGCCGGGGCGATCCTGGGATCGGCCCCGACCGGCCGGGCACGTGCGTCCGCTCAGCTGTCGAGCAGGTCCGCCTTGCCGTCCACGTACGCGGACTCGAGGCCGTCGAGCACCTCGGTCGGCGACTTCGACTGGTTGATGAGCGACTGGAGCTCGCTGACGATCACGTCGTAGTAGCCGGGCACGGGCCAGTCGGGGTAGAACGCCAGACCGTCGTCGTCGAGGATCGCCTGGAAGTTCTCGGTGAGCTGCTGCGTGCGCTCGTCCGTGATGACGGACGCGTCACCGGCGACGGGGAGGCCGCCCTTCTCCGCGAGGATGTTCTGCACCTCGGGGCGCAGCGTGATGTCGATGAACTCCTCGGCGAGGTCGGGCGAGTCCGCGTTCGCGGGGACGACCCAGAGGTTGCCGGACGAGCCGACCTGGAGCGTGTTGCCGGGGAAGTTGAACTGGCCCCAGTCGGCGTCCATCTCCTCGACGATGCGGCCGAACCACCACGAGCCCGAGACCATCATCGGGTAGGTGCCGTTGATGAAGGAGACGCCCATGTCCTCGGCCGTGAGGGCCGCGGAGTCGGACGCGACGTAGCCGTCCTTGATCCAGGAGTCGAGCTTCTCGGTGGCCTGCGTCATCTCCGGGCCGTGGAAGTCGGGGTCGCCGTCGAAGAGCTGGTACTGGTCGACGAAGTCGCGCTCGGAGTTCGCGAGCACGAGCTCGTACCAGAGCTGGCCCATCGGGTACTCGGCACCGGCCTCGGCGAGCGGCGTCACGCCCTGGGCCTTGAACGCCTGCATGACGGTCTCGAGCTCCTCGAGCGTCGTCGGCACCTCGAGCCCGTACTGGGCGAACATGTCCTTGTTGTAGTAGACCTGCACGAACTCGCCGTAGTTCGGGACGCCGTACCACTCGCCCGAGCCCATGAGGCCCTGGTCGTCGTAGGTCGCGGTCGTCTGGAGCGAGCCGCTGAGCTTCTCGTCCCAGCCGCGCTCGGTCGCCGCGTCGGTGAGCGGGGTCAGCAGGCCCTGCGCGGAGAGCTGGCCGGCGGTCGCGTTGCCCTTGTTGTACTCCATGACGTCGGGCACGTCGTCGCCGGTGAGCACGATCTTGGCGTTCTTCTGGATCTGCTCGAACGTCTGCTTCTCGACGACGACGTCGACGTCGGGGTTCTCCTCCTCGAAGATCTCGATCGCCTTGGCCCATGCCTGGCCCATGGCGGAGTCCTCGTTCTCGTAGTGCCAGATCGTCAGGGTCTGGTCGTCGGACCCGCCGCTGCCGCCGGAGCTCCCGCACGCCGCGAGGGCGAGTGGGAGCGCTACCACGGCAGCGACGAGCGAGATCTTCCGGGATCGCAGCATGTGCGTGTCCTCCTCATCGAGTTCCGGCGCTGGAGCCGGAGGGTGACCGGGGCGTCGCCCGGTCGGTCGGGTCAGCGAGCCTCGGGCTCGCGGTCGTCGTCGTCCGGGGACCGGCCGGCCGCGGGGGCGACGCTGCTGCCGGTTTCGAGGACGCACGGGATGAGCACGTTCGGCGTGCTCGGACGGGAGCCGTCCACGAGGGACAGCAGCTTCTGCACACCCAGGCGGCCGAGCTCGGCCCCGGGCGCGTGCATCGTGGTCAGCGGCGGGTTGCTCATCTCCCCGACGCCGGGCGACGTGACGATCGACAGGATCGACATGTCCGCGGGGATCGCGACGCCGCGCTGCTGAAGCTCGGCGACGACGCCGAACGTCGCGATCTCGTTCATGGTGACGAAGGCCGTCAGACGGGGCTCGCGATCGAGAAGCGTCGCGACCGCGTCGCGGCCCGCGCGCGGGGACTCGTCGACGCGCAGCGCGACCGGCTCGAGCCCGCGGCGACGCATCGCCGCCTCGAAGCCCTCCTCGGCGCGGAACGTCGGCGCGTAGCCGTCGTCCGCCGTCGCCTGCGAGTGGTTGACGAGCGCCACGTGCCGGTGCCCCAGGTCGACGAGGTGCTGGACCGCGTCGTCCGTCGTGCGCTCGAAGTCGATGTCCACCGACGGCCGGTCCGTCACGTCGCGCGTGCGGCCGATCATCGTGTACGGCACCCCGGCCTCGTCGAGCACGTCGACGCGGTCGTCGTCGAGCGCGACCTCCATGAGCAGGACGCCGTCCGCCATCCCCTGGCGCACGAGGTCGCGGATCTCCGAGGCCTGGGTCGTGCGGAAGGGCCACAGCACGAGGTGGTACCCGTTCTCGCGCGCCGTCTCCGCCGCGGACGAGACGAACTCGGCGACCGTGCCGCCGAGGCCCTTCTCCATCGCGGGGTAGATCAGCGCGAGCACGTGGCTGCGGCGCGACGCGAGCCCGCGGGCCATGGCGTTGGGCTGGTAGCCGAGCTCGGCCATGGCGTCCTCGATACGGCGACGCGTCTCGTCGGAGACGGGACGGGTCCCGGACAGCGCGTAGGACACCGTGCTCAGCGAGACCTGCGCGCGTCGCGCCACGTCCTGCATCGTCGCCATCGTCACCACTCCCCTGTGGTCCGGTCCGCCGCCTCGGCCGTCGAAGCGCTTCGTCGAAACGCATCGTCGAAGCGCTTCGTTGTTACGAGTATTGGATGAACAAATGACGAGAGTCAAGCCCGCGGAGCAAGAACGCGCTCTCTGGTTGGCGGCGCCCGAGCCGACCTGCGACGACGTCGGGGTGGATTCGAAACCCGTCGAACCGCCGAACCCGGGGACATGGGTGGGTTCGGTCCCCCAGATCGCCCGAGACCCCGGGTTCGCCGAGCCTCCCCGTCCGATCGAACCCGGGGTCGCCCCTCATGGGACGGGCTGGGTGAGGAGCGACCCCGGGTTCGGCGGGTGCGGTCGGCGGCGCGACGGGTGCGGGCGCGGGCGGGTCAGTGCGCGAGGTCGACCGGGTCGCCCGCGCGCAGGACCTCGCGCACGCGCAGGTCGGCGTCCGTCACGACGACGTCGGCGCGGCGGCCCGCGACGAGGCCCCCGCGGTCGTCGAGGCCGAGCACGCCCGCCGGGGTCCACGACGCCGCGCGGACGGCGTCGACCAGCGGCACGCCGGCCTCGACGGTCTCGCGCACGACGTCGAGCAGGTGGTACGTGCCGCCCGCGATGGACCCGCCCTCGGTGAGCCGCGCGACGCCGTGCGCGACGGTCACGCGCATCGGCCCGAGCTCGTAGGCGCCGTCGGCCATGCCCGCGGCGGCCATCGCGTCGGTGACGAGCGCGACGGCGTCCGGCCCGGCGACGGCGCCGTCGGCACCGACGTGCGACCCCACGAGCTCGACGACGCTGCGGATCGTGCCGTGCGCGAGGTGCGTGCCGTCGGCCACGAGCTCGACGACCAGCTCGCCGCGCGCGGCCGCCGCGAGGCACGCCGCGACGGGGCCGGGCTCACGGTGGTGCAGGGGGCGCATGCCGTTGAACAGGTGGGTCGCGGTGAGCCGCGCGCCGGGCCGACCGGCGGCCGCGAGCGCCGCGACACCGGCCGCGATCGCTGCCTCGGTCTGCTCGGTGCTCGCGTCGGTGTGCCCGATCGACGGGAGCGCCCCGACCTCGACGAGGGTCTCGATCACTCCCCCGGCGCCGACGACGCCCGGCACCTCGGGCGCGACCGTCATGGTCCGCAGGTACCCGCGCGCCGCGCCCGCGATCGCGCGCACGAGCTCCGGGTCGCCCTCGAGCATGTCGTGCGGGTTCTGCGCGCCGCAGCGCACCTCGGAGAGGAACGGGCCCTCGAGGTGGATGCCGACGATCTCGCCCGCGTCGGCGAGGTCCGCGAGGTTCGCGGTGCGCTCGAGCAGGACGTCGCGCGGCGCGGTGACGAGCGACGCGACGAGGCTCGTCGTGCCGTGGCGCAGGTGCTCGCGCGCGGCGACGCGCGCCTCGTCGACGCTCGTCGCGTCCGGGAAGCTCGACCCGCCGCCGCCGTGGTCGTGGACGTCGACGAGGCCCGGGAGCAGCGTCGCGCCGTCGCCCGCGGGCAGGTCGGCGTAGCCGGCGTCCGCGGCCTGCGCGCGGGTCCCGACCCACGCGACGAGCCCGTCCTGCAGGGCCACGACGCCGTCGTCGAGCACTCCCGTCGGGGTGACGACGCGACCCACGAGGACTCGCGCGGTGCCGGGCTGCTGGTCGGGACGAGGGCTGCGGGCGTCGGTCATGGGCCCATTCTGGCGCACTTCGTACACCTGGCGTGCAAACTCGTGCGGCCGTGGACGCGCGGGGGTCGGGAGGCGAGACGTCAGCGGTCGCGCGAGGCGAGGAGCCGCTTCGCGCCGCGGCCGAGGTGCAGGGCGAAGAGCCGCTGGAACGTCGGCACCGCGAACGCGAGCGGACGCACCCACCACAGCACCGGGCGGCTGAACACGTCGATGCTCCACCACAGGTCCCCTGCGTCGTCGCGCTCGACGGCGAAGCGCTCCTCGCCCACGAACGCGTGCCCGGGCAGGGTGCCGTACCCGAACGCGACCCGGCGCTCGGACCGCTCGACCCACACGATCTCGCACGGCTCGTGCAGCCGCAGCCGCCCGACGCCGAGCAGCGTGGTCACACGCGCACCGGGCTCGGCAACCGGAGCCTCGGTCTCGAGCCGCACGCGCGCCGCGGCGTGCACGCGCCACGTGAGGAGCTGCTCGCCGAGCCACGCGAGGTCGTCGGGCGTGCGCGGCCGGTCGGTGAGCCGACGGCGCACGTGCAGGTGGCGATACCCCGTGGGCCAGGTGTCGGTGCGGGTCGCGCCGACCTCCGGGTACGTGAACGTCATGCCGCACTCCCCTCCGGGGCCCGTCCGGGCCCGTGTCTCCTGCCTTGTCCCGCGTGGCCGTGCTCCGCCTCGCCCGTGCCCTCCACCTCCTGCGGGAGCACCGGCCGGGCCGCGAGGACCCGCAGCCCGAGGAGGGTGCAGAGCACGAACCCGAGCGCGTTCGCGACGCCGTGCGTCGCCGCCATGACGTCGAGGCTCGGGTGCGCGAACCCGAGCGCCTCGCCCGCTGCCCACCACAGCGCGAGCAGCATCGACAGCCCGACCACGACCGCACCCGTGCCGAGCAGCACCCGGGCGCCCGCCGTGCTCGCCGGGCTCCCGGGACCCGCGGGGTGCGCGTCGTCGGCCGGGTGCGCCGGACCGGTGGGCCGCGCGAGCGAGCGGACCGCCGCGGCCGCCGTCGCCCACAGGGCGAGCGTGAGCGCCCCCGCGCCGACGAGCTCGGCCACGTCGCCGACGAAGTAGCCGGCGAGCACGAGCACCGTCCCGACCGGCACGCCCCACGCGCCGGCCACCGCGAGCCGGTCGGTGACCGCGAGGTGCGCGACCGTGCCCGCCACCAGTGCCGCGCCGAACCCGGCGTAGAGCATGTGCGGGACCGTGAGCGCGAGATACGTCCCGGAGAACCCGAGGAGCCCCCACCCGGCACGCTCGGCGACCAGCGCGCTCGCTCCGACCGCCGGCATGACCAGCGCGGTCGCGGCCGCCGCGCGCGAGGCACGACCCGCCGCGGTGACCCGCCCGTCGCGGACGTCGCGCACCGTGCGCACCGCCAGACGCGCGCCGGTGCCGGCGAGCACGACGGTCGCCGCCGCGAAGACGAGCGCGAGGAGGACGGACACGGTGCCGTGCGGGAGCACGACGGCCGCGGCCCCCGCGACTCCCGCGAGGGGCCACGCCACGCTGCGCGCCGCGGGGACGACGTCGGGCCCCAGGAGCCGGAGGCCGAGCGGCAGGACCACGACCATGCCGAGGACGACCAGGCCCGAGACGAGGGCCGCGCCGGCGGGGCTCACGCGCCCACCTCCGGCTCGCCTGCGCGCTCGCGGGCCGCATCCTCCGGAGGCGACGCCCCGGGCGTTCCCGGGTGGACCGCGCGCACGAGGCGCAGCGCGTCGTCGACCACGCCGCGCGCGACGGGGAGCCGGGACAGCCGGACGAGGCTGCCGACGAGCGAGGCCCCGCCGTCGACGAGCCGGCGCGTGCGCGCGAACCCGGGCGAGGTGTCGTGGACCCAGAACAGGGTGATGCCGAGCTGGGCCAGCCACAGCAGCTCGGGGAGCTGCGGGCGCAGCCGCTCGGGGACGCGCGTCGACGTCCCGGCGACGACCTGCTCGAACAGGTCGCGCGCGAGGTCACGCGAGACGGCGGAGGCCGCGGAGAAGGGGCTCGCGTCCGAGCCCGGGCGGATCGCGACGGACACGAACTCACCGCCGAACGCGTGGAAGGGAGCGAACGCGTCGACCGACGCCCCCCAGACGCCGCGCAGCCGGTCGGCGAGCGAGCCGCCCGCGGCGAGCACGGATGCGGCGCGCGCGGCGTGCTCGCGCTGCACCTCGAGGTAGAGCTCCTGGACGAGCGCGTCCTTGGACGGGAAGTGGTAGTAGGCGTTCCCGGTGCTCACGCCCGCCTCGGCGGCGACGGCGCGCATGGTCGTGCGCTCGTACCCGACGTCGCGCAGCATCCGGACCGCGACGTCGCGCAGGTGCGCGCGCGTGCGCTCGGACTTCGGTGTCGCGCTCATGCGACCGCGCCGTTTTTGAACATGTTCAAAAACTACCACGGGGAGCAGCAGGCCCGCACGAGGGGGTCCACACCCGGCGCCTGTTGTTTTCTGTTCGCTCTTGTGGGAATCTGTGCCCGACAGCGCAGTCACGTCCCCGTGCCCTGGACCACGGGGGACCCGCTCTTCGACGACGAAGGACACGCATGCGACGACCACGCTCGACGGGCGCCCTGGCGCTCGCCTCCGGCCTCCTGGCCCTCGCCCTCGCGGCCCCGGCGGTCGCGGCGACGCCGCCGACCCCTGCGGCCGCTCCGGCCACCTCCCCGGGGGCAGCGACCGACGACCCGACGACGCCCCTCGACCGGCCCGAGGTCGGGCCCGGGACGTCCTTCGTCGACGTCCGCGAGAAGCTCGACGGCTACGCCGACCCCGACTGGTATGCGGCCAACGTCCCGGTCGTCGACCTCCCCGACGCGGACGCCGAGGCGGTCTACTACTACCGCTGGCGCGTGCTCAAGGAGCACCTGCGCTACACCGAGCCCGGCACGGGCTGGGTGCTCACGGAGTTCCTCGACTGCTGCGGCTACGCCGCGCCGTACCAGGCCATCAACGCCGCGGCGGGCCACCAGCTCGCCGAGGGCCGCTGGCTGCGCGACCAGCGCTACCTCGACGACTACGAGGACTACTGGCTCACCGGCCCCGGCCAGATCGAGCCCGCGCAGAACCCCGAGGCGGCCGACTGGGCGCACCAGTACTCGTTCTGGGCCGTGTCCGCGATCGTCGAGCGCGCGAAGGTCACCGGGAACCTCGACCGTCTCCGCGCGCTCCAGCCCGAGCTGGAGACCTTCGTCGAGGACTGGGGGAACCAGTTCGACGCCGAGCTCGGGCTCTACTGGCAGACGCCCGAGTACGACGCCAAGGAGAGCTCGCCCGCGTCGTACGTGACCGACCGCGACTACGCCGGTCGCCACACGTTCCGGCCGTCGATCAACGCCTACCTCTACGGCGACATGCTCGCGCTCGTCGAGGTCGCGACGCTGAACGGCGACGACGCGACCGCGACGGAGTACCGCGACCGTGCCGCCGCGCTGCGCGAGGCCGTGGACACCTACCTCTGGGACGACGAGCGCGACTTCTTCTACGACGTCGTGGACTGGGAGAACCCGGACCACGAGCGGCTGCGCGACCGGCTCGACGTCGGGTTCGTGCCGTGGAAGTTCGGCCTCGCCTCGCCGGAGCAGGCGGTCGCCCTCGACCAGCTCCTCGACCCGCAGGGGTTCGCGGCGCCGTACGGCCCGACGGTGACCGAGCGCCGCTCCCCCGACTTCTGGCGCTCGTCCGACCAGGGCTGCTGCAAGTGGGACGGGCCGTCGTGGCCGTTCTCGACGTCGCTCACGCTCGACGGCGTCGCGACCGCGCTGCGCGACGACGCCGCGGGCGACCTCACGCGCGCGGACTACCTCGACCTGTTCGACACCTACGTCCGCACGCAGTTCCGCGACGGCGAGCCGTACGTCGCCGAGGCGCACCACCCCGACGAGGACCGCTGGATCTACGACGGGAACAACCACTCCGAGGACTACCTGCACTCCAGCTACGTGGACCTCGTGCTCCAGGACCTCCTCGGCCTCCAGCCGCAGTCCGACGACTCGCTCGTGCTCGACCCGCTCGTGCCCGCCGACTGGGACTGGTTCGCCGCGGAGAACGTGCCGTACCACGGGCGCAACGTCACGGTCCTGTTCGACCGTGACGGCTCGCGCTACGGGGCCGGCGCGGGCCTGCGCGTCTACGTCGACGGCGAGCAGGTGCTGCACGCCGACACCGACGCGGTCGCCGAGGGTGCCGACCCGGTCGAGGTGCCGGTGCCGAGCGGCGACCCGCAGCGCCTCCCCCACGTGGTCAACACGTCGGCGAACCCGCTCCGGAACGCCTACCCGCGCCCCGTCGCGTCGTACACGTGGCGGTACGACGACGCGTGGCGGGTCCTCGACGGCAAGGTCTGGTACGACGAGGTGCCGCAGAACACGCGCTGGTCCAACTACTCCTCGCCGAACGCCCGCGACTGGGTAGGCGTCGAGCTCGCCGAGCCGACGACGATCGGCGACGTCCGCTTCCACGGCTACCAGGACGCCGACGCCGTCCAGCCCGCCGCCGGCTACGAGCTCGAGTACTGGGACGGCGCGGCCTGGCAGGTCGTCCCCGACCAGACGCGCGTGCCCGAGCAGCCCGTCGGCAACGGCCTCAACCGCATCACGTTCCCGCCGCTCGAGACGACGAGCTACCGCGTCACGTTCGACGCCGCGCCCGGGAAGTCCGTCGGGGTGACCGAGCTCGAGTCGTGGAGCCCCGTGTCACGGGCCGTCTCAGCGCGCGTCGAGGCCGCCGAGCCCGCCGTCGGGCGTGCCTCGCGCGTGGACGTGACCGTGTCGACGCGCGCGGACGCCGTGACGGGCGTCGAGGTCGCGCCCGATCTCCCGGCCGGCTGGACGGCCGTCGCCGTGGGCGAGGCGGGCCCGCTCGACCTCGGGGCGTGGGACCGCGCGACCCGCTCGTGGGACGTCACGCCCGGGCCCGACGCCGTCCCCGGCAGCGAGGCCCGGATCGGCGCCGTCGCGCGCTGGGGCGACGCGGGGGGCGCCGAGGAGGCGCGCGCGACCACGACCGCCCGGCTCGCGTTCGACCCCTCCTGGTACGACGACGTCGTCCTGCACGACGACTTCGACGCCGACACGACCGCGGACTGGACGACGCTGCAGCCCTCCGGCGAGGCGCTGCCCGCCCTCGCGGCCGGGGACGGGACGCTCGCCGCGACCGGCGACGCGCGCTACTGGGGGCTGTACGGGCACCGCACGGCCCGCGCGACGTCGTCGTCCGTGGTGGTCGCGGAGATCGGCGCGTTCTCCGGCGCGGGGACGCAGGAGGACTCGCTGTTCCTCGGCCTCGCGGCCGCGGACCGCACCTACGCGCTCGCATGGTTCAACCACACGAACGTCGCATCCGGCCTCGACTACGTCGGGGGCGCGGACGGGTCGTCGCCGTACTTCGGCATCCGGGGCTACGGCCCCGGCGACCGGATCGCGCTCCAGGTGGACGGCGCGCGCGTCGACGTGTTCGCCGAGGAGGACGGCGAGTGGACCTGGTACGGCGGCACGACGACCGGCGGCGCGCTCGACACGTCCGACCCCGACGTGCTCGCCGGGCTCCTGCCGACGATCGGCTTCCGGGCCGACCGCGGCACCGTGAGCATCGCCTCGTTCGAGGTGCGCTCCCGGTCCGTCGGGACGCCCGCGCCCCAGGTCGACGTCACCGCCGTCCCGCGCTGCCTCGCCGGCACGGCGTACGTCGCGGTCCGGGCGGCGTACGTCGGGACGGGCGGCGCCGGGGCGGGCGACCCGGTGGACGTCGAGCTCGTGACGCCGTTCGGGTCGCGCACGGTCACGGGCGTCGCCCCGGGCGCCAACGCCTACCAGTCGTTCTCCGCGCGCGCCACGTCGCTCGCGGCGGGCACGGCGACCGTCCGGGTGACCGACGCCGCGGGGACGGCCACCGAGCACGCGGCCCCGTTCCCGGCGACCACGTGCTGATCGGTCGGCCGAGCCCACGGCCCTGACCCGCACGACCAGGCGGTCGTGGCCCTTCCCCGCTGCGGGACGGGCCACGACCGCCTGGTCGTGCGGGTCGGCGGCTCTCGCGCGAGAAGACCCGCGCGTCAGAAGAGGCGGGAGTCCACGTCGTCCACGCCGCGCATCGCGTCGTAGTCGAGCACGAGGCAGCCGATCCCCCGGTCGGTCGCGAGCACGCGCGCCTGGGGCTTGATCTCCTGCGCGGCGAACACGCCGCGCACGGGTGCCAGGAGCGGGTCCCGGTTGAGCAGCTCGAGGTAGCGCGTGAGCTGCTCGACCCCGTCGATGTCGCCCCGGCGCTTGATCTCGACGGCGACCGTCGCGCCGCTCGCGTCCTTGGCGAGGATGTCCACGGGGCCGATCGCGGTCGGGTACTCGCGGCGCACGAGCGTGTGGCCCGAGCCGAGCAGCTCGATCTGCGCGGCGAGCATCTCCTGGAGGTGCGCCTCGACGCCGTCCTTGACGAGGCCCGGGTCGATGCCGAGCTCGTGGGAGCTGTCGTGCTGGACCTCATGGAGCTCGATCTCGAGGCGGTCGTCGCTCTTGGCGTGCTGCACGGCCCAGACCTCGGTCACGCCGCGCTCGCGCGCCTCCTCGGACGGCTCGCGCACCGCGAGCGTGCACGGGGGGCTCATCCAGTTGAGCGGCTTGTACGACCCGCCGTCGGAGTGCAGCAGCACGCTCCCGTCGGCCTTGACGATGAGCACGCGCGTCGCGAGCGGCAGGTGCGCCGAGAGACGGCCGGTGTAGCGGGCGGAGCAGCGGGCGACGACGAGACGCACGGGGCAGGTCCTCCGGGTCGGTGGTAGGCGGTCCGGGACGTGGCGTCAGCCCACGGGCGACGCCTCAGACGACGACGTCGCGCCGGCCGGGGGGCGCGGCCTCCAGCCACGAGGCGAGTCCCTCGTACGCGGCGCGCGACATCGTGAGCTCGAAGTCCTGGCCGTGGTAGCGGCACCGGACGAGGTAGGTGTCGGGGCCGTCTCCGACGAACGGCTCGCGGCCCGCGATGACGAGGTCGTAGCGCGACCACGTCCGGGCGGGGCGGATCGACACCGACCACAGCCGCCACCAGTCGATGCGGCCGACGCCGTAGTGCGCGATGCCCGCGACCCAGGGCGCGCCGGCAGCGCCCGCGCGGCGCGCGCCGCACTCGAACGAGCCGACGCGGTGGGACAGGGCCCGCAGACGCCACGCCCCCAGCCCGATCGCGAGAAGGACGAGGACGAGCAGTCCGATCGCGAGCCAGGCCAGGGGCGTCATGGTCGTGCGAGGGTCAGCGGGCCGGTACGGACTCGACCGAGTCCGCGACGATCGTGACCTGGTTGGAGTCGACGGAGAGGAACCCTCCGCTGACGTGCACGTCGAGGGTCTCGCCCTCGGCGACGATGCGCACCGAGCCCTCGCGCAGCACGGAGAGCAGGGGAGAGTGGTCCGCGAGGATGCCGATCTCACCGTCTGCCGCAGGGGCCGTGACCCGCTGCGCGCGGCCTGACCAGATCTTGCGGTCCGCCGCCACGAGGTCGACGTTCAGCTGTGCCACGGGAACTCCTTCATGGGCGGTTCAAGCCCGGCGTGGTGTCCGGGACGACGCCCGGCCCGCATGACGCGGACCGGGTCCGGGTGCGACGCCCGCGGGGCCGGGCCGAGCGGCCCGGCCCCGCGTGTGCGTCGGATCAGGCGCCGTACTCCTGCTGGATGCGCGCCCAGTTGCGCTCGAGGTCCTCGAGGCCGCCGATGTTGAAGAACGCCTGCTCGGCGATGTGGTCGAACTCGCCGTCCGCGATCTTCTTGAACGCCTCGATGGTCTCGCTCAGCGGGACGGTCGAGCCCACGACACCGGTGAACTTCTCGGCCATGTAGGTGTTCTGGGAGAGGAACTGCTGGATACGACGCGCACGCGCGACGACCGTCTTGTCCTCCTCCGAGAGCTCGTCGACACCGAGGATCGCGATGATGTCCTGGAGCTCCTTGTTGCGCTGCAGGATCGACTTCACGCGCGTCGCGACGTCGTAGTGCTCCTGGCCCACGTAGCGCGGGTCGAGGATGCGGCTCGTCGACGCGAGCGGGTCCACCGCGGGGTACAGACCGCGCGAGGCGATCTCACGGGAGAGCTCCGTCGTCGCGTCGAGGTGCGCGAACGTCGTCGCCGGCGCCGGGTCGGTGTAGTCGTCTGCGGGCACGTAGATCGCCTGGAGCGACGTGATCGAGTGACCACGCGTCGAGGTGATGCGCTCCTGGAGCAGCCCCATCTCGTCCGCGAGGTTCGGCTGGTAGCCCACCGCGGACGGCATGCGGCCGAGCAGCGTCGACACCTCGGAACCCGCCTGCGTGAAGCGGAAGATGTTGTCGATGAACAGGAGGACGTCCTGCTTCTTCACGTCGCGGAAGTACTCCGCCATCGTCAGCGCGGAGAGCGCGACGCGAAGACGCGTGCCCGGGGGCTCGTCCATCTGGCCGAAGACGAGCGCCGTCTTGTCGAAGACGCCGGCCTCCTCCATCTCGACGATGAGGTCGTTGCCCTCACGCGTGCGCTCGCCGACGCCGGCGAACACGGACACACCGCCGTGGTCCTGCGCGACGCGCTGGATCATCTCCTGGATGAGGACCGTCTTGCCGACGCCCGCACCACCGAAGAGGCCGATCTTCCCACCCTGGACGTACGGGGTGAGGAGGTCGATGACCTTGATGCCCGTCTCGAACATCGTGGTCTTCGACTCGAGCTGGTCGAACGCCGGGGGCTTGCGGTGGATCGGCCAGCGCTCGGTGATCTCGACGGTCTCGCCGGGAGCCCCGTTGAGCACGTCGCCCGTGACGTTGAAGACCTTGCCCTTGGTGACGTCGCCGACGGGCACGCTGATCGGCGCGCCGGTGTCGGTGACGTGGGCGCCGCGGACGAGGCCGTCCGTCGGCTTGAGGGCGATGGCGCGGACGAGCGAGTCACCCAGGTGCTGGGCGACCTCGAGCGTGAGCGTGAACGACTTCTCGCCCTCGCCCTGCGACGAGAGGTCGATCTCGACGGTCAGCGCGTTGTAGATGTCGGGGATCGCGTCCGCCGGGAACTCGATGTCCACGACGGGGCCGATCACACGAGCGACCCGGCCCACGCCGGGACCGCTGGAGTGCTCGACCTGTGCTTCCACGGTGGTGGCGGTCATTGCTGGCCTCGCTTCGCAGTGCCGGAGTGGTCCCCGGCGGTGTCGGTCAGGATGTCGGTGATGGTGCTGGCCGCGCGGGCCGTGCGGCCCGTCATGACGCCGCCAGGGCGTCGGCACCCGAGACGATCTCGCTGATCTCCTGGGTGATGTCCGCCTGACGCGCCTGGTTCGCCAGCCGCGTGTAGTTGCGGATGAGGTCCTCCGCGTTGTCCGTCGCCGTGTGCATCGCCCGCTGACGTGCCGCGAGCTCGGACGCCGCCGCCTCGAGGAGGCAGCTGAAGATCCGGCTGCGCACGTAGCGCGGGAGCAGCTCGTCGAGCACGGCCTCGGGCGAGGGCTCGAAGTCGTACAGCGGGAGCACGTCGTGCTTGCCCGCCGGTGCGACGCCCTCGACGACCTCGAGCGGGAGCATCCGCACGACGCGCGGGCGCTGCGTGACCATGTTGACGAACTGCGTGTAGACGATGTGCAGCTCGCTCACGCCGCCCTCGGCCACCGGCGCGAGGAACGCCCCGAGCAGGGCGTCCGCGATCTCGCCCGCGACCTCGGAGTTCGGCGCGTCCGACCCGTACGACCACGAGCCGGCGAGCTCGCGCCCGCGGAACGTGTAGTACGTGATGGCACGACGGCCCGCACCGTAGAGCGCGACCTCCTTGCCCTCGGCCACGAGACGCTCGACGAGGCGCTCCGTCTCGCGGATGATCGACGCCGAGTAGGCACCGGCCATGCCGCGATCGGAGGCCACGACGAGCACCGCCACGCGGTTCGTGTCCGTGCGCTCGCTCGTCAGCGGGTGCTTCGTCGACGTGTGCGTCGCGACGGCCGACACGGCCCGGGTGATCGCCCGGGCGTACGGCGCCGCGGCCGCGGTGCGGTCGCGCGCCTTGCCGATGCGCGACGCGGCGATGAGCTCCTGCGCGCGGAACATCTTCTTGAGCGACTGCGTCGACTTGATCCGCTGCTTGTAGACGCGCTGGGATCCGGCCATCGTCAGGCCCTCTTCTGCCGGACGATCTGCTCCTGCTCGATCTCCGTCTCGGCCTCGTCCTCGGTGTCCCCACCGACGAGCGGCGTGCCGTCGCCCGTGAGGAAGCCGGAGCGGAACACGTCGACCGCCGAGGAGAGCTGGGCCTCGGTCTCGTCCGACAGCTTGCCGGTCTCCGCGATCGTCGACAGGACGTCCGTGTTGCGGCGCAGGTGGTCGAGCAGCTCGGACTCGAAGCGACGCACGTCCTCGACCGGGACGTCGTCGATCTTGCCCTTGGTGCCGGCCCAGATCGACGCGACCTGGTCCTCGACCGGGTACGGCGAGTACTGGCCCTGCTTGAGCAGCTCCATGAGGGCCGCGCCGCGCTTCAGCTGGCCGCGAGAGGCCGCGTCGAGGTCGGACGCGAACATCGCGAACGCCTCGAGCGAACGGAACTGCGCGAGCTCGAGCTTCAGCGTGCCGGAGACCTGCTTCATCGCCTTGACCTGTGCGGCACCACCGACGCGGGACACCGAGATGCCGACGTCGACGGCAGGGCGCTGGTCGGCGTTGAACAGGTCCGACTGGAGGAAGATCTGGCCGTCGGTGATGGAGATGACGTTCGTCGGGATGTACGCCGAGACGTCGTTCCCCTTGGTCTCGATGACCGGCAGGCCCGTCATCGAGCCGGCGCCGAGCTCGTCCGAGAGCTTCGCGCAACGCTCGAGCAGGCGGGAGTGCAGGTAGAAGACGTCACCGGGGTACGCCTCGCGGCCCGGCGGGCGGCGCAGCAGGAGCGACACGGCACGGTAGGCCTCGGCCTGCTTCGACAGGTCGTCGAACACGATGAGGACGTGCTTGCCGCCGTACATCCAGTGCTGGCCGATGGCCGAGCCGGTGTACGGGGCGAGGTACTTGAAGCCCGCCGGGTCGGACGCGGGGGCCGCGACGATGGTCGTGTACTCGAGCGCGCCCGCCTCCTCGAGCGCGCCGCGCACGGCCGCGATCGTGGAGCCCTTCTGGCCGATGGCGACGTAGATGCAGCGGACCTGCTTCTCGGGGTCGCCCGACTCCCAGTTGGCCTTCTGGTTGATGATCGTGTCGATCGCGATCGCCGTCTTGCCCGTCTGGCGGTCACCGATGATCAGCTGGCGCTGGCCGCGGCCGATCGGGATCATCGAGTCGATCGCCTTGAGACCGGTCTGCAGCGGCTCGTGGACCGACTTGCGGTCCATGACGCCGGGCGCCTGGAGCTCGAGGGCGCGACGGCCCTCGGTGGCGACCTCGCCCAGGCCGTCGATCGGGTTGCCCAGCGGGTCGACGACGCGACCGAGGTAGCCGTCGCCGACGGCGACGGAGAGGACCTCGCCCGTCCGGCGGACCTCCTGGCCCTCCTCGATGCCGGTGAACTCGCCGAGGACGACGACACCGATCTCGCGGACGTCGAGGGTGAGGGCGAGACCCAGGGTCCCGTCCTCGAAGCGCAGCAGCTCGTTGGCCATCGCGCCCGGCAGACCCTCGACCTGGGCGATGCCGTCGGCGGCCAGGGTGACCCGGCCCACCTCCTCGGACACGGCGCCCTCGGGCTCGTAGGACTTCACGAAGCTGTCCAGAGCGGCCCGGATCTCCTCCGGCCGGATCGTCAGCTCAGCCATTGCTCTTCTCCTGTCGTGGCCGCACCTCGTGGTTCGGGTGCGGTCGAACGTTTGTCGGTTGTGCGGCCGGTGGCCGGCAGGACGGTCGTCGGTCGGAAGGGTCGGCTCGTCAGCTCACGAGGCGTCGGCGCGCGTCGGCGAGCCGGGAGAGCACGGTGGAGTCCACGACGTCGGCGCCCACCTGGACGCGCAGCCCGCCCAGCACGGCCGGGTCCACCGTCACGTTGAGCTGCACGGCGCGCCCGTACGCGCGCTCGAGCAGTCCCGCGAGGCGGTCGAGCTGCGCCTGCGTGAGCACCGTGCCCGACGTGACCGAGGCGACGAGGCGCTGGCGACGCTCGGCCGCGATCTCCCCGATCCAGCCCAGCGTCGGGACGAACCGGCGACCGCGCAGCGCGCGCGTCGCGTGGACGGCGAGCACCTCGGTGACGCGGTCGACCTTGCCGTCGAGGAGCGCGTGCACGAACGCCGCGCGCCGCTCGGGAGCGGTCGTGTCGTCGGAGAGGACCTGCCGCGCCTCGCGCTGCCCGACGAGCGCGCGCGAGGTCCGGAACAGCTCGTCCTCGACCTTCTCCAGCGCACCGCGGGCCTCGGCCGACGCGAGGACCGCGTCCAGGCCCAGTCGCTCGGTCGCGTCCGCGAGGTCGCCCTCGCGGGTCCAGCGGGACCGGACCAGGCCGGACACGAGGTCCACGACCCGACCGTCGAAGCCCGACGCGAGGACCGCGGACACGAGGGCCGCCTTGTCCGCGCCGGACCGCGACGGGTCAGCGAGCGAGCGCCGCAGCGGCGCCGACTCGTCGAGCGCCGCGGTGACCGCGAAGAGCTGCTCACCCAGCGCGAGCGCGCCCTCGCCCGCCGAGCGCAGGACCGGCTCGAACCGGTCCCGCGCCTGCGTGAGGGACTCGCCGCTCGTTCCGCGCATCAGCGCTCCTCGGCAGCCGTGCCCGCCGCGCTCGCCGCCGCGGGACCCGCGGCCTCGAGCTCGTCGAGGAACCGGTCGACGACGCGGCTCTGGCGCGCCGAGTCGGCGAGCGACTCGCCGACGATCTTCGAGGCGAGCTCCGTCGCGAGCAGACCGACGTCGTTGCGCAGCGAGACCGCGGCCTGCTGACGCTCGGCCTCGATCTGGCGGTGCGCCGTCTCGACGATGCGCGCGGCGTCGTCGGACGCCTTGGTCCGCAGGTCGGCCACGATGGCGCCGCCCTCGGCACGCGCCTCCTCGCGGATCTTCGCGGCCTCGGCCCGAGCCTCCTGGAGCTGCTGGTGGTACTCGGCCAGCGCCGCCGCGGCCTCGGCCTGGGCGGACTCGGCCTTGGCGAGCCCGCCCTCGATCTTCGCGGTGCGCTCGTCGAGGATGGCCTGGAACTTGGGCAGGACCGCCTTGTAGAAGACGATCGCGATGACGACCATGATGACGGTCGACCAGAGCAGGTCGTACCCGGCCGGCAGGAAGAGCTCGATGCCCTCGTGCTCCTCGCCCGTCTCCGCCGCGATGGTGAGCGCGGCGTCAGCCAGCGCCGTCATCAGAACAGGAAGCCGGCGACGAGACCCAGCAGCGCGAGCACCTCGACGAACGCGACACCGATGAACATCGTCGCGCGGAGCTGCCCGGCGACCTCGGGCTGGCGGGCCATGCCCTCGATGGTCTTGCCGATCAGGATGCCGAGGCCGATGCCCGGGCCGATCGCGGCGAGGCCGTAACCGACGGTGCCGATGTTGCCGGTGACCTCAGCGAGAGTGGTGACGTCCACGATTGCTCGTTCCTTCCGTTGGGCGCCCGACCGGATGACCGGGCGTCGCGTTGGTGCTGCGCTTGATGGTGTGTCTGGTGGAGCGGAGTCGGTGCACGACCCGGGGGGTCAGTGCTCCTCCTCGAGCGACATGTTGATGTACACGGCGGCGAGGAGCGCGAAGATGTAGGCCTGCAGGAAGGCCACGAGGATCTCGAACAGCGTGATCGCGAAACCGCCGGCGAACGTCAGGACGCCGAACGCCTTCATGGCGGGGACCGCCTCGAAGACGAAGTACTGCGTCGCCGCGAAGCAGAGCACGAGCATGATGTGCCCGGCGATCATGTTGGCCGCGAGTCGGATCGCCAGCGAGGCGGGCCGGATGATGAGGATCTGCAGGAGCTCGATCGGCGTCACGATCAGGTAGATCGGCGCCGGCACCCCCGGGGGGAAGAGACTGTTCTTCAGGTAGCCGCCGAGGCCGTGCTTCTTGATGCCGACCGCCCAGTAGGCGACGAACACCCAGAGGGCGAGCACGATCGGCAGGCCGATGCGCGAGGTCCCCGCCAGGTTGAGGCCCGGGATGACGCTCGTGATGTTGAACGCGAGGACGGAGAAGAAGATCGTCGCGATCATCGGGACGAAGCGCTTGGCGTTCTCCTTCCCCATGATCTCCTCGACGATCTGCACCCGCACGAAGTCGATGAGCATCTCGAGGGCGTTCTGGAGCCGACCGGGCACGAGCCGCGCGCGGCGCGCACCGGCGACGAAGATCGCCAGCAGGACGATCGTCGCGACGATGCGGATGATCCAGATCCGGTCGATCTGGAAGATCGTGTCCTCGAAGAGGATGGCCGGAGGGAAGAAGTCGGCGATCGACGGCGCGTGGAAGCCACTCTCGCCCTCGGAAGCAGCGAGGAGCACGGGGGTCGCAAGCGTGGACAGGGTGGACTCCCAATGGTCGTGTGGTCCCGGCAGCCAGCACATTGTTGTGGGCACGCCGTCGGACCTGGCCGTCATGGATTCGCCAGTAGC
Organism: Cellulosimicrobium cellulans; assembly: GCF_016907755.1. Lineage (NCBI taxonomy): Bacteria > Bacillati > Actinomycetota > Actinomycetes > Micrococcales > Promicromonosporaceae > Cellulosimicrobium > Cellulosimicrobium cellulans. The sequence goes on from NZ_JAFBCN010000001.1 coordinate 3,769,389, forward strand.
CTAACGCATGGATCGGCATGGTCCCGCCGATCCTGGCCTGCTTGTGACTTTTTGCTCATGCGAGCGGGACGCGGTTCCTGGTAGTACGACGCGGCCGCCCCGCACGGAGCTCCAGGTCAGCGTTCGGCAGGTTCCACGTAGGGGATCCGGCCGCGGCTCACGGCCCGGTAGTCGAGGACGGCGGAACCGATCACGCCGACGAGCAGGACGCCCGCGAACACCCACCGGTCGTAGAAGTCCATGCCGCGCAGCACCACGAGGACCGCGATGAGCACGACCATCTTCGCGAGCCAGCTCCCCATGACCACGGCCGCGGTGGTCGTCGGGCTCGCGTCGACGGTCCGCAGCATGACCCACACGGTGGTCGCGGAGAAGACCAGGGCCACGCCCACGCCGAGCAGGGCGCCCCAGACCCCCGGGAGCCCTGACACCAGCGCCCCGATCGCGACCCCGAGGACGGTGAGCGCGCCCAGGAGCACGAGGACGTCCCGCAGCGCCCTGCGGAACACGACGCGCACGGCCTGCCCCTGCGACCCGAGCGTAGGTTCGGCAGCCGTGCCGCCGGCGTGCTCGTCGGCACCCTCGGCGGACGGACGGGCGACTTCTGACCCCGCGTCGTCCGGGCGTGCGGGCTCGGGCTGGCTGGTCGTCATCTCAGGGCTTCCTTCGGCGGGGTGGGGACGGCGGGCGCCGAGGGGGCGGCCGTCTCGGGCGGGACGTCGTCGGAGGTGGTCGCGAGCGGCACGGACGCGGTGGAGGTCGCGGCGTCGTCGTCGAGGAACCGGCCGCGCGTGCGCAGCGGGCCGAGCGTGAGGACGGCGGAGACCAGGACGGCGCCGGCGAGGCCGACGGCCACGCCGTGCCAGTGCCACTGGACGAGCGCGACCGCGGCGAACGCGAACACGGCCGTCCAGACGTAGAGGATGAGGACGGCGCGCCGGTGCGAGTGCCCGATCGCGAGCATCCGGTGGTGCAGGTGCATGCGGTCCGGGTGGAACGGCGACTTCCCGCGCGCGACCCGGCGCACGACCGCCATGCCCATGTCGAGCAGGGGCAGGAGGATCACCGCGAGCGGCAGCAGGATCGGGATGAACGCCGGGATCTGCTGGGCGCCGGAGAGCGCGTCGGTCTCGATCTTGCCGGTCACGACGATGGCCGCGGCGGACATGACGAGCCCGAGGACCATCGAGCCCGAGTCCCCCATGAAGATGCGCGCGGGATGGAAGTTGTGCGGCAGGAAGCCGACGCAGACGCCCACGAGCGCGGCGATCACGAGGGTCGCGAGGCTCGAGTAGTCGTCGGCGCTCGCCTTCTGCGTGAGCACGTACGAGTAGACGAAGAACGCCGTGCCGCCGATCGCGACGAGCCCGGCGGCGAGCCCGTCCAGGCCGTCGACGAAGTTGACCGCGTTCATCGCGACGACCACCACGAGGATCGTCGCGGCGAGCTGGAGGCGCGAGGACCAGATGAGCTGCTGGTCGCCGATCCCGAGGGGAAGGCGGTACAGGACGACGCCCTGCGTCGCCATCAGCCCGGCCGCGAGCACCTGGCCCGCGAGCTTCGTCATCCAGTCGAGGTCCCAGATGTCGTCGGCGATCCCGAGCAGGCAGACGATCGCCGCCCCGCCCACGATCCCCCAGATCCTCGGGTCGGCCACGAGCCGGCCCGCGACCTCGCCCACGAACACGCTCTCGAGGAACGGCATCTGCGACGCGAAGACCACCGCCACCACGAGGCCCAGCAGCATGGCGAGCCCGCCGAGCCGGGGGGTCGGGATCGTGTGGACGTCGCGGTCGCGCACGGCGGTGATCGCGCCGGTGCGCAGCGCGACCCAGCGCGCGAAGGGCGTCGTGAGGAACGTCACCACGGCGGCGACGAGCATCACGAGCAGGTAGACCCTCACCCGCCGTTCGCCTCCGGCTCCCCGGCGTCGTCGGAGGTGGGAGCGTCGGAGGTCGCGGCGGCGGGCGGGTCGTCCGGCGCGTCGTCGGGGCCGGCGACGTCCGCGACCTCACGGAGCCGGTCGAGCGTGACCGCACCCTGGCGCACGACGCGCAGCGTGTCCGAGGTCGCGTCGACGATGGTCGACGCCACCCCGCCGGGCGCCGTCCCCCCGTCGAGGTAGACCGCCACCGGGTCCCCGAGCTGCTCCCGCGCGTCCTCGACGTCGAGGGCCGCGGGTCTGCCGGTCGCGTTCGCCGAGGACACCGCGAGCGGGCCCGTGCGGCGCAGGAGCGCGAGCGCGGCCGGGTGGTCGGGCATGCGCAGCGCGACGGTCCCGTGCGTCTCCCCCAGGTCCCACGCGAGCGAGGGCTGGGCGCGCAGGATGATCGTGAAGCCGCCGGGCCAGAAGGCCTCGACGAGGCGGCGCGCGGCGTCGGGCACGTCCGTGGCGAGGCCGTCGAGCGTGCGCGCGTCCGGCACGAGCACGGGCGGGGGCATCTGCCGGCCCCGGCCCTTGGCCGCGAGGAGCGCGGCGACGGCCTCCGCGTCGAAGGCGTCGGCGCCGATGCCGTAGACGGTGTCGGTGGGCAGCACGACGAGGCCACCGCGGGAGATCGCGTTGACCGCCTCGTCGATGCCGGCGCCCCAGGTGTTCGGGTCGGTCACGGGGTGGACGGAGCTCACGGGTCCATCCTTCCACGCCCACGGGCGGGCTCCGGGTCGTCGGCGGGCTCCGGCCCTGATCGCCGGGCCACGACCATGCGGTCGCGTCCCGTGAGGTCGGCGACGGTGCGGACGTCGACGAACGCGCCGGTCGCCGCGACCATGTCCCGCGCGGCCTCCGCCTGGACCTCGGCGTGCTCCATGACGTAGAGACCGCCGGGGCGCAGGAGCCGCGCGGCCGCGGTGGTGATCCCCCGCGGCACCTCGAGACCGTCCGGCCCGAGGCCGTAGAGCGCCACGCCGGGGTCGTGGTCGGCCACCTCGGGGTCGCGCGGGACGGCACCGGGGGGCACGTACGGCGGGTTGGACACGACGACGTCGACCGTGCCGTCGAGACCGCCGTCGTCGACGCCCCCGGCGAGCGCCGTGCGGGCGTCGCCCCGCACCAGGTGCACGACGGCGCCGCCCGCCTCGCGCGCGGCGGTCACGTTCCGCTCCGCCCAGGCGTGGGCGGACGCGTCGAGCTCGACCGCGTGCACGTCGGTCCCGGCGACCTCCGTCGCGACGGCGAGCGCGATCGCCCCCGAGCCGGTGCACAGGTCGACGACGGTCGCGCGTCCTGCTCCGGCCACGACCGCCCGGGCCTCGTCGACGGCGACCTGCGCGACCTGCTCGGTCTCGGGCCGCGGGACGAAGACACCCGGCCCGACGGCGAGCTCGAGGTGCCGGAACGGCGCGGTGCCCACCAGGTGCTGGAGCGGCACGCGTTGCGCGCGCCGGGTGACGAGCTCGGTGAGGGCCGGCACGACGTCGTCCGGGACGGGCGTGCCGAGGATAGCGCGACGCGCCACGTCGCTCCGGGGCACCGTGAGGGCGTGGGCGAGCAGGAGCTCGGCGTCCGCGCGCGCCGAGGGCACCCCGGTGGCGTCCAGGACGGCCGTCGCCCAGCGCAGCCAGGCGGAGGTGGGGGCGTCCGACGGCGGGGTCGGACCGACCGGCTCAGGCATCGGCGGCGCTCGCGAGGCGCGCGGCCTCGTCGGCCTCGACCGCGGAGCGCACGACCGGGTCGAGGTCGCCGTCGAGCACCTGGTCGAGGTTGTACGCCTTGTAGCCGGTGCGGTGGTCCGCGATGCGGTTCTCCGGGAAGTTGTACGTGCGGATGCGCTCGGAGCGGTCCACGGTCCGGACCTGGGAGCGGCGCAGGTCGGCGGCCTCCGCGGCCGCGGCCTCCTGCTGGGCGGCGAGCAGGCGCGCGCGCAGCACGCGCATGGCCTGCTCGCGGTTCTGGAGCTGGGACTTCTCGTTCTGCATCGACACGACGATGCCCGTGGGCAGGTGGGTGATGCGCACGGCGGAGTCGGTCGTGTTGACGGACTGCCCGCCGGGCCCCGACGAGCGGTACACGTCGATGCGCAGGTCGTTGGGGTCGATCTCGACCTCGCCCGCGTCCTCCACCTCGGGGAAGACGAGCACGCCGGCCGCGGAGGTGTGGATCCGGCCCTGCGACTCGGTCACCGGCACGCGCTGGACGCGGTGCACGCCGCCCTCGTACTTGAGGTTCGCCCAGACGCCGTCGGCGGGGTCGGTCGGCGTGCTGCGCGCCTTGACCGCGACCTGGACGTCCTTGAAGCCGCCGAGGTCGGAGTCGGTCGACTCGAGGACCTCGGTCTTCCAGCCGCGGCGCTCCGCGTACCGCAGGTACATGCGCAGCAGGTCCCCGGCGAACAGCGCCGACTCCTCGCCCCCCTCACCGGCCTTGATCTCGAGGATGACGTCGCGGCCGTCGTCCGGGTCGCGCGGGACGAGCACGCGGCGCAGGCGCTCGCGCGTCTCCTCCTCGGCGGCGCGCAGGCCGGGGAGCTCCGCGGCGAACGCGTCGCCGTCCTCGCCGCCCAGGGCTGCGAGCTCGGCGGCCGCCTCCGCGTCGCCGCTCGCCTCCCGCCACGCGCGGTACGCGCCGACGACCTGGTTCAGCTCGGCGTAGCGCCGCCCGAGCGTGCGCGCGCGACCCGCGTCGGCGTGGACGGCGGGGTCGGCGAGCTGGGCCTCGATGTCGGCATGCTCGGCCAGCAGCGGCTGGACGGCGGCGAACGACTCGGTCACGGACGGCTCCTCGGTGACGGGCGGGTCGCGGTCGTCGGCACGGGGCACGACCGCGCGAGGATCGGGAGGATCGCTCGGGCAAAGCAACAGCGCCGGTGGTCCGAGCTCGCCGACTGCCCCTGGAGAGGTTGTCGGGCTCGGACCACCGGCGCTGCGGTGTCGCTACTTGTCGGCGGCCTTCTTGCCGTAGCGGGCCTCGAAGCGGGCCACGCGGCCACCGGTGTCGAGGATCTTCTGCTTGCCCGTGTAGAACGGGTGGCAGGCGCTGCACACGTCGGAGCTGATCTTGCCCGACGTCTCGGTGCTGCGCGTCACGAAGGTGTTCCCACAGGTGCAGGTCACCTCGGTGAGGACGTACTCGGGGTGGATACCAGACTTCACGGTTTTCTCCTTGGGGTGACGTCTCCGGGTCAGGTGCGGCGACCGCACCTGTGAACCGGCGACAGGCGGCCTGACGGACGCAGGCCGACGAACCATTGTGCCAGAACGCGCGGGCGCCCCGGGAACTTCCCGGGGCCGCCCGCCGTCGGCTCCTGCCGGACGACCGTCAGATCGTGCGGCCGACGTTGTCGTCGTCCGCGAGACCACCGGGCGTCGTCTTCTGGACGTGGAGCAGGAACTCGACGTTCGTCTGCGTCTTCTTGAGCTGGCCGAGCAGCAGCTCGATCGCCTGCTGCTGGTCGAGCGCGCCCATGACGCGACGGAGCTTGTAGACGATCTTCAGCTCGTCCTGCGACAGGAGGATCTCCTCGCGGCGCGTGCCGGACGCGTTGACGTCCACGGCCGGGAAGATGCGCTTGTCGGCGAGGTTCCGGGAGAGCCGCAGCTCCATGTTCCCCGTGCCCTTGAACTCCTCGAAGATGACCTCGTCCATCTTCGAGCCCGTCTCGACGAGCGCCGAGGCGAGGATCGTCAGCGAGCCGCCGTTCTCGATGTTGCGGGCCGCGCCGAAGAAGCGCTTGGGCGGGTAGAGCGCGGACGCGTCCACACCACCGGACAGGATGCGGCCCGAGGCCGGGGCCGCGAGGTTGTACGCGCGCGACAGGCGGGTGAGCGAGTCGAGGAGCACGACGACGTCCTGGCCGAGCTCGACCAGGCGCTTCGCGCGCTCGATCGCGAGCTCTGCGACGATCGTGTGGTCGGACGCGGGGCGGTCGAACGTCGAGGCGATGACCTCGCCCTTCACCGTCCGCTCCATGTCCGTGACCTCTTCGGGCCGCTCGTCCACGAGCACCACCATGAGGTGGACCTCGGGGTTGTTGGCCGTGATCGCGTTGGCGATCTGCTGCATGATGATCGTCTTGCCGGCCTTGGGCGGCGCGACGATGAGGCCGCGCTGGCCCTTGCCGATCGGCGCGACGATGTCGATCACGCGCGGCGTCAGACGCGTCGCCTCGGTGTTCTCCAGGCGCAGGCGGTCCTGCGGGTACAGGGGCGTGAGCTTGGTGAACTCGGGGCGCTGGCGCGCCTCGTCGGGCGACATGCCGTTGACGGTGTCCAGGCGCACGAGCGCGTTGAACTTCTGGCGCGCCGTGTTGCCCTGGTTCTCGCCCTCGCGCGGCTGGCGCACGGCGCCCGTGACCGCGTCGCCGCGGCGCAGACCGGCCTTCTTCACCTGGCCGAGCGAGACGTAGACGTCGTTCTGGCCCGGCAGGTACCCGCTCGTGCGCACGAACGCGTAGTTGTCCAGGATGTCGAGGATGCCCGCGACGGGGAGCAGGACGTCGTCCTCGCTGACCTCGATGTCGTCGAGGCCCGCGACGTCCGGTCCCTGGCGGTTGCGGCCACGCTTGCGGTCGCGCTCACGGCCACGGTCACGACCCCGGCGACGGCGGCCGCCGCGCTCGTCGTCCAGCAGCTGGCGGTCGTCGCGGCGGTCGGACTGGCGCTCGCCGCGGACCTGCTGGTTGGCCTGCTGGCCACCCTGCTGGTCACGCTGACGCTCGCCGCCCTGCTGGTCACGCTGACGCTCGCCGCCCTGCTGGTCGCGCTGACGGTCGGCGCGCGACGCGTCACCGTCGCCCTCGCCGGTCCGGGGGGCGCCGGCGCCGCGGCCCGCGCGACGCGAGCCCCGCTCGCCCGTGACGAGGCCGACCGCCGCGGCGGCGCGCGCGGCGCGCTCGTCGGCGGACTCGTTCGAGGCGTCGCGCGTGCGCACGCCCTGCTCGCCGAGCGCCTCGGCGACCGCGGCAGCGGCCTCCGAGCGGGAGTCGCGACGACCGTCACGCCGCTCGGCACGCGGCTCCCCGCGCTGTTCCGTCCGCTGCTCGTCGGAGCGCACCGGCAGGTCGAGCACCGGAGCGGCGGTGCGCTCCTCGCGGCTCGCGGCCGACGGCGCGTCCTGGCGCGCCGGCGCCGCCGAGTCGGTGGTGCCCGTCGGGCTCGCGGCGGGCCGCTCGGCGCGGCGGCTGCGGCCGCGCCCGGAGGCGGCAGGCGCCTCGCTCGTCTCACGGCCCGCGGCGCTCGCCCCGTCCGTGTCGCGCCGCGGCGCGGCGGGGCGCTCGGAGGCGCCCTGCTCGCCGGTGCGGGCGCGGATGACGTCCACAAGATCGCCCTTGCGCATCTTGGACGTGCCCTTGACCCCGAGCTGCGAGGCGAGAGCCTGCAGCTCCGGGAGGCGCAGCGTGGAGAGCGCGCCGGTCCGGGCGTTCCCGCCGGCAGCGGCCGAACCGGTCGCGCTGCTCGTGGCGGTGTCGATGGTGTCTGTCACGAAGGACCCTTCCCCCTCGTTTGCGCCCGCCGCTCAGAGGGCGGGCCGCGGGTGGTCGACGCCCGGCCGTGACGGCCGGTGCGTAGGTGTCGCCACGCGTCAGTGGTACGACGACGTCATCTGACGCGGGGCTGGATTGCCTTCTCTCGGACTGCTCGGTCGCAGCACACCCGGTGGGTGAGAGCGCGCTCTGCGTGCGGATGTACTGGTGCGAGAGCGTGACCGAAGGCTGACAATCATCCTAGCACCGGCGCACCCGAGGTCAGAGCCGGTCGGCCACGACGCCGCGCGTGTCGACGTCGAGGCGGTGCACCGCCCAATCGGCGGTCCCTCCGACGAGCGTGTCCGCGAGGTGCGCGACCTCCTCCAGGCCGTCCGCCGTCGACAGCACGAGCACCGTCGGACCGGCGCCCGAGACGGTCGCGGCGAGTCCGCGGTCCCGCAGCGCCTGGACGAGCTCGAACGACGACGGCATGACGTCGGCCCGGTACGCCTGGTGCAGCCGGTCGTCCGTCGCGTCGAGCAGCAGGTCGGGCCGCCGGGTGAGCGCCTCGACGAGGAGGGCGGCGCGCCCGGCGTTGAAGGCGGCGTCGGCGTGCGGCACGTGCGCCGGGAGCACGCCTCGCGCCCGGCTGGTCGCGAGGCGGGCGGAGGGCACCAGCACCGTGGCCCGGACGTCGTCGTGCACGTCGAGCCGCACCGCGCGGGGGCCCCCGGCGTGCCCGGCGTCCCACGCGACGGTGGCGCCGCCCAGGAGCGCGGGCGCCGCGTTGTCAGGGTGCCCTTCGATCGCCGTCGCGAGGCCGAGGACCACGTCGTCGTCGAGGACCGACGGGTCGGCGACGAGCGCCCGCGCCGCCACGATGCCCGCGACGACGGCGGCCGCCGAGGAGCCGAGGCCCCGCCCGTGCGGGACGCGGTTGACGCAGGTCAGGTGGATCCCGGTCTGCGGGGCGCCGGCCACGTCGAGGGCGGCCCGCAGCGCCCGCACGACGAGGTGCGTCTCGTCGCCCGGCACCTCGCCGGCGCCCTCTCCCTCGACGTCGACGACCACGTCGTCGCTCGCGAGCGCCCGCACCTCGAGCACGTCGTGGAGCGCGAGCGCGAGGCCCAGCGCGTCGAAGCCGGGGCCGAGGTTGGCGCTCGTCGCCGGGACGCGCACCCGCACGTGGTCCGCGCCGAGCTGCATCAGTCGAGCCCGAGGGCGTCGGCGATGGACACGACGTCGGCGCTCACGCGCGTCGGGGTGACCTCGCTGCCGTCGAGCGTGCGCAGCGCCCACTGCGGGTCCTTGAGCCCGTGGCCCGTGACCGTGACGACGATGCGCGCGCCCGCGGGGACGAGCCCGCGCTCCGCGCGCGACAGGATCCCGGCGACGCCGGCGGCCGACGCGGGCTCGACGAACACGCCGACCTCGCTCGACAGGACCCGGTGGGCCGCGAGGATCTGCTCGTCCGTGACGGCCTCGATGACGCCGCTCGACTCGTCGCGCGCCGCCTCGGCGAGCTCCCACGAGGCGGGGTTGCCGATGCGGATCGCGGTCGCGATCGTCTCCGGCTCGGTGATCGGGTGGCCCGCGACGATCGGCGCGGCGCCCGCCGCCTGGAAGCCCCACATCTGCGGGACGTGCGTGGACACTGCCGGCAGGCCCTCCCCCGCGTGGCCGGGGGCGCCCTGGCCGGCGTACTCCCGGAAGCCCTTCCAGTACGCCGTGATGTTCCCCGCGTTGCCGACGGGCAGCGCGTGGATGTCGGGCGCGTCGCCCAGCGCGTCGACGATCTCGAACGCGCCGGTCTTCTGGCCCTCGATGCGGTCAGGGTTCACGGAGTTGACGAGCTCGACCGGGTAGGCGTCGGCGAGCTTGCGCGCGGCGACGAGGCAGTCGTCGAAGTTGCCGTCGACCTGGAGCAGGCGCGCGCCGTGCGCGATCGCCTGGCTGAGCTTGCCCATCGCGATCTTGCCGTCCGGGACGAGCACGGCGCACGTCATCCCGGCACGCACCGCGTACGCGGCCGCCGAGGCGGACGTGTTGCCCGTCGACGCGCACACGACCGCCTGCGCGCCGCGCCCCGCGGCGGCGGAGATCGCCGTCGTCATGCCGCGGTCCTTGAACGACCCCGTGGGGTTCATGCCCTCGACCTTGACGAAGACCTGCGCGCCCGTGCGCGCGGAGAGCGCCGGTGCCTCCACGAGCGGCGTGCCGCCCTCGCCGAGCGTGACGATCCGCTCGGCGACGTGCGCGGGCAGACGCTCACGATACTCGGCGATGATGCCTTGCCACTGGTGGGCCATCTGGTGGGCCATCAGGCTCCCTCGACTCTCAGGACGGACGTGATCGTGCGGACGGGCTCGAGCTCGGCGACCGCCGCGACGGTCGCGGACAGCGCCGACTCCGGCGCCGCGTGCGTGGTGATGACGAGCTCGGCGACCCCGGGCTCCGCGACGTCCGCCCCGCCCTGCGCCGCGGGCTGGCGGACGGCCTCGATGGAGACGTCGTGCTCGGCGAGGGCGTGCGCGACCTGCGCGAGCACGCCCGGGCGGTCGTCGACGTCGAGGCGAACCTGGTAGCGGGTCACGGCCGCGCTCGCGGGAAGGATCGCGAGCTCGGCGTACGTGGACTCCTGCGGCCCCTTGCCCCCGAGCACGCGGTGGCGCGCGGCCGAGACGACGTCGCCCAGGACGGCCGACGCCGTGGGCGCGCCGCCGGCACCCCGCCCGTAGAACATCAGCTCGCCCGCGGACTCCGCCTCGACGAACACCGCGTTGAACGACCCGCGGACGTTCGCGAGGGGGTGCGACGTGGGCACGAGCGCCGGGTGCACGCGCACCGAGACGCCGGCCGGCGCGCCTGCCGAGGTGCCGTCACGCAGCTCCGCGATGGCGAGGAGCTTGATGACGTGGCCGGTCTGCGCGGCCCAGGCGACGTCGTCGGCCGTGACGGACATGATGCCCTCGCGCGCGACGTCGTCCAGCGAGACGCGGGTGTGGAACGCGAGGCTCGCGAGGATCGCGGCCTTGGCCGCGGCGTCGTAGCCCTCGACGTCGGCCGTCGGGTCGGCCTCCGCGTAGCCGAGGTCCTGCGCCTCCTTCACGGCCTCCTCGAGGTCCATGCCTGTGGTGGCCATCTGGTCGAGGACGTAGTTGGTCGTGCCGTTGACGATGCCGAGCACGCGGCGCACGCGGTCGCCCGCGAGCGACTCGCGCACCGGGCGCACGATGGGGATCGCGCCCGCCACCGCGGCCTCGAAGTAGATGTCGACCCCGGCCGCGTCCGCAGCCTTGTAGAGCGTCGGCCCGTCCTCGGCGAGCAGGGCCTTGTTCGCCGTGACGACGGCGGCGCCCGCGTCGATCGCGCGCAGCAGCAGCGACCGCGCCGGCTCCGTGCCGCCCATGACCTCCACGACGATGTCCGCGCGCGCGACGAGGGCCTCCGCGTCCTCGGTCAGCAGCGACCGGTCGACCGACGAGGCGCGCGGCGCGGCGGCGTTCCGCACCGCGATCCCGACGAGCTCGAGACGCGCACCCACGCGCGAGGCGAGGTCGTCGGCCTGCTCCGTCAGCAGCCGCGCGACCTGGGTGCCGACGACGCCGCACCCCAGCAGGGCGACGCGCAGGGGCGGGTGGGACTCGGCGGCAGGGGGCACGACGGACCTTCCTCGGGGACGGGCGGGGCGCGCTCCCAGGTCCGCGGACCGGTAACCGGTGACGGGTACCGGGCCGTCGCGCGGGGCGACGGGTCGGGCGAGGGAACGGCAGCGACAGGATACGTGGCCGCTCCTCGGCCGGGCGCCGTGCGACCACGTGTCGGACCGCCGAAGGAGGTCAGCCCTCGGGGTCCCGGTCGACGCGCTCCGCGAGCGCCTGGGCCCGGCCCTCGGCGCGCGCCCGTTCCAGCGCTTCCTCGAGCTCGGTCGCGGTGAGCGCGGTCGCGCCCTGCGCCGTGGCGCGCACCTCCGGGGCGGGGCCCGCCACCGGGCTCGTCGAGACTGCGACAGAGGCCGAGGTCCCGGTCGCGGTCGCCGAGCCGGCCGCTCGCAGACCGCCCGGGGCGTCCCCCGCGCGCCGACGACGGAGCGCGGCGACGAGCGCCGGGCCACGCAGCGCGACGAGCAGCGCCAGCCCGACGAGCACGAGAGCGGCCCAGGGGACCGCCCAGGTCTGCGCCGCGCCGTCGTCGCTCGCCGTCGCGCCGCCGCCGATCCCGACAGCGGTGGCGGTCACGTCCACGGTGGCGTCGGCGCGGCCGAGGGGTCGTACCCCGGTGACGGCGACCTCGCGCTCGAGCGCGGAGCCGGGGAGCAGCTCCGGCAGCTCCCCGTCGCTCGCGGTGGTGGCCGCCCAGCCGAACGGTCCCGTCACGGCGACGGACTCGGCGGGCACGACGCGCGCGTTCCCGGTGTTGGTCAGGGTGTACCGCACGGTCGCCGACGAGGTGCCGAACGGGTTCGCGACGTCGTGGTGGACCACCTCCACGTCGCTCACCTCGACCGCCGGGGCGAGCGCACCCTCGACGCGCGCGTGCACGCGCAGCGCGAGGCGCCGGTCGAGCGCCACCGTGGACGCCGACGCCTGCTGGACGAGGGAGGTGATGACGCCGGCCGAGTGGTCTCCGGGCGACGCGTCGGCAGGCACGGCGATGGTGAACGGGACGTCGATCGACTGGCCGGGGTCGACGGTGATCGAGCCGGACCCGAGCGTGATCCACGCGCCGAGGTCCGTCGAGCGCTCCGCCGCGGGGAGCAGGTCGAGCTGGCCCGACGTCGTCGTGAACGCGTCGGCGGCGTAGGTGCGCAGCTCCAGGCGCTGCGCGGAGCGGTTCGTCACGACGACCGTGTCGGTGATCGTGTCGCCGGGCCGGACGGCGTAGGAGAAGTTGGGCCGGTCGGTGCCGTGGTCGTTGTCGGCGGGCAGGAGGCCCCAGCTGAGGTCGCCCGTGGTGTCCCCCGCGAGGGTGGACACCACGGGCGCCGAAGGCGCCGTGGGCACCGCGCCGCCCGCCCGCGCCGTCCCCGCAGGGACGAGCGCGAGCAGGACGGCGAGCGTGCCGGTGAGCACGGCGACGAGCACGGCGACGAGCGCCGCCGCGCCCCGAGCGGGGCGGTGCGTACGGACGGGGGCGGCGGCGCGGTTCATCGGTCCGGTCAGCCCACCGCGGTGAGCGTCAGGACGCCGGTGTAGTCCCCGGCCCCCGTGTCGAGCGGCAGGCGCAGGTCGATCGCGGCCTCGGCCTGGACCGAGCCCTTCGGGTGGCCGGCGGGGGCCGACGCGAGCGTCGACGACGCCTTGAGGCCCTCGCCCTCGCCCGCGACGACGACGCGCCCGTTGCCCGCGCCCACCGTGTTGTCCCCGGCGAGCGCCGGGCCCCAGCCGAGGTGCTTGCCGGAGAAGGTCTTGGCGCCCGACGCGAAGTCGCTCACGGACCCGTTGATCGCCCACGCGGGCTGGCCCGCGCGGGTGTCGGTGATCGTCACCTTCGGCAGCACGCCGCTCGCGACGAACGAGCCGTCGCGCACGGTCGCGGTGCCGAGGCTCACGGCCGGGGTGCCCCCCTCGATCGTCCAGACGAACTCGCCCGGCTCCTCGGGCTCGTCGACCTCGGGCACGGTCACGTCGATCGGCACGTCGCCCTCGCCCGGCTCCCCGGGCTCGCCCGGACCACCCGGGTCGACGGGGCCGGCGTCGACCGTGTAGGTGACGTCGATCGGCAGGGCCGGCTTGAGGTCCTGCATGCCGCCGCAGCCGGTCGAGTAGAAGTGCGGGCGGACGCTGCCCGGCAGGGTGGTGACGAACTCGGGCGCCCAGGAGCCCCACCAGCCCGTCGCGGTGCCCGACGCGACGCAGTTGCGCGTCTGCGGCGAGCTGTCGGCGGGGTCGACCTCGATGCCCTGGAAGTCGGGCGTGATGCGGACCGTGTCGGCATCGACGACGTCGACCGAGCCCGGGGAGAACGTCACGAGGTCGAGGCGTCCGTAGCTCTGCTCGTCGACGGGGTTGCCGGACATGTCGATCCCCGCGCCGAGCGTGAACTCTGCGCTGAAGGACCCGGAGCCGTCCGCCTCGACGACGAGCTGCGGGTTCGCGTAGATCTCGTCGGGCGCGCCGAACTGGGCCGGGTAGGCGTTGACCGTGTAGCTGCCGGACCAGGCGAGCGCGAGCTCGTGCGTGTCCGCGTCGTAGGTCCCGGAGCCCTCGGTGAACTTCACGGCGTTGGGGGTCTTGCCCGCGTGCTCGGCCGGGAAGGACGTTGCCGGGACGGGGTCGACGACGTACTCCGACTGCGTCCCGCCGGAGACGCTCCCGACGAGCTGGGCGGCGTCGCCCGTGAGGTCCTTGTACGTCCAGGGCCCGAAGATGCCCTTCTGCGCGTAGCCGTTGAGGCCCCACACGAAGGAGGCCCCCTCGACCGTCTGCTCGGCCGCCTGCGCGGGCGCGGCGACCCAGACCGTGCCGAGGCCGATCGCGGCGACGGCGGCGCCGGCGACCAGCCGGTGCGTGGGTCGCGTCCGGTGTCTGTGCGTGTGCATGATGTCCTCTCGTGCCGGCGGTGCCGGCTCCTGTGCTCCGTGAGTGGTGCTCTCGTGAGTGGTGGGTGCGCGCGCTGCCCGCGTGCGCGATGCCGGGCGAACCGGCGCGACCGCCCTGCCGTCGGGTCCGGGTGCCAGCCCGGGGCCCGACGGCGGGGCGGACCTCTATCCCCGGAAGGGCAGGACGAGCCAGCCCTTCCGGAACCCGACGACCGTGCCCGCGGAGGCGAGCAGCAGCCCGGTGGTCATGAGCGCGAGCCGTTGTGACGGGTCGCGCAGGGCGTCCGCGAGGTCGGGGACGAGCCCGGTGCGCGCGGCGCCGATCGTGGCGGCGGGGGTCGCGAGGAACGCGACGGGCGCCGCCGTGTCCGTCGGGGGTCCGAGCGAGGACGTCGCCCGAGAGGCAGCCGCCCCGCTCCCCGCCCCCGCTCCGGGCCCGGTGCGGACGCCCGGGGGCGTGAGCACGGGGTTGGACACCGTCCCCGCCGGCGGCGTCGCCTCGCCGCCCGGCTGCTGCGGGACGGGTGCGTCGGCGTCGTAGCTCACGTACAGCGGCGCCGCGACCTTCGCCCAGTCACGCTGACCGCCCGAGGTGTACCAGTACGCGGCCTGCCCCGTCCGCACCTGGAACTGCACGAAGCTCGTGGGGAAGGCACCCCAGTGGGCGGCGTTCTCGCTCGTCCGCGCCGTCTGCCGGACGGTGAGCCCGGTCGCGGCGGTCGTAACGCCGAGGTAGCGCGGCACGGCGCGGAAGCCCACGCGGTCGCCCAGCAGGACCTTCTCGAGGTCCGCGAGCACGACCTGCGTCGCGGGTAGGCGCTCCCAGCGGGTCATGTCCTCCATGGACGTGCCGAACCCGCCCGCGGTCGCGGTGAGCTCGCCCGTCCCGTCCGCCCGGACGGTGAGCACCGGGTCGCTGGCCCACCAGTAGGTCAGGCCGCCGTAGAAGACGGTCGTGAACGTGCCCTTCCACCGGATCGTCGCGGTCCCGGCCTCGGGGTCCACGGTCCCGGCACCGCCGTCCACGACGACCTGCCCCCCGGTGCTGAGGTTGTTCGCGAGCGACACCTGCTGCCCGTCGGGCGCCTGGCACCGCGTCGCGAAGGTCGCGGTGCGCTCCGCGCCCGACGCGTCGGCCCGCACGACGCGCACGTCGCCCTCGCTCGCGCGGTAGAAGCCGTGGGCCTCGGTCCAGACCTTGCCGCCGTGCGTGTCGCCGTCGGTCCCGGGCACGCCCGCCATGAGGAAGTTGCAGCCGCCGAAGAACGCGGCGCTGCCCGCCTCGTGGTTGAGGCCCCACCGGAGCTGGGCGTCGGACACGGTGAACGGCCCGCCGGCCGCGTCCAGCGTCGGGACCGTGACCGTGACCGGCAGCCCCGCCGAGTCCGGCCGGCCGTCGTCGTCGATGCCCAGCCCCGCACCGAGGCCCCCGCCCGTCGCGGTCGCGGCGGTCGCCCCGGGCCCGACCGGGCCCGCGAGCGCCACCAGACCGAGCCCCGCGAGCGCCGCGACCCGGGCGCCCCAGCGCCGCGCGCGCGTCCTGGCGCTCATGCGTGCCGCCCCACGGGCTCACCCTGCGGGACGACCACGGGCGGCAGGCTCTGGGTCGGCGCGTCGTCGTGCAGGTCGACGCGCGGGCCGTCGTGCCAGCCGTCGTGCCCTGCCGGGACCGACGGTGCCACCGTCACGTTCCCGGGTCCGACGTCCGCCGTCGACTCCCGCGCGTCCCCGGAGCCGCCGGCCGTCGCCTCGTCCGCGCGGGCCGCACGCCGCCGGCGACGCGCGGAGACGAACGACGAGACGAGCACGAGGAGCAGCACGAGCGCCGCCACGCCGACGGCGATCTCGGCCGCGGAGTAGCCCCGCCCGGCGCTCACGGCGGCCTCGGCCGCGGCCTCCTCCGCGGCGACCGCGGCGGGGTCCTTGCGGACCGTGATCTCAACCTCGGGCGCGAGGCCCGACCCGGCGCCCGTCAGGCGGAGCACGTGCGTCCCGACCCGCAGGTCCGCGGGCAGCTCGAGCAGGCCGGCGACCTCGCCCTGGTTCCCCGCGGTGAGCGGACCGACGGCGAGCACGCCGTCGTCGAGGACCGCCACGACCTGCTCGCCCGGCTGGAAGCCCTGCGCCACGAAGCTCAGCGCGCGGCCCGCGACGGCGGTCGCCTGGTCGACGCCGATCGTCGCCGTGCCGGCCGCGGCGGCCGGCGCGGGTGCGGCCTCGCCCGACCCGTCCTGCGCCGCGACCGCCTGGTCGGCGGCGCCGGAGGTCGCGCCCGACGTCGTACCACCGCCCCCGCCCGCCGGGGCGTCGGTGAACGCGACCGGCGTGAACGTCTCGTTGTTGGCGTTCGGCACGCCGTGCGCGCCGATCGTGATGACCCCGCACTGCACCTCGCGGCAGTCGACGGTCACGGCGTTCCCGCTGCGGTCGAGCGCCTGGAACGTCGGTCCCGGGACGACGAGCTGCGTCGACCACGTCCCGTCGGCGGCGACCACGCCACCGTTCGCGGCGTACTCCGTGTCCGAGCCCGGGAACGCGACGAACCGCTGGAAGCCCTGGTTGTCGGCCTGCTCCGAGTCGGGCACGTACCGGTAGTCCGCACCGGTGCTGCCGCCGCGGCTCGGGGCCCACGACCCGCCCGCGGGGTCGGACACCCAGCCGAAGAAGACGTACACCCCGCCGAACGCCCCCTGGATCGACTGGAACCCGGAGCCGCTGAGCGTGAGCGTCGTCGCGTACGTCGCGTCGGCCTCGGCACGGCCCTGGTCGTTCGTCACGGTCACGCGCGCCGCGGCGTGCGCGGGAGCGGCACCGACGACCGTCCCGACGAGGGCGGCGGACGCGGTCACGAGGAGAGCGAGCAGCGCGGAGAGCGCGCTCCGTGCGCCGGGACGCCGACGGGCGCGGGCCGGGAGGTGCGTGGGCAGGATCGTCGGGGTGGTCATGGGAGGGACGGCTCCGGGGTCGGCAGGGTGGCGGTGCGTGCCGGGAGCACGAGCAGCTCGCCGGTCTCGGGGTGGCGCAGCGTGCGCACGGGATGGCGGTAGACGCGGGTCAGGAGGTCGTCGGAGAGCACGTCGTCGGGCGCGCCGACGCCGGCGACCCGGCCGCCGTCGAGCACGACGACGCGGTCCGCCCACGCGGCGGCGAGGGAGAGGTCGTGCAGCACGACGACGACGGCGTCGCCCGCCCGGGCGCGCTCACGGGCCTGCGCGAGGACGTGCTCCTGGTGCCGGATGTCGAGCGCGGCGGTCGGCTCGTCGAGCAGCAGGAGCCGCGGCTCCTGGGCGAGGACGCGCGCGAACGACGCGCGCGCTTTCTCCCCGCCCGACAGGCTCGGGAACCGGCGGGCCGCGAGGTGCAGGACGTCGGCGGTGACGTGCGCGCGCGCCACGGCCTCGTCGTCGTGCTCCTCGCGCGCGGTGCCGCGCCACGGGGCGCGGCCCATGCGGACGACGTCGACGACGCGGAACGGGAAGCTGAGGCGCGTCTCCTGCAGGAGCACCGCGCGGCGTCGGGCGAGCTCGGCGACCCCGACCGCGCCGAGGGGCTCGCCCTCCCACGCGACGGTCCCGGTCGTCGGCGCCGTGTCGCCCGCGAGGACGCCCAGCAGGGTCGACTTGCCGGCGCCGTTGGGCCCGACGAGCACGAGCACCTCGCCCGCGAGCGCGTCGAGGTCGACGTCGGCGAGGATCGTCGCGCCCTCGATCCGCACGCCGACGCCCCGGGCGCTCAGCACGGGCGGGTTCACGGTCGCGGTCATGCCCAGCCCCCCGCCGTGCGGCGCGTGCGGCGCAGGAGCCAGAAGAAGAACGGCCCGCCGACGAGCGCGGTGAGCATGCCGAGCGGCAGGTCCGCGTACGGCACCGCGGTGCGGGCGACCAGGTCGGCGCCGGTGAGCAGCACCGCGCCGCCGAGCGCGCTCGCGGGGACGAGCACGCGGTGCCCCGGCCCCACGACCATGCGTACGAGGTGCGGCACGACGAGCCCGACGAACGCGATGATGCCGCAGAACGCGACCGCCGCGCCCGTGAGCAGCGCGACGGCGACGATGCACACGATCCGCAGCCGCTCGACGTCGACCCCGAGGTGGCGCGCGGCGCGCTCGCCGAGCGAGAGCAGGTCGAGCCGGCGCGCGAGCACGACGGCCACGCCGATCCCGACGAGCACGAGCGGCAGGACGATCGCGACGTACGGCCACCGGGTGCCGTTGAGGCTGCCGAGCTGCCAGAAGACGATCTGCTCGCGCGCCTGCGTGTCGCCGAGGAACGTGAGGAACGCCAGGCCCGCGCCGCACACGGCGTTCACCGCGACGCCCGTGAGGACGAGCGTGACGACCTCGGTGCGGCCCTGCGACCGCGCGAGCGCGTAGACGAGCAGCGTGGTGAGGAGCCCGCCGACGAACGCCGCGACGGCGATGGTCCACGGGCCGAGCACGGTGATGCCGAAGACGATCGTCGAGCACGCGGCGACCGCCGCCCCCGCGGAGACCCCCACGACGCCCGGCTCGGCGAGCGGGTTGCCGAACACGCCCTGCATGACGGCGCCCGCGGTCGCGAGCGCCGCGCCCACCGTCATCGCCATGACGACGCGCGGGAACCGGATGGTCCACAGCGCCGCGTCGCCGTTGGGGTGCGACGGCATCGGCCCGACGTCGAGCCCGAGCCGGTGCAGGACCGACCCGAGCACCTCGAGCGGCGCCACGTGGAGCTGCCCGACCCCGGCGGAGACCAGCCCGAGGACGACGAGCAGGACGGCCAGGGCGACGAAGAGCGCGGTCACGCGCGCGGGACGGGCCGGCGGCAGCGCGACCGGGCCGTCGAGGTCCCGCAGCGTCGCGACGGCCGCATCGGTGGTGGTGTCGGTTGTCGCGTCCCGCGGGACGTGGGTCGTCGTCACGAGGCGTCCCCGGGCGTCGGCGCGTAGATCGCGCGGGCGAGGGCGTCGAGCACGCCCGCGGTGTTCGGGCCGTAGCTGAGGATCTCGGTGTCGGCCATGTCGACGATGCGCCGGTGCTGGCCCGCGGGCGTCTGGGCGATCGCCGGGAGCTGCTCGAGCAGCCCGTCCACGCCGTCGACGGACTCGAGGCCCTTCGTCATCATGAGGAGGAGGTCCGGCTGCATCGCGACGAGGCCCTCGTCGTTGACGGGCCGCATCCCGTCCCAGCCGATCTCGGTCGCGACGTCGACGCCGCCGAGCGCGCTGACCAGCGAGTCCGCGCCCGAGCCGGAGCCGAACAGGTAGTACACCCCGGCCTGGCCGCGCACGTAGAGGAACGCGATGCGCAGACGGTCCGCCGGGTCCTGCGGGACGAGGGTCGCGATCTCCGCGAGCTTCGCGTCGATCTCGCCCTGCGTGCGCTCCGCGAGCGCCGCGCCCTCCTCCGGGACGCCCAGCGCGTCGGCGACCTGCTGGATCAGCGTGCCGACGTTGTCCAGGTTCCGGTGGGAGTCCACGACCACGACGGGGATCCCCGCGTCGCGCATCTGGAGGACCACGTCCCAGGGCCCGAGCGTCGTGTCGGTGATGATCACCGTCGGCGCGAGCTCGAGGATCGCCTCGCCGCTCAGCTCGTGCCCGTTCGTCGTGACGAGCGGCTCGTCGGCGATCTCCTCGAAGCCCGAGGACAGGTCACGGCCGACGACGTTCTCCCCCAGGCCGAGCTCGAACACGACGCGCGACGTCGAGCCGTAGAGGTCGAGCGCGAGGATGCGACTCGTGTCGGTGACGGTGACCTCGGTCCCCTGGGTGTCGGTCACCGTCGCAGGCAGGGCCGGCTGCGGGTCCAGCGCCACGGGATCGATCGCGGCGTCCGCGAGGACGGCGGTCGACTCCCCGACGTACGAGCGGGGGTCGTCCAGCGCGTCGAGCTCGGCGAGCGGCGTGGTGTCCACGGCTGCAGTGCCGGCGCCGGTGCCGGCCGCGCCGGTCAGGGAGCACGCGGTCAGGACCGCGAGCAGCGCGCCGAGGACGACGACCGAGGCGGGACGGGCACCGCGACGGGCGCGTCGTGACGACGGGTCGGTGCGGGGCGGACGGGGAGGGTCCTGAGGCATGGGTGCGGTGCTCCGGTTCGGCGCGCTCCACCGGGGTGCGCACGCGGACGATCTGAGTAAGCCGTGCCTTACCTTATTTAGCAAAGCCTAACCTGACAAGTATCTGACAGTGCGCCAGAACTGTGGCCCCCGTCACCCCGGGCCATGCCGTCACCGCGCGGTCGGCGCACGCACGACGACGGCCCGTGACCTGGCAGGTCACGGGCCGTCGGAAGAGGTGTCTTCGGGGCGGGTCAGCCCTCGTCGAGCGCGAGGAGGTCGTCGACGGTCTCGCGACGCACGAGCACGCGGCTCGCGCCGTCGTGCACCGCGACGACGGGCGGGCGCGTCAGCAGGTTGTAGTTCGACGCCATCGAGCGGCCGTAGGCCCCGGTCGCGGGCACCGCGAGGAGGTCCCCCGCGCGCACGTCGCCGGGGAGCTGCACCTCGTGGACGACGATGTCGCCGCTCTCGCAGTGCTTGCCGACGACGCGCGCGAGCACGGGCTCCGCGTCCGAGGACCGGCCGACGATCTCCGCGTGGTACTGCGCCTCGTAGAGCGCCGGGCGGATGTTGTCGCTCATGCCGCCGTCGACCGACACGTACGTGCGCACGCGGCCGTCGTCGAGCGTCACCGGCTTGACCGTGCCCACGGTGTAGAGCGTGAGGCCGGCCGGCCCGACGATCGCGCGGCCGGGCTCGATCGAGAACCGCGGCAGTGGCGTCCCGAGCTCGGCGGCCACCGCGTCGACGGCGGCGGCGACGTCCTTCGCGACGCGCTCGGGGTCGAGCGCGACCTCGCCGGGGAGGTAGGCGATGCCGTAGCCCCCGCCGATGTCCACCTCGTCGACGAGCACGCCCGACCGCGCGGCGAGCCGGGCCCGCAGCTCCAGCACCGCGCGCGCGGCGACCTCGAAGCCCGAGGGGTCGAGGATCTGTGAGCCGATGTGCGAGTGGATCCCGAGCAGGTGCAGCTCGGGCCGGGCCACGACGTCGAGCAGCGCGACCATGGCCGGGGAGTCGCCGGACGGGCCGCCCTCCGCGCCGCGGGGCGCCGCGATCGACAGGCCGAACTTCTGGTCCTCGTGCGCGGTCGAGATGTACTCGTGCCCGCCCGCGTGGACGCCCGTCGTCACGCGCACCATGACGGGCGCGACGACGCCGCGCTCCCCCGCGAGGCGCGCGACGCGCTCGACCTCGACGAGGGAGTCGACGATGATCCGGCCCACGCCCTCGTCGAGGGCCCGGCCGATCTCGGCGTCGGACTTGTTGTTGCCGTGCAGCCCGATCTCCGGGCCCGGGACGCCCGCGCGCAGCGCGACGGCGAGCTCTCCCCCGCTCGCCGTGTCGACCCGCAGGCCCTCCTCGCGCGCCCAGCGCGCGACGGCCACCGTGAGCAGGGCCTTGCCCGCGTAGTAGACGTCGACGTCCGACCCGACCGCCCGGAACGCCGCCTCGAAGGCCGTGCGGTAGGCGCGGGCGCGTTCCCGGAAGTCTGCCTCGTCGAGCACGTACGCGGGCGTGCCGTGCTCGGCCGCGAGGTCGTGGACGTCGACGCCCGCGACCTCGACGGCCCCGTCGTCACGCCGGCGCACGCCCCGCGACCACGGCTCGCCGGGGTACCCCGGCAGGCCCGTGCTCACATGCGCTCCGGCGCGGTCACGCCGAGCAGCCCCAGGCCGTTGGCGAGCACCTGGCGCACCGCGTCGTTGAGCCACAGGCGCGTGCGGTGCGTGTCCGTGACCTCCTCGTCGGGGTAGGGCAGGACGCGCTGCGACTTCTGCTGGTACCACGTGTGGTAGTCGCCCGCGAGCGCCTCGAGGTAGCGCGCGACGCGGTGCGGCTCGCGCAGCTCTGCGGCCTGGGCCACGATGCGCGGGAACTCGGTGAGGCGTCCGATGAGCGCGGCCTCGCTCGGGTGGTCGAGCAGCGCGGGCTCGAAGCCGTCGGCGCGCGCGACGCCGCGGTCGGCCGCGTTGCGGTCCACCGCCGCCGTGCGCGAGTGCGCGTACTGGACGTAGTAGACGGGGTTCTCGTTCGTCGCCCGTGCGAGCAGGTCGAGGTCGAGGTCGATGTTCTGGTCCGCCGACGAGCGCGCGAGGGAGTAGCGCGCGGCGTCGACGCCGACGGCGTCCACGAGGTCCTCGAGCGTCACGACGGTCCCGGCGCGCTTGGACATGCGCACGGGGTGCCCGTCCTTGACGAGGTTGACCATCTGCCCGATGAGGAGCTGCAGGTTCTTCCCCGGGGTGTCGCCGAACGCGGCGCACACCGCCATCATGCGCCCGACGTACCCGTGGTGGTCCGCGCCGAGCA
Source organism: Cellulosimicrobium cellulans (assembly GCF_016907755.1). Taxonomy (NCBI): domain Bacteria; kingdom Bacillati; phylum Actinomycetota; class Actinomycetes; order Micrococcales; family Promicromonosporaceae; genus Cellulosimicrobium; species Cellulosimicrobium cellulans. Next base: position 3,791,684 of record NZ_JAFBCN010000001.1, read on the forward strand.
TGATGATGACCTCGTCGAACCCGCGCTCGCGCTTGTCGAGGTAGTACGCGATGTCGCCCGCGATGTACGCGGCGTCGCCGTCCGACTTGATGACGACGCGGTCCTTGTCGTCGCCGAAGTCGGTCGTGCGCAGCCACGTCGCGCCGTCCTGCTCGAACATGTGCCCCGACTCGCGCAGGCGCTCGACGGCACGCTCCACGGCACCGGACTCGTGCAGCGAGTCCTCGTGGAAGTACACGTCGAAGTCGACGCCGAAGTCGTGCAGCGACGCCTTGATCTCGCCGAACATGCGCTCGACGCCGCGCGCCCGGAAGACCTCCTGCGCCTCGGCGTCGGGCAGCGTCCGCGGGTCGGGGTCGCCGGCGGCGAGCGCGTCCGCGATCACCGCGTCCGCGATCTCGGTGATGTACTCGCCGCCGTACCCGTCCTCGGGCGCCTCCAGGCCGCGGGCACGGGCGAGGAGCGAGCGCGCGAACCGGTCGATCTGCGCGCCGTGGTCGTTGAAGTAGTACTCGCGCGTCACGTCCGCGCCGCTCGCCTCGAGCACGCGCGCGAGCGAGTCGCCGACGGCGGCCCAGCGGACGCCGCCGATGTGGATGGGCCCGGTCGGGTTGGCGGAGACGAACTCGAGGTTGACCTTCGTGCCCGCCTCCGCGTCGTTGCGTCCGTAGGCCGGGCCCGCGTCGACGATCGTGCGCGCGAGCTCGCCCGCGGCGGCCGCGTCGAGCGTGATGTTGAGGAAGCCCGGGCCGGCGACGTCCACGGCCTTGACGCCCGGGGTCGCGGCGAGCCGCGTCGCGAGGTCCTCGGCGAGGGCGCGCGGCGTCGTGCCCGCCCTCTTGGCGAGCTGCAGCGCGACGTTCGTGGCCCAGTCGCCGTGCTCGCGCTGGCGGGGTCGCTCCACGTGGACGCGCTCGGGGACCGCGGTGGGGTCCAGGGCGAGGGTGCCGTCGGCGACGGCGGCGGCCAGGGCAGCGCTCAGCGCTTCGGAGAGCTCGTCGGGGGTCACCGGGCGATTCTACCGAGGCGCGAGCACCCTCCGTCGCGGCATTTCGCGCGAGGCCCGCCGGGCGTCCGGGCCGCCGGGCCGCCGACGGGCCCACGCACCCCGGACGTGCTGGTAGTCTCGTGCATCGCGTCGGCGGACACCGTCGGCGCTCGCCCTCGTAGCTCAGTGGATAGAGCGTCTGCCTCCGGAGCAGAAGGTCGTAGGTTCGAATCCTATCGAGGGCACCCTGCACCGCTCCGACGAGCCCGGCCCGCCTCCGGCGGCCGGGCTCGCGCCGTCTCCGGGACCGTCGACCTCGCCTGCTTCCCGTGCCCCGTCCCGCGCGCCCGCTACGGTGGGGCCATGACCGACGGCGGCTACGGGGACTTCGAGTTCGAGCGGCGCTTCCTCGTGCGCGACCTGCCCGAGGACCTGCGCGACGCGCCGGCGCTCATCGTCCAGAGCTACTACCTGGCCGACGAGGGCTACGCCCTGCGGCTGCGCGCCAAGGTCCCCACGGTCGACGCGACGATGGACCCCACGACGGACGCCGTGCACCTCCTGGACCGCTACGCACCCGCGGTCGACCTGTGCACCCTCACCGTCAAGGGCCCCGTGGCGGGCGGCACGCGGTACGAGGCGGAGCGCGAGGTCGACGTCGCGGTGGGCGTGCAGATGATCCGGCGCGGCGGGGCGCGCGTCGTCAAGACGCGGTACTCCGTCTGGGTCGGGGCGGACGGCTGGGTCGTCGACGTGTTCGGCGGGGCGAACCACCCGCTCGTCGTCGCGGAGTGCGAGCGCACCGGCCCCGTCACGGACCTGCAGATCCCCGCCTTCTGCGTCACGGAGCTCACCGACGACCCCCGCTTCTCCAACGACGCCCTCGCGAACCGGCCGTACGGCTCGTGGCGCGAGGAGTTCGAGGCCGAGCTCGCGGCGTCGGGCCCACGGTTCCTCCAGGACTTCGGCCGCAACGAGCGGCTCTCCGGGCCGTAGGTCCGCGGCCGGGCACCACGGGAGTCCGACGCAGGTCGTCAGCGCAGCGCGTCGGCCGCCGCGCACACGGCGGCGACGTCGAAGCGGACCGACCGGCGGTCGACCGGCACCCACCCGGGCTCGTGCCCGAACAGCACGGCCCACGGGAGCGCCCCGGACGAGACGTGCTCGCGCGCGTGGTCGTGCGCCCGGGCGTCGGCGACCTCGCGCTCGACGGCGTCCTCCAGCGCCACGAGCTCGGCGCGCACGGCCTCGCCCTTCTCCGTGAGACGACGCGCCCGCCCGGGCTCGAGGTAGCCGTCGCGACGCGCACCCTGCACGACGCGGCGGGACGCGTCGTGCACCCGGCCCCGCAGGACGCCGTCGGCCGGGTCGAGGGCGACGCGCGCGCCGGGCGCCGCAGCGTCCCCGAACAGCACCGACAGCGCGAGGTGCTCGCGCTCGGAGGTGGGCGACGCGTCGAGGAGGACGAGCACGGGGGACGAGCCGGACGCCGTCGGATCCACCCGGACGAGGCCGGTGAGCGCGAGGCTCAGCACCTGCGCGGCGAGCGCGTGCTCGGGACGGCGCAGGACGACCGCGGCGAGGAGCAGGTCGGCCACGGTTCCGAGACTACGGTCCCCCGAGCCGCCACGGCGGACGACGGGGGCCGCGTGTCAGGAGTTCTGGACTTCCTCGACGCCCTGGACGAACTCGAAGTGCCACGGCTCGTAGGCGCCGCTGCCGCCGCGCTTGGCCCAGGCCGGGTTGGCCCAGCCGTAGGTGGCACCGTTCTGGTTGATCCACGCGTAGACCTCGCGCGAGCCGGTCTCGACCGAGCACAGGTCGATCGCGAGGCCCCACCCGTGCATGGACCAGCCGGGAGGTGCGGCGAACGCGCCGCGGGAGGACTTGAGCGAGACCTGCGTCGAGAGCGTGCGGTACGACGAGACGAGGCACAGGTCGCGGCCGAACGTCGCCCGGAAGGCCTCGTTCATGGCCGACAGCGAGACGGCCGCGTCGGGCCGCAGGTGCTCGCCCGCCTGCCAGAGCTCGCACAGCGCGTGCTCGTCGAGGTTGCCGTTGGTGCCGGCGGGGCGAACCGTCGGGTCGCAGCCCGGCAGCGGGTCGCGCGCGGCGGACCGGGACGCCGCCTCGCGCCGCACCTCGACACGGGGCGCGGCGGCGACGCTCTGGGACACCGCGGGCGCCGTCGACGCGGCGGTCGCGAGGTCGAGCGCGCTGGGGCCCAGCGGTCGCGTCTCGGGCTCGAAGGGCGAACCGGTCCCCAGGCCGTCGTCCGCGCCGGCGGAGAGGGGCATCGCGATCGTCGCGGCGGCGAGCGTCCCGAGGACGGCGATGCGCGGCATCCAGCGGTGCTGGCTGGAGACCTGTGCCTGGGGGCGGCGACGGCGCGTGCCCTGCTCCGCCTCGCGCCGTGCCCGTCGGGACTCGAGGGCGGGTGCGTCGGTCTGCTGCGACTCCACCCGCCACCTGCCTCTCACCCTTCGGGGTGGCCCTCGGGCCACCGATGACCGATCAATCACGGAACAGTAACGAAGCACTCCGACGATGCCAAGTCCCCTGCTCAGGACCGGTGCCGGACGCCGGGGCGCTCGTCAGTGCCGACGCTGCATGGCGTCGCGCACCTCCCCCACGAGCTCCTCGAGGATGTCCTCGAGGAAGACGACGCCGAGGGCGCGTCCGCCCTCGGGCGCGTCGACGCGTGCCAGGTGCGCTCCCGAGCGCTGCATCGCCCGGAGCGCGTCCTCGACCTCGTCGCCGGGCGCGGCGGTCGCGAGCGCCCGCACGCGCCAGGACGGGACGGGGGCCCCGCGCGTCGTCTCGTCCGCGTACAGCACGTCCTTGACGTGGAGGTAGCCGACGAGCTCGCCCGCGACGTCGGCGACCGCGAACCGCGAGAACCCGGTCTTCGCCACGAGGCGCTCGACCTCCTCGGGCGTGCAGCCCTCGGTGACCGTGACGAGGTCGGCGACGGGCACCATGACGTCCTGCGCGGTGCGCTCGGAGAACTCGATCGCGCCCGAGAGGAGGCCCTGCTCGTCCCGGAGCACGCCCTCCGCCTGGGAGTGCTCGACGATCGACTGGACCTCCTCCGCCGTGAAGGCGGAGGCGACCTCGTCCTTGGGCTCGACCCCCGTCGCCCGGACGGCGTGGTTCGCGAGCCAGTTGAGCGCGACGATGACGGGCCGCAGCACGCGCCCGATCCACACCAGCGGCGGGCCGAACCACATCACGGCCGTCTCGGGACCGGCGACGGCGAGGTTCTTGGGCACCATCTCGCCCAGGACCACGTGCAGGTAGACGACGATCGCGAGCGCGACGACGAAGGCGATCGGGTGGGCGAGCGACGTGCTCACGCCCAGGGCCCGCAACGGGTCCTCGATGAGGTGCGCGAGCGCGGGCTCCGCGACGACGCCGAGGCCGGTGGAGCAGACCGTCACGCCGAGCTGGGCGCACGCGAGCATGAGCGACACGTTCTCCATCGCCCACAGGACGGTCTGCGCCCGCCGGTTCCCCTGCGCGGCGAGCGGCTCGATCGCCGAGCGGCGCGCGGAGATGACGGCGAACTCGGCGCCGACGAAGAACGCGTTGCCCGCGAGCAGGAGGACGGCGACGAGGAGCGCGGTGGTCGAGCTCACGACTCCACCTCCACCGGGGCCGCGCGGACCGAGAGCCGCTCGACCCGCCGGCCCTCCATCGCCTCCACGCGCAGCACGACGCGGTCGCGGCCGTCGCCCGCGACGACCTCGTCGCCCGGCTCCGGCACGCGCCCGAGGCGTGCCATGACAAGGCCGCCGAGCGTCTCGTACGCGCCGTCCTCGGGCGCGCGGAGCCCGGTGACCTCGGTGAGCTCGTCGGGCCGCATGACGCCCGGGACCAGCCAGGAGCCGTCCGCACGGCGGGCCGCTCCGGAGCGGCGCGGGTCGTGCTCGTCCGCCACGTCGCCCACGAGCTCCTCGACGACGTCCTCGAGCGTCACGACGCCGGAGGTGCCGCCGTACTCGTCGACCACGACCGCCATCTGGAGCCCGAAGCCGCGCAGCTCGACGAGCAGCGGGCCGAGGCGCACGGTCTCGGGCACCCGGGGCGCCTCGACCATGAGCGCCGCCGCGGGGACCTCCTCGCGCCGCTCGTACGGGACGGCGACGGCGCGGCGCAGGTGGACGAGGCCGACGACGTCGTCGCGGTCCTCGCCGATGACCGGGAACCGGGAGTGCCCGGTCCGCCGAGCGGCGTCCACGACGTCCGCGGCCGTCGCGTCACGGTCGACCACGACCATCCGCATCCGGTCCGTCATGACGTCGACGGCGCTCAGCTCGTCGAGCTCGATGGAGTTGGTGAGGAGCGTCGCGACGGACACGTCCAGCGTGCCCTCCTGGGCGGAGCGGCGCACGAGCGCGGCGAGCTCGGAGGCCGAGCGGGCGCCCGACAGCTCCTCGCGCGGCTCGACGCCGACGCGTCGCAGGATCGCGTTGGCCGACCCGTTGAGCACGGCGATCACGGGCCGGAAGAGCTTGGTGAACTGACGCTGCACCGGCACGACCTGCCGGGCCGTCGCGTAGGGGGCGCTCAGGGCGAAGTTCTTGGGGATGAGCTCGCCGAAGAGCATCGAGACGAAGTTCACGACGAGGAGGGCCAGGACCCCCGCGAGGACGGCGGACGCCGCCTGCCCGAGCGCCGTGCCGCTCAGCCCGGAGCCGAACAGCGAGAGCAGCGCGGGCTGCGCCGTGTAGCCGAGGAGGATCGTCGTGAGCGTGATGCCGACCTGCGCGGACGACAGCTCGGTCGACAGGTGCTTGAGCCCGGCCCGGACGCTGCGGTCGCGCCGGTCGGCACGGGCCTTCCCGCCCGACGGCGGGGAGCCGCGTCTGTCGCCCTCCTGGTCGGGGTCGTCGCCCGCGGGGAGGACGGCGGGGTCGAGGGTGACCAGGGAGAACTCGCTGGCCACGAACACGGCGGTGCCTGCGGTGAGGAGCACCCCGAGCGCGACCATGACCCAGTCGCCTACCACGAGGTGCTCCACCGATATCGGGAGGTGCTCTTCATCGTGCCGACGATGCTAGCGCCCGCTCGCCCCGCGCCGCCCGGGCGCGCGGCGACCGACCGCCGGGTGGCGGTGAAATCCGGCCGACCTGGGCCGACGTGTGCCACGCTGTATCCCATGGCAGATCCGAGGGCAGCGAGCGCATCACCGACCGGCGCGGGCGCCGGTCCCGTCCCGGGCCGCGGGCCCGTGCCCACGACGGCGCCGTTGGCCGGCGGCACCCCGCAGCAGGCGGCCACGGTCCTCGTCGTCGAGGACGAGCCCGCCATCGCGACGGCGATCGCGCAGCGTCTGAGCGCAGAGGGCTGGCGGGTCGAGGTCGCGCGCGACGGGCTCTCCGGCGTCGACGCCGCGGCACGGCTACGACCGGACCTCATCGTGCTCGACGTCATGCTGCCCGGCATCGACGGCCTCGAGGTGACGCGGCGCATCCAGGCCGAGCAGCCCGTACCGATCCTCATGCTCACCGCGCGCGACGACGAGACCGACATGCTCATCGGGCTCGGCGTGGGCGCCGACGACTACATGACGAAGCCCTTCTCGATGCGCGAGCTCGTCGCGCGCATCAAGGCGCTGCTGCGCCGGGTCGACCGTGCCACGCAGGCCGCGAGCACCGCCCCGACCGACCCGCCCATGACCGTGGGCGACGTGACGATCGACAAGGCCCAGCGCCGCGTGTACCGCGCCGGCGAGGAGGTCCACCTCACGCCCACCGAGTTCGAGCTCCTCGTCATGCTGGCGAGCTCGCCCAAGACCGTGCTCACGCGCGAGCGGCTTCTCGCGGAGGTCTGGGACTGGGCCGACGCGAGCGGGACGCGCACCGTCGACTCGCACATCAAGGCGCTGCGCCGCAAGCTCGGCGCCGACCTCATCCGGACCGTGCACGGCGTCGGCTACGCGTTCGAGCCGCCCGCCGGATGACCTCCCACCCCGCCGACCCCGTCGACGGCACGGGCACGGGCCGGGCGCAGGGCGGGTCGGCGAGTCCCGGTCCGGCGCGGAACGGCGTGCACCGCGCGCACACGATCCGCCCGCACCTGCCCGACGTCCGGCCGCTCGACTCGTTCCGCTCGCTGAAGATCAAGCTCGGCGTGCTCGTCGCCGCGACCGTCACGCTCGCGGTCCTCATCACGTGGATCGGGCTCCAGAACCAGCTCGGGCCGTCGCGCACGTTCCCGCTCGCGATCGTCCTGTCGCTGCTCCTCACCCAGCTCCTCGCACGCGGGATGACGTCGCCGCTGCGCGAGATGACGGCGGCGGCGCGCGCCATGGCCGACGGCGACTACACGCGTCGGGTGCGGGCGACGAGCCGGGACGAGGTGGGCCAGCTCGCCGTCGCGTTCAACGTCATGGCGGAGGACCTCGCGACGAGCGACCAGGTGCGCCGCGAGCTCATCGCGAACGTGTCGCACGAGCTGCGGACGCCGATCGCGGCGCTCCAGGCGCAGCTCGAGAACGTCGTCGACGGCGTCACGCAGCCGACGCCCGCGACCATGGAGATGGCCCTGGCCCAGACGGAGCGCCTCACGCGCCTCGTCTCCTACCTGCTGGACCTGTCGCGCATCGAGGCCGGCGCGGCGGCCCTCAACATCACCGAGATCGACGTGGGCGACTTCCTCGAGGAGAACGCCGAGGCCGTGTCGATGGTGGAGGCCGGGAAGCAGCTGCGGTACGTCGTCGACGTGACGCCGCCCGACCTCGTGCTCGAGGCGGACCGCGAGCGCCTGCACCAGGTCGTGACCAACCTCCTGCAGAACGCGATCCGGCACTCTCCCCAGGGGGGCGAGATCCGGCTCGAGGCGTACCCCGTGGACGACGACGTCGTGCTCGAGATCGTGGACGAGGGACCGGGGATCGCGAAGGAGGACCGCGAGCGCATCTTCGAGCGCTTCGCCCGGGCCAGCGCGACGGGGACGCACACGACGACGGGCGGCTCGACGGGCGGAACGGGCATCGGCCTCGCGATCGTCCGGTGGGCGATCGACCTGCACGGGGGGCGGATCGAGGTCGCGGACTCGCGCAGCGGCGCGACGATGCGTGTCACGCTCCCGGCGCACGCGCACCCCGTCGAGCCCGACCTGCTCGACGACCCGGCGCCGGGTGGCGAGGACCCGACCGTGCGCTGAGCCTGGCGCTGACAGCGTGGGTCACGAGCGCGCGAGGGCGAGTGAGTTCCGTCACACCGCGCGCCCCGGATACCTCGCGATGGCTTGGAATTCCGCGATCTTGCCGTCCGACGAGGTCCGCGTGGGGTCGCGTTTGCCTGGCCCAGACACGGCGTGAAGAACCCGCGAACAGGCCGCGCGCGAACGCCCCGCGCAGCCCCCCGGGCCGCCGTCGAGGGCCTAGGCTGGAGTGGTCCGGAATCCGGACGAGTCTGTGCCGACGTCGGGTGCCACGCCTTCCGCGTGCCGTCTCGCGTCTGCTCGCAGACTGTGACCGACAGCGACCTGTGTGTGAAAGTGGGCGATCCTCGCGTGTCCCCGAAGGCTGAGTCAGAGGCGATCAGCGACGCAAGCTCCGTGTTCGGAGCGAACGAGTGGCTCGTCGACGAGCTGTACGAGCAGTACCTCCAGGACAAGAACGCGGTGGACCCCGCGTGGTGGGACTTCTTCGAGGACTACCGTCCGGCGGAGCGTGCCGAGACAGCCACGACGACGGCCGGCGCGCCGTCGGCGCCCGTGAACGGCGCTCCCGCTGCGCCCGCCGCGGCTCCGGCAGCCCCCGTCGTGCCGGCCGCGGTGACGGACGGCTCGGCCGCCGCCGAGGCGGCGCAGCGCGTCAAGCCCCCGAAGCTCCCGGCCGACCCCGAGGTCAACGCCGCCGCCGAGGCGGTCCTGGCGACCCGGCCCGTCGCGACGGCCCAGCCCGCGACCGCGCCGTACGCGCAGGTCCCGGCCCGCAAGGTCGCCGGCGCGCCGGAGGCCGAGGCGGAGACCGTCGGCGACGACGTGCAGAAGCTCCGCGGTCCCGCGGCTCGCGTCGTGACGAACATGGAGGCCAGCATCCAGGTGCCGACGGCGACGTCGGTGCGCGCGGTGCCGGCCAAGCTCATGGTCGACAACCGGATCGTCATCAACAACCACCTCGCGCGCGGCCGCGGCGGCAAGATCTCGTTCACGCACCTCATCGGGTTCGCGCTCGTCGAGGCGCTGGCGGACATGCCGGTCATGAACGCGAGCTACACGCAGCTCGACGGCAAGCCCGCGGTGAACCACCCCGCGCACGTCAACTTCGGCCTCGCGATCGACCTCGCCAAGCCGGACGGGTCGCGCCAGCTCCTCGTGCCGAGCATCAAGAAGGCCGAGTCGATGGACTTCGCCCAGTTCTGGGCGGCCTACGAGGACCTCGTGCGTCGCGCGCGCGGCGGCAAGCTCGGCGTCGACGACTTCGCCGGGACCACGATCTCGCTCACCAACCCCGGCGGCATCGGCACCGTGCACTCGGTCCCACGCCTCATGGCGGGTCAGGGCACGATCATCGGCGTCGGCGCGATGGACTACCCCGCCGAGTTCGCGGGCGCCTCGACCGAGCGCCTCGCGCGCCTGGGCATCTCGAAGGTCCTGACGATCACGTCGACCTACGACCACCGCATCATCCAGGGCGCGCAGTCGGGCGAGTTCCTGCGGATCCTGTCGCAGAAGCTCCTCGGCGAGGACGGCTTCTACGACCGCGTGTTCGCCGCGCTGCGCATCCCGTACGAGCCGGTGCGCTGGGTCCGCGACAACACGACGGACGCCGAGATCGAGGCGGCCAAGCCCGCCAAGATCGCCGAGCTGGTCCACTCCTACCGCTCGCGCGGCCACCTCATGGCCGACACCGACCCGCTCGCGTACCGCCAGCGCAAGCACGGCGACCTGGACATCCAGAACCACGGCATGACGCTGTGGGACCTCGACCGCACGTTCCCCACGGGCGGGTTCGGCGGCCGCACCAAGTCGACGCTGCGCGACATCCTCGGCCTGCTGCGCGACTCCTACTGCCGCACCGTCGGCGTGGAGTACATGCACCTGGCCGACCGCACGCAGCGCAAGTGGCTCCAGGAGCGCCTCGAGTCCGGGTACGCGCGCACGCCGCGCGAGGACCAGCTCCGCATCCTGCGCCGCCTCAACTCCGCCGAGGCGTTCGAGACGTTCCTGCAGACGAAGTTCGTCGGGCAGAAGCGCTTCTCGCTCGAGGGCGGGGAGGCGCTCATCCCGCTGCTCGACGCGATCCTGTCGAAGGCCGCGGAGAACGGCCTCGACGAGGTCGGCATCGGCATGGCGCACCGCGGGCGGCTCAACGTGCTCGCCAACATCGCGGGCAAGAGCTACGCGCAGATCTTCGCGGAGTTCGAGGGCAACCTCGACCCGAAGAGCGTCCAGGGCTCGGGCGACGTGAAGTACCACCTCGGCACCGAGGGCGTCTTCACGGCCGAGACCGGCGCGACGACGAAGGTCTACCTCGCGGCGAACCCCTCGCACCTCGAGGCGGTCGACCCGGTGCTCGAGGGCATCGTGCGCGCCAAGCAGGACCGCATCGACCTGGGCGGCGACGGCTTCTCCGTGCTGCCGATCCTCATCCACGGCGACGCGGCCTTCGCGGGCCAGGGCGTCGTGCCCGAGGTGCTCAACCTCGCGCAGCTGCGCGGGTACCGCACCGGCGGCACCGTGCACGTCATCATCAACAACCAGGTCGGCTTCACCACGGGCCCGTCGTCGTCGCGCTCGACGACCTACGCGACCGACGTCGCCAAGGGCTACCAGGTCCCGATCTTCCACGTGAACGGCGACGACCCCGAGGCGTGCGTGCGCGTCGCCGAGCTCGCGTTCGCGTTCCGCGAGCAGTTCGACCGCGACGTGATCATCGACATGATCTGCTACCGCCGCCGTGGTCACAACGAGGGCGACGACCCCTCGATGACGCAGCCGCTCATGTACAACCTCATCGAGGCGAAGCGCTCGGTGCGCAAGCTGTACACCGAGAACCTCGTCGCGCGCGGCGACATCACGCTCGAGGAGGCCGAGCACGTCCTCCAGGACTACCAGGCCCAGCTCGAGCGCGTCTTCACCGAGACCAAGGAGGGCGGCTTCACGCCCGCCGCGGACCGCGAGCCGGTCGCCGGTCTCGAGCGCCCGGAGTCCCAGCTCGAGGACGCCGGCACGATGGTCGGCTGGAAGACGGCGATCGACCGCTCGGTCCTCGAGCGCGTCGGTCAGGTCCACGTCGCCCCGCCCGAGGGCTTCACCGTCCACCCCAAGCTCGCGCAGCTCCTCGAGAAGCGCCGGCAGATGTCCGTCGACGGCGGCATCGACTGGGGCTTCGGCGAGCTCGCCGCGTTCGGCTCGCTCCTCGCGGAGGGCACGCCCGTCCGCCTCGCCGGGCAGGACTCGCGCCGCGGCACGTTCGTGCAGCGCCACGCCGTCCTCCACGACCGCGAGACCGGCGCCGAGTGGACGCCGCTGCTCTACCTGTCCGCGGACCAGGCGAAGTTCTGGGTCTACGACTCGTCCCTGTCCGAGTACGCCGCGCTCGGGTTCGAGTACGGCTACTCGGTCGAGCGCCCCGACGCGCTCGTGCTGTGGGAGGCGCAGTTCGGCGACTTCGTCAACGGCGCCCAGACGGTGATCGACGAGTTCATCTCGTCCGCCGAGCAGAAGTGGGGCCAGTACTCGTCGGTCGTCATGCTCCTCCCCCACGGCTACGAGGGCCAGGGGCCGGACCACTCGTCCGCGCGCATCGAGCGGTTCCTGCAGCTCGCGGCCGAGGACAACATGACCATCGCGCAGCCGTCGACGCCCGCGTCGTACTTCCACCTGCTGCGCCAGCAGGCGTACGCCCGCCCGCGCCGTCCGCTCGTCGTGTTCACGCCCAAGCAGCTCCTGCGCCTCAAGGCCGCCGCGTCGAGCGTCGAGGACTTCACGACCGGCACGTTCCAGCCCGTCATCCCGGACGCGACGGTCGACCCGGCGAAGGTCGACCGCGTGCTCCTCAGCACGGGCCGCGTGTACTACGACCTCCTCGCCGAGCGCACCAAGCGCGGCGACGAGGGCGTGGCGCTCGTCCGCCTCGAGCAGCTCTACCCGCTCGACGTCGACGGCATCCGCGCCGAGCTCGCGAAGTACCCGGGCGCCGAGGTCGTGTGGGTCCAGGACGAGCCCGAGAACCAGGGCGCCTGGTCGTTCGTGCACATCAACCTGCCCGAGGACCTGCCGCGCGTGAGCGTCGTCTCCCGCCCGGCGTCGGCGTCGACCGCCGCCGGCACGGCGAAGAAGCACCAGGCCCAGCAGGCCGTGCTCCTCGAGCAGGCGTTCGCCCGCTGACCTCGCCGGGCTCCGGCCCTGGACACGACGAAGGCCCCCTCCGCACGGAGGGGGCCTTCGTCGTCGTGCGCACGGCGCGGTCGTGCCGGGAGCTCGGGGGCCGTCCCCGCCGAGACCGACCCGGGCGTCCGAGATCGACCCTCAGAGGATCGACCTGGCGACGTGCGGGTCGACCTCGCGGGTCACCAGCGGTCGTGGATCTTCGCGCGCAGGTGCTCGTCGTAGATCTCGCGGACGCCCGAGGTGAAGAGCGGGCCGAGGACGTCCGCGTCGCCCGCGGCGGCGTTCGAGCGCGCCTGCTCGACGTTGCGCGCGCCGGGGATGACGGTCGACACGCCGGGCTGCTGCCAGACCCACGCGATCGCGACCTGGGCGGGCGTGAGCACCTGCCCGACGACGTCCTGCACGAGCGTGGTGAACTCGCCCGCCGCCTGGACACCCGTCTCGAAGTCGACGCCCGAGAACGTCTCGCCGACGTCGAACGCGCTCCCGTCGCGGTTGTACGTCCGGTGGTCGTCGGCCGCGAAGGTGGTGTCCTTCGTGTACTTCCCGGACAGCAACCCGGACGCGAGCGGCACGCGCGCGATGACACCGACCCCGGCGGCGGACGCCGCGGGCAGGACGGCGTCGAGGGGCTTGAGCCGGAACGCGTTGAGGATGATCTGCACGGTCGCGACGCCGTGGCGCGCGATGGCGGTGAGCGCCTCGTCGACGGTCTCGACGCTCACGCCGTAGCTCGCGATCGCGCCCTCGGCGACGAGCGTGTCGAGGCCGTCGTAGACCTCGTCGCGCGAGTAGACCGCCGTCGGGGGGCAGTGGAGCTGGACGAGGTCGAGGCGGTCGGTCCGCAGGTTCCGACGCGACCGGTCGGTCCACTCGCGGAACTTCGCGAGCGTGAAGTTGTCCGCGTCCTGGTCCTCGCGGCGCCCCATCTTGGTCGCGACCGTGATCGCGTGGCCCGGGTTGTCCGCGAGGTAGCCGCCGATGATCTGCTCGCTGCGCCCGTCGCCGTAGACGTCGGCGGTGTCGAAGAACGTCACGCCGGCCTCGGCGGAGGCGTCGAGCACGGCGCGCGCGTCGTCCTCGCTCACGTCGCCCCAGTCGGCGCCGAGCTGCCAGGTTCCCAGTCCGACGACCGAGACGAGCCGTCCCGTGCGTCCGAGCACCTGTCGTTCCATCGTTCCTCCTCGTGCTGCGTCGGGTGCGCCGGGAGACACACCCGGGCACCGAGTCTGACTGCCGAGAGCGCATCGCGCACCCTCGCACGCCGAGTACCGTATGTGAGCGTGAACACCCATGCCCCCTCGGGGACCCAGGTCCGCATCGCCCACGGCGAGCACGCAGCGACGATCACCGAGGTGGGCGCGGCCGTGCGCGAGTACGCGGTCGGCGGCCGGCCCGTCTTCACCCCCTTCGCGGAGGACGAGGTCGCACCCGCGTTCAACGGCGCGGTCCTGCTCCCCTGGCCCAACCGGCTGCGGGACGGCGCGTACGAGGTGGACGGCACCACGTACCAGGTGCCCGTGTCGGAGCACGACCGCAGCACCGCCCTGCACGGGCTCGCGTGCTGGCAGCGCTGGGTCGTCGTCGAGCACGAGGCCGCGCGCGCGACGCTCGAGCTGCACCTGCCGCCCTCGCCCGGCTACCCGTTCGACCTCGTCACGCGCGTCACCTACTCGCTCGACGACGCCGGGCTGCGCGTCCACGTGCGGACCACCAACGTCGGCGCGACGACGGCTCCCTACGGCATCGGCTTCCACCCGTGGCTCTCCGCCGACGGCGCGAACCTCGACGAGTGCACGCTGCGCCTCGACGCCGCGACGCGCGTCACGACCGACGACCGGCTCCTGCCCACCGGCACCGAGCCCGTCGCGGGGAGCTACGACCTGCGCGAGCCGCGCCAGCTCGCGGGCGTCGACCTGGACGACGCGTACGTCGACGTGCTGCGCGACGCCGACGGCCTGTCCTGGATGCGGCTCGCAGCTCCCGACGGCCGCACGTCCGCCGTCTGGATGGACGGCTCGATGGACACCTGGCAGGTCTGCACGGGCGACCACGTCGGGGACGTCGCGTTCCGCCGGTCCGGCGTCGCCGCGGAGCCGATGAGCTGCATCGCGGACGCGTTCCGCACCGGTGAGCGCCTCGTGCGCCTCGAGTCGGGCGCCTCGCACGAGGTCACCTGGGGCGCGACGCTGCTCTGACCTGTCAGGTCGTGGGCGGTCCGTCCGATATGCCCGGCTGGACACGCCGGGCCCACGAGGCGGTTTCGACCCACGCCGCCCACGTCGGGGAGAATGGCGCCCGTGGAGGACGCCGTGAGTCGTGAGGTACGGATCTGCGTCGTCGGCGACGAGCTGAGCGCCGGCGTCGGCGACGCGAAGGCCCTGGGGTGGGCGGGGCGCGTCGTCGCGCGCACGCGCTTCCCCCAGCCGGCGTACGTGTTCCCGCTCGCCATCCCCGGCGAGACGACGACGGCGCTCAGCCAGCGCTGGGAGGCGGAGACCGCGCGACGGTTCGCCCAGGAGCCGGACGTGGACAACCGCCTCGTCATCGGCCTCGGCCGCCACGACCTCGACGCAGGGCTGTCGGTCGCGCGCTCGCGCCTCAACCTGGCGAACGTGCTCGACGTCGCGGAGTCGCACCGCCTGCCGACGTTCGTCGTGGGCCCCCCGCCGGGCCACGCGCAGGACGCCGACCGGCTCGCCGAGCTCTCGCACGCCTTCTCCGACGTCGCGAACCGGCGCCGCGTGCCGTACGTCGACACCTTCAGCCCGCTCGTCACGCACGAGCAGTGGCTCGCCGACCTCGCGCAGAGCGGCAACGGCTTCCCCGGGCAGGCGGGCTACGGGCTCATGGCCTGGCTCGTCCTGCACACGGGCTGGCACGCGTGGCTGGGCCTGCCGGACGACACGGTCTGAACCCACCACGCACGACGACGGCCCGTCGCCCCAGGACCACTCCTGGGACGGCGGGCCGTCGGCGCGTCGGCGTCAGCCGCGCGAGACCGTGAGGTCGCCCGAGACGGTGTTCGCCGAGACGTACGCGCCGCCCGCGCCCGGCTGGTCGACGTGGTCGACCGACGTCGTGCGCTGCGCGGCGGAGTCCAGGCGGACGCCGTCGAGCACGGCCTTGCCCGTGACGCTGCGGGCCTTGAGGTTGACCGGCGACCCGGCGCCGAGGCGCACGGCCACGTCGCCGGAGACGGTGCGCGCGTCGACGAGCGGGGTGCTCTCGCGTGCCACGACCTCGACACCGCTCGTCACCGTGTTGACCGACACCCGGCCGAGCGTCCCGTCGAGCGTGACCGCCCCGGACGCGGTGCTCACGTGGACGTCGCCGACGTGCTCGCTGACGTCGACCGCACCGGTCGCCGTCTTGATCGACGCCGTGCCCGACACTCCCTGGACGCGCACCGCGCCCTTCGCGGTCGTCACGGACAGGTCGGCCCGCGTCCCGACGACGGAGGCCGCGGCGCGCGCCGTCGTCACCTTGACCGGCACGTGCGCGGGGACGGTGAGCCGGACGACGGCGCGGTCCTTGTCGCGCAGGCCCTTCGCCCGCTCGACGAGGCCCTCGACGCCGGCGAAGTCGTAGCCGACGCGCAGCTCGCCGTCGTGCACGCTCACCTGGAGCGGGCGCTCGGACACCTCGCTGACGTAGAGGTGCGCCCCGGCCTCGCGCGCGGGGTCGGCGACGACGTCGACCGCGCCGTCGGTGAGCTGGACGACGACGCGCCGGACGTCGGCGACGTCGACGGTCTGGGGGGCGTTGATGACCCAGGACTCGGTGCTCATGCGCTTCTCCTCGTTCGGTGCTGCGGTTCAGGGGTGCGGTGCTGGTCGTTCGTCGAGGGGTTCTCGTGATCGTCGGTCAGGGCAGGGTCGCTCGCACGGCCTTGCGCGCGCTGTCGAGCACGGTGCGCAGGGTGTCGACCGTGAGCTCCGAGACGACGCTCGCCGCGTCGGCCCGGCGCAGGTCGGCGCGCACGTCCTCGCGGAAGCGCTGCAGCACCGCCTCGGCCTCCATGCGCCACGCGTACGACTCGCGTCGCCGCGGGTCGGGCTCGCCGTCGCGCGGGCGCGCGCGCGCCGTCTGCGCGGCGGCCGCGAGCTCGGCCCGCAGTCCCTTCAGCGAGCCCTGCACGTCGGCGCGCAGCGCCTCGGCGCGCTGGCGCACCGTCTCGGCGATGCCGTGCTCCAGCGCGGCGACGTCGGCGCGGCGCGCCTCGATCTCCGCGCGGCCGGCCGGAGTGAGCTCGTACGTCGTCTTGCGACCGTCGGCGCTGCGGTGCACGAGGCCCTCGTCCTCGAGCCGTGCGAGGCGGGGGTAGATCGTCCCGGCGCTCGGCCGGTAGGTGCCGCCGAACCGCTCCGAGAGCTCGGTGATGAGCTCGTAGCCGTGCTTGGGCCCGGTGTCGAGGAGCGCCAGCAGGTAGAGCCGGAGCTCACCGTGCGCGAAGACGGTGGCCATCAGCGGTCCACCGGCCCGCTGGACGGCGCGGCGCCGCGAGCCCCCGGGCTCCCCCACGCGGGAGCGTCAGCATCGACCGGGGCGTCCTCGACCG
The DNA here is from genome assembly GCF_016907755.1 of Cellulosimicrobium cellulans. Taxonomy (NCBI): domain Bacteria; kingdom Bacillati; phylum Actinomycetota; class Actinomycetes; order Micrococcales; family Promicromonosporaceae; genus Cellulosimicrobium; species Cellulosimicrobium cellulans. Next base: position 3,808,582 of record NZ_JAFBCN010000001.1, read on the forward strand.
GGTGCCCGGCCGCGTCCCACGACTTCTCGTCCGGCGCCCCGCGCAGGACGGTCACGTCGCCGGAGACGGCGGAGACCCGGACCGGCGCGCCCTTCCCGGACCGCGCGGGCTGGTGGAAGGAGCGCGCGGACCCGCGCTGCTCCGCGCCGTCCACGAGGAGGCGCCCGCTCACGCAGCGGATCGCGTAGTCCATCGCGTCGGGGTCGGGCAGGCGCACGAGCACGTCGGCGGAGACGGCGCTGACGGTGATCTCGGACGGGGTCGTGCGGGTGTCGACGGTGACGGACCCCGAGACGGAGTCGAGGCGCAGCGCACGGAGCGCGCCGGTCGCGGTGAGGCCGCCGGACACCGAGTCCATGCGGACAGGGCCGTCGTGCTCGCTCGCCGAGACCTCGCCCGAGACCGTGTCGACGCGCAGCTCGCCGCGCGTGCGGCTCGTCATCACGGAGCCGGAGACGGTCGCCAGCCGGGCGCCGTCGCGCACGCCCGCGACGAGCGCCTCGCCCTGCACGGTCGCGACCTTGACCGTCGTCGTCGCCGGCACGGCCACGTGCACGTCGGCCGCGTCCTTGCCGGTGTACGTGCGGAAGCGTTCGAGGAAGCCCTTCCAGCCCGCGACGAACGGCCCGTAGCCGACCCGGAGCGTGGTCCCCTCGAGGCGCACCTCCAGGGGACGGCCCACGACCGAGTGGACCTCGACGCGCGTGTCGGTGCGCGTCGGGTCGTCGTGCGCGACGACGTCGATACGCCCGCCGATGACGGTCGCGTCGAGCGTCCGCACGCGCGCGAGGTCGATGGCCTGGGGACCGGTGACGGTCCAGCTCTCCTGCGTCATCCTGTGCTCCGTCCGTGTCGCGCCCCCTGCGCCATGGAGGCGGTCGCGTGGGAGACTCGCGATATATCTCGTTCTGCCAGACACGATATATCGCGTGCTCGACCGTGGCAAGGGGTCGCGTGTGGGACGATGGTGGGCGGACTGGACCCGCCGAGACCGGCGGGACTCCCCCGATCGTCAGGAGAACACCATGAGCAAGCGCGGACGCAAGCGTCGCAGCCGCAAGGGCAACGCCGCGAACCACGGCAAGCGCCCCAACGCCTGAGACGGCGCGCCCCCCAGGGGGACGGCGAGAGGGCCCGGACCGACGACGTCGGTCCGGGCCCTCTCTCGCTCTTCTACCCGCTCTGCCCGCGGTGGCGGGCGCCTCGGGTGGTCTCAGCGCGTCTCGACGACCGTCGTCGTCGTGACCATGACCGTGAGCTGCGTGTGGATGCGCTCCCGCAGCCCCGCCGGCGCCTTCTCGTGGCACGAGCGGCGCACGAGCTGCTTGACGAGCTCCTCCACGCTCAGCTCGGCGAGGCACGGCGAGCAGTGCGCGACGTGCGCACGCATGCGCAGCTCGTCGTCCGGCGTCATCTCCGAGTCGAGGTACTCGTAGAGGTGCGTGAGCGCGTGCTCGCACTCCGACTCGCCCGCCGTCGAGTGCGGGATGGGCGTCACCGACTCCTCCACGGGGCCGCGCCCCGGGATCCGGCTCTCTGACGTGCTCACGACTCACCTCCGGGGGTCTTGGCCCCCACCAGTCCTCGCCTCACGGCGTAGTCGGCCAGCAGCTCGCGCAGCTGACGCCTGCCTCGGTGCAGACGCGACATGACCGTGCCGATCGGTGTCCCCATGATCTCCGCGATCTCCTTGTAGGGGAAGCCCTCGACGTCCGCGTAGTACACGACCATGCGTCGGTCCTCGGGCAGCTCCTGCAGCGCGCGCTTCACGTCCGAGTCCGGCAGCCGGTCGAGCGCCTCCGCCTCGGCCGAGCGCAGCCCCTGCGAGGTGTGCGACGCAGCGCGCGCGATCTGCCAGTCCTCGACGTCGTCCGTCTGCGCCTGCTGCGGCTCGCGCTGCTTCTTGCGGTACGTGTTGATGAACGTGTTCGTGAGGATGCGGTACAGCCACGCCTTGAGGTTCGTGCCCGGCCGGTACTGGTGGAACGCCGCGAACGCCTTCGCGAACGTCTCCTGCACCAGGTCCTCGGCGTCCGACGGGTTGCGCGTCATGCGCAGGGCCGCGGAGTACAGCTGGTCGAGGTACTGCAGCGCGTCCTGCTCGAACCGCGCGGCGCGCGCGGCGTCGCTCTCGGTCTGCGGCGCGCGGTTCGTGTCCTCGGCGTCCGTCGTGTCCACGGGCAGCGTCGTGCCCTCGACCGGCGTCGTTCCCGACGCCGTCGCGGGGCTGCCGGAGACGTCGCTGCCGGAGATTCGCTCTGTCATCAACAACGAGCCTAGTCCCCTGTTCGTCTGGGTGTCCGGTGACGTGACCGGTGCCGACCACGCGGCGGCGAACGCCGCGTCCGCCGTCGGCGCCTCGGGGGTCGACGACGCGGCCCGGGCAGCGGGTGCGGGAGTCTCGAGCAGGACGGTCACGAGTGGTGCAACCCGCGCGCGCCCGCGCGCATTCCCGCGCCCGGTGACCCGCCCGAGCGCTGCGGGCGCGGCCTCGCTAGCGTGGCGCCATGACGACCTCGCAGACCCCGTCCCGCTTCCTCACCCTGCTGCGCGAGCAGGTCGGGCACGAGCTCGACGCGCACCAGCAGTACATCGCGATCGCCGTGTGGTTCGACGCGCACGACCTGCCGCAGCTCGCCGCGCACTTCTACCGGCAGTCGGTGGAGGAGCGCAACCACGCGATGATGATCGTGCAGTACCACCTCGACCGGGACCTGCCCGTCGAGATCCCGGGCTCCGGCCCGGTCCGCAACGACTTCGCGGACGTCGTCGAGCCGCTGCGGCTCGCGCTCGACCAGGAGAAGCAGGTCACGGCGCAGATCGAGGCGATCTTCCGCGCCGCGCGCGAGGAGGGTGACGCCCTCGGCGAGCAGTTCCTCCTGTGGTTCCTCAAGGAGCAGGTGGAGGAGGTCGCGTCGGCGACGACCCTGCTCACCGTCGCGCAGCGCGCGGGCGACAACCTGTTCGACCTCGAGAACTTCGTCGCGCGCGAGACGATCGGCGACGCGGGCGAGTCGGCCGACGCGCCGGAAGCCGCGGGCGGGGCGCTCTGACGCTCCGCCGTGAGGCGTGCCTCACGGTCCGCGGGTGGCGCCGCCCCGGCGGTCGCGGCAGGCTGGGACCGACCGGCGGACACCCAGGGCGGACACCTGGGACGGACACCGACGAGTCACCGGCGATGAGGAGAGAACCGATGCTGCTGCGTCACCTCGCGAGGCCCATGCTGGCCTCGTGGTTCGTCTACGACGGGCTCCAGGCCGCGCTCAAGCCTGCCGAGCACGTGCGAGCCGCGCGCTCGGGCGTCGAGCTCGTGGAGAAGAGCGCCGGGATCGAGGCTCCGCTCAGCGAGAAGCAGGTCGCGCTGCTCGTGCGCGCCCACGGGGCCGCGACGGCCGTCGCGGGGTTGTTCCTCGCCGTCGGGAAGGCGCCTCGCACGGCCGCCCTGACCCTCGCCGCGCTCACGGTGCCGCTGGCGGTCGTCAACCAGCCCTTCACCCCGGGCGAGGCGGCGCGCGCCGAGCGCACGAGGAAGTTCGTCGCGAACGTCGGCGCGATCGGCGCGGCACTCATCGCGGGCGCGGACTACGAGGGCCGCCCCGGCGTGCAGTGGCGCCTCGAGCAGGCTCGGCACGACCTCGCGCTCGCCAAGCAGGCGAAGCAGGAGGCCGTGGTCGCGGGCGCGAAGGGAGCCGTGAAGGACGTCTCGGCCTCGGCCCGGGGAGCGGCGAAGGAGGCGGGCCGCTCCACGAAGAAGGCAGCGAAGCACGCGGCCGAGGAGGCGCGGCGCTCGGCGCGGCGCGCCACGAAGGCCGCCCAGGAGGCCGCGGAGCACGCCGCGACCCTCGCCGCGGGCGCCGTGCACGACGCCGAGGCCGCCGTCCGCGCGAAGGTCGCCTGACGCGGTCGCGACGCGTCCGCGCGGCGGGACCGTCCGCCGTCGGGCGCGGTCCCTCCACTAGCCTGGAGGCCATGACGACCTCGCCCTCCGCCGCGTCCGTGCCCCCCGCCGTCGACGAGGGCTGGGCCGCGCCCACGGCGGGCGGGCCGCTCGACGCGACGGTCGAGGTCCCGGGGTCGAAGTCGCTGACGAACCGGCTGCTCGTCCTGGCCGCGCTCGCCGACGGCCCCGGGACGCTGCGCGGCGCCCTGCGCAGCCGCGACGCGGACCTCATGATCGCCGCCCTGCGCACGCTCGGCGTCGGCGTCGAGGAGGGCGCGGCGCCGAGCGCGCTGCACGTGACCCCCGGTCCGCTGCGCGGGCCGGTCGAGGTCGACTGCGGCCTCGCCGGCACCGTCATGCGCTTCCTGCCGCCGCTCGCCGCGCTCGCCGACGGCACGGTCCGGTTCGACGGCGACGAGGGCGCGCGCGTGCGCCCCATGGGCCCGGTCCTCGCGGCGCTCAGCGCGCTCGACGTGCCGGTCGAGGGCGACGGTGACGGGCTGCCGACGACGCTCCCCTTCACGATCCGCGGCCGCGGCCGGGTGCGCGGCGGGTCGGTCGACGTCGACGCGTCGGCGTCGAGCCAGTTCGTCTCCGGGCTCCTCCTCGCGGCCGCACGCTACGACCAGGGCCTCACGGTGCGGCACATCGGCCACACGCTGCCGAGCATGCCCCACATCGACATGACCGTGGAGGTCCTGCGCGAGGTCGGCGTCGTCGTCGACGACTCGCGGCCCGCGATCTGGCGGGTCGAGCCCGGTCCGGTCGCGGCGCGCGACGTGCAGGTCGAGCCCGACCTGTCGAACGCCGCGCCGTTCCTCGCGGCGGCGCTCGTCGCGGGCGGCACCGTCCGCGTCACGGGCTGGCCGACGGCGACGACCCAGCCCGGCGCGATGGTCCCCGAGCTGCTCGAGTCGATGGGCGCGACTGCGTCCCTGGACGGCGACGTGCTGTCCGTGACGGGCACGGGCGAGGTGCGCGGCGTCGACGTCGACCTGCACGCGGCCGGCGAGCTCGCGCCGACGATCGCTGCGCTGGCGGCCCTCGCGGACTCCCCCAGCCGACTGCGCGGCATCGCGCACCTGCGCGGGCACGAGACCGACCGGCTGGCCGCGCTCGCGACGGAGATCACGCGCCTCGGCGGGCAGGCGGAGGAGACGCGCGACGGCCTCGTCATCACGCCGCGCCCCCTGCACGGCGCGCTGTTCCGCACGTATCACGACCACCGCATGGCGACGTCCGCGGCCGTGATCGGCCTGCGCGTCCCCGGGGTCGGCGTGGAGAACGTCGAGACGACGGCCAAGACGCTGCCCGGGTTCGCGGGGATGTGGGAGCGCATGCTCGGGGGCGGGACCGGATCCGGCACGGGGGCGGCGGCCCGCTGATGGCCCGCCGCGTCCCGGACGAGTCCGACTTCCGCTCTCGCCCCGGCAAGCACGGCAGCCGGCCGCGCACCAAGCAGCGGCCCGAGCACGCGGACGCGGTCACGGGGTTCGTCACGGGCGTGGACCGCGGCCGGTACACGCTGCTCGTCGGGAACCACGACGGGACGGGCGACGGGACCGGCCACAGGACCGGGGAGGACGAGCGCACCGTCCTCGCGATGAAGGCGCGCGAGCTCGGCCGCACGCGCATCGTGTGCGGGGACCGCGTCGACCTCGTCGGGGACGTGACCGGCGACGACGGGTCGCTCGCGCGGATCGTGCGCATCCAGGACCGCTCGTCGGTGCTGCGCCGCACGGCCGACGACACCGACCCCTACGAGCGGGTCATCGTCGCCAACGCCGACCAGCTCGTCGTCGTCACCGCGCTCGCCGAGCCCGAGCCGCGCACGCGCATGATCGACCGGTGCGTCGTCGCCGCGTACGACGCCGGCATGGACGTCCTCCTGTGCCTCACCAAGGCCGACCTCGCCGACCCCGGCCCGCTGCGCGCGCTGTACGAGCCGCTCGGGGTGTCCGTGGTCGTGACGCGCCGCGCTCCCGACGGCCTCGCGCCCGACGGCTGGGCGATCGAGCCGCTCGACGCGGTGCGCGAGGCGCTGGCCGGGCGCACGTCCGTGTTCGTCGGGCACTCGGGCGTCGGCAAGTCGACGCTCGTCAACGCCCTCGTCCCCGACGCGCAGCGCGCGACCGGCCACGTCAACGACGTCACGGGCCGCGGCCGGCACACGTCCACGTCCGCCGTCGCGCTGCGCCTGCCCGGCGGTGGCTGGGTCATCGACACCCCCGGCGTGCGGTCGTTCGGCCTCGCGCACGTGCAGGTCGACCACCTGCTGCACGCGTTCGAGGACCTCGACGCCGTCGCCGCGGACTGCCCCCGCGGGTGCACCCACCTGGACGACGCCCCGGACTGCGCGCTCGACGAGTGGGTCGAGGCGTCCCCCGACGACGAGACCCGCGCCGCCCGCGCCGCCCGGCTCGAGTCGTTCCGCCGCGTGCTCGCCTCGCGCACCGGCGCAGCCTGAGCCCCCGACCGCGCGGCGCCTCCCCCGGCCGGGCGGGCACCGCTACGGTGTGAGCCATGACGCCCCCCTCGACGCGCGGCTACGACGACGACCTGCGCCTCGCCCACGTGATCGCCGACCAGGTCGACGCGCACACGATGTCGCGCTTCAAGGCGCTGGACCTGCACGTCGAGTCGAAGCCCGACTCGACGCCCGTGAGCGACGCGGACCGCACCGCCGAGGAGATCATCCGCGGCCAGCTCGGCCGGGCGCGCGGTCGCGACGCGATCGTCGGCGAGGAGTTCGGCGAGTCGGGTCACGGCGCCCGACGCTGGATCATCGACCCGATCGACGGGACCAAGAACTTCGTGCGCGGCGTCCCGGTGTGGGCGACGCTCATCGCGCTCGCCGACGGCGACGAGGTCGTCGTCGGGCTCGTCTCGGCGCCCGCGCTGGGCCGGCGCTGGTGGGCCTCGAAGGGCACCGGCGCGTGGACCGGCAAGTCGCTCGCGGCCGCGAGCCGCCTGCAGGTCTCGGGCGTGGCGTCGTGGTCCGACGCCTCGCTCGCCTACTCGTCGCTCGACGGCTGGGAGGAGCGCGGGAAGCTCGACCCGTTCCTCGACCTCATGCGCGGCGCCTGGCGCACGCGCGGGTACGGCGACTTCTGGTCGTACATGCTCGTCGCCGAGGGCGCGGCCGACGCGGCCGCCGAGCCCGAGCTCGAGCTCTACGACATGGCCGCGCTCGTCCCCATCGTCACCGAGGCTGGCGGCCGGTTCACGTCGCTCGACGGCGCCGACGGCCCGTGGGGCGGCAACGCCGTCGCGACGAACGGCCTGCTGCACGACGAGGTGCTGAGCCGCCTGGGCTGACGCAGTCGTCAGCCCCGCGGCACGTCCTTGAGCTCCGACCAGTCGTACCAGAGCAGGTCCCGCTCGTTGACGCGGTCGATCGCGGCGTCGAGCGCGGCGTCGGCACCCGGGCCGTCGGCGTCGGCCGCCGCGAGCACCGCCTCGACGTCCTCGATCGCCTCGGGCTCGTCGACGTGCACGCACACGATCGCGACGTCCGGCACGGTCCGCAGGACCTCGACGGCGCTCGGCGCGGGTGCGTCCTCGTCGTCGGAGTCGTCAGCGCCCACGACCTGCACCGCGCCGTCGGGCACCTCGAGCGTGACGACGAGCCGCTGGCGCGGCGCGTCCGGGCGCGCCGCGACGAGCGCGAGCGAGTCGTCCGCCGCCTCGAGCGCGGCCGCGTACTCCAGGCCCTCCTCGTCCTCGTCGGGCAGCGCGCGCGTCAGCGCGGCGGTCACGGCGTGCGCGCCGCGCGGGGCGACGCTCCAGCGGGCGGCGTCGGCGGTCACGGTGACGGCGTCGAGCTCGTCGAGCGTCGCGGGGAGGTAGATGCGCATGGGTTCAGTGTGCCGCCTCCAGCGCGAGTCGGTGCGCCGCACCACGCCCGGGAGGTGCCGCCTCCCGCACGTGCGCGCCGAGCCGCGCGAGGGCGCGGCGGGCGGGGCTCGCGGGGGCCGACTCCGCGAGCGTCCGGCCCTCCCGGAGGCCGAGGTCGACCGCACCGTCCTCGGGGACGACGTGGAGGTCGTCGACGCTCGCGTAGCGGGCCATCGCGTCACGCACCGCTCGCTCCGGCCGGGGCCCGACCGCGCTCGAGCGCACGCGGTTCACCACGACGACGCGCGCCGCACCGACGCACGCGCCCGTCTCGGCGAGCTCGTCGAGCGCACGGACGAGGCGCTGGAGCCCGACGGGGTCGCCCGCGCCGACGACGACCACGACGTCCGCGGCGGCGAGCGCGCTCCACGTCGCGTCGTTGCGCTGCGGGGCACGGGTGTCGTACGTCAGGAGCTCGTCCCGCTCGATCCCGAAGCCGCAGTCGACGACCGTCCAGTCCGCGACGGACCGCGCGACCTCCCACACGGCGTCGAGCGACGCCCCGGGAAGCTCCGGCCAGCGGGCCGCCCGGGTCAGGCCCGTGAGCACCCGGACCCGCGGCAGGACCGTCGGCGCCAGCGCGACCAGCCCCGCGGCGTCGAGCGCGCCCTGACCCGCGCTGCGGGCGGCCGCGGCCAGCCCCGGTGACTCGTCGAGCAGACCGAGGCGCTGCGCGACGCTCCCGCCGTACGTGTCGGCGTCGACGAGCAGGACCTCCGCCTCGGGCGACGGCAGGACGCCGGCCGGGACGTCCACGTCGGCGGCGCGCCGCTCCCGGCGCGGCGGACGAGCGCGCCGCGCCGGCGGCGCTCCCGCGAGCTCCGCGGCGAGGTTTGTCGCCACGGTCGTGCGACCGGGTGCACCGGTCGGCCCCCACACGGCGACGGTCCGCCCACGGCGGGGTTCCCGCCCTGGGGCCGCCGCACCGGTGCCGACGACCGGCCGGGGGACGCCGGGGGCGCCCGTGGCCGCCGCGCGCGGCGGCAGGACGGAGCGGACGACGTCGCACAGCGCGTCCGGGGCGGCGTCCAGGTCGACGACCGCGTCGACGCCGTAGGCCCGCACCCGTCCCTCCTCCCACGTCCCGCCCGGGGCGAGCGCGACGACCCGGACGTCGTGGGCGTGCAGGTCGACGACCGCCTGCCGGTCCAGCGCCGGCAGGTCGCACGACACGACGGCGACCCGCCCCGCACCCGCCGCGGCCGCGGCGAGCAGCTCGACGACGTCCGCGCACCTCCGCGTGACCTGGAGCCCGGGGGCGGCGAGCGTGGTGACCACCTCGGCCTCGCGCGCACCGCGGACCGCGCACAGGACGGTCGCGACCGTCGTCGCCCCGCTCACCCCGCACCCCCGGCCGGGACGAGCGCGATCGTCCCGTCCCCGGCCACCGCCGCGAGCACGGCCGGGAGGTCGTCGACACCGACCAGGAGGTGGACCGTCGTCGGGCCGCCCACGACGAGCGTCCCCTCCCCCTCGTCGACCTGCGCGACGGTGACGCCGCCGACGAGCAGCTCGGGCTGCGGCGGCTCGTCGGCCGCGGCGGCACCCGGCTCGGCGCCGGCCGTCGGGACGGGTGTCTCGGGGACGTACCAGACGTCGACCGTCGCCCCGGCGACGATGCGCTCCGAGAGGCCCGTCGTCACGGGTACGGCGACGGCGCGCACCGCGAGGTCGGCCGCCGCACCGAGCGAGGACGCGGGGACCAGCTCGCCCTCAGCGACGGTCCGCAGCACGACGGCCTCGTCCGGGAGCCCGTCCGCCGCGAGGAGGTAGCGGTCCGTCTGCGTGCCGAGCCGCACCTCCACCGCCCTCAGGTCCGCGGCGGTCACGGCCGTCCCGGGCGTGAGCGCCGCCCCGGCCGCGTAGACGGTGACGGTCCGGCTCGCGGTGCTCACGGCCCAGGACCCGAGGGCCACGGACAGCGCGACCACGACGATCCCCACGAGGAGCCGTGGGTCCTTCCAGCCGGGTCGCCTCAGGCGCGCGGCGGCACGTGGTGCCGGTTCGACCCGCACGGGTCGTTCCGTGGTCGTCGTCATCGATCTCCCCCTCGGTGGTCCGGCACGTCAGCCGTGCCGCGGCTTCATGATCCCCGGTCCGCGCCGCCCGTGGCGGAGCCTGTGGACGAGCGCCGGGTCGCGGCGCGCGCGTGCCAGACTGACGCCATGGCCCAGCGGTTCCTCACCCTCGCCGACGTCACGGACGAGCTCAACATCTCGGCGGCGCAGGCGTACGCGCTCGTCCGCTCCGGGGAGCTCCCCGCGATCCAGGTGGGCGGCCGGGGGCAGTGGCGCGTCGAGGTCAGCGAGCTCGAGGCGTACATCCAGCGGATGTACGCCCAGACGCGCCAACGCATCGAGGCCGGCGACTTCGACGGCTGAGCTCCCGTCGCGTCCTCGGGCTCGGCCTGAGACGACCTGGGCGGCCACGGCCGCGAGTCGTGCGCGCTCCCCCTGCACGCTCGTCATCGCGGGACGAACCCCGGTTCCGACTCGCTGACGCACAGGACGGCGGACCAGGGCACGACCCGCGCGCCGTGCCCGGTGCCGGGGGCGACCTCCAGGTCGACGTGGTCCTTGCCGACGCGCGCGACCCAGCCGGGGAACGTCCCCGCGGGGGTCCGCACCTGGACCGGTCGGCGGTCGCGCATGAGCGCGCGCAGGGCGTGGCCGAGACCCAGTCGTGCCGACCGGGCCGACGGCGCGGGCTGTGCGTGACGGCCGACGCCCTGGACGGCGGCGATCGCCCCGGTCGGGACGAGGTGCTGACGCCGGGCGTCGCCCACGAGCACCCACTCCTCCGCCGCCTCGCGCAGCTCTCCGGTGACGGTCGACCCGTCGCGCAGCTCGAGCGTGACCGTGCCGGGCGTGCCGCGCAGCCGCTCGACGAGCGTGATCGTCGCGTGCTCGGCGCGGGTGAGGTCGGCGACGGCGGCGGCCCGGTCCTGCGACTCCGCGGCGGCGAGCTGTGCCGCGAGGTCGTCGAAGAGGGCGTCCCATCGCACCGGGACACCGTAGCGGTCCCGCGCACCGGCGACCCCCGCCGTGTCCACATCACGAGAAGCCCTCTGGACAGCCGGGCCGGGTCGCGCTTAGATCGACCTGTCGCGATCAAACGACATCAAACGACATCAAGGGCCGTCCTCCACGGACGGCCGCGCAGGGGGCACCGATGGACCGTCGCACCGCCGTACCCGCACGAGCCGGGGGGATCGCCGTCCTCCTCGCGCTCCTCCTCGTCATGAGCGGCGCCGTGACGGCGCTCTCGCTCCGCGCTGAGCACCTCGCCGGCACCCTCTCCGGCGCCCGCCCGGAGCCCTACGTGGAGCTTCTCGCGGTGGCGCTCGGCGCCGTGGCAGCCACCTGGGTGGGCGTCAGCGCGCTCCTCGGCCTGGGCTGCGTCGTCGTGCGTGCCGTGGGTCGATCGTGGGGAGCCGGAGAACGGCTCGTCCTGCGCGTGGCGCCGGCCGTCGTCCGCCGGGCCGTGCGGGCCGGCGTGGGGCTGACCGTGGGGGCGGGCCTCGTCCTCGCCGGAGGGACCGCGCAGGCCGCCACGACCCCCGACGCCGACCCCGGCGTCGTGGCGGTCGACCTGGGGTGGCAGACCTCGGCGTCCGCCCCCGAGCCGGCCGCACCCGCGGAGCCCGCTCCGCACCCGACGGACGCGTCTGTCCCCGCGCCCTCGCACGCCCCCTCCGTGCCGACGTCGGCCACCGCCCAGCCGGCGCCCGCGGTCACCGTCCCGGTCCCGGAGTCGCCCGACCCCGCGACCACCGCGACCACCGCGCCGGCCGCACCGTCGACACCACCGGGCGCCCCGGACGCTCCGAGTACCGCACCGACCCCGCCGTCGACCCCCGCCGCGGCCTCGGCCCCGGACCGGGCGACGGCCCCGGGCACCGCGCCGACTGCGGGCACCTCCGCGCCCGCACGTGCACCGCAGGCCCCGAGCGCCGCGGCCGCGCAGCGTGACGCGGCACTCACGGTGGTGCGTGACGTCGCGGCGGACGGGCCGCGCGAGGTCGTCGTCGTGCGCGGCGACTCGCTCTGGTCGATCGCCGCACGCCACCTGCCGGACGGCGCGTCCGACGCGCAGGTCGCCGACGCGGTGCAGCGCTGGTACGCCGCGAACGCCGAGGTCGTCGGCGACGACCCCGACCTCGTCCGCCCCGGCCAGGTGCTCGTCGCACCGAGCTCCTGACGACCGCCCGCCACGAAGGAGCCGACCATGACCGCTCCCCTGCTGACCGCCGCGGACGTCCGGCCCGCGACCGACGTCGCCGCCCCGTCGCACCGTCGTGCTGCTGCCCCCGCGTCGCCCGAGCTGCCCGCGCGACCCGCCCGCTCCACGAGCGTGCCCGCCGAGCCGCCCGCCCGCCTGCTGCGCTGCGTCGGCGAGCGCCTCGTCCCGACGATGGACCTGACGGACGTCACGACCGCACGGGCACCGCAGCACGTCGTGCGGGGCCGCCCCCTCGCACCCCCGACCGCACCGCTCCCGCTCCCGGACCCGACGGCCCTGTGCTGCGCCGTCGTGCGGGCCGCCGTCGAGGTCGTCCGCGGCGAGCGCACCGTGGGCCAGCTCGCCCGGTGGGTGTCGCCCGAGATCTACGAGACGCTCGCCCGGCGGTCGCGTCTCGTCGCCGACGGCCCACGCCCGACGACGACGCGGCCCGTCGCCGTGCGCCGCGCCCGCGTGCTGCGGATCGGCGACGGCGTCGCGGAGGGCACCGTCGTGGTCGAGGACGGCGACCGCGTCCGGGCCGCGGCGGCGCGGCTCGAGGCGCGCCGCGGCACGTGGCGCGTGGTCGCGCTCGAGATCGGGTGAGCGGACCTCACCCCGCACGACGACGGCGGGGCGCGCCACCAGTGGTGGCACGCCCCGCCGTCGTCGGTCCCGTCACGGCGCAGGCCGGACGGGAGGAGGGTCACTCCTCGTTCTGACCGTGGCAGACCTTGTACTTCTTGCCCGAGCCGCACGGGCACTGCGCGTTGCGCGGCGTCCCGGGGAACGTGCGCCCGTCGCTCTCGACCGCGCTCGCCTCGCCGTGCAGCGCCCGGCGCGAGCGTCGACCCGCGTCGCCGGACACGACGGCCTGACCGGTGCCGTCCTCGCTCGGCGCGCTGTACGACAGCGGGACCTGCCGGTCGGGGCCGTCCAGGCCCTTGGCGATGAGCGTTCCGGGGCGATCGCCGCTCGGGCCGCCGAACGCCGCCGGGGCCGTCGCCGGGACCGGCTCGGCCTCGACCGGAGCGTCCTCGACCGGAGCTTCCTGGGCCGGGGCGTCGGCCGTCGCCGGGGCGTCCTCGACGGGAGCGTCCGTCACAGGGGCGTCCTGCGTCGGAGCAGCCGCCTGCTGGGCCGCCGCCGCGAGACCGGCGACCGCGCCCGCCGAGGCCGCACCCGCCGCACCGCCGAGCGCCTGGCCCGCCGCCGACTGCGCGGCCTGGGCCGCCGCCGCGACGGAGATCGCCGGGGACTGGGCGGGGTCGGCCGCACCCGGCTCAGCGACCTTGACCTCGAGGTTGAAGAGGTACCCGACCGTCTCCTCCTTGATGGCCTCGGTCATCGCCTGGAAGAGCTGGAAGCCCTCGCGCTGGTACTCGACGAGCGGGTCGCGCTGCGCCATCGCGCGCAGCCCGATGCCCTCCTTGAGGTAGTCCATCTCGTAGAGGTGCTCGCGCCACTTGCGGTCCAGGACCGAGAGCGTCACGCGCCGCTCGAGCTGGCGCATGTTCGCCGAGCCGAGCTGCTCCTCGCGGTTCTGGTAGGCGATGCGGGCGTCGGAGAGGATCTCCTCGAGGAGCAGGTCCTGGGAGAGCCGGGTCTCCCCGCCCGCCTGCTCGACGACCTCCTCCGGCGAGATCGAGATGGGGAAGACGGCCTTGATCGCGGTCCACAGGGCGTCCAGGTCCCAGTGCTCCGGGTTGCCCTCGGCCGTGGCACCCTCGACGTACGCGGTGACGACGTCGGTGAGGAAGTGCTGCACCTGCTCGTGCAGGTCCTCGCCCTCGAGCACGCGGCGGCGCTCGTCGTAGATGACGGTGCGCTGGCGCGACAGGACGTCGTCGTACTTGAGGACGTTCTTGCGGATCTCGAAGTTGCGCGACTCGACCTGGCCCTGCGCGCTCGCGATGCCGCGCGTGACCATCTTCGACTCGAGCGGCACGTCGTCCGGGAACCCTGCGCGGTTCATCATCGACTCGGCGAGGGTCGAGTTGAACAGGCGCATGAGGTCGTCCTGCATCGACAGGTAGAACCGGGACTCGCCCGGGTCACCCTGACGGCCGGAACGACCACGGAGCTGGTTGTCGATGCGGCGGGACTCGTGGCGCTCGGTGCCGAGCACGTAGAGGCCACCGAGCTCACGGACCTCGTCGTGCTCCGCCGCGACCGCGGCCTTCGCCTTCTCGAGCGCGTCGGGCCAGGCGGCCTCGTACTCCTCCGGGTTCTCCGCGGCGTCGAGGCCGCGCGCCGCGAGGTCCGCGACCGCCATGAACTCGGCGTTGCCGCCGAGCATGATGTCGGTACCGCGACCGGCCATGTTCGTCGCGACCGTGACGGCGCCCTTGCGGCCCGCCAGCGCGACGATCGAGGCCTCGCGCTCGTGCTGCTTCGCGTTGAGGACCTCGTGCGGCACGCCCTGCTTCTTGAGCTTGGACGACAGCAGCTCGGACTTCTCGACGCTCGTCGTGCCGACGAGCACCGGCTGGCCCTGCGCGTGGCGCTCGACGATGTCCGCGACGACCGCGTCGAACTTGCCCTCCTCGTTCTTGTACACGAGGTCCGCCTGGTCGACGCGCTGCATCGGCCGGTTCGTCGGGATCGGCACCACGCCGAGCTTGTAGGTGCCCTGGAACTCGGCCGCCTCCGTGTCCGCGGTACCGGTCATGCCCGAGAGCTTGGAGTACAGGCGGAAGTAGTTCTGGAGCGTGATCGTGGCGAGCGTCTGGTTCTCCGCCTTGATCTGCACGCCCTCCTTGGCCTCGATGGCCTGGTGCATGCCCTCGTTGTACCGGCGGCCGGGCAGGATGCGCCCCGTGTGCTCGTCGACGATCATGACCTCGCCGTTCAGCACGACGTAGTCCTTGTCGCGCTTGAAGAGCTCCTTCGCCTTGATGGCGTTGTTGAGGAACCCGATGAGCGGCGTGTTCAGCGACTCGTAGAGGTTGTCGATGCCGAGGTAGTCCTCGACCTTCTCGATACCCGGCTCGAGCACGCCGACGGTGCGCTTCTTCTCGTCGACCTCGTAGTCCGCCCCCTGGTTCAGGCGCCGCACGACCTTCGCGAACTCGCCGAACCAGCGGTTCGTGTCGCCCGACGCGGGACCCGAGATGATGAGCGGCGTGCGCGCCTCGTCGATCAGGATCGAGTCGACCTCGTCGACGATCGCGAAGTGGTGGCCGCGCTGCACGAGGTCGTCCGTGGACCACGCCATGTTGTCGCGCAGGTAGTCGAAGCCGAACTCGTTGTTCGTGCCGTACGTGATGTCCGCGGCGTACTCCTCGCGGCGCTGCGCGGGCGTCTGGCCGGACAGGATCACGCCCGTCGTGAGGCCGAGGAAGCGGTAGACGCGGCCCATGAGCTCGCTCTGGTACTTCGCCAGGTAGTCGTTGACCGTGACGACGTGCACGCCCTTGCCCTCGAGCGCGTTGAGGTACGCGGCCGTGGTCGCGACGAGCGTCTTGCCCTCACCGGTCTTCATCTCGGCGATGTTGCCGAGGTGCAGCGCCGCACCGCCCATGAGCTGGACGTCGAAGTGCCGCTGGCCGAGCGTGCGACGCGACGCCTCGCGCACCGCGGCGAACGCCTCGGGGAGCAGGTCGTCGAGGGTCTCGCCCGCCTCGAGGCGCGCCTTGAAGCGGTCGGTCTCCTCCCGCAGCTCCTCGTCGGTGAGATCCTCGAAGCCCGGCTCGAGCTTGTTGACCTGGTCGGCGAGGCCGGACAGCTTCTTGAGGATCCGGCCCTCGCCGATGCGAAGGACCTTGTCGAGGATCGAAGGCACGCAGGACTCCCGTATCGATCGGTGCCCGGGCCGGGTGGTCCGGGAGCAGCGCCGACGCTCTCCCGCGCGGGCGCGCACGGCAGCGGACGTCGGCAACGTCACACAACATCGTAGGCGAGTCGGAGCGACGTCGGACCCGTCCGGGTTTCGCCGACGACGAACCTCGCCGGCGAGACCCGCGCCAGGGTACGACGACAGGGCGTCCTCCGGCGGTCCCGCCCACCGTCAGGGTGGGCGTCGTCAGGCGGCCGCCACCTCGGCGGCCAGGGCCGGGGCCAGGTCTCCCGACGGCGCGACGTCGACCTCGGGCACCCCCAGCCAGCCCCCGAGCACGCGGAGCTCCGCGGCGAGCCGCGCCGCCGTCCCCTCTCCCGCCGCCTGCTCGCGGTGCGCCGACAGCACGCGCAGGACGCCCGCCCGCCGGTCGGCCTTGAGGTCCACCCGCGCCGTGAGGTCCTCGCCCTCGAGGAACGGCAGGACGTAGTAGCCGTGCACCCGCTTGGGCGCCGGCACGTAGATCTCGATCCGGTAGTGCACGTCGAACAGCCGCTCGAGCCGCGTGCGCTCGAACACGAGCGGGTCGAACGGGTTGAGCAGGGTCGTCGCCGTCGCCCGACGCGGGAGCGCGGCGTCCGCGTGCAGGTACGTGGGCTCGTCCCAGCCCCGCACCGTCACCGGCCGCAGCGTCCCGGCCTCGACGAGCTCGTCGAACGCCGTCCGCACCGCGGGACCGCGGAGCCGGAAGTAGTCCTTGAAGCAGCGCAGCGTCCCCACGCCGTGCGCGCGCGCACCGATCTCGAGGAGAGCCCGGACGGCGTCGGCGTCCGTGACGGGCGGCGCCGCGAGGACCGCCGGCGGCAGCACGCGTTCCGTGAGGTCGTAGCAGCGCTCGAACGCGCCGTTGCGGCGCGCGGACGTGATCTCCCCGGTGAAGAACAGGAACTCGAGCGCGCGCTTGGCGACGGTCCAGTTCCAGCCCCACTGGGACCGGTCCCGCGGGTGCGCCCGGCCCTCGGCCTCCAGGATCTCGTGCACCTCGCTCGCCGTGATCGGGCCGCGCTCGGTGACGAGGCGGCGCACGTCCTCCACGGCCTCGGAGTGGCTCATCTCGACCGCGCTGATGGTCCCCCACGCCTCCGTCCGGTACCGACGGCGGCGCCACTCCAGCAGCGGCCACGTGCTGGGCGGGACGTACGACGCGACGTGCGCCCACGTCTCCACGAGCCGGCGCGGGGCACGACCCGCCGCGCGGTCCAGCAGCGCCGTGTCGTACGGGCCGAGGCGCGCGTACAGCGGCATGAGGTGCGCCCGCGCGAGCACGTTCACCGAGTCGATCTGCAGCAGCCCGAGGCGGTCGATCACCCCCTGGACCTGCCGCATCGTCGGGGCCCGCCCGCCCGTCCCGTCGTACGGACGCTCGCGGTGCAGCCCCTGCGCGGCGAGCGCGACGCGGCGCGCCTGGGACAGGGACATCGACTCGGACCTCGACGGCGTGGCGACCACCCCCCGATCCTGCCCTGCCCCACCCACACGCCCGCCCCTGTCCACCAGGACCGCCTGGTCGGCCGGGCGCGGACAGCACGACGCGCCCGGACCCGAGGAGGGGCCGGGCGCGTCGGTGCGGGTCAGGCGGTCTTCTCGACCGCGGCGTCGGCGCAGTCGCAGGACGTGTCGAGCGCGACGACCCCGTACGTCCAGCCGCGGCGCCGATAGGCGACGGACGGGCGCGAGGTCTCGACGTCGACGAAGAGGAAGAAGTCGTGACCGACCATCTCCATCTCGTACAGCGCGTCGTCCACGGTCATGGGTTCCGCGGAGTGCAGCTTCTGCCGGATGACGACGGGCGAGTCGCCGAGGGTCGTCTCGACGGCCTCCCCGGGCTCGCTGGGCGCGGTCGGCGCCGGCGGCGGGGGTGCGGCGTGCGCTGCCGGGTCGTAGGGGCGCACGTCGACGGGCGGCACGACGGTGTGGTTGCGGTGGTCCTTGCGACGGTCGCGGGCACGGCGCAGGCGCTCGGCGAGCTTGTCCATAGCGAGGTCGAGGGCGCCGAACCGGTCGTCTGCCGCTGCCTCGGCGCGGACGACGGGTCCCTTGGCGCGCACGGTCAGCTCGACGCGTTCGCGGACCCCGGAGAGCCTCGGGTTGTTCTCGTGGGTGACCTCGACGTCCACGCGCTGCGCCGTGGGCGCGAGCTGCTGGACCTTGGCGAGCTTGTCCTCCACGTGCCGGCGGAAGCGGTCTGCCACTTCCGTGTGCCTGCCGACGACGACGATCTCCATGTGAGCCTCCGCGAGGATCTTGTGCGGCGCCCGGCTCGATGCGTCCGAGCGCCTCGTTCGGATTCGGTAGGAGCACCCGTTCCCGGGTGCGGTGGGCTACCACCTCCTTGCGGCGCGAGGCCGCGCGCTCGGTACGCTCGCGCGGCGTCGGACGTGCCCTGCACCTCCGTCGTCCGCGGCGACTGGCCCTCAGACTAACCCGCGGTGCGGGGTGTCGGCAGCACCAACGGGAGGGGAACCGGAGGACCTTCGACCCGCACGCCCCGTCGGGCGTCACCCCGTCCCGTCGGGCGCCTGCCGACGCGTCGACGGCGCGGGTGTCGCGGCCAGCACGAAGGCTCCCAGCACGGGTATCCCGGCGCCCAGGAGGGCGTCCTCGCACGCGGCGAGCGTCGCCCCGGTGGTGAGGACGTCGTCGACGAGGAGGCACGGGAACCCGTCCTGCACGGCCGCGCGCGCCCGGCGTCCGGTCACCGGACCCGCCGCGAGACGGACCGCCCCGAGGCGGGCACCGCGCGCCCGGGAGCCGAGACCGGCCTGGTCGCGCACCGGTCCCCGCTGCACGAGCAGGGACGCGGTCCGCGCCGGTGCCCCCGAGGCGACGAGGCCTACGGCGACGGCCCGCGCGAGCACCGTGACGGGGTCGCGTCCGCGCACCCGGCGCGCGGCTGCCGACGTCGGCGCGGGCACGACCAGGACCGGGCCCGGCGGTGCGCCGCCGCGGGTGCCGAGGACCTGTCCCAGCGCGGTTCCCGCTCGTCTCGCGACGGTTCCCAGCGGGCGGTCGAGGTCGGCCCGGCCGCGGTCCTTCCAGGCGACGACCACGCCGCGCACCGGGCCCGCGTAGTGCGCCGGGGCCCAGACGGGGAGGGGTGGCACGCCGTCGAGCCGGTCGAGGCGCGGGGCCGCGAGCTCGCGGCGCCGCAGCGGGGCGCCCAGGGGCGCGAGGCAGTCGGGGCACCACCGGACGTCGGGACGGTCGCACCCGGGGCACGCGACCGGCAGCGCGACGCGCGCGACGTCGTCGAGAGCACGGAGGAGCACCGGACCAGCATGCCCGCGGCCCGTCCGCGGGCGGGCGCAGGGCGTGGACCCTGTGGATGACGGCGGCCCACGGGCCGGACCGGCGACCGGCGACCGAGCCTGTGGTCCGGCCCCGACGGCGGCGGTCCGCGCCCCGGTCAGCCCGGGTAGGTGGGCAGGCGCACCTCGGTCGCGACCTTCGTCCAGAGCGTCGAGGTGCCCGCCGCGTAGAGGCTGCTGTCGCTCGTCCCGACGAGGGCCGTGGCGATGCCGGTCGCCGAGGCGAGGGACACGGCGTCCTCGACCGGCGACGCGGCCGCCGTCGGCCCACCGACGGGCACGCGCTGCACGACAGGCTCGGCCGTACCGGCGGTGCGGCCGAGCACCCCCAGCAGGGCACGGTCCATCCACGTGACCTGGGTGGCGGCGACCACGGGCTGCCCCACGCGGACCGGCTCCGAGAGCTGGGTCGGGCGACCGGCCTCGTCGCGGACGATGCCGGCGACCTGGATCTGCGCCCCGCTCCCGGCGTCGCTCACGACGGCGACCCGCGCGCCGTCCGGCGCCACGCGCACCGACATGATCGTGCGGCCCTCGAGCCAGGGGGCCGCGACGGTGGAGACCGCCGCGTCGGACCCCGCGTCGCGGAGGTCGACGACCTGCAGCGTGCCGTCCTGGACCTGCGGCCCGCTCCACAGGTACTGGAATCGGTCGATCGTCGGGGCGAGCAGGTTCGACCCGGTGAGCAGCGTCGTCGGACCGGACTCCGCGGTGGGCGCCGTGACGATGCGGCTCGCCCCGTCCCGGACCACGTACGTCGCGTCGACGGACCGCCCGCGGAACGCGAGCGCGGTCGGCTGGAGCCCGGCGAGCGGCGCGGCGGACGCGACGGCCTTGGTCGTGCGGCCCTCGAGGCTCATGATCTGGTCCCCGGCCAGGACGACGGGGTCGTCCGGGGTGGTCGCGACGCCGATGGTCGGGACCTCGTCCGCGGAGAGGGTGGAGCCGCCCACGCCGACCGTGATCTCGACCCGCCCTCCGAGCGAGGCCTGGAGCTGGGCCAGCAGGAGGGCGCGGTCGGCGGACGACGCCTCGGCCACGGGCTCGTTGAGCGGGACGATGACGGCGCCCTCCCCCGGCGGGACCGAGTCGATGCTCAGCGCGGTGCCCTCGGGGGCGACGGTCGACACGGAGCCGGCGAGCCACTCCGCCGGCCCGCGCAGCGTCTCGCGCACCGCGAGCGCCTGCCAGTTGCGGCTGGGGAACCAGCGCGCGTCGGGCACGAGGTAGGCGCGGTCGATCGTCGGGAAGTAGAGGTTGACCTGCTTGTACGTCTGCGCGAAGTTCGTCTCCGTGATGGTCAGGCCGTCGTCGACCGTGTCGATGCGCCACTGGTCGTCGTCGTCGCGCACGAGCCCGTAGGAGATCTCGATGGTCTGACCGGGGACCTGCTCGGTGTAGACGCCGTGCTCGTCGACGGTGCCGATCAGCTCCGCGGTCGTGCGGACCGTCGTCGTGCCGTCCTCGAGCGTCGACTCGTCCACGACGAGCTCCGGCTCGCCCGAGAGGATCGCGACCTGGGCGAGGGGGGACCACTCCTCCTGCACCTCGGACGTGAGGAACTCCGAGGCGACGTCGAAGGAGCTCCGCGCACCCTGGGCCTGCGCCGCGAGGAAGCC
This sequence comes from Cellulosimicrobium cellulans, assembly GCF_016907755.1. Lineage (NCBI taxonomy): Bacteria > Bacillati > Actinomycetota > Actinomycetes > Micrococcales > Promicromonosporaceae > Cellulosimicrobium > Cellulosimicrobium cellulans. Next base: position 3,829,405 of record NZ_JAFBCN010000001.1, read on the forward strand.
CTGGACGATCTGGGTCGGCGACGCGTCCCGGATCGGGGCCGCGGCGCTGACGAACGGCTGGCCCGGGTCCTCCGGGGTGGCCTGCCCCTCCGTGACGGGCCCGGAGGTCGGGATCGACGCGCACGCGCCGAGCGCCGCGACCAGCGCCGTCGCGAGCCCGGCGGCGAGCGCGCGCCCGGCCCGTCGGCGCAGGGTCCGACCACGCGGTGTCGGACCGCGCAGCGTCCCGGTCGTGGTCATCGCGCCTCCTGCACGTCGTCGCTGGTCTGGTGCTCCGTGCTGTCGCCGGGTCCGGGCTCGGCCGCCCGGCCGGGGTGCGCGGCGTGGTCCCGCGGCAGGACGACCGGGATGCCGCCCGTGACCGACGGGATGTCGGCGGGACCCGCCGTCCCCTCGACGTCCTCGACGACCGGCGTCGTGGTGCTCCACTCGGCCGGGAGCCCCCGGCCGACCGCGGCCTCGGCCACGAGCGGCAGCGGCGAGGACTGGAGCCGGATGCCCGCGCGCCGCGGGAGCGTGAGGCGGAAGCTCGCGCCACGTCCGGGACGACCCCACGCCTCGAGCCAGCCGCCGTGCAGGTGCGCGTCCTCGAGCGAGATCGCGAGGCCGAGGCCCGTGCCCCCGGTCGTGCGCGCGCGGGCCGGGTCCGCACGCCAGAAGCGGTCGAACACGTGCTGGACCTCGTCCGAGGTCATGCCGACGCCGTGGTCGCGCACCGCGATCGCGACCGCGTGCCCGTCGCCCTCGACCGTGATCTCGACGGGCCGCTCCTCCGCGTGCTCGATCGCGTTGACGACCAGGTTGCGGACGATGCGCTCGACGCGTCGCGGGTCGATGTCGGCCGTGACGGGCTCGTCCCCGAGGTGGACCGACAGCCACACGCCCTTGCGCTCGGCGAGCGGGGCGGCGTGGTCGACCGCGGCGTTGACGACGTCGCGCAGGTCGCGCCGCTCGGCGTCCAGGACCGCGGCCCCGGCGTCGAACCGGCTGATCTCGAGCAGGTCCGCGAGGAGGTCCTCGAACCGGTCGAGCTGGGCCTGCAACAGCTCGGTCGAGCGCTTCGAGACGGGGTCGAACTCCTCGCGCGAGGAGTACAGCACCTCGGACGCCATGCGGATCGTCGTCAGCGGCGTCCGCAGCTCGTGGGAGACGTCGGAGACGAACCGGCGCTGGAGCATCGACAGCTCCTCCATGCGCCCGATCTGCTCCTGCAGGCCCTGCGCCATCTCGTTGAACGAGTGCGCGAGCGACGCCATCTCGTCGTGGCCCTTGACCGGGAGCCGCTCGTCGAGGCGGCCGTCGGCGAGCCGCTCCGCGACGCTCGCCGCCTGGCGCACGGGGAGCACGGCCTGACGTGTGACGAGCGCGGTGATGCCGACGAGCAGCCCGAGCAGCACGAGCGCGCCGACGAGCAGGACCGACTGCAGGAAGCGCAGCGTCTCCTGGTCCGCCTGCAGGTCGTAGAGGTAGTAGAGCTCCCACGTCCCGGCGACCGGCACCTCGACCGTCGAGCCGACGACGATGCCCGGCACGACCGGCGAGTCCGGGTCCGTCGGGTCGACCGGGATCCCGACGGACTGCAGGTACTGCTCGCCGTCGGCGGCGACCGTCGCCGCCCGCATCTCGGGCGTGACGAGGTCGGCGAGCTGCGGGTTCGTCGACAGGTCGAGGAACCCGACGGTGCTCGACCCCCCGGCCTGCCACAGGAAGACGTCGCGCGAGGAGCCCGTGCTCTGGAGCATGGAGAACAGGTCGAACAGCAACGACTGCGCCTCCGTCGCGTTCGCGGCGGGAGACGCGTCGAGCGTGCTGCGCGCCTGCTGCGTCGACTGCGCGCTCTCCAGGTCGACCTCGGCGGCGCGGCGCTCGTAGAGCCCGTCGCGCATCGCGTCGGTCAGGTAGGCGCCGAGCGCGCCGACCGTGAGCACACCCACCACGAGCGCGGACGTCACGACACGGAGCTGCATCGACGAGCGCCACCGCCACACGACGCGGCGGACCGTGGCGCGCGCGCGGCGTCGGACCCGGCGCCAGAGCCCCCGCCAGCGCCCGTCGGTGGAGCCGGCCGTCGTGCTCACGTGCGGGTCGCGCCCGCCTTGTACCCGACGCCGCGGACGGTCAGCACGATCTCCGGGTTCTCGGGGTCGTGCTCGATCTTCGAGCGCAGGCGCTGCACGTGGACGTTGACGAGGCGCGTGTCCGCGGCGTGCCGGTAGCCCCACACCTTCTCGAGGAGGACCTCGCGCGTGAACACCTGCCAGGGCTTGCGCGCGAGCGCGACGAGGAGGTCGAACTCGAGCGGCGTGAGCGCGACCTGCTCGCCGCCGCGCGAGACGCGGTGGCCGGTGACGTCGATCTCGACGTCGCCGATCGACAGGTGCTCCGGGGCCGGCTCCTCCGTGCGGCGCAGGCGCGCGCGGATGCGGGCGACCAGCTCCTTGGGCTTGAACGGCTTGGAGATGTAGTCGTCGGCGCCCGACTCGAGGCCGAGCACGACGTCGACCGTGTCGCTCTTCGCGGTGAGCATGATGACGGGAACACCCGACTCGGCACGGATGAGGCGGCACACCTCGGTGCCGTCCTTGCCCGGGAGCATGAGGTCGAGGAGCACGAGGTCCGGCTGGGTGCTGCGGAACGTCTCGAGCGCGAGGTCGCCGTCGGCGCAGAACACGGGTTCGAAGCCCTCGGAGCGCAGGACGATCCCGATCATCTCGGCCAGAGCGATGTCGTCGTCGACCACGAGCACACGAACCTTCATGCGGACATCTTGCCATCGACGGGCCGCCGCTCGGCGCGGCCCGGGGACCGCGGCGCGGGTGAACCCGCCCTGCCGACCCGCCGGGCCGGACCGCCGCCGCGCAGGGCCGCGTACTAGGGTGGCCTCGCCGCCGTCGCCCGATCCTCGCCCGGCGGCATGGAACGACGCCCGAGCCGACCGCGGGGGACCACGAGCAGATGAGCACACCCGACACCTCCGGCACGCCGGACGGTGCCACGCCGGACCCGACGACGGCACCCGGTCCGACGACGCCCGCCGACCCCGCCCAGAGCGGCGACGCCGGAGGCTGGGGAGCCCCCGCGTACGGCGCGCCCGGCTACGGTGCGCCGGGCAGCGCGGCCCCCCGGCCCCAGTACGGCCAGTACGCCCCGGGGTACGGACCCGGCCAGGTCCCGACGGCGGACCAGCCGCCCGCGCCCGCCGCGCCGAGCGGGTGGGGACAGCCGTCGACCGGTCAGCCGCAGCACGGGCAGGCCGCGCCGCAGGATCCGGGCGGGTACGGCCAGCCGGGCTACGGGCAGGGCCAGTACGGGCAGCAGCAGTACGGCGCCCCGGGCTACGGCCCGCCCGCCGGGTTCGCGGGCGCGCACTACGTGGCCCCGGCCGCCAAGCCGGGGATCGTCCCGCTGCGCCCGCTGTCGCTCGGCGAGATCTTCGACGGCGCGTTCGGCGCGATCCGCCACAACCCCCGCGTCATGCTCGGCATGAGCACGCTCGTCGTCGTGATCGCCACCGTCGTCGGGGCGCTGCTCGGGTGGGCGTTCTCCGGCTACTTCGCCGACTTCTTCCTCTCACTGCCCAGCGAGTCCGGGCTGGGCGGGATGGAGAACGACTTCGCGATGCTCTACTCGAGCACGCTCGGGACCGGGCTCACGACGAGCCTCGCCACCCCCATCGTCAGCGGGCTGCTCACGGTCTCGATCGGGCAGTCCGTCATCGGGCGCAAGGCCACGATCGGGGAGGTCTGGTCCCAGGTCGGCCGCCGCGCGTGGTTCCTCATCGGCTTCTCGCTCCTGCTGGGCCTGGCGTGGGCGGTCGCCGTCTCGCTGGTCGTCCTCCTGGTCGTCCTCGGCTTCGCCGCCACGACCGGGCTCGGCGTGGTCCTCCTCGTCGTCGCACTCCCCGGCCTCGTGGCGCTGGCCGTCTGGGTCGGCACGCGCACCGGGCTCGTCCCGCCGGCGCTCGCGCTCGAGGGCCAGCCGTTCTGGGCGACCGTCCGGCGCTCGTGGCTCCTGACGCGCGGCAGCTTCTGGCGCCTCTTCGGCATCTACCTGCTCGCCTACGTCGCGATGTACGTCGTCGTGCAGATCGTCGTCTCGCCGTTCAGCCTCGTGAGCACGTTCCTCCTCGCCGCGGGGCAGGGCTTCGTCGCGAACGCTCTGCTGGCGCTCGGTGTCGCGCTCTCGACGATCGTCATGACGTTGTTCCTCGGGAGCGTCGTGGCGCTGCTCTACATCGACGTGCGCATGCGGCGCGAGGGCCTGGACGTCGAGCTCGCCACCGCGGCGAACGCGCAGCCGCCGGCATGACGCTGCGGTCGCTCGCGGCCGACGTGCCCGTGCAGCCGGGCGCCGACGAGGCGCGCCGGTGGCTCGTCGAGGAGCTCGCGAAGCCCGAGTACCGCACGGAGCCGTCGCTCCTGCAGCGGTTCGTCGACTGGCTGCTCGGGCTCTTCGACGGCGCACCCACGATCGACCTGGGCGGCCCGCTCACCGCGGTCCTCGTCGTCGCGGTCGTGCTCCTCGTGGCCGGGATCGCCTACTGGGTCGCCGGCCCGGTGCGCCTGTCGCGCCGGGCGACGACGTCCGCCGTCGTGCTGGACGACGACGTGCGGACCGCCGCCGAGATGCGCGCGGCGGCCGACGCCGCGGCCTCCCGGTCGGACTGGGCGACCGCCACGCTCGAACGCTTCCGCGCCGTCGTCCGCTCGCTCGAGGAGCGGGCCGTCCTCGACGCCCGTCCCGGGCGCACCGCGTGGGAGGCCGCCGAGGCCGCGGGCGAGCGCGTGCCCGACGTCGCGGACGGCCTCGCCCGCGGCGCGCACCTGTTCGACGACGTCGCGTACGGCAAGGCCGCCGTCGGGCCCGAGGCGGACGCGTTCCTGCGGGCGCTCGACGAGCGCACCCTGGCGACGCGTCCCGTGCTGCGGGCCGAGCTCGCGACGGCGGCCGCCCCGTCCTCGGGGGGTGACGCGTGAGCACCACGGCACCCCCGGGGCCCGCCGCTCCCGCGGCCACGGACGGCCTCCGCACGGTCACGACGGCGCACGTGCCCGTCGTCGGCGACGGCACCACGGCCGGTTCCCGGGCGCGGAGCCGGTGGCGGCGCGCCCGCTGGCCCGTCGCGGTGGTCGTCGCGCTCCTCGTGCTCGCCGGCCTGTCCGCGATCGCGCGCCCCACGACCTCGTCGACGCCGCTGGCGCCCGACAACCCCGGCCCCGACGGGGCGCGCGCCGTCGCCGAGGTGCTGCACGACCGGGGCGTCGAGATCACGTACGTGACGACGGTCGCGGACGCGGTCGCGGCGTCCGCGGACGGGGGCACCCTCCTCGTCGCGCAGGGCGACTTCCTGCTCGACGAGCAGGTCGACGCGCTCGTCCGCACGCCGACCGACCTCGTCCTGGTGGCTCCGCCCGACTTCCTGCTCTCGACCGCGACCGACGGCGGCGCGGAGCTCGCCTACGACTGGGGGTCGGAGACGTCCGCCCGGTCGGCGCGCTGCGACGACCCGGCCGCGGAGGCGGCCGGGTCGCTGCGCTCCGACGGCGTCGGCTTCCTCTCGCTCGACCGGACGACCGTCCTGTGCTTCCCCTCCGCCGACGACCCGTCGATCGGCGCCTACCTCGTGCACGAGACGGACGGGCGGAGCGTGCGCGCCGTCGACACGACGGCCGTGCTGCGCAACGACGCGGTCACCGACGACGGCAACGCCGCCCTCGCCCTGTGGACGCTCGGCGCGCACGACCGCCTCGTGTGGCTCGTGCCCGACCCGTTCGACACGTCGCTCGGCGGAGGCGAGGACGAGCAGACCCCGGCGCTCTCCCTCCCGCCGTGGTTCGGCGTCGTCGCGCTCCAGGTGCTCGTCGTCGTGCTCGTCGTCGCGCTGTGGCGCGGCCGCCGGCTCGGCCGGCTCGTGACGGAGGACCTGCCGGTCGTCGTGCGCGCCGCCGAGACGACGCGCGGCCGCGGCCGCCTCTACCGGCGTGCCGGGGCGCGCGGGCACGCCGCCGCCGGGCTGCGCGCGAGCGCCGCGGACCGGCTCGCGAACCGGCTCGGCCTCCCGCGCTCCGCCGACGCGCCCGCCGTCATCGACGCCGTCGCCCGCGCGACGGGCCGCCCGGGCGAGCAGGTCGCCCAGCTCCTGTACGGACCACCACCCGCCGACGACGCGGCGCTGCTCGAGCTCGCGCGTCACCTTGACCGGATCGAGAGCGAGGTCTACCACTCGTGACGCACCACCCCGACGGCTCCGTGCCGCAGCCCGACCGCTACGCGCCGCCACCGCACCAGGAGCAGCCGTACACCCAGGACCCGAGCGTCGCCGACCGCGTGAGCGCGGCCGCCGGCGGCCCCGGGCACGAGCCCGGACCGCACGCACCCGGCGCCCCGACGCCCGGCTACGGCGCAGCGCCCCCGGCGGCCTACGGCCAGCCGGGCGTCCCCGCACCGGCGCCCGTGCACGACGCGCCGCCTGCGCCGTCCCCCGAGCTGCGCCAGGCCCTGGCCGCCGTGCGCACCGAGGTCGGCAAGGCCGTCGTCGGGCAGGACGGGGCCGTGACGAGCCTGCTCATCGCGCTGCTGTGCAAGGGCCACGTGCTGCTGGAGGGGGTGCCCGGCGTCGCGAAGACGCTGCTCGTGCGCACGCTCGCCGCGTCGCTCGACCTCGGCACCAAGCGCGTGCAGTTCACGCCCGACCTCATGCCCGGCGACGTGACCGGCTCGCTCGTGTACGACGCGCGGACCGCCGAGTTCTCGTTCCGCGAGGGCCCCGTCTTCACGAACCTCCTGCTCGCGGACGAGATCAACCGCACGCCCCCCAAGACGCAGGCCTCGCTCCTCGAGGCGATGGAGGAGCGCCAGGTGTCGGTGGACGGGACCCCGCGCCCGCTGCCCGACCCGTTCCTCGTCATCGCGACGCAGAACCCCGTCGAGTACGAGGGCACGTACCCGCTGCCGGAGGCCCAGCTCGACCGCTTCCTGCTCAAGGTCGTGCTGCCCCTGCCCGAGCGCGAGCAGGAGGTCGAGGTGCTCGCGCGCCACGCCGCCGGGTTCAACCCGCGCGACCTCGCGGGCGCGGGCGTGCGCCCCGTCGCCGGACGGGACGTGCTCGACCGGGCGCGTGCGGAGGTCGCCCGCGTGCAGGTCGCGCGCGAGGTGCTGGGCTACGCGGTCGACGTGTGCCGCGCGACGCGCCACTCCCCCTCGCTCTCGCTCGGCGTCTCCCCGCGCGGCGCCACCGCGCTGCTCGCGACGGCGCGCGCGTGGGCGTGGCTGTCCGGCCGCTCCTACGTGACTCCCGACGACGTCAAGGCCCTCGCGCACCCGACCCTGCGCCACCGCGTGCAGCTCCGGCCCGAGGCCGAGCTCGAGGGCGTGACCGCCGAGAGCGTGCTCGACACCGTGCTCGCGTCCGTCCCCGTCCCCCGCTGAGGCGTCGCACGTGGCCCTCACGTGGCGCGCCGTCGTCCTGACGGCGCTCGGGATCGTCCCCGTGCTGCTGTTCCCCGTGCCGGGGACGGTGCTCGTGTGGACGCTGCTCGTCGTCGCGCTCTGCGCGCTCGACGCGTCGCTCGCGGCGTCCCCGCGGCGCGTCGCGATCGAGCGCCGCGTCCCGGGGTCGGTCCGCCTCACCGACACGACGACGTCGCGCCTCACCCTCACCAACCTCGCGCCCCGGCGGCTCCGCGCGCTCGTGCGCGACGCGTGGCCGCCGTCCGCGGGGACCCAGGTCAACCGGCACCCGGTCGACCTGCCGCCCGGCGAGGCCACGCGCGTCACGACCGTCCTCGTGCCCACGCGGCGCGGCGAGCGCGTCGCCGACCGGGTCACGATCCGCTCGTTCGGCCCCCTGCGCCTCGCCGCCCGCCAGGCCTCGATCACCGTGCCCGGTCGGCTGCGCGTGCTCCCCGAGTTCGCGTCCCGCCGCCACCTGCCGAGCCGGCTCGCGCGCCTGCGCGAGATGGACGGCCGCGCCGCGGTCCAGGTCCGCGGCGAGGGCACGGAGTTCGACTCGCTGCGCGAGTACGTCCTCGGCGACGACGTCCGCTCGATCGACTGGCGCGCGTCCGCCCGCGGTCGGGACATGGTCGTGCGCACGTGGCGTCCGGAGCGCGACCGGCGCGTGCTCATCGTCGTCGACACGTCGCGCACGTCGGCGACCCGCGTCGGCGACGAGCCGCGCCTCGACGCGAGCATCGAGGCCGCGCTCCTGCTCGCCGCGCTCGCCGGGCGCGCGGGCGACCGGGTCGAGCTCGTCGCGTACGACCGCACCGTGCGCTCGCGCGTCGCCGGAGCCGCCGGCCCGCGTCTCATGCCCGCCATGGCCGACGCGCTCGCACCGCTCGAGCCCGCGCTGCTCGAGACCGACTGGCCGGGGCTCGTCGGCGCCGTCCACGAACGCCTGTCCCAGCGCGCGCTCGTCGTGCTCCTGTCCACCCTCGACCCCGCCGCGGTCGAGACCGGGCTGCTCCCCGTCGTCGGGCAGCTCACGGCCAAGCACCAGGTCGTGCTCGCCGCCGCCGGCGACCCCGAGGTCGCGGCCCTCCGCGACGGCCGCAGCGGCACCGCCGAGGCGTACGACGCCGCCGCGGCGGCACGTGGCGAGATCGAGCGCGCCGCCGTGACGACCGTCCTGCGCCAGCGCGGCGTCGAGGTCGTCGACGCCCTCCCCGACGACCTCGCCCCCCGCCTCGCCGACACCTACCTCGCCCTCAAGGCCGCCGGCCGCCTCTGACCTCCGGGCCGAGACCCAGCCAGCCGACTGCGAGGTAGAACCTCCGGTCGCGAGATAGAGCTCCGGGCGCTCTACCTCGCGACCGGCAGTTCTACCTCGGCGGACAAGGACGTTCCCTCAGGGGCGAGGTAGGGTCGTGCGGGTCTTTCCACCGATCTCAGGAGAACACCCGTGGCCTGGCAGCCGACCGATCCCCGACAGCGTGCACGGCGCAACCGTCGCGTCGCGATGATCGTCGTGGCGGCGCTCCTCGCGACGTTCCTCATCCCCGCGCTCGCGATCGTGCTGTCCTGACCTGCCGATGGCGGACGGGCGGTTCGGGCCGCGGCTGAGCCACGACGACCTCAGCCGCGCGCTGCTCGCGCGCCAGCACCTCGACGCCCCGCGCGAGGCGTCGGTGCTGGACGAGGTGCGGCACCTCGTCGGTCTCCAGTCACAGGTGCCGTCGTCGCCGTACCCGGCGCTGTGGTCACGGCTCGCGGCGTTCGCGCCCGACGACCTGGGCTCGCTCCTCACCGACCGCGAGGTCGTGCGCGTCGGCGCGCTGCGCGGCACGGTGCACCTGGTCGCCGCGGACGACGCGATCGGGCTCGCAGCGCTGGTGCGCCCGACGCTCGCCACGTACCTGCGGGCGAAGAACCAGCACGGCACAGCCCTCGCGGACGTCGACCTCGACGACCTCGAGGAGGTCGCACGCGACCTGCTCGAGGAGCCGCTGACCTCGGTCGAGCTCGGCAGGCGGCTCGCGGTGCGGTGGCCCGACGTCGACCCCAAGCACCTCGCGTACGGGGCGCGCTGCCTGCTGCCGCTGGTCCAGGTGCCGCCGCGCGGGCTCTGGGGCGCGAACGGGCCGGGCACCACGACCACCTGGACGATGGCGCAGGCGTGGCTGGGCCGCTCCGACCCGGTCCTCGACGCGGTCGCGCACGACACGGACCCCGCCGCCGTCCTCACGGCGCGCGTCGGGCTCGTGCGGCGCTACCTGGCGGCGTTCGGCCCGGCCTCCGTGGCCGACGCGCAGCGCTGGGCGGGGCTGACCCGGCTCAAGGCCGCGTTCGACCTGCTGCGTCCCGAGCTCGTGACGTTCACCGGACCGCACGACAAGGAGCTCCTCGACCTCCCCGACGCGCCCCGCCCGCCGGGCGACGCCCCCGTGCCGGTGGTCCTCGCGGGCGACTTCGACAACCTCGTCCTCTCCCACGACGACCGGACGCGGGTCCTCGGCGACGTCCCGGTCAAGAGCGTCGTGAGCGTCAACGGCCAGGTCGCGGCGACGGTGCTGGTCGACGGCCGCGTCGCCGGGGCGTGGACGGCGCGCCCGACAGCCACGGCCGCGCGGTCCGCCCCCACCCGGGCGACGACCGGGGCGACGTCGCCCGAGGAGCCGGCGGGTGACGTCGTGCACGTCGAGGTGCGCCCGCTGCGCGGCCCCGCGGGTGACGTGACCGGACGCGGTACGGCCGGCGGCGGAGCGGGCGCCGCCGACGTCCGCCGCTCCCCCGCGGACCGGCTCCGCGAGCCGGGCGTGCGCGACGCGGTCGTCGCGCGAGCCGAGGACTGGGTCCGGTGCGCGTGGCCGGGCGCGCGGGCGCGCGTCGTCGTGCACGACTGACCGGGTCTCACGAGCCCCGAGCCGGGAACCGGAGCCGGAAGCAGAGCCGGGAGCCGGGAAGAAGGTCAGGCCGCGACCGGGGCGACGTCGCCCGCGTGGTCGGCGGTGAGGTCGCCGGTCTCTCCGGCCGCCACGGCACGACGGCCGAGCACGATCGTGTAGACCCAGAACCCGGCGAGCGCGATCGCGCCGATGACGATCTTGAGCCACCACGGCATGGTCGAGCCCGTGACGAAGCCCTCGATGACGCCGGAGACCGCCAGCGCGATCGCGAGCCCGATCGCGACCGTGACGAGCGCGCGTCCCTCCTGCGCGAGGGCACGCGAGCGCGGGAGCGGGCCGGGGTCGACCCAGGCCCAGAAGATCCGCAGCCCCGCGGCGCCGGCGACGAAGACCGACATGAGCTCGAGCAGGCCGTGCGGCGCGATGAGCTGGAGGAAGAGCCCCAGCTCGCCGTGCGCGGCCATCATGCCGCCGATCGAGCCCACGCCCACGGCGTTCGTGAAGAGCACGTACGCGGGGAAGATCCCCGTGATCCCCAGCCCGATGCACTGGGCCGCGATCCAGGCGTTGTTGGTCCAGACGACGGTGGCGAAGTCGAGGCCGGGGTCGTAGTACGACGCGAACGCCTCGTTCACGTAGTTCTCCTGGACGCTCGGCGGCCCCATGGACGCGAGGCCCTCGGGCGTCGTCGCGACCCAGATCCCGGCGACGAGCGCCACGACGACGCACGCGACCGTCACGCCGACCGACCACCACCGGATCCGGTACAGCGCGGCCGGCAGGGACACGACGAGGAACCGCACGACGTCGCGCCACGCGGGCTCGTGCGCCCCCGCGATGCGCGTGCGGGCCTTGCCCAGGAGGACGGAGAGGCGGGAGATGAGCACGGGGTCCGGCGCGACGGACCGGACGGTCGACAGGTGCGTCGCCACGGCCTGGTAGAGCCGGACCAGCTCGTCCGCCTCGGCGCCGTCGAGCGTGCGCCGCGAGGTGAGGGTCTCCAGGCGGTCCCACTGCGCGCGGTGCACGTCGGTGAAGGCGTCGAGGTCCACGACCGATACCCTGCCACACAGGGCGTGCCGCCGGTGCGCCGACCGGCGCGCGGGCACGGACCCGTGACGGAACGAGGCGAGGAGCAGCGTGCGGGACGGCATCCTGATCGGCGAGGGCGTGGTCCTCGACGCGCGACCGGCGTCGTTCGTCACGCGCGGCCTCGCGCTCTTCCTCGACATGCTGACGCTCTTCGTCGCGCTGTTCGCCCTGCTCTTCGCGACGTCGGGCTCGCTCGAGCTCGTCGACCCGGACTTCGCCCCGGCCATCGGGATCGCGCTCGCCGTGCTCGTCATGGTCGTCGTCCCGACGACCGTCGAGACGCTCTCGCGCGGGCGCTCGCTCGGCAAGCTGGCGCTGGGCATCCGGGTCGTGCGCGACGACGGTGGCCCGGTCCGCTTCCGGCACGCCTTCCTGCGCGCCCTGGTCGGCGTCGGCGAGATCTGGCTGACGCTCGGCTCGGTCGCGCTCGTGGCGTCGCTGACGAACGACAAGGGCAAGCGCCTCGGCGACATGGCGGCGGGGACGTACGCGATCCGGGTGCGGGGCGGGCGGCCGACGCTCGCGCCGCTCGTCATGCCGCCGTACCTCGCCGCGTGGGCGTCCCGCGCCGACATGCGCCGCCTGCCCGACGGTCTCGCGCTCGCCGCGCGGCAGTTCCTCTCCCGCGCGGGCAAGCTCCACCCGGCGTCGCGGGCCCGGCTGGGGCAGGAGCTCGCGGGGCAGGTCGAGCGGTACGTCGCGCCGGGCCCGCCGCCCGGCACGCACCCGGAGACGTTTCTCCTGGCCGTGCTCGCGGAACGGCGGGACCGCGACTGGGCGACGGCGCAGCGCGCGCAGGCGCTCGCCGGCGAGCAGGCCGAGCTACTGCACCGGCTCCCCTACTCGATCCCCGACCCCACGCGCTGACGCGACGACACCTGTCCGCCGCTCCTGTCAGCGGTTCGTCGCGCTCGAGCGCGTGCTGCTGCTGACAGGTCGCGCGGGACGGGCGTCCTCGAAGCGGCCCACCAGGCGGGAGATGCCCAGGAGCACGAGCGCGAACGCACCGAACCAGACCGGGCGGCTCGCCCACCAGTCGGCGCTGCCCGGCGCCGGGAGCTGCTGGTCGAGCACCACGAGCACGATCCCGACGACGACGATCATCGCCGTGAGGTGCCACAGGTAGACGGTCATGGACCGTCGGGCGATCGCCGCGACGACGGTCCGGCCGCGGCCGTCCGCCCAGCGCACGAGCGGCCCCCGGGCGGCGAGCGCGAGCGCGACGAGAGCGACCGCGTGCAGGACGACCGGCGCCGTCGGCGGCCCGAGGTTCGACATCGCGTCCCCCGGCATGCCGATGAGCGACACCGGGTACGGTCCGACGGCGACGAGCAGGGCCGCGAGCGTCGCCGCGGCGAGCCCGACGCCCACGAGCACGACCGGCCGTGGCAGGACGGCGACCGGCACCACGCGTCCCCGGCGCACGACGCGCGTCCCGGAGCGCGCGTCGGCGTACAGGAGCCCGATGGCGTACGGCACGGCCCACACGAGCACGACGTCGACGAGCGCGAGGCGCTCCGCACCGGCGCCGAAGCGGAGCGCCTCGACCGCGAGCGGTGCGGCGACCAGCGCGCCGACGGTCCACCAGCCCGCGGCGTGCAGCGCGCGCCGCAGGAGCGGCGTGAGCACGACGAGGCCGAGGTACACCGCGAGGAACCACAGGAGCTGCGGCGCGAGCGTCGCGAGCGAGCGCACGGCGTCCCCGGGCAGTCCCGCCGCGAGCAGCACGCCGATCGCGACGACCCACGCCCCGACGAACACCCCGACGGGCCGCAGCAGCCGGGGGACGCGCCGACCGGCGAGCCGCGCCCCGGCCGCGAGGTCGGCCAGGGCGCTCGGGCGGGCCACCACCCGCCTGGCGCCCGCGAGCCCGGGCGAGCGACCGCCGTCGGGCCCGCGCTGCAGCCCGTACGCGGCCGAGGCCCCGGCGGCGAAGAACAGGAGCGCGAGGACCTGCAGCAGCCAGGTGACGGTCCAGCCCGCGCCGTGCGCGAGGGCGTTGCCGATGCGCAGGTGCTCGCCGTCCCACGTCGCGTCCGCCATGAGCCAGTGCACCGTGAGGACGCTGAGCGTCGCGAGGGCCCGCACGGCGTCGACGAACACGTCGCGGCGAGGCCGGCGCGCCCCGTCCTCCACGGGGAGCGGGGCGGTGCCGGGCGTCCGCGCGGTGCCTGACGGCGGTCGGTACCGGCGGGCGTGCGGCCCGCCCGGGGACGCCGGTCGGGCGGGCGCGGGGCGTGCGCGGGACGGCGCGCGGGTCGGGGACGGCGGCGGCGACAGGACGGCCACGGGATGCTCCAAGGTCGGCGTGCCCGGGAGGATCCCCGGTGCTCACCAGTCTCGAAACATCCTGTTCGTCCCGGTACGGGACGGTCCCCCGACCTCGCCGCGGCGGACCACCGCCGCGCACGGGGGTTGTCCCCCGGCCGGTCCCGACGACCTGTCAGCAGCTCGTCGCGCTCGGGCGCGAGCACGTGCTGACAGGTGGAGGGACGGTCGGCTACACCTTGAGGTAGCGCAGCACGGCGAGCACGCGCCGGTGGTCGCCCGCGTCCTGGGGCAGGCCGAGCTTGCCGAAGATCGACGTGACGTTCTTCTCGACCGCGCCGTAGGAGAGGAACAGCGCCTCCGCGATGGCGGAGTTCGACCGCCCCTGCGCCATGAGCTCCAGGACCTCGGTCTCGCGCGGCGTGAGGCGCGCCAGCCCGTCGTCGGACCGCGAGGCGCCCATGAGCTGGCTCACGACCTCGGGGTCGAGCACGGTCTGCCCGGCCGCGATGCGCGTGAGCGCGTCGACGAACTCGCCGACGTCCGCGACACGGTCCTTGAGCAGGTACCCGACGCCGCGCGCGCCGCCCGTGAGCAGCTCGCTCGCGAACCGCGTCTCGACGTACTGGGAGAACAGCAGCACCCCGAGGTCGGGGTGCGCGGCGCGCAGCGCGAGCGCGGCGCGCAGCCCCTCGTCGGTGAACGTCGGAGGCATGCGGATGTCGACGACCGCGACGTCGGGCAGGGCGTCCTCGGCCGCGAGCCGGGCCACCCGCGCGACGAGCTCGTCGCCGTCCGCGACCGCGGCCACGACCTCGTGGCCGCGGCGCGTGACGAGCGCGACGAGCCCGTCGCGCAGGATGGCGGAGTCCTCGGCGATGACGAGCCGCATGGTGTCCTTCCGGTCGGGCGGGCCGTGCGACGGCCCCGGCGGGCGGGATGCCCCGGGGACATCGTGCCCGACGCCGTCCGCGCGTCCCCGCAGGACACGGTCGTCCGTGCGCACGTCAGACCCGCACGGGCAGGAGGACCGTGACGACCGTCGGGCCGCCGACCGGGCTCGTGAGCTCGAACGTGCCGTCCACGGAGCGCACGCGCTCCGCGAGGCCCGCGAGGCCGGACCGCTGGCCGTCGGACCCGGGCTGCACGACGCGCGCGCCGCCCTGGCCGTCGTCGCGCACCCGCAGGCGCAGCCGCGCGCCGCGCCCGCTCCCCTGCCGCTCGACGAGCACGTACGCGCCCGTGGCGCGCGCGTGCTTGACCGCGTTGGTCACGAGCTCGGCGACGCAGAAGTACGCGATCGACTCCACGGCCGGCGCGAGCCTGCCCGACGCCTCGACGGCCGGGTCGACGTCGACCGTGACCGGGAGCGGCGAGCGCGCCGCGAGCGTCTCCAGCGCGACGGCGAGCCCGTTGTCGAGCGCCGGCGGGTGGATGCCGCGCGCGAGCTCGCGGAGCTCGACGAGCGCCTCCTTGGTCGACGAGTGCGCGAGGTCGACGAGCTCGAGCGCGTCGTCGCGGTCGCCCCCCGCGGCGAGCTGCTCCTTGGCCTCGCCGAGCTGCATCGCGACGGCGACCAGGCGGGCCTGCGTGCCGTCGTGCAGGTCGCGCTCGATGCGCCGCAGCTTCGCGTCGGCGTCCTCGACGGTGCGGCCGCGCGACTCCTCGAGGTCGGCGACGCGCAGGCTCGAGAGGGTCGGCCCGAGCAGCGCCACGGTGAGGGCGCGGAAGAGCTGCGCGAATCCTCGCGTGATCTGCGCCCAGAGCCAGAGGAAGAGCAGGCCGACGACGACGAGGCCGAGCTGCCGCACCGGGGTGTCGACGAACCAGTCCGTGCCGAACGACGCGCCGCGGTGCCACGACCCGTCGCTCGCCTGCTGGAGGGGGAGCCAGCGCGACCAGATCCAGTGCGTCATCCCGCCCAGCCCCACGGCGAGGAACACCGTGCTCACGACGAACGACACGATCGCGAGGGGGAACGTGACGAGGAGGAAGAGCACGGCCCGCCAGCCCGTCCCGTCACCGATGCCGCTCCACAGGGTGCTCCAGAACCCGCGCCGCCGGACGTACGGCGCGGGGGCGGCGACGTCGATGCCGAGCGCCGAGCGCGCCAGGGACCGGTACATCGAGCCCCAGCCCCGCCCGCCGACCACGACCCACCCCGCGACCACGAGGCCGATGACCGGCACCAGCATCGCCACGAGGAAGACCACCGCGAACAGCCCGTAGGTGAACGCGAACGGAGCGAGGAGGATCGCGAGCCACAGGTATCCGTACGCGCGCCACGTCTGCCGGTGGAACGGCGCACGCGCGAACGCCACGCGCTCGCGGTGGTCGACGTACCGTGGGTCGGGCTGCGTGCCGGCGAACGACGTCGCGTCCGCGGCCGCCGTGGGCGTCGCCGTGACGCCCGTCGCGGGTGCGGTCGGTGCCGCCAGAGGTGCCCGCGCAGGTCCGGGCGTCGGGGTGCCCGACGTCGGGTCGTCCGCGGGCACGACGCTCGGCTGGTCAGGGGTCACGGCAGTCATGGTGCCAGTCTCGGCGACCCGAGGTCACGGCGACAGGGAGGCGTCCGCCCGACCGGGGTGGGGACAACCCCCGTGTCACGCCGTCGGAGCGGCCACCGGCGCGGTCGGCCCGGGGCGCGCGTCAGTGCAGCAGGTACTTGACGGCGATGACGATGCCGCCGAACGCTGCCGCCAGCGCGGTCTCCCCGACGAGTCGTGCACCCCGCGCCCCCGCGCGGAACGCCGCGAGGAAGCCGACGACGCCCAGCAGCACGACGGTGAACCACACCGCGACGAGAGCGGCGGCCTCCGCGTCGCGCCCGAAGGCGTAGGCGATCAGGTAGACCGCGATCCCGGGAACCGCACCGAGCAACACCCCGACGTTGAGCCGGAGAGCCGTGAGGGTACGGTCCCACAGGGAGTGCCCGCTGTCGTGGAAGCGCCCGCTGACCGCGTCGACGTAGCAGTGCGCGAGCCAGTAGCCGACCGCCACGAGCGAGGTCGCGATCACGACGCGGTCCCCGCTCGGGGCGTGCACGCTCGAGACGGCCATGACGAAGCCGGCGACGATCGCGCCGTACAGCAGGTCGTGCGGGGGCTCGCGCTCCCAGCGGTCGCCCACCCGGTGCCACAGGGGCCGGACGCGGCCCGGTGGCGGGCTGTCGGGCCCGTCCCCCGGCCCGCCGGGGTGCCCGTCGCTCTGCCCCGTCGTGCCCTCGCCCGGTGCGGGCGGGGGCACGACGGGGCCGCGCTCGTCGGACGACGGTTCCATGCGGCCTCCTCGTGGCGCGAGCGGGTCGTCGGCGCTCAGTAGCGGTAGTGCTCGGGCTTGTACGGGCCCTCCACCGGGACGCCGAGGTAGTCGGCCTGGGACGGCGAGAGCTCGGTGAGCCGCACGCCGAGCGCGTCGAGGTGCAGGCGCGCCACCTTCTCGTCGAGCACCTTGGGCAGGCGGTAGACCTGGCGCGCGTACGACCGCTCGCGCCCCTCCTCCCCGGCGCCGGTCGCGTCCTGGAAAAGCTCGATCTGGCCGATCACCTGGTTGGAGAACGAGTTGCTCATGACGAACGACGGGTGGCCGGTCGCGTTGCCGAGGTTGAGCAGGCGCCCCTCGGACAGCACGACGATCGAGCGACCCGCGGCCTGCCCGCCCGGGCCGGGCTCGGCGAACGTCCACTCGTGGACCTGCGCCTTGATCTCGGTGCGGGACACCCCGGGCACCTCGGCGAGCCCGGCGATGTCGATCTCGTTGTCGAAGTGGCCGATGTTGCCGACGACGGCCTTGTCCTTCATCGCGACGAGGTGCTCGGCGCGGACCACGTCCTTGTTTCCCGTGGTCGTGATGAAGAAGTCGGCCTCGCCGAGAACGTCCTCGATCCGGGCGACCTGGTAGCCGTCCATCGCGGCCTGGAGCGCGCAGATCGGGTCGACCTCGGACACGATGACGCGCGCGCCCTGGCCGCGGAACGCCTCGGCAGCGCCCTTGCCGACGTCGCCGTAGCCCGCGACGAACGCGACCTTGCCGCCCATGAGGACGTCGGTCGCGCGGTTGATGCCGTCGGGCAGCGAGTGGCGGATGCCGTACTTGTTGTCGAACTTCGACTTGGTGACCGAGTCGTTGACGTTGATCGCCGGGAAGAGCAGCTCGCCGGCCTCGGCGAGCTGGTAGAGCCGGTGCACGCCCGTCGTCGTCTCCTCGGTGACGCCCTGGATCGCCTGGGCGATCGTCGTCCAGCGCAGGGGGTCCGCCTCGAGCGCGCGGCGCAGCACGGAGCGCACGACGTTCATCTCGTGCGTGTGGTCGGGCTCGCCGGGCAGCGTGTCGGGCGGGACGACGCCCGCACGCTCGTACTGCAGGCCGAGGTGCACGAGCATCGTGGCGTCGCCGCCGTCGTCGAGGATGAGGTTCGGCGACTCGTCCCCGGGCCAGAGCAGGATCTGCTCGGTGCAGTCCCAGTACTCCTCGAGGCTCTCGCCCTTCCACGCGAAGACGGGCACGCCCTGCGGGTCCTCGGGCGTGCCGTGCGGCCCGACGACGACGGCGGCCGCGGCCTCGTCCTGCGTGGAGAAGATGTTGCAGCTCGCCCAGCGCACCTGCGCCCCGAGCGCGGTGAGCGTCTCGATGAGGACGGCGGTCTGCACGGTCATGTGGAGCGACCCGGCGATCCGCGCGCCGGCGAGCGGCTGCGACGCGCCGTACTCGGCACGCAGCGCCATGAGGCCGGGCATCTCGTGCTCCGCGAGGCGGAGCTGGTGGCGGCCCGCCTCCGCGAGGGACAGGTCACGGACCTTGTAGCGGCCGGGGACCTCGTCGAAGCCGGGAGCGGCTCCCGGGGTGGCCGTCGGGGCTGGCGCTGTGGTGGACATGGTTCTCCTGTGCGTTCTCGGTGCCGGTCGGGCCGGTGGTGCCGGCCCTCCCGGTGGCTGACCGGTGGCTGCGCTGGGGGCTCCCGTCCGCGCCGGACGGGACCGCGGCCCGCCCGGTCCCAGCCTACCGACGACGGCGCCGCCCGGCCCCGGCGAGCGGGCCGCCCGGTGCGGGTCGCACCGTTCGTCCGGCGCGCGCGCCCGGGCGCGCGCGTAACACGAATGCTTGACCATCTCAAGATCACAAAGGGATAACGATCCGAGATCGTTCGACATCCGCACCGTTGCAACGATGCTCGGTCAAGAATCGTCCTGGAACAGTCCCCGATTCCGGGGTCCTAGGTAGAAGTTGAACCTCGAATCAGGCAGGGTGCTGGAGTACCGATTGACGTCGGACCAGCATGTGGCCCGCTGCGCGCCGAGCGCGGAGGTCGCCCCCGGGCGCCCGACCGCGACGCGCTCACGAGCCGCGTGCCACGCCCCCGAGACGCCGCCGCCGGACCCCTCTGGCGCCGTCCTCGCGCGGGGCGTGCCGGTCCCCGCACGGAAGGTGGCGAGACCCGCCCGCATGACAGCACCCAGCATCACCCCGCCCGACAGCGCTGACCCGACGGTCGACGCCCCCGCACCGTCGACCCCTCCCTCCACGGACGTCGCCGTCTCCGTGCGCGACGTCTACAAGGTCTTCGGCCGCCGACCGGTCGAGGCGATCCGCCGGCTCGAGCAGGGCGCGGCCCGTGACGACGTCAAGGCGCTCGGCACGGCCGCGGTCATCGACGCGAGCTTCGACGTCCGTCGCGGCGAGATCTTCGTCGTCATGGGCCTCTCCGGCTCCGGCAAGTCCACGCTCATCCGCATGCTCAACGGCCTGTGGAAGCCGACGGCCGGGCACGTGGTGGTCGGCGGGACCGACCTCGCGAGCACCGACGCCAAGCAGCTGCGCGCCCTGCGCCGCAGCAGCGTGAGCATGGTGTTCCAGCACTTCGCGCTCCTGCCGCACCGCACCGTGCTCGACAACGCGGCCTACCCGCTCGAGATCCAGGGCGTCGGCAAGGCCGAGCGCCGCGAGAAGGCCCGCACCGCGCTCGACCTCGTCGGGCTCGGCGGCTGGGAGGACTCGCTCCCGTCGCAGCTCTCGGGCGGCATGCGCCAGCGCGTCGGCCTCGCCCGCGCGCTCGCCGCCGACACCGACGTCCTGCTCATGGACGAGGCGTTCAGCGCGCTCGACCCGCTCATCCGGCGCGAGATGCAGGAGCAGCTCCTCGACCTGCAGCAGCGCCTCGGCAAGACGATCGTCTTCATCACGCACGACCTCAACGAGGCCATGCACCTCGGCGACCGGATCGCCGTCATGCGCGACGGCCGGATCGTGCAGATCGGCACCGCCGAGCAGATCCTGTCCGACCCCGCGAACGACTACGTCGCCCAGTTCGTCGCCGACGTCGACCGCACGCGCGTCCTCACCGCGTCGTCGGTCATGGTGCGCCCCGCGGTCGTCGTGCCCGTCAGCGGCGGGCCGCGCCAGGCCAGCCGCGCGATGCGCGAGGCGCAGGTCTCGGCCGCGTACGTCGTCGACCGCCAGCGCGTGCTGCACGGCGTCGTCCGCGACGACGACGCGGTGGCCGCCCTCAAGGCCGGCCAGGAGTCCATCGGCGACCTCGTGCACGACGGCGTCGCCCCCGTCTCCCCGGACACGCCCCTCGCGGAGATCTTCGCCCCCGCGGCCGAGTCCTCGCTCCCCGTGCCCGTGACCGACGGCGCGGGCCGCCTCGTCGGCGTCGTCCCGCGCGTCACCCTGCTCGAGGCCATGGTCCCGACCGAGCAGCCCCGCACGGGCGAGATCGACCTCGGCGCGCCGGCGGTGCAGGACGAGACCGTCGAGGACGCCGCCGTGGACGCCCAGGCGACGACCGAGGGAGGTGCCGCGTGAACGACACCCTCGTCCCCCGCATCCCGCTCGGCGAGTGGGTCGACACGTTCGTCGACTGGATGACCACGACGTTCCGGCCGCTCTTCCGCTTCGTCAAGGACGTCCTCGTCGGCATCTACGACGGTCTGGACACGATCCTGTCGAGCCCGCCGTTCTGGGTCGTCGCGCTCGCGCTCGCCGCCCTCGCGCTCCTCGCCAAGGGCTGGAAGCTCGCGCTCGGCTCGCTCGTCGGGTTCGTGGTCATCGCCGGCGTCGACCAGTGGGACAACGCGATGGACACCCTCGCCCTCGTCCTGCTGTCCGCCGTCCTGGCCCTCGTCGTCGCGATCCCCCTCGGCATCTGGGCCGCGCGCAACGACCGCGTCTCCGCGGTGGTGCGGCCGATCCTCGACTTCATGCAGACCATGCCGGCGTTCGTCTACCTCATCCCGACCGTCGTCATCTTCCTCACGGGACCCGTCCCGGGCATCATCGCGACGATCATCTTCGCCATGGCGCCCGGCGTCCGGTTCACCGAGCTCGGCATCCGGCAGGTGGACAAGGAGGTCGTCGAGGCGGGCCAGGCGTTCGGCTCGACCCCGGGGCGCATCCTGCGCCAGATCCAGCTCCCGCTCGCGCTCCCGACCATCATGGCCGGCGTCAACCAGGTCATCATGCTGTCGCTCTCCATGGTCGTCATCGCGGGCATGGTCGGCGCCGGCGGCCTCGGCAACGACGTCGTCGCCGCGCTCCAGCGCGTCAACGTCGCGCTCGGCTTCGAGGCCGGCCTCGCCGTCGTCATCCTCGCGATGTTCCTCGACCGCGTGACCTCGGCCCTCGGCAACCGCGCCCCCGTCTCGCGCGCGCTCGCCGCGGCGCGCGTCTGAGCGGCGCCTCTGACGCGCGCACGAACCGAACCCGGACGCAGCGCCGGGAACCCGCCCGCCGCACCCCCGGCGTCGGGCACACCGACCGGGTCCGCCCGGACCCACGGAAGGACAGCATGACCCCCGCACGTACCCGCACCACCCGCCGCACCGCCCGCCGCTCCGCCGCCGTGGCAGCGACCGCCGTCCTCGGCCTCGCGCTCACCGCCTGCGCCTCCGACTCCGGGTCGGGCGCCGACGACGGGGCGTCGTCCACGGGCGAGGACGAGACCTCGGTCTCCATCGGGATCCCGTCCGGCTGGGACGAGGGCATCGCCGTCTCCCACCTGTGGACGGCGATCCTCGAGGAGGAGGGCTACGACGTCTCCTCCCAGACCGCCGACGTCGGCGTCATCTACACCGGGCTGGCCGGCGGGGACTTCGACGTCACGCTCGACGTCTGGCTCCCCTACACGCACGCCTCCTACGAGAAGAAGTACGGCGACGAGGTCACCGACCTCGGCTACTGGTACGACGACGCCAAGCTCACCGTCGCGGTGAACGAGGACTCGCCCGCGCAGTCGCTCGAGGACCTCGCCGGCATGGCCGACGAGTACGGCAACAAGCTCGTCGGGATCGAGGCGGGCGCCGGCCTGACCGAGATCACCCAGGAGCAGGTCATCCCGACCTACGGCCTCGAGGGCATGGACTACTCCATCTCCTCGACCCCCGCGATGCTCGCCGAGCTCAAGGGCGCGACCGACGCGGGCGAGAACATCGCCGTCACGCTCTGGCGCCCGCACTGGGCCTACGACGAGTTCCCCGTCCGCGACCTCGAGGACCCCGAGGGCGCGCTCGGCGAGGCCGAGAAGATCCACATGTGGGGCTCGTCCGACTTCGAGGAGCGCTACCCGACGCTGACCAAGCTGCTCGGCGCCTTCACCCTGGACGACGAGCAGCTCTTCTCGCTCGAGAACATGATGTTCAACTCCGACGAGTACGCCGACGAGGCCGCGGCCGTCCAGGCGTGGCTCGAGGCGAACCCGACGTTCGTCGACGACCTCAAGGAGTCCGCGGGCGTCTGACCCGCCCTGCTCGACGCCGAAGGCCGGCTCCCCGAGGGGGAGCCGGCCTTCGGCGCGTCGTCGGACCGA
Organism: Cellulosimicrobium cellulans; assembly: GCF_016907755.1. Lineage (NCBI taxonomy): Bacteria > Bacillati > Actinomycetota > Actinomycetes > Micrococcales > Promicromonosporaceae > Cellulosimicrobium > Cellulosimicrobium cellulans. Next base: position 3,851,914 of record NZ_JAFBCN010000001.1, read on the forward strand.
CGAGCACGGTCACAGCGGGCGCGCGTCGTCCTCCAGCAGGACCGGGATCCCGTCGCGCACCGGGTACGCGAGCGGGCGGTCGGGGTCGGTGGAGTGCAGCTCGGGCTCTCCGGTCGGCCCGGTGCCGTCCACGAGCCGCGCGCCCGTCACGGGGCAGCGCAGGGCCTCGCGCACCCAGGGGTCGATCTGCAGGCTCATGCTCGCTCCTCGTCGTCTCCAGATACAGCGCCTTCGTGAGTCTACGGGTTGCCGCGAGAGAAGCCCGGGCCGTCGAGTCAGCACTGGTCGAGGCTCGCGACGCGGTCGTCCAGCGCTCCGCGACCGCCGAGGAGCGTGTACCGGGTGACGCCGAGGTAGCGCCCCTCGCCGAGCGTGAGCTTCGGGACGCACGTCTTCGGAACCACCCACAGCGGCATGGGGACAGAGCCGGCGAGCGCCGCGCCGGCGAGCGCGTCCGCGAAGTCGCCGCCGGTGGCGAGGAGCGCCTCGTCCGCGGAGCCGAAGACCGCCGCGTTGACCCGCACCGACGTCTCGTACCGGTCTCTCCCCGCCTGGCGGGCGACGCCGTCCACGAGAACCGTCCCGAGGTCCTTCTCGACTCCTGCGGTCACGGCACCCGTCCCCCCGACGATGTGCACCCCACGGATGCCCAGGCGCTGGAGGAGGGCCTTCGTCTCGGCGTCAGCGCGCGAAGCGAGCCCGTCGACGAGGATCACCGGGACGCCCCAGGCCCCGGCGGTCGCACCGGCCGAGAGCGCATCGGGGTAGTCCCTACCCGTCGCGACGAGCGAGACCGTGAACGGACCGTCTCCTCCGAACGCCCGCTCGTTGACGACGCGCGACGTCGCGTAGCGGTCCGGACCCGAGTCGCGCCGGATGTCGGGCGCCAGGGCGGCGAGCTTCGCGTAGACGTCGGCGGACACCGCGCCCTCACCCCCCACGACGACGATCTGCTCCGGTGCCAGCCGTTCGATCTCGGAGCGGATCACGCTGGGCAACGCGGACGACGGGGTGAGCAGGAGCGGGCCACCCGCATGGGCGGCCGCCGGGCCGGCGCTCAGCGCGTCTGCGAAGCCCACACCGCTCGCGACGTAGACGACAGGCGAGCCCTCGGGATGCCCCGCTCTCGAGATCGCGACCGCCGTCTCGTAGCGATCCGCGCCGGCGAGACGCGCGGTCGTCGGGTTGAGGACAGGATCCGTGTCGGCAGGGCCGAGAGCCGCGCCGTCATCCCCTGCCGCGCCGGTCGTGCGGACGTCCACGGCCGCGCCCGCGGAAGCCGCCGTCGGTGCCGCCAGGAGAAGTGCGAGCGCTCCGGCGACGGCCACGAGCCGACGCGCGACGCGTGGGTGCCGTCGGAATACGTGCGGAGTCGCTGTCGTGCGAAGGCAGTTGGGATGCATCTGGGCCTCATCTATCGGACGGGAGGCGGCGGCCCCGGAGGCCAGCCGCCAGGGCTGAGGTGACGAACGTAATCCGCCGACGGCTCACCGAGGATGCAGGAGCTCACGAGAGGCGGGGACTGCACCGTCGATGCGCGGTACGAGGGGAGGGCAGGCCTGGAACCGATCCGCTCCAGGCCTACCGTCCCCAGCGCTCAGCAGCGCGACAGTGCCGCGACGCCGTCCCCCAGCGCCCCACGCCCTCCGAGCAGGAAGTACGTGGTCACGCCGAGCGCCGCACCGTCGTCGAGCACGCCGCCGGGGACGCACGTGCTCGGGACCACCCACAGAGGAAGGGGGAGTGCGCCGGCGGCCGCCGCGCCCGCGAGCGCGTCCGCGTACCCGGAGCCCGTCGCGAGGAATGCCCCGGTCGCCCACTCGAAGACGCCCTGGTTCAGTGCCACCGACGTCTCGTAGCGGTTCTTGCCCGCGAACCGGGCGACCGCCCCGTTGATGTACGGCTCGTCCAGCAGGTCGGCCTCGATGCCGGCGCTCACCGCACCGTAGCCCCCGGCGATACCGACGGCCTCGACTCCGAGCGTCTGGAACAGCTGCTTGGTCGTCGCGTCGACGCCGGGAGCCTTGCCGTTGACCAGGACGACGGGGACCCCGTAGGCGCCGGCCACCGCGCCCGCGGAGAGCGCGTCCGGGAAGTCCACGCCGGTCGCGAGGTACGCGACCCCGACGGGGGACCCGGCGAACGCGCGCTCGCTCACGAGGCGCGACGTCGCGTACCGGTCGGCCCCCGAGTCACGACGGATCGCGGGGGTGTAGGCCGCGAGCTGACTGTACACCGCGTTCGAGACGGCGCCGGAGCCGCCCACGACGACGATGCGCTGCGGGGCGAGGCGTGCCAGCTCGTCCGCGACGACCGTGGGGACGCCGTTCGGCTGGACCAGCAGGAGCGGGCCACCCTGCACCGCGGCGGCCGGGGCCGCGCTCAACGCGTCGGCGAAGCCCGTGCCGCTCGCGACGTAGACGACCGGGACACCCGGGTCGAAGGCGGCGGAGACGGCGACCGCCGTCTGGTAGCGGTCCTTGCCCGCTACCCGCTCGGTCCCGGCGGCCGCGAAGGCCTGGACGCGCTGCTCGAGCTCGGCCTCATGCTCCGGGGTCAGACGTGACGCGAGGAGGTCCTGGAACGACCTCACCTCACCGGACTGCTCGCCGAGCGTGGTGGCGCCCGGACCGGGGAGGGGCTCCGCCCCCGCGGTAGCGGCCACGCCACCGACCACGGTGAGCGCCAGCGTGGAGGCGAGGAGCGCACGCGCGACGCGGCGCGCGCGGACGGGGGTGCGGCGGTCGAGGTCCGCGCCCCGCAGGGGTGTTGCCATTCTGAGTTCCTCTCAGCGGTTGTACAGGGTGCGCTGAGAGTAGCGGTGGTTCGGACGTTCCCCTAACGAGTCTCGCGCACGAGCGACAGGACGTCGTCGCGCACCTTCTCCATGATGTCCTCGTCGGCGGCCTCGACGTTGAGCCGCAGCAGCGGCTCGGTGTTCGAGGCGCGGAGGTTGAACCACCACTGCGGGTGGGCGTCCCAGTGCGAGACGGTCAGGCCGTCGAGCTCGTCGACCTCGACCGGGCCGCCGCCCTGCTGCGTCACGTAGGCCTCGACGACGCGCGCCCGGGCGGCGGGCACGTCGGCCACGGTCGAGTTGATCTCGCCCGAGGCGACGTACGGCTCGTACATCTCGGCGAGCGCCGAGAGGGGGTGCGGCTGCGACCCGAGCGCGGCGAGCACGTGCATCGCCGCGAGCATCCCCGTGTCCGCGAAGAAGAAGTCGCGGAAGTAGTAGTGCGCGCTGTGCTCGCCGCCGAACACCGCGTCGTTCTCCGCCATCTGCGCCTTGATGAACGAGTGGCCCACGCGCGTGCGCACCGTGCGAGCGCCGGCGGCCCCGAGGAAGTCGGGGACGGCGCGCGACGTGATGAGGTTGTGGATCACGGTCGGCGTGCGCCCGGCCTCGACCTCCTTCGCGACCTCCCGCAGCCCGACGAGCGCCGTGATCGCCGACGGCGACACCGGGTCGCCGTGCTCGTCGACCACGAAGCACCGGTCCGCGTCGCCGTCGAACGCGAGCCCGAGGTCGGCGTCGTGCTCGACGACGGCGGCCTGCAGGTCGAGCAGGTTCTTCGGGTCGAGCGGGTTGGCCTCGTGGTTCGGGAACGTGCCGTCGAGCTCGAAGTACAGCGGCACCACGTCGAGCGGGAGCACGGGCAGCCCCGCGCCCGTGCCGAGCACCGCGGGGACGGTGTACCCGCCCATCCCGTTGCCCGCGTCGACGACGACCTTGAGCGGCCGGATCCCCGACAGGTCCACGAGCGAGCGCAGGAACTGCGCGTAGTCCGCGAGCGTGTCCCGGTCGGTGACCGTGCCCTGCTCGTCCGCGACGACCGGCAGGCCGTCGTCGAGATAGCCCTCCGCGAGGCGGCGGACCTCCGCGAGCCCCGAGTCCTGCCCGACGGGCCGCGCGCCGGCCCGGCACAGCTTGATGCCGTTGTACGCGGCGGGGTTGTGGCTCGCCGTGAACATGGCACCGGGCACACCGAGGGCGCCCGACGCGTGATAGAGCCCGTCCGTCGAGCACAGCCCGATGCGCACGACGTCGACCTCCGCCTCGGTGAGCCCGGCCGCGAACGCGTCCACGAGCTCCGGCCCGGAGTCCCGCATGTCGTGCCCGATGACGACGCGCGCCCGGGCGGGCGCGTCGCCTGCGGGGGTCGGTGCCTCGGGGAGCACGACCGCCCGGGCGAACGCCGCGCCGACGGCCTTCGCCACCTGAGGGTTGAGCTGGTCCGGGACGGTGCCGCGGACGTCGTACGCCTTGATGAGGTGGGAGAGGTCGGTCGTCACGCCGTCCACCCTACCGAGGCGGGAGCGCGGGGGTGCGTCGGGTCAGTCGCCCTCGGCGCGCAGCACGCGCAGGTGGCCGCGTCGTCCCACCTCGGTGACGTCCGGCGGCTCGGGCTCCGTCCGCACCTTGCCCGCCTCGCGTACCGCGTCCGCGAGCGCCGACAGGTCGTCGTCGCTCGGGCCGGTCTCGACGAACTGCGGGGACAGGCGCACGACCTCCCAGCCGCGCGGCGCGGTGAGCCGCTCCGCGTGCTCGGCGCACAGGTCGTAGCTGTGCGGCTCGGCGAGGTGCGCGAGGGGGCCCAGGACCGCCGTGGAGTCGGCGTAGACGTAGGTGAGGGTCGCGACGGCGGCACGGACGCACGCCGTGCGCGAGCACTGCCTGACGGATCTCACGCGCTGACCTTACGCCCTCCGGACGTGTCGTGGGGCCGGCACACGCCGTCCTGGTGCCCGCGCCACCGCAGGTGGGCGCGCTGCGCCGGGCGTCGGCGGGCTAGAGTCGTGGTGTGCGTGGCAACACTCCGTCCCCGGGCTCGCGGCCCGAGCCCGCCGGCAAGGGGCGCCGGGCCCGCGACCGCTGGTCGCGCCGGGCGGCCCCCGCCCCGCCCCCCGTCTCGTTCGACGAGCTCGTCATCCCGCCCCGTGCGCCCGGACCGGGCGGTCAGGGCCCGGTCCCGCGGCGTCGGGACCGTCGTGGTCGCGGGATCCGCGGTCCGCTCCTGCCACCGACCGCACCGGCGAGCCGCACGCGGGCGGAGAAGTTCGACGACGTCGTCGTCGACGTCGTCGAACGGGTCGAGCAGTCGTGGGCCAAGCAGCTCCGCGGGACGGAGTTCGCGGTCGAGGACGTCCCGCCGTCGGACCCCGCGCCCTGGGAGGACGGCGGCGTGCCGCTCGGCCGGTGCTTCCCCGCCGAGTCGGGACAGCCCGCGCGCATCGTCGTCTACCGTCGACCGGTCGAGGCCCGTGCGTTCGACGCCGAGGACCTGGAGGACCTGGTCCGCGACGTGCTCGTGGAGCAGGTCGCCCACCTGCTCGCGCGCACCCCGGAGGAGATCGACCCCCGGTACACCGGCGACCGCTGAGCCGCGGCTCCTAGCCGCCGAGGCCCGCGGTGTCCGAGGCGCGGACCGCGACGGTGCCGGGGGCCGGCGCGTCGACGACGGGCAGGAGCACCGAGAGCAGGCTCGGCGCCTCGTCGCCGTCGTCCCCGCTCGGCGGACCGACGCTCGCCGTGACCGACCATGACGGGTGCAGGTCTCCGCGGGCGCTGACGACGTCGACCGTCACGACCGCGACCGTCGCGTCCGAGCCCTTCGCCCGCAGCGTGCTGGGGTCGAGCGTCTGCGTCGTGCCGGCGGGCAGCCTCACCGTCGTCGCGCCGGCCTCCGCCCCGGCGTCGTCGTAGGCGCGTACCCGGAGCTCGAGCGCACCGTCGGCCGTCTCCTCCGCACCCGCGGCGGGCACGGCCGCCAGCGTCAGGACGGACGACGTGCCCGGGACGAGCGCGACCTGCCCGGCGCGCACGTCGTCCTCCTCGGTCGGGACGTCGTCCCCCGCGGGCGCCAGCGCGCGTGCCGCGATCCACGCCCGGTCGTACTGGCGCTCCTCGTGGAGCAGGTCGGGGTCCGGCTCGCCCCGCCGGTCGACCGACGCCCCGGCGACGACGGGGACGTCCGCGTGCACGGCCACGGCGTACGACCCCGCGGGGAGGCCGCCGAGCGAGACGTCGGTGACGACCCCGGGCGTGAGGGCGACGTCCTCCACGCCACGCAGCGGCACGGGCCCGTCCGCGCCGTAGACCGTCACGTGCGCGGTCCCGGCCTGGTCGCCCGGGGCGAGGAGGCGGAGCTGCGGGGCGTGCGGGTCGTCGACGGCCTCGCCGACGCTCGCGACGCCCGCGAGCGCGAGGTCGTGCGCGGGTTCCGCGCCGGGGACCACGTAGTCGACGCCGAGCGGCACCAGCCCGTCGAGCGTCGAGTGCTGGAGGTACGCGGAGACGAGCCCGCCGGTCGCCGAGACGTGCACCACGAGGCGCCGCTGCTCGGGGGCGGCGGCCTCGACGAGCGTCACGACCTCCTCGCCCGGGCCCACGAGCTGCTGCCCGCCCCCGGAGAGCACCGCGGCCCCTCCCTGGCCCCAGACGTCGACCTGCACGACCGCCGGCGTGAGCCCAGGGTTCTGGAGCACGAGCTGGGTGCTGCTGCCGATCTGGGTGCTCCCGCCCACGAGCCACTGGCTGATGCCGGGCCGTGAGCAGCTCGCCGCGGCGAGGCCGCGCAGGTCGCCGGCGGTCGTCACGGACCCGACCGACGCCGCGACGCGCGGCGCCGCCCCCTCCTCCGGGCGGACGGTCAGGACGGTGCCCGCGGCCGGGTCCGCGACGGTGCTCACCGTGACGTCGCCTTCGGGCGCCGGCTCGAGCGCCCGGGTGTCGGCACGCGCCACCGTGCCGTCGAACGCGCCGAGCTCGGCCGACCCGTCGCCCTCCACGACGGCGCGCAGGCTGCTCTCGGTGCCCACCGGCGCGGGGCCGAACTGCGCGTCGCCGACCGTCTCCGGGTCGGTGAGCCGCGCGGGGCCCGGGCAGACCGTGACCTCCGGGCCCGGCTCGACGGCGACCTGCTCGACCGCGTCGGCGGGGACCGGCGCGGCGGGGACGAGCGTCGCGCCCGTGCTCCCGAACGCGGCCACGGCACCGGCCGCGAGCATCGCGACCAGGCCTGCGCCCGTCGTCGTGACCCGGCGCACCACCCCGCGCCGCCCACCGTGGGGCGTCGCGGCGCTCGCACCGTCCGGGACCGTCCGACCCTGACCCGTCTCGTTCTCCGTCGTCACCGCGCTACCTCGTCCCCGCCCGCCGGCGCCGCACCGGCACCGCGAGCAGCACGTACACGAGCAGGGTGATCCCTGCCGCCGTCATCCAGCCCGACCGGTGGTCCGCGGCGTGGAACACCTCGAGCCGCCCGCCGTCGGCGCCGAGCGAGAACGCCTGGAGCCCGCCCGAGGTGGACGGGTCGACGGCCTCCAGCGGGCGGCCGTCGAGCGTCGCGCGCCACCCGGACGAGGCGTTCTCCGCGAGCACGACCACCCGGTCCTCGGTCCCTGCGGGCACCGCCGTGTCGACCGGTCGCAGCGCCTGCCGGTCGGCGTCGAGCGACTGCGTCCCGGCGGCGGACTCCACCCGGGCGTAGGAGGGTTCGACGCCCTCGGGGGCCACGCGCCAGACCAGCCCCGCCTGGCCCTCGGTCATCCGCTCGAGCCCCGGCACCGTGTCGAGGCGCGCGACGAGCTCCGCCCGCGCCTGGTCCTGCTCCGCGCTCGCCGGGAGCAGGACCGCCCCCACACCGAGGCGACCGAGCCCGCCCGCGGCGTCGGACGACGTCCCGGACACGAGCTCCGCGACGAGCCGGGGCAGCTCGCCCTCGGTCGCGCCGGGGTCCGCGGCCTGCCACGCCTCCACGACGACCGAGGAGTCGACGGCCTGCGGACCGTCCGAGCGCAGGGCCGCGTACTCGACCACCCCGCCGGGGCCGAGCTCGAGGCTGAGGACCCGGGCCTGACGCGGGGAGGACTGCATCTGGCGACCGACCGGCGGGACGACGGGCTGGGTCGTCGCGCGGACGTCGCCGACCCGCGCGTCGTCCCGGTCGAGGACGCCCGCCGTCCAGGACGCCGCGGTGCCCAGCGGGAGCAGCGTCACGACGAGGCCGAGCGCGACGACGGCGCCGGTCCGCCACGGCGGGGCGCCACCGTCGGGCAGGCGCGGCGCACCGACGAGCGCGGCGCCGAGGAGAGCGAGGAGCGCGAGCGAGGTGCCCGCCCCGGGCCAGCCCGTCACCGGGGCGTCCGGCGACGCCCCGGCCGCGACGACGGTCGAGCCGGCGAGGATCGCGGTCGCGAGGCCGATCGCCGCGACGAACCACGCGCCGACGGCGAGGCGGCGCCCGCGGAGCACGGCCACGACGGCGAGCGCCACGACCGCCGCGCCGGCCGCGAACGGGGCCCACCGCGCGAGCAGGTCCACGGCGCCCGAGCCGTCGAGGCCGAACCAGGCGCCGGGCGTCACCGGCAGGCCGAGGAGCTGCTGCCACGGCGGCGCGGCCGTGGCCGCGACGGGCGCTCCGGGGTCAGCGAGGAGGAGGCGCCACCCGCCGTCGCCCGCGGTCCTCGCCACGTGCACGAGGAACGGCGCGAAGAGCACGACGGCGGGGACGGGGACGAGGGCGAGGTAGCGCCGGTGCGCGGGCACCCCGACCGCGACCACCACGAGCACGACGACGCCGACCGGGAGGAGCACGGGCGCGCCGGCGACGACGACGGCGAAGAGCAGACCGGCGGTCGCCGCCGCGGCGAGCGACCCCGGCTCGCGCCGCGGGGCCGGGCGCGCGGCGTCGGGGGTGGCCGGGGCGACGGCGTCGACACGCTGCAGCCCGAGCGCGCGGACGACCGCGAGCGCGAGCCACGGCAGGGCGGCGTGCACGAGCACGGCACCCACCCGTCCCGCACCGACGGCGGTGAGCATCGCGGGCGCGGCCACCCACACGAGCGTGGCCCACGCGCGCGCCGGGACCGAGCGGACCAGCGCGCCCGCGGCGAACCAGGCGCCCAGTCCCGCCACGACGAAGCACGCCGGCACCAGCAGGTTCACCGCGGTCTGCGTCGCGCCGCCCGCGAGCAGGGAGGCGGGGACGAGCGCCGTGACGTAGGGGTCGGCCGGGGCGGGCGCGCCGAGCCCTGTCGTGACCCACCCGGTCGTGGCGGCGCGCCAGACGTCGCCGAGCGTGCCCGTCGCGGGCAGCAGCGAGCCGCCGACGAGGCGCCCGCCGGCGAGCAGCGCCCCGGCGAGCGGGCCGAACACGACGGCCGTGAACGCCGCGAGGGCCACGACCGTCGCGGCGAGCCCCGCACGCCGCCGCAGGGCGAGCGCGCGCAGCTCCCGCCGCTCGATGTCGGTCGGCGCCCATGCGGTGCGTCGCTGCTCCGCACGCGCCAGGCGGCGGTCGCGGCGCTCGGCGAGGACCTCGCGCCACGTGCCGCGCAGCGGACGCAGCGCACGACGCGGGAGCCTGCGGGTGCGCCGGGCCGCACGCCGCGCGCGCCACACGGGCCCGACCCGGACGAGGGCCCACAGCGGGGCGAGCAGCTCGTCGCGCGCGTGGCCGGGCTGCTTGACGAGCAACCGGTACGCGGCGTGGAACGGCGCACCGAGGACCATCGCGAGCGCGACGAACGGCAGCCACGGCGCCGCGACCCCGACGAGCCGCGCGTGGAGCTGCGACCGACGCCGCGCGGCGGAGGAGGAGTCGGGGTCCGGCGTGGGGAGCGTGGTCGCCCCGCGCCGCCGGTCCCGCAGGCCGAGGAGCGACGCCTGCGCGTGCCGCACCACCGCGGACGGCACGACGATCACGCGGTGCCCGGCGAGGCGCACCCGGCGGCACAGGTCGAGGCCGTCGCCGAACGGCCCGTACTCGGGGTCGGTCCCGCCGAGCTCCAGCCACACCGTGCGGCGCACGAGCGCGCCCGCGAGACCGACGGCGAGCACGTCGTCGCGCGCGTCGTGCTGCCCCTGGTCGATCTCGTCGTTGTCGATCCCCGTCATGCGCCGCCCCAGGGGCGTCGTCGTGACGCCGACCTCGACGAGGCGGCTCGCCGTGCCCGGCTCGAACGGCGCGACCGGTTCGGCTCCCGTGCCGACCGTCCACCGTTCCTGCTTGGGTCCCGCCACCGCGACCGCGGTCGAGTGCTCGACCGCGCGCAGGAGCTCCGCGAGCGCGTCCGGCGCGGGCGCGGAGTCGTCGTGGAGGAGCCAGAGCCACGTGCCCGGCTCGACGTGCGCGAGCGCGGCGTCGACCGCGTCCCCGAACGAGCGGGCCCGCGGAGCCGCGACGAACCGTGCGTCCCCCAGCTGGAGGCCCTGGTGCTCGCGCGTCGCGTCACCCGTCGCGGCGTCCACGACGACGACGGCGTGCGGACTCGTCGTCTGCGCCCGCAGCGCGGCCATCGTCGCGGCGAGGAACGGCGTGCTCCCGCGCGTGACGACCACGGCCGTGACCGTCGTGACCACGGGCAGCGCCCCGGTGACGGCGGCGACGATCTCGGGTGCCGCGACGACACCCGGCACCGCGGCGGCACGCGCGGCCGCCCCCGGGGTGACGTCGCCGGGGCGTGCGCTGCGCGCGGACGTGGTGAGGTCGGAGGAAGTCATGTCCCGTCGATCATGCGACGGACACGGCTCCGGGCGCGGCATTTGCGCGCCCCGGTGTGGCGGGGTGTCGTGGCCCCGTCACGAGGTGCCCCGGTACGGCGCGCGCGCCGAGCCGGACCGCGACGCTCGTCGTCAGACGACGCGGCGCTTGAGCTTGCGGCGCTCCCGCTCCGAGAGACCGCCCCAGATGCCGAACCGCTCGTCGTTCTCGAGCGCGTACTCCAGGCACTCCGCGCGGACCTCGCAGCCCGTGCAGACCTTCTTGGCCTCGCGCGTGGACCCGCCCTTCTCCGGGAAGAAGGCCTCCGGGTCCGTCTGGGCGCAGAGCGCCCGCTCCTGCCATCCCATGAGCGAGTCGTCGACCGGCTCGCCGAAGAGCGGCAGCACCGGTGCCACGCGCTCCACCTCTCGTTCAGCGTCGGAGGGGAAGACCCCTCCCGTCCCGTCCAGCATGTTCCACATCGTGCGCCCCTTCATGCCGTTCGCCGGGCCTCGTGCCGAGAACCCCGCCGGAAACTGCATTGAAGAAATTACACGCGTGTCGTCCGCGGGCGTCAAGCCGAAATGTGATAGCGACGAGGAGGCGAGGGGTGAAATTCCGACATGTCGGGACGCGATATCAGCGCTCTAGGGTGGTGTCCATGGTGACCGCTCCCCATCCCCAGGCCCCTCGCGACGACCGCCCCGCGCACGTCGCTGACCTGCTGCGTCTCGTCACACGAGACCCCGGCCGCCCGCGGCTCACGTGGTACGGCGACGACGGCGAGCGCGTCGAGCTCTCCGGCGCGGTGCTCGAGAACTGGGTCAACAAGACGACCAACCTTCTCGTCGAAGAATTCGACGCGGGACCTGGCACGCGGGTCGTTCTCGACCTTCCCGTGCATTGGCGCACGGTCGTCTGGGCGCTCGCCGCATGGCGCGTCGGCGCGACGGTCGTCCTCGTGGCCGCTGCCGACGACGCTACGGCCGACGACGGCGCGGCGCCACCGGACGTCGTCGTGACGACGCACCCCGACCGCTGGACGGGCACGCGCGCCGAGCTCGTCGCCGTCGCCCTGCCGGCACTCGCCCGCCGGTTCGACGGCGACCTCCCGGCCGGGGCGGTCGACGCCGCGTCCGCGGTCATGACCTACGGCGACCGCGTGGGCTGGGCGCCCGCGGTCGAGCCCGGGCTGGAGGCGCTCTCCGCGCCGTCCTCGTCGTGGGACCACGCGCACCTGGTCGAGCGCTCCGCGGGCGGACGGCAGCTCCTGGCACCGACGCCGCACCCCGGGGACGAGAATCCTCCGACGGCGTCGATCCTGGTGCGGGTCCTCGCGACCTGGGCGGCGGACGGGTCCGTCGTCCTCGTCTCTCCGACCACCGCGACAGCGCTCGACTCCGACCCCGAGCGGCTCCGCCGGCTCCTCGCTCAGGAGCAGGCGACGCCGTCCTGACCGGCTCCCCTGCACCCCTCCCACGGGCGAGACGTCACGGCTATCGTGGGTGGACCCGAGGACAGGCACGACCCCGAGCGAGGTGCGCGTGACCCAGCCCGACGACAAGCCGTCCGTGCGTTCCGTGCCCAGCGGGCCCGGCGACGCCGCGGCGCGTGCCGCGAGCACGGAGGACGCCGAGTACACGCGTCGCCTGCGTGAGCTCCAAGGTGCCCGGTGGAAGAGGGTCCTGAACGTGCAGGCCCCGTACCGGTGGAACGTCCGGCACCACCTGGGATCTCGCCGGGCGCTCGACCTGGGGTGCGGGATCGGGCGCAACCTCCGTCACCTCGCCCCGGGCAGCGTCGGCGTGGACCACAACGCCTCGTCGGTCGCGTTCTGCCGCAGCCTCGGGATGGACGCCTTCACCCCCGAGGACTTCCTGGAGGCGAGCTCCGACGGGCGGCTCGCGCCGTTCGACGCCCTCCTCGTCTCGCACGTCCTCGAGCACCTCGAGCCCGGGAGCCAGGTCGAGATGCTGCGTCCGTACGTCGAACGGCTCGCCGCGGGTGCCCAGGTGCTCGTGGTGTGCCCCCAGGAGCGCGGGTACGCGTCGGACCCCACCCACACCGACTTCGTCGACGACCGGAGGATCGCGCAGGCGCTCGACCGGCTCGGCGTCGTCGTGGACGGGTCGCGTTCCTTCCCGTTCCCCCGCTGGACCGGCCGGTTCTTCATCTACAACGAGTTCGTCGTGCACGGGCACCTGCCGGCCTGAGCGACGCGAGCCCGTCGTGATCGCGCGCGACACGCGTGGGAGGATGGCGCCCATGCGTGGAATCATCCTGGCCGGCGGCTCCGGCACGCGACTGCACCCGATCACGCTCGGTGTGAGCAAGCAGCTCGTGCCGGTCTACGACAAGCCGATGATCTACTACCCCCTGTCGACCCTGATCCTCGCGGGCATCCGCGACGTGCTCGTCATCACGACCCCGCACGACGCCGAGCAGTTCCGTCGGCTGCTGGGCGACGGGTCGCAGTTCGGCATCTCGATCTCGTACACCGTCCAGGCCGAGCCCAACGGGCTCGCGCAGGCGTTCGTCCTCGGCGCGGACTTCATCGGTTCGGACTCGGCGGCGCTCGTCCTGGGCGACAACATCTTCTACGGCCCGGGCCTCGGTACGCGGCTCTCGCGGTTCGACGGCCTCGACGGGGGCGCCGTGTTCGCCTACCGGGTCTCCGACCCGACCGCCTACGGCGTCGTGGAGTTCGACGAGCACGGCAAGGCCCTCTCGCTCGAGGAGAAGCCGCAGCGGCCCCGTTCGAGCTACGCCGTCCCCGGCCTGTACTTCTACGACAACGACGTCGTCGCGATCGCACGGGACCTCGAGCCGTCGGCGCGCGGCGAGTACGAGATCACCGACGTCAACACGGAGTACCTCCGCCAGGGGCGGCTCCACGTCGAGGTGCTGCCCCGCGGCACGGCGTGGCTCGACACCGGGACCTTCGACTCCCTCCTCGAGGCGTCGGACTTCGTCCGCACGATCGAGAACCGTCAGGGCCTGAAGGTCGGTTCGCCCGAGGAGGTCGCGTGGCGGCGCGGATTCCTCACGGACGACGAGCTCCGCTCCCGCGCCGAGAAGCTCGTGAAGTCCGGCTACGGAAGCTACCTGCTGGGTCTTCTCGCACCCTGACCACCGCGGTCGGCGGGTGCGAGCGCCGTCAGCCCGCGAGGACCTCGGCGGCTGCCGCCCGCCACCGGTCCTCCCAGCGGGCGATCACGGGGAGCCCGACCGCCGCCAGCGGTGCGTGGTCCAGCACCGAGTACGCGGGACGCGGTGCCGGTCGCACGAACGCCTCGCTGGTCGTCGGCCGCACGCTCTCGGGGTCGTGGCCGTCGGCGACCGCGACGGCGCGCGCGAACTCGTACCACGAGCACGCGCCGCTCGCCGTCGCGTGGTAGACGCCACCGGGGGCGCCCGACACCACGAGGCGGTCGACGATCTCGGCCACGTCCCGCGTCCAGGTGGGCTGACCGACCTGGTCGGCGACGACGTCGACCCCGCCGCGCTCGCGCAGGAGCCGGGCGATGGTCCGGGGGAAGCAGGCGCCGCGCGCGCCGTAGAGCCACGCCGTGCGCACCACCAGGTTCTCCGGTGACGCCGCACGCACCGCCCACTCGCCCGCAAGCTTCGACCGACCGTACGCGGACACGGGCGACGGTGCGTCGTCGACGCGGTAGGGCGCGTCGGCCGTCCCCGCGAACACGTAGTCGGTCGAGACGTGGACGAGGCGGCGCCCGCCACGGGCGCACGCTCGCGCGAGGACGTCGGCACCGAGGGCGTTCACGGCGAACGCGTCGGACTCGTTCTGCTCCGCGCCGTCGACGTCCGTCCACGCGGCGCAGTTGACGACGACGTCGACCCCGGCGACCGCGTCCTCCACGACCCGGGCGTCCAGCACGTCGAGCTCCCGGGACGACGGTGCCCACACCTGCTCGCCCCGCTCGGTGAGCCGACCCGCGAGGTCCGAGCCGAGCATGCCCTTCCCTCCCGTGACCAACCAGTGCACGAGCGACCTCCGATCTGTGGGCGATGACCAGACGAGCGTAGTGGAGACCCCCGTCTCGTAGGATGACCAACCATGACCCCTGAGATCGGCGGACCTTCCCGCGCCCGCCGGACGGCCACCTGGGTCGTGCTCCCCCTGCTCGCCCTGGTCGCCCTCCTCGCATGGGGCTTCGCCTCGCCGGTCGGCTCGAGCCCGGACGACGACTTCCACCTCCCGTCGATCTGGTGCGGGCTCGGCGAGCGGGACGGCCTGTGCGAGCAGGGCTCCGAGGAGCTCACGCGACTCGTCCCGGCAGCGGTCGCGGGCGAGCCCTGCTATGCCCGCGACGCCGCTCGGGACGCGTCCTGCTGGTCCGGCTCGACCGACCTCGTCGAGACGGACCGGGTCAACACGACGCACCTGTACCCCCCGGTCTTCTACGCGACGATGTCGGTCTTCGCGTCGGCCGACGTCGAGACGTCCGTCCTGCTCATGCGGGCGTTCAATGCGCTCCTCTTCGTCGGGCTCGTCACCGGGGTGGCCGCTCTGGTCCCGGGGCGGCTGCGGCGCAGCGCCGTCCTGCCCTTCGCCGTCACGGCGGTCCCGCTCGGGGCCTTCGTCGTCCCCTCGACCAACCCCAGCTCGTGGGCGTACCTCGCGGCGGGCGTGACGTGGCTCGCGCTCTACGCGAGCACGCTCGTCGAGGGACGCCGCCAGATCGGGCTCGCCCTGCTCGCCGTGCTCGCCGGGTTCCTCGGCGCCGGAGCGCGTGGTGATGCCGGGATCTACGCGTGCCTCGCCGTCGTGATCGTCGCGATCCTCTCCCTCCGCCGCGACCGCCGTCTCGTCGTCCCGGCCGTGGCGGGCGCCGTCATCGCGGCGGTCGGCGCGCTCTTCTACCTGAGCTCGACGCAGGGTGGCCAGGTGAGCGGCGGCTTCGCCGACGGACCCGGAGGGCCGCCCCTCGGCGTGTGGGACACCTTCCGGACCGTGCTCGAGGTCCCGGACCTGTGGATCGGGGCCGTCGGCGGGTGGGGTCTCGGCTGGTTCGACGTCCCCCTCCCGGCCCTCGTCCCCGTCCTCGTCTGGGCCGTCCTCTCTGCCGCCGTGTTCCTCGGCCTCGGCAAGGCCACGCCCCGGACCCTGATCGCGGCGGTCGTCGCCCTCGGCGCGCTGTGGGGCATGCCGACGCTCCTGCACCAGCAGTCGGGGGTGCTCCCCGGCTCGTTCGTCCAGCCGCGCTACCTCCTGCCCGTGCTCGTCCTGCTCGTGGGCGTCCTCACCGTGGCGACCGTCCGGGGCAAGGTCGAGTGGACCCGGGCACAAGGCGTCGTCGGGGCGGCGGCGCTCGCGCTGGCGGCGGCGGTCGCCCTGTTCACCACGATCCGGAGGTTCACCGTCGGCATCGAGACGCCCGTGTGGAACCTCGACGGCGACCCCCGCTGGTGGTGGGACGTCCTCGCCCCGACCCCGCTGACCGTGCTCGTCACCGGCTCGCTCGCCGCGCTCGCCGTCTTCCTCCTCGCCGAACGACTGGGCAGAGCCGCTCCCACCCCCGAACGGGCCCTGGACGACGTGCCCGAACCCCGACCGACGGAGAAGTGACCGTGGAGATCCGAGAGCTCGACATCCCCGGCGCGTGGGAGCTCACGCCGCGCCAGTTCGGTGACGACCGAGGCGTGTTCCTCGAGTGGTTCCAGGGCAGCGAGTTCGCTGCGACGGTCGGGCACGACCTCGACCTCCGGCAGGCGAACCTGTCGGTCTCCGCCGCCGGGGTCGTCCGGGGGGTGCACTTCGCCGACGTCCCGCCGAGCCAGGCCAAGTACGTGACCTGCGTGAGCGGCGCGGTGCTGGACGTCGTGGTGGACATCCGCGTCGGTTCGCCGACCTTCGGCCGCTGGGACTCGGTGCTGCTCGACGACGTCGACCGTCGCGCCGTCTACCTGAGCGAGGGCCTCGGGCACGCGTTCTGCTCGCTCGAGGACGGCTCGACCGTCGCCTACCTCTGCTCGGCACCGTACGCGCCGGGCAGAGAGCACGGGATCCACCCGCTGGACCCGGGCCTCGCGATCGAGTGGCCGACGACGGACCGCCGTGGCCGCGCGCTCAGCCCGCTGCTCTCGGACAAGGACGCCCAGGCTCCGACGTTCGACGAGGCGCACGCGCAGGGCCTGCTGCCCCGCTGGGACGCCGTGCGGTCCTTCCTCGCCGACCGGCGGGGCACGGGCGCCTGAGCACCCGGGCACCCGCCGACCGCGAGGCCCTCTCCTACTGCCCGGACGCGGCGTACGTCGCCTCGACGCCGGCCTTCGCCGGGCGCCACCACGACTCGTTCTCCCGGTACCAGTCGACCGTCGCGGCGAGGCCGTCCCGGAAGTCGGTGTAGCGCGGCTCCCAGCCGAGCTCCTCCCGGAGCCGCGAGGCGTCGATCGCGTAGCGCAGGTCGTGCCCGGGGCGGTCGGCCACGTGGTCGAAGTCGTCGGAGGGACGCCCGAAGATCTCGAGCAGCGTCCGCACCACGTCGAGGTTGCTCGTCTCCCCGTCGGCACCGATGAGGTAGGTCTCCCCGATCCGACCGGCGTCGATGATCCGCCACACCGCGCTGTTGTGGTCCTCGACGTGGATCCAGTCACGCACGTTGAGCCCGGCACCGTAGAGCCGGGGGCGCACGCCGTCGATGAGGTTGGTCACCTGGCGCGGGATGAACTTCTCCACGTGCTGGTACGGGCCGTAGTTGTTGGAGCAGTTGGAGAGCGTCGCCTCGACCCCGAAGGAACGGACCCACGCACGCACGAGGAGGTCGCTCGCCGCCTTCGTGGAGGAGTACGGGCTCGAGGGGTTGTACGGGGTCGTCGGCGTGAACTTCGCCGGGTCGTCGAGCTCGAGGTCGCCGTACACCTCGTCCGTCGAGATGTGGTGGAAGCGCACCCCGTGCCGGCGGACGGCCTCGAGCAGCGTGAACGTCCCGACCACGTTGGTGCGCACGAAGGGCGACGGGTCGTTGAGAGAGTTGTCGTTGTGGGACTCGGCGGCGAAGTGCACGACCAGGTCGTGCTCGGCGACGAGCGGGTCCACCACGTCGGCGTCGGCGATGTCGCCCTGCACCAGGCGGACCCGGTCCGCCACGGGATCGAGCGACGAGCGGTCGCCCGCGTAGGTGAGCGCGTCCAGGACGGTGATCTCGACGTCCGGGCGCTCCCGGACGCTCTGGTGGACGAAGTTGGACCCGATGAAACCGGCTCCGCCGGTCACCAGCATCTTCATGTGCGCTGCTCCTGCCAAGTCGTCGTGCGGCCGACCGACCACTCTAGACGACCGGTCCCCCGGTCTCAGACCCGCGTCCGTGCCCGCAGGGCGAGACCGATGTCGGCGCCCGTCGCGGCGATGCCCACCGGGAGCGGCACGAACGCGCGGCGGTCCACCTCGGGCCACACCCGGGACCGGAACCGCAGGTCGAGCGCCTGCCGAGAGGCGAACGGAGACGCCGCGAGCACGGCCTGGGGGCGGCGCTTGTAGATACGGCGCATCTCGCCGAGCAGGGTGGCGATCGAGACCGACTGCTGCGACGCGAGGATCTTCACCACGGGGTCGCTCCCCGGCGGGAGGGCGGCCACGCGGTCGAGCGTGTCGAGGACCATCGCCGCGCAGTCGTCGACGAAGAGGTAGTCGCGGAGCGTGTCCAACGGGACGTAGATCCCGATCGGGCGGGCCGTGTGGTGCGCCAGGCAGAGCTGGGAGATGAGCCCTTGGGGTTTCGCGAGGTTCTGCCCAGGACCGTAGATGTTCGCGATGCGTGCCAGCACCACGCGCGTGCCCGCCCCGGCGAGCGTACGGAAGGCCTCCTCCGCGTCGAGCTTGGCACGCCCGTACGCCGCCAGCGGCCGCGGCGCGGTCTCCTCGCTGAACGGTGGACCGTCGCTCCCGGCGTAGAGCCCGCCGGCCGACGAGGCGAAGAGGAGCGCGCCCCGTGCCGCGACGTCTGCCGGGAGCGCCCGCATCCGGGACACCACGTCGCGGATGACGTCGAGCTCGGCGCCGAGCGCGTCGGCCGTCGACGCGGTGACCCCCGCCCCCGCGGCCCAGACCACGGCCCACGGCCCGTCGCCCGCCGTCCGGAGGAGCTCGTCGACCGCGCGCCCGAGGTCCTCGACGGCGTCGGCACGCACGCCCCACCGCACCCGCGCCCGGACGGACGGCGTCCCGCGGCGGCCGAGCTCACGGGTCACGGCCCGGCCGAGAAGCCCCCCCGCGCCCACGACCAGGGTCGCGCTCCCCGGACCGGTCATCGATCGCGCGCGCGTCCGAGCGGGCCCTGCGCGGGGTCGCTCACGATGAGATAGAGCGGCCTGCCCATCGCCATGTTGACGGCCACCCCGATGTACTCCGCGACCACACCGATCGCGAACAGGATGAGACCGGTCGCCAGCAGCATCACGACGATGAGCGACGTCCAGCCGGCAGGGACGGACTCGCCCGCGATGCGGGCGATCGTGAGCGCGACCGCGACCACCACGCCCGCGACGCCGAAGACCGCGCCGAGCACGCTCACGATCCGCAGCCCCCGGGTGCCGCTCGAGAGCACCATCCGCCAGAAGTGCGACAGGAGGCGTCGCAGCGAGTACCCGGACCGACGTTCCCCCTCGTCACGGAGCGCGACGGGGGCCGTGGTGACGGTTCCCGCGACCCAGCCGAGCGCGACGTCGAGATAGACGCTGGGGCCCGCGTACGCGGCCACGGACCGACCGATCTCGCCGAGGACGAGCCGATAGCTCTGGTAGAGCGACGTGTCGGTACCTCCCGCGAGCGCCTCGATCACGCGCTTCGCCGCCTTGGACGTCACGTTGCGGAACGCGGAGTGCGGAGGGGCGTTGGTCGGCGCCGCGTAGACGACGGTCGCCCGCTGCGCCAGCGCCGCGTCCAGCAGCACCCCCATGTCCGCGGGATCGTGCTGGCCGTCCTCGTCCAGCGTGACGATCCAGTCGCCGCCGGAGGAGGCCATCCCGGCGAGGGTCGCGGCGTGCTGCCCGAAGTTGCGGCTCAGCCAGACGGGCCGGACGACGTCGTACTTCGCGGCGAGGTCGCGGATGACCGCGGCGGAACCGTCGGGACCGTGGTCGAAGACGAGCAGGACCTCCGTGACCTGGGCCTGCGCGCCCGCCGGTGTCGCGAACGGGGCACAGAGCCTCTCGAGCTCCTCGAGGAGTGCCGGGAGCGTGCGCTCACCCTGGTACACGGGAACGACGACGGAGATCTTGTGAAGGCCGCCGTCGAGGTCTTCGTTCGTCACGCTGGAGACTATAGTCGTTGGGTCGTCGCAGCCCGTCCGCCCTCGGGTGCGCCCGCGAGCTCCGAGAAGAGGTACCCCGCCCGATGGTCATGGACCCGGAGCCCCCGACGACGGACGCCCCCGGATCGCCGACCCCGGCCCCTCCCGCAGGGATGCACGGGTCGCTCGGTCCTCTCTTCTCCCTCGTCAAGGACCAGCGGGTCGCGTTCCTCATCGTGGGCGGCCTCAACACGGTCATCGGCACGGCGTGGTTCGTCTTCTTCGAGATGCTCCTGCGCGACCAGCTCGGCCGGTTCGGCTACATGGCGAGCCTGGTCTGCGCCCACGTCGCGGCCGTGCTCTGCGCGTTCGTCCTCTACCGCAAGTTCGTCTTCCGGGTGACGGGGCACGTCTGGCTCGACCTCGCCCGCTTCGAGGTGGTGAACCTCGGCGCGCTCGGCGTCAACCTCGTCGCCCTGCCGTTCGTCGTCGAGCTCTTCGGGCTCGCACCGATCCCCGCCCAGCTCCTCATCACCTGCGTCACCGCGCTCATCAGCTACTTCGGCCACAAGGGCTTCTCGTTCCGACGCAAGAAGCCGGCGCCCACCGACGTCGCCGACACCGACGCTCCCGACAGCCACAGCAGAAAGGACGCCCCCACGTGAGCCCTCGCGTCTCGGTCGTCGTGCCCGCGTACAACAACGGCGACTACATCGCCGCGACGATGCGCTCCGTGCTGGACCAGACCTTCGACGACTTCGAGCTCGTCGTCGCGGACCACTCGTCCAACGACGACACGTGGGAGCAGCTCCAGGCGTTCGCCGACGACCCCCGGGTGCGGCTCGTGCGGACGGAGGCGGGCGGCGGAGCCCGGAGGAACTGGAACCGGGTGAGCGAGCTCGCCCGGGGCGAGCTCATCAAGCTCGTCTGCGGGGACGACCTCGTCCACCCCACCATGCTCGCCCGCCAGGTCGCGGCGATCGACGCGGCCGGTCCCGGGGCCGTGCTGGTGGCGTCGCAGCGAGATCTCGTCGACGCGCGCGGCGACGTCTTCGTCCGTGCGCGGGGCCTGGGCGACCTCGACGGCGTCGTGGACGGCGCCGAGGCGCTGCGGGCCACCGTGCGCTCCGGCACGAACCTCTTCGGCGAGCCCGCCTGCGTGCTCATGCGCACCGACGCGCTGCGACGCGCGGGGTGGTGGCAGGACCTGCGGTACTACATCGACGCCGGCTCGTACGCCCACGTGATGGTCCAGGGACAGGTGGTCGCCCTGCGCGAGTCCCTCGCGTCGTTCCGCGTCAGCGCGAGCCAGTGGTCCGTCCGCCTGATGCAGGAGCAGGCGGAGGAGGCGGCGGAGTTCCACCGCCTGGCGCGCGAGCTGGCGCCCGCCACGATCACCGAGCAGGACGTGCGCCGAGGTGACCGTCTGGCGAAGGTCGTCGCCCTCCAGCGTCGCGCCGCCTACCTCGTGCTCGGGCGTCGCATGCGTCCGCGCGGCCAGGACTGAGCGGTACCGCCGGGCCCCTCACCCGAGCCCGAGCTCGCGCGTGAGGCGCGGCAGCAGGCTGAGGGCGTACGTGTCCGTGAGGTGGTTGTCGCGGTACACGAGGACGTTGCCCTCGACCGCGCGGCACTCCTCTGGCTCGCAGAGCCCGTCCGTCAGGTCGACGACGTCGACACCGTCGAGGTTCCGTGCGGCCTCGACCGCCGGGTCCACCACCTTCCCGTCGACCGGACGGGGGAACGCACAGGCGAGAGCGCCGGGGCCGTGCTCGGCCACGCACTCGGGTCCGACGAACGGCGGATAGGGCGTGTCCCGCACGACGACGACACGGATGCCCGCCTCGACGAGCGGCCGCAGGGTGTCGCGATACGCGGCGACCGCCGTCGTCTCGTCCGCCCACCCCCACCCGAGCGCCGTCCGGTAGCCGTCGGCGGTCATCCCCGAGACGACGACGAGCTCGGGTCGCTCGTCGAGGATCAGCTGGAGGTTCCTGCGGTTGCGTTCCCCGCACTCGGCGAACGGAATGCCCTCGCTCGACATCGGGTCGAGGGTGAACGGGCAGCCGTTGCGCACGAGCGCGGTCAGCCGGAGGCCGTGCTGCTCCGCGATCCTGGCGAGCGGTGTGCTCAGCACGGCGGCGTGCGAGTCACCGACGAGCACGACGGGGGCGCCACCGTCGGCGCCGTAGCGGCACGTCGAGGCGTCGACGGGCACGGCGCTCGACTCCGGTGCGGTGATGTCCGCCTCGATGCAGCGGTCGAGGTTGACCACCGGCAGGTCGCCGGCCGCGACGAGCGGGTCCGGGACGATCGTGGCCCCCGCAGGTGCCACGACGCCGTCGAACACGGCTGCGCCCGGGTTCTCCGCACCGGCGACCACCTGGGTCGCCGCGTCCGATCGCGCGACGACCTCCGCGAGCGGGACGACGGCAACCGCCAACGAGAGCCCGACCAGGCCCGCGCCCAGGGCGTACGTCGGTGCGAGAACGGCCCGCGGGCGCGCGTGCCGGGCCGCGGCCGGTGTCGTGGTCGGGCTCCGTCGGAACGGTGCCTCGACCCACCTCGTCGAGGCCGCCGCGGCGAGGACGGACAGAGCGAGCACCGCGAGCGCGAGGGGTGCGGTGAGCTGGGCGCCGCCGACGACGACCAGCGCGAAGACGATGATCGGCCAGTGCCACAGGTACAGGCTGTAGGAGATGTCGCCGACGTACACGAGCGGGCGGGCAGAGAGCGCGCGCGCGACTCCCGTGCTCGGCCCGGACGTGGCGCCCGAGACGAGCAGCAGCGCGGTCCCCAGCGTGGGGACGAGCGCGATCCAGCCGGGGAACGCCATCGAGGTCGAGTAGGTCGCCGCCGGCACGAGCACGGCGACGAGCCCGACGACACCCAGGGCTGCACCCGCCCGCCGAGACCGCACGCGCGCGCCGAGGAGCGCGACGAGCCCGCCGAGCGCCAGCTCCCAGGCTCGTGTCGTCGTGACGAAGTACGCGACCGCCGGCTCGGTCGCCGAGAGGAAGACCGACCAGACCAGCGACGCGACGAACGTGACCGCGAGCATGGCCGTCACGACCCGACGCGACGCGTGCCCGGTCCGTCGCGCGACGAGCGCGGCCACGACCATGAGCAGCGGCACGACGAGGTAGAACTGCTCCTCGACGGCCAGGGACCAGAAGTGCTGGAACGGTGAGACCTCTGCCGTGGCCTGGGCGTACTCGTCCGGCCCGTAGGCCAGGACCCAGTTCTGCACCTGGAGCGCCGACGTCAGGGCGCTCGAGAGCACCTTCCGCCACTGCGACTCGGGCAGGAGCAGGAGCGTGCCGACGACCGACACCACGATGACGAGCGTCGATGCCGGGAGCAGCCGACGGATCCGACGAGCGTAGAAGTCGGCGAGCCGCACCCGACCGGTCCGCGAGAGCTCGCGGACGAGGGAACCGATGATCAGGTAGCCGGAGATCACGAAGAAGACGTCGACGCCGACGAATCCCCCGGGCAGCAGGCTCGGCCACAGGTGGTAGACGACGACGACACCCACGGCGAGCGCACGCATCCCCTGGACGTCGCGGCGCCCGTGGCCCGTCCGCGCCCCCTGGTCCTGGTGCGCGGCCGCCGTGCCCGGCCGCGCGTTCACGTCCGGGCGGACCGGGTCGCGCTCGCGCGGCGGAACCGGGGGACGGCCAGGGAGAGGATCGACCAGACGAGGGCGCCGCCGATCGCGACGCCCAACGAGACCAGCCCGACGGTCCATCCCGGCGGGAGGAACGAGACGGTCACGCGCTCGCCCGCGCTCGTCGGCGGGACGTCCACCGTGAGCAGGTAGTCGCGCACGGGGTCGGCGAGCGAGGCACCCTCCACCGTGTATCCGGGCCACGCGAGCCGGGAGAAGACGATCTGGCCGCCACCCTCGGGGACGCCGTCGACCGTGAGCTCGACCCTCGTGCCGGTCACCGTGACGTCGGAGACCTCGGTGCCCTCGGACGTCCAGGCGATCCCGCCCGCCGGATCGACGGGCTCGTCCCGCACCCACGCGACGCTCAGGGGGGTGCGGCCCGCCTCGTGCCAACCGGGCGGAGGCTCGGCGTCGGCGTACGGGTCGGGCGACTCGCCGTCGGACCGCCGGACGATCTGCAGCGTGCTCACGGAGAGCAGGTCCGCGACCGGCCGTCCCGTGGTCTCGTCGGTCGCGAAGAGGGTGTCCACGACGTCCCAGCACGTAGCACCGTGAGACGACATGCAGAGGTCTTCGGAGTAGGTGCGGTACTGCAACGGGGTGTAGACGTTCTGGACGGACGCGTCGTTGAGGTACCAGAGGTTCGCGTACGCGACGTCGCTCCAGGCACCGGGGACGAACTGAGGCGTGCCCACGACCATGACGTCGCCCTCCGCCTCGGGGAGCTTGTCCTGGTAGTCGGCCCGCTGCCCCGAGAGCCCGTAGTCCGGGAGCGGTGCCTGAGGGATCGTGGCGTGCTGCAGGACGACCACCAGCGTGGTCACCGCGAGCCCGCCCGCCAGGACGGCACGCGTCTGCCGCGGCCCACCCCGTCGGAGGAGCATCCCGAGCGCGACGACCCCGGCGAGCGCGAGCACGGTGGACGCCGCGTAGACCTTCCACCACGACGGCGCCTCGGCGTACGCGAAGTAGGCGCCGACGAGGACCACGACGGACACCGTGACGATCCTGCGCGTGCTCGGCCGGCCTGCGGCCCGTGCCAGGAGGACCACGACCACACCGATCACGCACGTCGCGAGGTACGGCATGAGACGGGCAGGGAACCGCAACGGTCCGACGGCGCTCGGCCCGAGGACGAAGACGGCGGCGAAGGCGCCGACGAGAAGCAGCCCGAGCAGAGTGGGCAGGACGCTCCGTGCCCGGTCGAGCCGGACGAAGAGCACGGCGGGGAGGAGCCACGCGATGTACAGGATCGGCCCGGGCGCCGGAAGCCCCCAGAAGCCGGACACCCAGGGCTGGGCCGTCGCGATCCACGACGTCGAGAGGCCCGAGAGGTCCGGGGACATGAAGTTGTCGTTGAGGATCCCCGTCGCGTCCCGCACGGTGACCGGTGCGGTGAGCAGCCCGGGCAGATAGCTCGCGAGCGCGACGAGGCCGAGGAGCGCCCCCACCGCGAGGACGCGGACCGCCCCCGCCCGCCGCCGGGCGACGAGCGCCTCGACCAGCGTCGCGAGGATCACCGCGATGAGCATGATCGTCCCGTGGACGTATCCCACGGTGATGACCAGGTAGCCGCCCAGGAAGGCCCACAACGGGCTCCCCTCCCGGCCTGCCACACGGCGGAGACCCCACCACGCCCACGGAAGGAGGGCCCAGACGAAGAGTCCCGTGACCCACGACGCGGCGTCCACGTAGACGGTGAACCCGGTGCACGTCGTCAGCACGGCCCCGAGGAAGCCCCAGGTGCGGTCGGCGCCGTAGGAGCGCAGCACGAGGAACCAGCCGCCGGCCGCGATCGCGAGGAACGCGATCTTCACCAGGGCCGCGTACGCGGTCATGTCCTGGGCCGCGCTCGCGCCGAGCCCGACCAGCATCATGAGCGGGTTGAAGAGGCCCCACTGGCCTTCGGCCGCGTAGTTCCCCGCCATCCACCGGCTGGGCTCGAAGAACGGTATCTCGCCGGCCCGGAGGCTCTGCCCGATGACGTACCAGATGCCGTACGCGCCGGTCTGGGTGTCATCGTTGAAGTAGAAGCGCTCGTCGAACAGGTACGGGACGAACGACAGCGCCACCGCGACGACGACGAGGGCGAGAGCCACGAGCGGGCCACGACGACCCCGCTCGCCCCACGCCCGGAAGGCGTCCCACCGCGCGGGGTCGGACGGCGCCTGCGTCGGGGCGCTCGCACCGGCCTCGCCGTCCGCCGTCGCCACGACCGTCGCCGGGTCGGTGCCGTCTTCCATCGTCGCCACCGCTACGCCGCCGCCCGCAGGAGGTCGACCATGTCGTGGCTCGGGCCGTCCGCACGCACGCGGCCGCCCTCGAGCAGGATGCCGCGATCGCACAGGTCGGCCACCATGTCGAGGTCGTGGCTCACGATGACGAGCGTCTTGCCCTCGTCGCGCAGGCGCCGGACCCGTGCCAGGCACTTCTTCTGGAAGGGCTCGTCACCGACCGCGAGGATCTCGTCGATCAGGAACACCTCCGGGTCGGAGTGCACCGCGACCGCGAAGGCGAGCCGCAGGAACATGCCGGACGAGTAGAACTTGACCTCGGTGTCGATGAACCGCTCGATCTCGCTGAACGCGACGATGTCGTCGAACAGGCGGTCGATGTCCTCCTCGCGCATCCCGAGGATCGCCCCGTTGAGGTAGACGTTCTCCCGTCCCGTGAGGTCCGGGTGGAAGCCCGCGCCCACCTCGATGAGACCCGCGACGCGCCCGCGGGTGCGCACGGTGCCCTGGTCGGGACGCAGCACGCCCGAGATGAGCTTGAGGAGCGTCGACTTCCCGGACCCGTTGAACCCGAGGAGCGCGACCGTCTCGCCCTCCTCCACGGTGACGTTGACGTCGTCGAGCGCGACGAAGTCGTCCGCGAGGCGCTGGCGGCGGATCGCCGACATCGCCAGCTCCTTGAGCGAGCGGTTGTGCCGCAGCGTGAACTGCTTCCGGACGTCCCGGATCTCGATGCTGGTGGTCATCTCAGAGCTCCTGGGCGAAGCGCCCCTCGAGGCGCCGGAAGACGGACTGTCCCGCGAGGAGGAGCAGCAGGGCGATGCCGAGGCCCGCCCAGCCGAAGACCCACATCGACGGAGGGAGCGCCACGTCGGGCGACGTCGTGCCCGGGTACCAGAACGCGTAGTGGAAGAGCTCGACCGCGCCGGTGAGCGGGTTGAGCTGGTAGATCGTGAACAGCCACGACGGGAGGACGTCGTGCACCGCCTCCCACGGATAGAGGACGGGCGAGAGCCACGTGGCCACCATGACGATCAGGTCGACGAAGTTCTCCGCGTCGCGGTAGAAGACGTTCACCGCGCCGAAGAGCAGCCCGAGGCCCAGGGACAGGACCGCCACGATCGTGAACCCGAGGAGCCCCGCCCCCAGCTCGGCCGGGTTGGGCCGCCACCCGAAGATGAGCGCGCCGACCAGGAGGACGAGAAGCTGGGGCAGGAAGTGCACGGCCGAGACCCACAGCGACGAGACGGGGAAGAGCTCGCGGGGCAGGTAGATCTTCCGGATGAGCGGAGCGTTGCCGACGATCGACCGCGTCGCGTTCGAGAAGCCCTCGCCGAAGAAGTTGATGACGACGATGCCCGAGAACAGGTAGACCGCGTAGTCCTCGATCCCCTTGTTCAGACCGAGGAACAGGCCCAGCGCGAGGAAGAAGACGACGAACTGGACTGCAGGCTTGACGTACGACCACAGCATGCCCAGGACGGAGCCCCGGTAGCGGACCCGGACCTCCTTCTTGACGATGAGCCGGAGGAGGAAGCGGTTCCGGACCACGTCCACGAGTCCGTGGCCACGACCAGGCTCGACCAGAGGCCGCTCGGTCACGACCGTCTGGCTCATCGTGGCATCGGGGGGTTCTCGTCGAAGGTCTTCTCCCACGCCTCGACCGAGGTGATGCGCGGCAGAGCCTCGCGGTAGGTCGAGCGCAGGTCCGCCCACCGCGCGAACAGCTCCGCGTGCAGGCGCACCCCCTCGGCGAGCATGCTCCGGACCTTGCGCGGGTCACGCTTGTGCCACGACGCACCCGTGCCCTCGGCGTTGGAGACGATGGCGCTGTCGTACTGCGAGAGCCGCCACCACCGCGCGTCCTGGTGCGGGACGATCGTCTGCGGCTGGTCGACCAGCTGCGGCTCGACCGGCTTGCCGACCTGGCGGATCACGGTCTTCGCCGCCCAGGGGACGAGGGTGAGGCGGTTGGGGACCTGGACGCCGCGGCCCCTGTTGCGCGGCTTGCTGGGCGCGGGCGGCGGGAAGGCGTCGAGGTCGGGCTTGTACTGCGCGTCGGTGAACTCCGCGACCATGCCGCGGATCTCCGGGAGCTTCGTCCCGATGACGCCGTGGAGGGCGTCGGGGCCCTCCAGGACGTCGCGCATGGCCATGAGACGGCCCTGCTCGGAGTAGTACTGCATCGAGATGAGGTGCTTGACGTCCATGTACGAGGACTCCCGCAGGACACGCCCTCCACGCTCGTAGAGCGAGTAGAGGAGAGTCGTGATGAGGCGGTTGCGCTCGTGGAAGTACGCCTGCCAGCCCACCAGGTCGTCCTTGTCGGCCCACGAGACGTGCCACACCGCGGCACCGGGGAGAGACACCGTCGGGTACCCGTGCGCACGCGCGCGGAGCCCGTACTCGGCGTCGTCCCACTTGATGAAGACGGGAAGCGAGAGGCCGATCTCACGGATGACCGAGGTCGGGATGAGGCACATCCACCAGCCGTTGTAGTCGACGTCGACGCGCCGGTGCAGCCACGGCGTCGACCGGAGGCCGGCGCCACGGAAGTCGTGGCCGTTCTCCATGTCCTTGTGCGGCAGACCCGGCTGGATCCGCCACGGCTCGACGATCTCGCCGAACGTGTGCAGCGTCGAGCGGTTGTACATGTCGAACATGTGTCCGCCGACCAGGGTCGGCACACGGGTGAAGTCGGCGAACGTGACGAGGCGCACCACGCTCTCCGGCTCGAGGACGATGTCGTCGTCGAGCAGGATGACGTAGTCGCTCTTCCCCGCCTGGAGCGTCTCGTACATTCCTCGCGAGAAGCCGCCGGACCCCCCGATGTTGCCCTGCTCGACGATCCGGAGCTGGTCACCGAGCTCGGCCGCGACGTCGTCGAAGCCGTCCTCGTCGCGGACGCGCTTCGTCCCCTGGTCGACGACGATGAGCTCGTCGAGGACCTCCCGGACCTCGGGGCTCTCCGCGACGGTCCGGATCGTCTCCAGGCAGTAGTCGGCACGGTTGAAGGTCGTGATGCCGAGGCTGGTGCGTCCGTGACCACGCCCCGACTCGGGGACGGACCAGGCCGCCTCCACGAGATGGAGCTGCTCGGTGCCACCGATGAGGTCGAACCAGTACCAGCCGCCGTCGCCGAACTGGCCCAGCGACAGGTCCACCACGGTGCGCCCGTCGCCGGACACCGGGTGCGAGTCGACCCGCTGCTGCACGCCTCGCGCGTTGGAGCGGTACACCGTGACGGTGCCCGTTCCGCGCGTGCGCACGGTCAGCCGGACCGAGTCGACGACGGTCCACCGACGCCAGTAGCTGGCGGGGAAGGCGTTGAAGTAGGTGGCGAACGAGATGCGCCGACCCGGCCGCACGGAGATCGAGAACCGTCCGGAGATGTCCTGGGACCGGACCGACTCGGATGCCCGCGCTCCGAGGAGGTCGGGTCGCGCCTTGCCGCCCCAGATCGACTCGAGGTCGGTCGGGATCTGCTGTGCCCGGAGCTCGCCGGCCTCGACGTACAGCGGCAGCGAGTCCGAGTCGGCGTCGACGGGGAGGATGACCCGCTGGACCGTGCGGAAGCCCTCGCTCACGAGCCCGGTGCCGGTGACGACCGACGCGTCCGTCTTGACACTCATGCGTCCACTCCCCCGCTCTCGATGCCTGCGCCCTTGCCGAAGTGGGGCGCGAGCTTGTTGTCGACCATGGAGAGCGCGGCACCGATCGCCATGTGCATGTCCAGGTACTTGTAGGTCCCGAGCCGACCGCCGAACAGCACGTCCGTCTCGGACGCCGCGAGGTCGCGGTACTTGAGGAGACGCTCGCGGTCCCCTGCGGTGTTCACGGGGTAGTACGGCTCGTCGGCGCGCTCGGCGAACCGCGAGAACTCTCGCATGATGACCGTCTTGTCGGTCGGGTAGTCCCGCTCCGGGTGGAAGTGACGGAACTCGTGGATCCGCGTGTACGGGACGTCGGCGTCGGCGTAGTTCATGACGGAGGTTCCCTGGAAGTCGCCGACCGGGAGCACCTCCTCCTCGAAGTCGAGCGTGCGCCACGAGAGGTCGCCCTCGGCGTAGTCGAAGTACCGGTCCACCGGCCCCGTGTAGACCACCGGGACGTTCCCGACGACGTTGCCCTTGCTGACGGGCTGGGACTCGTCGAAGAAGTCCACGCCGAGCCGGACCTCGATGTTCGGGTGGTCGGCCATGCGCTCGAGCCAGGCGGTGTACCCGTCGACGGGCAGGCCCTCGTGGGTGTCGTTGAAGTACCGGTTGTCGTAGGTGTAGCGCACCGGGAGGCGGGAGATGATCGACGCCGGCAGCTCGCGCGGGTCGGTCTGCCACTGCTTCGCGGTGTACTCGCGGATGAAGGCCTCGTACAGAGGTCGCCCGATCAGCGAGACGCCCTGCTCGTCGAGGTTCTCGGGCTTCTTGCCGCCGAGCTCCGCGGAGAGCTCCCTGACCAGCTCGCGCGCCGCGTCAGGACCATGCGACGAACGGAAGAACTGGTTGATCGTGCCGAGGTTGATCGGCATCGGGAAGACCTCGCCCCGGTGCGTGGTGTAGACGCGGTGGACGTAGCTCGTGAAGGCGGTGAACCGGTTGACGTACTCCCAGACCCGCTCGTTCGAGGTGTGGAAGAGGTGGGCACCGTACCGGTGCACCTCGATGCCGGTCGTCTGCTCGGCCTCGCTGTACGCGTTGCCGCCGATGTGCGGCCTGCGGTCGATCACGAGGACCTTCCGGCCGTACTCCTCGGCGATGCGCTCAGCGACGGTCAGACCGAAGAAGCCCGACCCCACGACGACAAGATCCGCGTCCACACACTCTCCTAGCCTCGACGAACAGCCGCCCAAGCCTACAAGGTCGTGCCATCCCGCCTCGACCGACGGGTCGGCCGGTCCACATCCCCACAAGACCTTCACCACCGCGGCGGCGACGTCTCAGCAGGCAGTGACCTCGTAGAGACGCGCCTCGCCCTCGGCAGCGACGAGCCGAGCGACGCCGGCCTCCTCGAGCCCCTCGAGGCCGGGGAAGCCGCCCTGACCGCCGTCGGACAGGTGCCTGCCCATGGCGAGCACGTAGCCGATCCCCAGGTCGTCGACCGCCTCGCAGACGGCCGGGTCGGTCAGGGCTTCGTTGAGCGAGGAGGCGACGAGCGCCCGGTCGGGGTCCATCACCATGCCCATGTGCGGGTAGATCGCCTCGCGGTCGGCGAGCGCCCACACCAGCGCGCTGCCGTCCCACGGGTCACCGGCGACGGACACCCCCTCCGGGACGATCTCGTCGAGGCGACCAAGGAGCCGCAGCTCGCGCGCGTCCACCAGGCCCGTCGACGTCGCCGCCTCGGGGTCCACCCGGTACGCGTGCGCCAGGTAGGAGAAGGACTCGCGGAACGTGGCCGTTCGCGGCAGCACCACGGAGACGAGCAGCCCCAGGACGACCGCGATCGCAGCCCCTGCCCAGGGCGAGACCCGGAGGCGGTCGGTGCCGCGGACGCGCCCCGCGGCGAGCGTGACGAGACGGGCCAGCCCGGCCACGGCGACGACCGTCAGGGGCACGCCGACCAGGGGCAGGAGGGCCGCGATGCGCTGGGGGTCGGCGTACCAGTAGCCGGTGAGGGTGCCGCGCAGCGGGATGTCGACCGCGCGCACGAGCAGGTAGAGGCCGGCCAGGATCGCGTAGGCGAACGGCAGCCAGCGCCACCGCGCGACGAAGAGCGCCGCGACGGCCCCGACGAGGACGAGCGCCCCGACCAGGATGTTCGGGGTCCCCGGGGAGAGGATCTCGGTCTCCGGGAAGTTGGGGGTGATCGACGGGTGCATGGCAGTCAGCCGCAGCACCTCGGCCGTGGCCTGCTCCCGGCCCGCGGTGACGGCCCACACGACCTTCCCGCGGAACCCGCTCACGAGCGGGAGCATGCCGAGCGCCCGGTACCCCGCCGCTACGACGAGGACGGTGACCGGCCACGGGAGCAGTGCGACGACCCATCCGCGCCCTCGGTGGCGGAGCCGGGCCGTCACCTGGACGAGCGCGTGCACCACCAGGGGGATCGCGACGAACCCGAGCGCGAAGACGCCGTTGGGCTGCGCGAAGGTGAGCGCGACCAGCCCGGTCAGCACGCCGGCGACGGCCGGGAGCCGCCCGCGGCCGTGCGTGCGGACCAGCGCGAGGACGCTGAGGGCCAGGACTCCGGGCAGGATCGCGTAGGAGAGGACGTTCGGGTACAGGAGCCCGAACGACAGGAGCCGGTTGGGGAACTGCGTCATCGCGAAGGAGAGCGGGACGACGATCCCGAGGAGGAGCGGGCGCGGGCCGAGGAGCAGTCGCCCGAGGGCCAGCATGCCGAGCGGCCAGACCACGCACGTGGTCGCGACGGAGACCCAGTTCGCCGCGACCGGGATCTCGGCCCCGGTGACCTGCACGACGAGGCTGACGAAGCCGTGCCACAGCCCCGGGTAGAAGGCCGTCGTGGCCTCGGGCTGCGTCAGGGTCATGTGGAACGACGAGGCGTCGCCGTTCTCGAGGATCATCCGGACCGAGTTCAGGTGGTACGGCGTGTCGAAGGTCTGCGCGACACGGTCGGGGCCCCCGATCGCCGCGGCGGTCCTGCGCACCTGGAGGGCGACGGCCACCAGCCCGGTGACGCCGACCGCGACGGCGACCGCGGCGCGTGTCCGGCCGCGGCGCAGCGTCCCCGTGCTCCGTCGGCCCGACAGGAGCCAGACGCCGTACCCGAGCGCGGTCACGACCGCGGAGCCGACCGCCACCCACGCGACGTTCCAGCCCACCCCGAGCTCGCCGAGCACGACCGCCGTCGAACCGACCACAGCGCCGGAGAGCGCGGGCGCCGCACCCCAGGCGACGAGGCCGCGCAGGCCGAGCCCGTAGGCGGGGCCGACTCCAGGGACGACGAGGACGAGCACCGCGACGAGCGCGGCGGGCCACGTGACGAGCCACTCACCCACGCCGACGCCCTCCCCGGTCTGCGAGGAAGGTGCGGTACAGGACGGTGCGCACCTTCTCCGGGACGAGACGGTACCCGCCCCGGACGACGACGTTGCGCACGGCCTGTGCCCGCGTCGTGAAGCCGAGGCGACGCATCCGGCGCTGGAGCTCGATCTCGGACCGCAGCAGGCGCGTCCCCCCACGTCGCGCGTACGCCCCGGCCCCGACCCGGTAGAGCAGCAGGGGCTCGGGGACGTTGCAGCCCCGAGCGCCGGCCGCGAGCATGCGCGCGAAGAGCCAGTAGTCCTCGAGCAGCGGGAGGTCGCGGTAGCCACCTGCGGCAGCCACGGCGGAGCGGCGGAAGACCACGGTCGGGTGGTTGAACGGCGAGTGGAAGCGGGCGCCGGTCGTGATGGCGTCGCTGGAGAGCGGCGGGACGCGCACGAGCCCCGGCTCGTCCTCGGAGACGAACTCCTGGATGGCGGACCCGACGATGTCGTACCCCTCGGCGACCAGCGGGACCTGGCGCGCGAACCGCTCGGGCCGGCACACGTCGTCCGCGTCCGTCCGCGCGACGATCTCGTGGCTGCAGCGGGCGAGCCCGGCCTCGAGCGCGAGCGCGAGGCCCACGTTCCGCTCGAGGCGGAGCACGGTGACGGCTTGCGCCGTGTCCTCGATCTCGGCGACGACCTCCGCGAGCGCGGGACCGACGGGACCGTCCTGGACGAGCACGACCTCGTCGGGCGGAAGATGCTGCTCCGTCGTCGCCGAGCGGTAGGCACGGCGCAGGTGCGCCGCGTCGTCGCCGTGGTAGACCGGGAGGAGGAGCGAGAAGGGCGGCGTCGACCCCGTCGTCATGCTGGCGTGCCCGGCCGCCCGCGACGCGCGTCGAGCGCGTCCACCTCCGCGGTCAGCGGTCCCATCGCGGCGAGCACCGTCGCGTTGCGGCGGGGCCGTCGGAGCACGCCGTCGCGCGCGCCCCGCAACGCCGCGGCGCGCAGGACCTCGCGGCGCTCCGAGCCGCTGAACGTGCGAGCCCAGCGGCGCAGCGAGGCGCCCAGGTAGAGGAACCGCTCCTCCGGCGAGAGCGAGGGCGAGCGCAGGAGCATCCAGAGCTTGTTCCGCACCTCGTAGTAGAAGCGCTCGCCCGGGTCGGCGTCCGTGGCCCCGAACGTCTTGGTCCGGTGCTCGACGACGGAGGCCGGCACGTGAAGGCCGGTCCCGCGGCGCAGCAGCCGCGCCGAGTACTCGAAGTCGTCGTTCCAGATGAAGTAGTCCGCGACGGGCAGTCCGTGGTGCCGGATCGCCCGCGCGTCGACCAGCATCGAAACGAACGAGGAGGACCGCACGGGAAGCGCCCCGGACTCCCGGGCCCGCGCGATCTGCTCCGCGGACGCTCCCGGGCGGCGGCGCGGCGTGTTCATCGGGTGGTCGCGGCCGTCGTGCCAGACGACGCGGCTCCCCAGCAGCGCGACCGGCCCCGGGTACGCCTCCCGCGCCGCGAGCAGCTCGGCGAGGGCCGTCGGAGTCGGGATCGTGTCGTCGTCCATCAGCCAGACGAGGTCCGCGCCGAGGGCCTCGACCGCGTGGGCCATGCCGACCGCGAAGCCGCCGGCTCCGCCGGTGTTCCGGGGCAGCTCGAGCACCTCCGCCCCGACGGGGTGCTCGGCCGCCACGACCGCCGAGTCGTCGTGGGACGCGTTGTCGACCACGACGACCGCGTCGAGCGGACGGGTCTGTGCGGCGAGCGCGTCGAGCGCCTCGACGAGCAGGTCACGCCGGTCGTAGGCGACGACGACCGCGGCGATTCGCATGGAGAACCTCGGGGATCGGGTGGATGGAGACGAGCGAAGGCGCTCGTGCAGGATAGTCCACCCGCAGCGGGTGGATGCGCAGGTCAGGAGGCCTGCAGGCGGCGTCCGGACGCCGTGCGGGAGGGCGCCCGCGCGGCTCAGGCCCCGTCGGGGGCATCGCCCCGCCCCAGCACGACGCGCGGCACCCCGGCCCAGCGCCCGGCGTCCGTGACGCCCCGACCGTCGACGACGAGCCGCGCCCCCGGCACGCTCTCGCGGCCGACCTCACGGTACTCGGCGTGGTCGGTCTGGACCACGACGACGTCGGCCTCGTCGCCCAGGTGGAAGGGAGCGAAGCCGAGCGCGGCGAGCTCGGCGTCGGAGTAGAGGGGATCGTGCACGCGGACCGACGCGCCCCGCGCCTCCAGGGCCTTCACGGTGGCGAAGACCCCGGAGAACGCCGTCTCCTTCACCCCGCCGCGGTACGCGGCGCCGAGCACGACCGCGTCCAGACCGTCGAGCGACCCCAGGAGGTCCGCCGCACGACCCACGACGCGTTCCGGCATGGACGCGTTGACCGCACGGGCCTCGCGCACGATGGACGCGTCCGGGTCGACCGACAGGTACAGGCGCGGGTACACCGGGATGCAGTGCCCTCCGACGGCGATCCCCGGACGGTGGATGTGGCTGTACGGCTGGGAGTTGCTCGCGTCGATCACCGCGTGCACGTCGATGCCCTGCCTGTCGGCGAACAGCGCGAACTGGTTCGCGAGACCGATGTTGACGTCGCGGTACGTCGTCTCGGCGAGCTTCGCGAGCTCGGAGGCCTCCGCCGAGCCGAGGTCCCAGACCCCGTTCGGGCGGTCCAGGTCGGGACGGTCGTCGAAGTCGAGCACCGCCTCGTAGAACTCCCGCGCCTTCTCCGCCCCCTCGGGCGAGAGCCCGCCGACCAGCTTGGGGTACTTGCGCAGGTCCGCGAACACGCGACCGGTCAGCACGCGCTCCGGGGAGAACACGAGGTGGAAGTCCTCGCCCTCCACCAGGCCCGAGATCTCCTCGAGCATCGGCTTCCACCGGTTGCGGGTGGTGCCGACGGGGAGCGTCGTCTCGTACGAGACGAGCGTCCCCGCCGTCAGGTGCTCCGCGAGGGACCTCGTCGCGGCGTCCATCCACCCGAAGTCCGGCGCCGCCGTCTCCTCGTCGACGAACAGCGGGACCACCAGCACGACGGCGTCGGCACCCGGGATCGCCTCGGAATAGTCGGTGGTCGCGCGCAGCCGGCCGGCCGGGACCAGCTCCGCGAGCTTCTCGGCGAGGTGCGCCTCGCCCGGGAACGGCTCCCTGCCCTCGTTGACCGTGGCGACCGTACCGGCGTTGACGTCGACTCCGATCACCTCGTGTCCCTTGGACGCGAACTGGACGGCCAGGGGAAGGCCGATCTTCCCCAGGGCGACGACGGCGATGCGCATCGAGTGTTCCTTCCGGCGAGCGGGTGGTCGGTCCGGCAGCGTCTCCCGGATCGGGGGACCGCGACGGTGTCGTTCAGCGTCGAGCGGTCGGACCACCGTGCAGGATACGCGAGGCGAGGGTCACCGCGGCAGCAGCGCGAGGACCTCGGGACCCAGCACCTCGCCGAGACGCGCCGCCATCGTGGCCGTCAGGTGCGTCCCGTCGCGGTACACCAGGGTGTTGTCGATGATCACGGGGCACGCCTCCGGGTTGCACAGGTACTCGTCGAGGTCGACGAACCGCGCCCCGGCGGCCCCCGCCGCGGCTCGCTGCCCCTCCTGCACGACGACGTTGCGCACCTCGACGCCCAGGTCGCACGCCGCCGCGTCCTGCACGTGGTCGGAGAGGCACACGCCGGGCGCCGTCCCGGGCGTCGGGGTGTCCCCCACCACCAGCACCTGGGTCGTCGACGGGAGCGCTCGGAGCGTCCGCCCGAGAGCCTCGCCCCACTCGTCCGCGCCGAAGCGCGCGCCGTCCGCTCCGCCCGACTCGCCCGCGTAGTCGGCGACGACCACGACCGCGGGCGGATCGGTCCGCAGCAGATCGAGCACCGCCGCCCGCCACGGCGGGCACGTCGGGTAGGGCTGCCCCCTGCCCGTGACCACACCGAGGTCCGACGCCGGACAGCCGCTCTTGGTCATGACGTCCAGGCGGATCGAGCCGGCGTCCGCCAGCGGGCTCAGCGCAGGGACGAGCTGGCTGGCGTGCGAGTCGCCGAACAGGACGACCCGCGGAGCCGCCGGGTCGGCGCCGTAGACGCACGACGAGCGGGGCTCCTGCTCGGACGCGTCGAGCTGGCAGCCGTCCTCGTAGACCACCGGAAGGTCGTCCGCGGCCTCCGCGAGCGACGGCTCGAGGTTCGCGGGGACG
The DNA here is from genome assembly GCF_016907755.1 of Cellulosimicrobium cellulans. Classification (NCBI taxonomy): domain Bacteria; kingdom Bacillati; phylum Actinomycetota; class Actinomycetes; order Micrococcales; family Promicromonosporaceae; genus Cellulosimicrobium; species Cellulosimicrobium cellulans. Next base: position 3,888,672 of record NZ_JAFBCN010000001.1, read on the forward strand.
ACCGGCGTGCCGACGGGAGCGCGTCGCAGCTCGGTGGCCGTGACCACGGTCGCCGACGACTGCGGCGCGCGGTCCGCGCCCCAGACCGCCAGCCCGGCCGACGCGACGACGACGGCGGTCGCAGCGAGCACCGCGAGCCCCACCCTCCGCGGCCGGGCCGACCGCAGTCGCCGCGCCGTGCGGAACGGCGTCTCGACGAACCGGTACGAGAGCCACGCGAGCGGGACGCACGCCGCAGCGACGAGCAGCTGCCAGGGCAGCGGCACGGGCTCCGCCCGGCCGAGGATCGCCTGCGGGAGCGTCATCGCGGGCCAGTGGACCAGGTAGAGCGAGTAGGAGATCCCGCCGACCCAGACCATGGGCGAGCGCGCGAGCACCGCAGCCGGACCGCCCGGCCCGGCGCTCGCGCCGGCGAGGATCACGAGCGCCGTCCCCGCCACGGGGAGCACGGCCCACGGTCCGGGGAACGGCGTCGACTCGTCGAGCAGGAGGACCGACGCGACGATCGCCGTCAGCCCCGCCCACCCCACCGGGACGGCAAGGGACCGGCGCAGCACGGAGCCACGACCCACGACCGCCGCCACCAGGCCTCCGGCCGCGAGCTCCCAGGCCCGCGTGGGAAGGCCGAAGAAGGCCCAGGGCTGAGCCCGGACGGTCAGCACGAGGCACGCCACGAACGAGACCACGACGACGGCGCCCACCAGCACCGTCAGTACCCGGTGCGACCGCCGCAGGGCGAAGAAGCCCACGAGGAGCAACGGCCACACGAGGTAGAACTGCTCCTCGACCCCGAGCGACCAGTAGTGCTGGAAGAGGGACGGCGGATCGGTCTCGTTGAGGTACTGCGTCCCCCGGTACGCGAAGAGCAGGTTGGGCACGTAGACGGCGGTGGCGACGGCGTCGACGGCAGCTTCCCGGACGCGCACCGGTCCGAGCGTGAGCGCCGCCACCGCCAGGGTCACCAGGAGCACGGCGAACGACGCCGGCAGGATGCGGCGGGCGCGGCGGGCGTAGAACTCGGCGAACCCGACCCTCCCGCCGGTCTCGAGCGAGCGGAGCAGGTGGCCCGTGATGAGGAATCCCGAGATGACGAAGAAGACGTCGACGCCGACGTAGCCTCCCGGCAGCCAGGGCACTCCCGCGTGGTAGAGCACGACCGCACCGACCGCCACGGCCCGCAGACCCTGGACGTCCAGGCGGAACCGCTCGGCGGGCCGCTTCCCCTCCTGGGTGGCCGTGCTCGCCGGGGCGCTCCCGACGGGGTCGGCGGAGCGACGCGTGGAGGGAGACGGGTGCACGGGACGGGTGTGCTCTCTACGAGTGGACAGTGACCGGCCGAAGACTACCCGCGGTCGTCGGCCGGGCCGGTCACGACCCCTGCCCAGCCTCGTACCCGGCGAGCGACGCACGCACGGCGTCCGAGACGACCCCCGACCCCCCGAGCACCACGATCTGCGCCGGGTCGAGCCGGTCCAGCTCGGCCGCGACCGCTGCCGGGACGCGACTGCTCGACGTGAGCAGCACGGGCCCGCCGGCGGCCCCGGCCGCGGCGGCACCAGAGAGGCTGTCGGGGAAGTCGAGCCCGTTGGCGACGTACACGACCGGTACCCCCGGGGAGAAGGCTGCCGCGGACACGGCGGCGGACGTCCCGAAGCGGTCACTGCCCGAGGTCCGGGCCACGCCCTTCGACGCCAGTGCACCGAGCTGACCCGCGACTGCCTCGGACACCGACCCGGTCCCGCCCAGCACCACGATCCGGTCGGGCTGCAGCCGCCGGAGCTCGGCCTCGACGGAGGCAGGAACGGAGGTCGGGCCGACGAGCAGCACCGGGGCGCCGGCCGCGCCCGCCACCGGGGCGGCGGAAAGAGCGTCGGGGAACGCGAGCCCGTTCGCGACGTACACGACGGGTACGGCGGGCGCGAAGGTCGCCGACGAGATCGCCGCGGAGGTGGCGTACCTGTCGGTACCGGCGAGACGGGTCACCGTCCCGGTCGTCGCGAGGTCCGAGAGCTGCGCGACGACGGTCCCGGAAACCACGCCCGACCCGCCGAGCACGACGATCTCCTGCGGCCGGAGCCGGCGGAGCTCGGCGGCGACGGGAGCCGGCACGGCACCGGGTGCGACCAGCAGCACCGGAGCGCCGGAGACGACTGCGGCGGCGCCGCCGGAGAGCGCGTCGGGGAACGCGAGCCCGTTCGCCACGTAGGCGACGCGCGCCCCCGGTTCGAACGTCGCGGCGGAGATCGCCGCCGAGGTGGCGTACCGGTTGGCCCCCGAGACCCGTTCGACCATCTCCGCGCGGAACGCCTGGTAGTGCCCGGCCGCGAGCTCGCGGATACGCGCCAGCTTCCCGTAGGCGAGCGTCCCGGGGCACTCGGTCTGGTGGGTGTCCCGGTGACCGAAGATGCGCGGGAGGACCACCGACTGCCCGGCCTCGAACCGTCCACCGGCCGTCTTGCTCGCCGCCGTGAACGTGGTGCTCCCGGCAGGGTCGACGCCGTACTGCGCCAGGCGGAACGCGATGATCCGCGCGACTCCGTCGAGCTGGGCGTCCGTCGGGGTCACGCTCGTGAACGTGCCGACCATCGCCACGCCCACAGTGCCCGTGTTGAAGCCCCCGGTGTGCGCACCGATGAGCGCCGACTCGATGCTGGAGTCGGCGCCCTCGTAGACGTTGCCCCACTTGTCGACGAGGAAGTTGTAGCCCAGGTCGCACCAGCCGTTCCCCTTCGGCGGCTCCGCCTGGTGGAACGCCTGGTCGTTCCGGATGATCTGCATCAGCTGCGCTGTGGTCGTGTAGTCGTTCGCGTTGACCGTGTGGTGGACGGTGCCGCCCTTGAGCGCGGGAGCGGAGTCCCAGGCGCACGACGCCGGAGCGGCGCCCCACTGTTCGCGGGTCACGATCGCCGGTCCGGCCACGCTCGCGGTCGCGGCGTCCGTGGTACGGGCCTCGGTCACCGGACCGGACCGCCGCGCGGTGGGCGACCCCGTCAGCGCGGACGAGACCGTCGTCACCCGGATGCCCTCAGGCAGCACCGCACCGGCCTCGACGGTGGAGACCTGCACCTCCTCCGACTGGCCCACGTAGACCGTGCTCGACGTCACGATCTCGCTGTGGCTGCCGGAGTCCGCTCCGTCGGCCGACCGCTCCACGTGGATCCACGGTCCCCACGCGCCGTCGACCGCCCGCGCGCGCAGCCGGAGCTCCGGGACCGCGGGGTCGAGGTCCGACGGCCAGGTCACGGCAGCGGTCTGGAAGCCGTCCGCGACGACGACGACACCGCTCGAGGTCGGGTCGTGCGACTCGACGGTGGCCGGCGTCGTGCCGAGCCGCGGCAGCGCAGCAGGTGCGTCCGGTGCCGCCGCAGAGGCTTCCTGCGGCCCGGCGACCGCTGACCGCGGCAGGGCGGCGGCGGACGCTGCGGGCGCGGCCGAGAGCGCCAGCAACGGCACTAGGCCGAGGGCGAGAAGTCGTGCGACGACGGCACGCGCGGGCTCAGCCGCCCGGTGCGCCGTCGAGCTGCTGGTCGGGGTCTTCCGTGCTTCGTCGCGCGCCACGGTCTCGCCTCCTGGGTACGTGGGCAGTCCGCGTAGACGAAGACGGCGGACGGTGCGTGAACCTAGCCCAGATCCCTTCCCAGGAAAAGCCCCATTCCGGGCGGGGCGCTCGCCGTACCCGCTCCCGATAGCATCGACGACCGTGAAGATCCTCAGCGTCGTCGGCGCGCGCCCCCAGTTCGTCAAGCTCGCACCGATCGCCCACGCGGCGGCTGCCGCGGGCGTCGAGCACGTCATCGTCCACACCGGGCAGCACTACGACCCGATGCTGTCGGACGTGTTCTTCCGAGACCTGGGCATCCCTGCGCCGGACGTGCACCTGGGGGTCGGATCGGGCAGCCACGGCGTGCAGACAGGGGCCATCCTCGGCGCCCTCGACGGGGTGCTCGACGAGCACCGCCCCGACTGGGTGCTCGCCTACGGCGACACGAACTCCACGCTCGCGGCCGCCGTCTCGGCGGTGAAGCTGCACGTCCCGCTCGCGCACCTGGAGGCCGGCCTCCGGTCGTTCAACCGGCGCATGCCGGAGGAGCACAACCGCGTGCTCACGGACCACGCAGCCGACCTCTGCCTCGCACCGACGCAGGTCGCGATGGACCACCTCGCCTCCGAGGGGCTCGCCGGTCGCTCCGTCCTCGTCGGCGACGTGATGACCGACGTGCTCTTCCAGGTGCGGGACGCCGTCGCCGACCGCGACGTCCCGATCCTCGACGAGCTCGACCTCGTCACGGGCGAGTTCTACCTCGCCACGATCCACCGTGCGGAGAACACCGACGACCGGGCGCGGATGGCGATGATCGTCGAGGCTCTCGCCGGGCTGGACCGTCGGGTCGTGCTGCTCGCGCATCCCCGGGTGGTCGCGAAGGCGGCGGAGCACGGCCTCTCGCTCGACACGGGCGCGCTGCGCTCCCACGCGCCCCTCGCCTACCCCGACCTGGTCGCGGCGTCCCTGCGCAGCCGCGGCGTCGTCACCGACTCGGGGGGCCTGCAGAAGGAGGCGTTCCTGCTGCGGGTCCCGTGCACCACGATCCGGACGGAGACCGAGTGGGTCGAGACGGTCGAGCTCGGCTGGAACGTGCTCGCCAACGACGTGGTGGCGATCCGCGACGCCGTCGCACGGCCCGTGCCCGCCGCGACCGAGGAGGCCCCCTACGGTGACGGGGACGCCGCCCGGCGGGTCGTGGAGACGCTCGTGGAGCTCGCCTCGACGGTGCCGGACCGGGCCTGACGGAGCTCGGATAGGATCGCGGTCGGCGTCGGCGGGCGCCCGTCGACGAGAGATGAGGCCTGAGTGACCAGCCCGAACGGACCGCGATCAGCCCTCGTGCTCTCGTACTCGGTCATCGAGTCGGACCCGCGGGTCCGACGGCAGGTGGACTGGCTCACCGGTGCGGGATGGGCGGTCGACACGCTCGGGCTCGGCGGCCGACCGACCACGACCGTCAGGCAGCACTTCCTGCTCGAGGAGCCGTCCCGCTGGGTGACGACGCGATCCGGGGTGCTCGCGTCGCAGCTCCTGCTCCCGGCCAGGGTGCGGTTCCGGCGACAGATCGTCGACCGGATCCCGCGCGCCGCACGGGAGAGGCTGCGCTCCGGGCAGTACGACCTCGTCGTGTTCAACGAGACGGAGTTCGGCCCGCTCCTCGACGACCCGACCGTCTTCACGCCGGAGGCCCTGCAGGCACGGCTGCACCTGGACCTGCACGAGTACCACAACCCCGTCCAGCGACGTCAGACCCTCGGCGCACGGATCACCGGCCCGCACTACCGGTGGGTGCGGAGCTTCATCGGGCATCGCGCCTTCACGTCCCGCTCGGTCGTGAACGCCCCGATCGGTCGGCTCTACGTCGACGAGTTCGGCGTCGAGCCCCTGGTCCCGGTACGCAACATCCCGCCGTTCGTCGACCAGGAGCCGAGCCCGGTCGACCCGGGCGAGACACGGCTGCTCTTCCACGGGCTCGCGTCGTGGAAGCGGGGGTTCGACGCGATCCTCGAGGCCATGACGGTGCTGCCCGAGCGGTTCACCATGACGTTCATGCTCATGCCGAACCCGGCGGTCCACGCACGGCTCCGGGAGCAGGTCGACGCGCACCCGGCCCGTGACCGCATCCGGATCGTGCCTCCGGCGCCCATGCGCGAGCTGGCGCAGCGGATCAACGAGTACGACCTGGAGATCATCTTCTACCGACCGCTCGAACGGAACCTCGAGTTCGCCCTCCCGAACAAGTTCTTCGAGGCGGTCCAGGGACGGCTGGGGGTCGTCGTCGGCGAGAGCCCGGCCATGGCCGAGCTCGTCCGCGAGCACGGGATCGGCGTGGTGGTCCCCGGCTTCGACGCCGCCGATCTCGCGACGGCGCTGGAGGGCCTCACGCCCGACGACGTCGTCCGCGTCAAGGCCGCGTCGGACCGCGCCGCCGACGTGCTCAACGCGGAGGTCGAGCGCGAGGCCTTCCTCGCCGCCGTCGAGAACGGCACCCGAGCCGGCTGAGGGAGCCGGCGTCGACGCACAGACGCCCGCGACCGGTCAGTCTGCCCGTCGGGCCGGCCGGAGCCCCTCCACTGCTCGCTGCCAGACCGGTAGCTGCGCCTCCGCGGAGAGCTCGCGGGCGGCCGCGTCCGCGGCACGCTTCCAGCCGTCGACACGCTCGGGCGTCAGCTCGTCGATGACCGCGCGGATGGCGTCCACGTCGAACCCGTCCGTCACCGCCCCGAGTCCGTGCTCCCGCACGAGGCGGGCCATCGCGGGCGTCGGGCCGACGACGACCCCGACGCGCGCCTGGACGTAGTCGAAGAACTTGTTCGGGAGCGCGAGCGCGTTGTTGGTGACGGTCGGGGGCAGGACGTGGATGCCGACGTCGTACGTGTTGACGAGCGCGAGGAGCTCGTCGTGCGGGACCGCGTCCTCGACACGCACTCGTCCGTCGGTTTCCTCGGCCAGCGCGCGGAGCTCCGCGACATAGCCGGGGTCGTTCCCCGTGAGGAAGAGGGTGAGTCGCACGTCCGCGGTCGATGCCGCCACCGCGTTCACCATGTTCTCGAGCCGCCTGCCCCGCAGCGACGCCCCGGGGTGGACGATCCGGACGGGGTCTGCGACCGGAGCCGGCTCCATGGCGACGTACGAGGGCGAGTTCGTCACGACGCCGAGGTCGAGCCCGAAGGGTCGGTAGGCCTCGGCCACGCTCGCCCCGACGGTCGTGAGCGAGCCCGCGCGGGGTGCATACCGCCGGATCAGCCACTCCAGGTAGGGCTGACGCACCCGCACCCAGCGAGGATTGTCGTCGTGCAGTCCCGGGTAGAACTCGTGCAGGTCCCCGTGCACGCTGCTCCCCGGGGCGAGCCGGAGCGCGATCGGCAGGCTCTCGATGTCGTTCGCGAGGATGCGGGCCGGCCGCTCCCGGCGGAGCGCCCGCCACGCGGAACGCACGGCGGGCTGGCTCCAGTAGAGGAGCCGGTAGGCGTGCAGGCGCAGGAGCAGGGCCTCGACGTAGAACCGCGCCCGTCGGCGCCAGCCGGCTGACGGCGGCACCCGGAGCTCGATGTGCCGCTCCGCACCAGGTACCGGCGGCCCCCACCCCGCTGTGACCACACGGTACGTCTCGGCGAACAGCGCGATCTGGCGGCGCAGCCGGGCGTCCTGCTCCAGCCGGGAGAAGGAGAGGATGAGCAGGGTGTCCGTCGTGGCGGTCATGGTTCGCCTCGCCGCCTAGACGAGGCCCGCGAGGCTGGCCTGCTGGTGGAACGCCGGGCTCACGGCCACGACGTCGTCGAACGTCCCCGACGCGACGATCTCCCCCGACTCCATGTAGAGGATCTGGTCCGCGTCGCGGATCGTGGAGAGCCGGTGCGCGACCGAGATCACCGTGATCTCGCCGGCGAGCTCGTTGATCGCCGCCGCCACGTCCGCCTCCGTCTTCGTGTCGAGGGCGCTCGTCGCCTCGTCGAGCACGACCACGAGCGGGTCCGAGTACAGCGCCCGCGCGATCCCCAGTCGCTGCCTCTGGCCGCCGGAGAGCGCCAGCCCTCCCTCTCCGATCCGCTCGTCGATCCCTCGGGATCGAGCGGTCACGGCGTCCCAGAGCTGGGCACGCCGCAGGGCCCTCTCGACCCTGTCGCGATCGAAGTCGCCGCCCCAGGTCAGGGCGACGTTCTGGGCGATCGAGCCGTCGAACAGCGCGACGGCCTGTGGCACGTAGCCGACGTGGCGGCGCCATTCGGAGGGCCGTTGGGCGTGGGCCCCGCCTCCGAACGAGACGGTCCCTCCGCTCGGTTCGAGCAACCCGAGGAGGATGTCCACCAGCGTCGACTTGCCGGCACCGGAAGCACCGACGATCCCGACCGTCGAACCGAACGGGATCGTCAGCTCGACGTCCCGCAGGGCCGGCTCGGTCCCCGTCGGGTACGTGTAGGAGACGTCCCGCATCTCGATCGCCAGCGAGCTGGGGAGCGCGGGGCCCGCGTCGTCGTCCTCGGGGTTCGCGGTGGCACGCTCACGAGAGCGCTCGATGTCGCCGATGATCGTCCGGATGTAGGGGTCCGCCGAGACCGAGCTCGTGACGATCGACTGGAACGAGGTGATCGACGGCACCAGCCGGAAGCCGGCGATGCCGAACAGGGCGAGCGCGGAGACGGCCTCGGTCATGCCGCCCACGGCGAAGCCGACGCCCCCGGTCAGCACGAACCCGCCGATGACCGCCGCGTCGAGGACGAACCTCGGGACGGCCCTCAGGAAGTACAGGTTCGACCTCGCCCGGGAGGTCCGTGCACGGGTCGTGGCGACGGCCTGCGCGACCTCGTCCTCCTTCTCCCGGAGCGTGATCTCCTTGAGCGCCGCCATCATGCCGGTGAGAAGGCCGGCGACCTTGAGCGACGAGTCGCGGGCGACCCGCGCCGCCACCCGCGTGCGCCTCCCCAGCACGTAGTACTGGAGGACACCGATACCGCCGAGGTAGGCCAGCGTGATCGCCGCCGTGAACGGCTGCTGGAGGAAGATGATGACGACCACCCCGACGGCGGTGACGAGGAGGCCGGGCACCGTCGTCAGGGGCAGCAGCAGCCCACCCACGACGCTCGAGACCCCGCCGTCGGTGAGCTGGATGACCCTCGGCGTGCTGATGTTGATCCGCTCGGTCCACGGCGAGTGGATGTAGGACCGGAAGAGGTGGTCGCCGACCGAGAGCTCGAAGCCCGCGAAGTGCCGTGTCGCCTTCCACTGGAGGGCCACGCCCATCGCGGACTTGAGCAGGACGACGCCCGAGAGGACCACGATCAACGCCGGCACGGAGCTGATCGGGATCGTCCCGATCAAGGGGATCGTGAAGTCGCCCCCGGTGACCGCCGCCGCGAGGACGCTGGAGAGCAGCATGAGCGCCACGACGTCGAGCACGGAGAGGAACGCCGACCCGATGGAGAAGATGATGAGGAAGCGCTGCGCGCTGCGGGGCAGGTAGGGCGAGATCGACCGGTACTGGTCGAGAAGTCGCTTCATCGTGCCACCACCGTGCCGTAGAGCTCGTTCGCCCGGGCGAACTCGTGCTCCCACGTCATCTCCGGCGCGGCACGGCGAGCGGCCTCGCGGTAGCCGTCTCCCGCCGCGAGCACGTCGGAGACCGCCCGGGCGAGCGCGGCGACGTCACGCGCCGGAGCGACGACACCGATCCCGAGGGAGGTGACGACCGCGGCCACGTCCTCGGCGTCGGAGGCGACGACGGGCAACCCCGCCTGGATCGACTGGAACAGCTTGTTGGGCAGGCTGTAGATCGAGTTGAGGCTCACGGGCTGCGGGTAGACGACCGACACGTCGGCGTCGGAGATCGCCGTGGGCACCTCGTCGGACTCCACGGGGTCGACGAACCTCACCCGGTCGGCCACCCCGTGCTCTCGTGCCACGGAGGCGATGTGGTCCCGGGAGCGCTGAGGCGCCGGGCCGATCAGGGCGAGATAGACGTCGTCGGGAAGGAGCGCCAACGCCTTGACCGTCTCGGCGACACCGCGTGCCGGTCCGATGAGTCCGACGTGGACGACGAGGCGGGCGCCCTCGGGGACGTCGGCGGCGGATCGCAGGATCCCACGGCTCCCCGGCACCGGCAGCGAGGCGGCCAGCGGCACGTTCCGGACCAGCGTCGGCTGCGTGTCGAGGGAGAAGCGGTCGGTCATCCAGCGCTGGATCCCCTGGGAGACGGTGATGGTCCCGGCCCACCGAGAGGAGGCCCGGTCGAGGATCCACCGGTAGTAGGCGGCGATCCTGGGGGGCAGGGTCTGCGCCTCCCAGATCTCGTGCGCGTCGTAGACGAACGGCCTCCGCGTCACGAGGCGCACCAGGATGGCGGCGAAGAGCGTGTCGGCGTCGTGGGCGTGGACGAGGTCGGGCTTCCACCGACGGATCGCCACCGCGGCGCGCAGGGCGAACGTCCACTGGCGCAGCCCGAGCTGGAGCCATCGGCGCCGCGACTTCGGCCCGGGCTTGACCCGGTCTGCGGTGCGCTGGCGCGGGCCGAGACGGACGATCACGCCGCCGCTCGGCCGGCGTTCCTCACCTGGAGGAAAGCGGGACACACCGCCGCCCACGGCGAAGAGCCGCGCTTCGTGGCCGTTCGCGGCGGCCGAGTCGAGGTACTTCAGGACCCGCGCGTCGCCATGGGTGTCGTTGTGGACGATGTACGCGATGCGCATGTGTCTCCAGGGAAGGGTTCGAGAACCGGGCGAGTCTACCGAAGCGCACCGCTCGTCCCCGAAACTCGCGGGACGTGACGGACGCTCGGGATCACCGCCGTGAGAGGACCGAGGCGACCATGAACCGCAGGGGGGCCTCCCGGGCGAGGAGGCGGGACGGGTCACGTGTCAGCAGTGCGGCCGGGCTCCGGAAGCGACGGCGTGCGACGCCGCGCGCGAAGAGGACCTCCACGGGTGTTCCCAGGTCCAGCACCGCGTCCAGCACACGCCGGTCGGCGATCGAGAGGACACGTTCCGCACCGGGAGCGAGGTCGAGGATCTGCCGCGTCACCGCGCGCAGGTCGGCGCGTTCCTGTGGCGTCCAGAACGCAGGGTCCGGGCGGTTGTGCACCGCCCCGAAGACCTGGACGCGCAAGAACTTCACCGCGTACGAGGCCCTCTCCCGCGGACCCAGCCCCACGAACCGCGAGTCCTCCAGCAGGCTCTCCAGGTAGGTGAACTCTTCGGCGACGGGCTTGGGCCGGAAGGTCACCCGGTCGGAGGCGTCCGCCCCGATGACGTACGCGGGACCGGTACGGTCGTAGCTGATCCGTCGGCGCGAGAACCAGATCGAGAGCACGAACGCGATGTCGCCACCGACCGGTGCCCCCTCCGTGAGTCGCAGCGTGGGGAAGGCCGCACGCCGGACGATGCCGAGCGGTGCGCTGCGGTAGGCGAGCCGGTCGCGCGAGCCCTCGAGGCGGCGGGTCCGCCACGGCCGCACCGGCGGTGTCGGGACGTACGCGCCGGAGGCGTGCCGCAGGTGCGTCACCACCATGTCGGCGTCGTCGGCCCGCTGCCGCGCCACCCAGGAGTCGACCGCTCCCGGTTCGAGCAGGTCGTCGGAACCCATGATCGAGACGAAGGGCGCCGTGGCCTCGTCCAGCCCCCGGTTGAAGGGACCCGACGGTGAGCGCAGCCCGTCTCGATGCTCGATCGTGCGCACCCGGGGGTCGTCGACCAGCGCACCCAGCTTCTCCGCGATCGCGCCCGCGTCGATGTTGTGGCAGACGACCGTGACCCGCAGCGGGGTGCGTGTGTGGGCGAGCACCGACGCCACCGCACGCTCGACGGGACGCGCCGTGCTGTGGACGGCGACGACGAGGTCGACGACGGGATCGGACGACAGCTCTGCCACTGCTCCTCCTGCTCGATCGTTCGTGGTGCCGACACCGGGCGGTGCGGCACGGCGTCGCTGCGCCGGACGGTTCACGGACCCAGCAGGAACGCGCGAAGTGCCGCCGCGGAGAGCGTCCCGTCGTGCACGGACGCGACGAAACCGGGTCCCGCAGCAGCCTTCGTCCGGTAGGTCTCGCGGTCCTCCGCGATCTCGAGGAGGACGTCCCGCAGGGTGTCTGGCGTCGCCTCGACCACCGGCAGGTCCCGGCCCGTGGCGTCACGGACGTGGTCGCGCACCGACGACGTGACGTGCCCGACCACCACCCTCCCGGACGCCATCGCCTCGCACGCGGCGACACCGTAGCTGCCGACACGGAACTGGTCGAGGACCACGTCGGCACGCGCGTAGACGGCCGGCATCTGCGACGCCGGCACCCCCTGCACGTGCTCGTAGTCCAGGACGCCCTCCGCGGCGAGCCGTTCGAGGACCGGGTTGATGAGGTTCGTCCCCTTCACGGCCGAGCTGCTCGGGACGTGGACGACGCGGAGGCGGGTCCGTTCGAGCGCGTCCGCCTCCGCGTGCCAGCGGTCGCCGTCGACCACGACGGGGCACCAGGTCGCCGCCGGGACGTCCTCCAGCAGGTCCGGTGTCGAGACGAAGACGGGGGCGCCCAGGGCGGCGAGGCCGGCGAGGTTGCGCCGGGCGGTCTCCTCCAGCACGTCGAAGCGCGGGTCGTCGTGGAACGGCGACCACGGGCTGGCCGCCCGGTGTCGGCTCGGCAGCCGCACGTCGGTCCCGTGGCACATCATCGCCACACCCAGGCCCGTCTCGCGCAGCATCCGCGCCTCGGTGAAGGCATCGCCGCCGTGGAGCCGACCGAAGAGGGGACGCTCCGCCTCGAACATCACGTGCGTGAACCTCCGCACGTATCCCTCCCGCTCCTGCTGCCACCGCCGGCTCATCAGATAGGTGGCGATGGGCACGGTGTCGTCGGCCGGGAAGCGGAAGCCGTGGTCAGCCTCTGCGACCATGTTGACCGCGCCGACCCCGTCGAGCTCGCGCTCCACGGCCCGACACCAGAGGTACCCCTGACCCGCGTAGTTCGTGGGTGCCACGTAGAGCCGCACGGACCCCTCCGGCACCCGGGGGGGCGGGACGACAGTGCCACCGACGGCGACGCCCCCGAGTCGCTGGACCGCGCGTCCGAGCGGCCCCGTGCCGGGTGCCACCAGCCGGTCGATCATCGCGTTGACACGCCGTGGCAGCCGGGAGCGCTTCGCCACCAGGCTGCTGACGAGCTTGTTGACCACGCTCACGGCCGTCTCCCCTCGACTCCCGCCGTCGGTACGCCGGCCGCGGGGCAGGGACGCTCGACGGCGCGCGAGCCACCCCGGGTGTCGTGGTCAACCATCATGGCGGTACGCATGGCGCTCCAGGTCACGGATCAGGAACCGGGTGAGTCTACCGAGACGGGGAGCCGGGGCTGGACAAGAACGACTCCAGCGCTCGGGCGGACGCGCGGCCGTCGTGGAGAACCTGGACGAACCCGGGGCCACGGGCGGCCGTCGCGCGCGCATCCTCCCGTCGGTCGAGGACGTCGAGCAGCACCGCACGGAGGGTGTCGCCCGTCGCCTCGACCACGGGAAGATCCTGTCCAGCTGCGCGCCCCGCGACCGAGCGCGACTGCTCGGACACGTGCGAGACGACCACCCGGCCGGCGGCCATCGCCTCGCACGCCGCCACACCGTAGATCCCCATGCGGAGCTGGTCGACGACGACGTCCGACTCGCGGTACAGCCTGAGCATCCCGTCCCGGTCGAGACCGGTGGCCTGGCGATACTCGACGAGCCCCTCCCGTTCGAGCTCCCGGAGCACCGGCTCGACGAGGTCGGTTCCCTTGAGCGCAGCGCGGCTCGGCGCGTGCACGACGACCGGGACGTCGCGCTCGAGCGGCGTCCCGGGCTCCCTCCACCGCTCGACGTCCACCGTCACGGGGAGCCATGTCGCCCACGGGACGTCGAGCAGCAGGTCGGGTGTGGAGACGAACGCCGGGACGCCGTCCTCGTGGAGGCGTCGAAGCAGGTCCAGGTTGCGCTCGGCGCGGGCCTGCAGCAGCGGGGTGTCACGGTAGGACTCGAGCAGGAACGGCGACCAGGGGTCGCGCGCCGCGTGAGCGCTCGGCAGCCGGACGTCGCTGCCGTGGCAGAGAGTCGCCACGGCGGCGCCGGAGTCGCGCAGCTCGCGGATCTCCCCCGTCACGCCGCGGCCGAGCGCTGGGAACAGGGGGAGCTGCGACTCGACGATCACGTGGCTGAAGCGCCGTACCGCCCTGAGCTGGGCGACCTGCCATGCCCTCGACCCGCGCAACGGGAACGGAGCGTCGACGTCGGCGGGGAAAGGCAAGGATCGTCGGTAGGTCATGTTGCGCGCACCGACCCCGTCGAGGAACTTCTCGGCGGACCGCGCCCATTCCCAGCCCTGTCCCGCCGAGTTCGCCGGGCCGACGAAGAGACGCACAGGAGCCCTGGGGACCTGTACGCGCGGGACGACGGCGCCCCGGCGCCCTCTCGCCCGGACGACCCGCAGGAAGAGCGCCGGCGGGAGCCACGAGATGATCCACCACGCGGCCCGACGGATCAGCGAGGGCGGACGACCGTTCACGGCGAACCCGGCGGAACGACGTGGATGCTGGCACACAGCGCGTCAGGGCCGTGATCGGTGCGTCGCACGACGGATCCCCTCCCCCGCGCGTCGCCGGAGCCGGGAACCCACCACACCGAGGACCGACCGAGCGGCGATCACGGACGTCGAGCGCACCGAGAGGTGCTCCTCGGCCCACGCCGCGACCCGGAGCCGCTCGTCGTCCGACGGCGGCGCCTCGAGCATCTCCACCAGTGCGCGCGCGACCGCGTCGGACGCGTGCGGGACCACCCGGCCCGCGGTCGCCCGCTCGATGATCTGTCCTACCGGACCGGGTCCGGCCTGCAGCACCGGCGTACCGACGGCCATCGCCGCGAGCGCCTTGGTGGGGATCGCGAACTCGTACCCCGACTCGGGCCGGATGCTCGAGAGCGCGACGTCGGCACCGCGGAGCCAGCGGGCGGCCTGGGCAGCGGGTTGCTGCGGCAGGAACGTCACGCTCGCTCCGCCGTCGGGCATCGCGGCCGCCATCTCGGCGAGCCGGCCGTGCATGCTGCCTCGTCCGAGGAACACGAGGCGCGCGCCGGGGACCTCCTGCACGACGCCGGGCCAGGCCTCGAGGAAGACCTCGGCGCCGTGCCACTCCGAGGCGTTGCCCGCGTACACGGCGAACGGGCCCCGGCCCTCGGGTGCGAGCGGCACGACGTCGGCGTTGAAGGTCGCGGTGTCGACGCCGTGCCGCACGATGGTCGTCCGAGGGGCGCCGAGCTGCGACGCCCGCGCCTCGACCGCGTCCGTCACGGTGAGGACAGCCGACGCACCGCGCAGGGCGAAGCGCTCGAGCGCGCGCACGATGCCCACCACGAGCCGGGGCGCACCGGTCGACCCCGCCGCGTCCGAGACGATGTCGGCCGCGTAGTAGACGTACGGCACCCGTCGCAGGGCGCACACCAGGCGCACCACCGCCCCCGTGGTCGGCGGTGGCTCGGCCACGACCACGTCGGGCCGTCGGCCCGCGAGCAGGCGGAGGAAGAGGGGCACGTCGAAGCTCAGGTACGGCACGTATCCCCGGACGTACCCGCTGGCGTCCCGGAGCACGGGGCGGCGCCGCACCCGGACTCGCTCGTGCTCGGGGCCCGAGCCCATCGACGCGGGCACCGAGGCCGTCACGACGGTGACCTCCGCCCCCTCGTCCGCGAGTGCCGAGGCGAGCGCAGCGAGGCGGAAGGACGCCGCGGCCGGCTCAGGCAGGAAGATCCGCGACGCGATCGTGACGCGGGCCGTCCGCCCCGCGCGGCGAACGTCGTCGCCCTCGCCGCGGAGCTCCTTCTCGGGGCTCATCCCTCGTCGAACGGGGCGAGCGTCGGCGTGTCGGGGCTCTCCTGGATGTCGAGCTGCAACGACGACACGAGCATCTGGACACCGAGCACGAAGGGGGTCACCGCCAGGAGGACCGTGCCGGCCGTGGCGGGCGGGGAGTCCCAGGTCGCGGCGATGATCCAGATGCCCGCGGCGACGCCCAGGAGCGTGAGGAGGAGGCCCGAGAACAGGAGCAGCGCGACCGCCGAGAACGACCAGAGGACGTACCGGTACCAGATCCGGTACCAGTACCCGCGGAAGAGCAGGCTGAGCAGCTCGGGGACCACCTTGCCGAGGCGGATGCTCGACACCTCGTTGCCGTACACCGCCGGGATCGGGACGTCGACGGCCGCCGTGCCCGCGACGTTCAGGTGGATCAGCAGGTCGTTCTCGAAGCTGTAGCGCTCGGCGACGCGGTCGAGCGCGAGCTTCTCGAGCACCGACGTCCGGATGGCCGTGTAGCCGTTCTGCGGGTCGAAGAGGTGCCAGTACCCCGACGCGAACTTCGTCAGGAACGAGAGCACGATGTTCCCGAACACGCGGTACCGCGGCATCCCCGTGTACGAGTCGGGACGGAAGAAGCGGTTCGCCTTCGCGAACCCGTAGCCGCCGGACGTCACGGGGTCGAGGAGGTCGGGCAGGTAGTTCGGGTCCATCTGGGCGTCGCCCGCCATGATGACGTTGACGTCCGAGCCCAGCTCCATCGCGGTGCGGTGCCCGGTGATGATGGCCCCGCCGACGCCCTTGTTCACCTCGTGGCGCACGAGCGTGACGCGCGGGTCGTCCAGCGCCTTCACGGCGTCGGACGTCCCGTCGGGGCTGCAGTCGTCCACGATGACGATGTCGTCGACGAAGTCCGGCATCGTGGTGACGACCGTCGCGATCATCGCCTCCTCACGATAGGCCGGCACGACGGCGGCGATCCGCGCGCCCTTGTACATCCTCAGCTCTCCTTGTGGTCGTGCTCGACGGGCAACGGGGGCCCTGCTCGGTCGTCTGCGGGCGGGGTGGGGGCAGCGCGCCCACCGAAGACCCAGTAGCGGTAGGCGAAGTAGTTCCAGACGGTCTGCGCGACGGTGACCGCGACCTTGCCGACGGCAAAACCCCAACCGAGGTGCTCGAAGACACCGACCACCGCGATGTTCGCGAGCGAGTTCGCCGCCAGGAGGACGCCGTACCGCCACAGCGCCGGCCCGGTCGGCATCGCACCGCCGAAGGCGTAGCGCCGCTGGAGCGTGAAGTTGAACGCGAAGCTCCCCCAGAACCCGACCGCCGTCGCGAGCCACAGCGGCGCGCCCAGCACCCGGTAGGTCAGAGCCAGCAGCCCGAGGTCGAGGAGGAAGGCGAAGCCGCCCACCAGCAGGTAGCGGAACGCCGAGTGCTCGAGCACTGTCCGCACGACGCCTGCCAGGGTTCCCCCTCGTCTCGGGTCGGGCACCGCGCCCGACGACGCCCCAGGGTACCTGCCCGCCGGGCGCCCTCCCGTCACCCGACCTACCGTGGATCGGACCGAGGGCTACGGAGGTCACCCATGGGCGCACGGAAGAGGATGACGGCGTCGTTGCTGACGGCCGTCCTGGTCGGGACGTCGTTCGTCGCGCAGTCCGTCACCGCGCACGCGGACACGCTCACCCAGGAACGGGTGGTCCTCGGCACCGGCACGACCGTCACGGTCGCGGGGCGAGGCTTCGGTCACGGCCGCGGGATGTCGCAGTGGGGGGCACGGGCGGCCGCTGCGCAGGGGGTGGGCTACCAGCAGATCCTCGACGCGTACTACCCCGGCACGACACGGGTCACCCAGGCAGCGAGCACGATCAGCGTCCTCATCAGCGGCGACACCGACAACGACGTCCGCATCCTCGCGGTCCCGGGCATGACGGCGAGCGACGCGGCCTCGACCGGCACCCCGATCAGCTTCGGCGGCGCGACGCCGCAGCAGTGGCGCATCGTGCGCGGCCCCGGCGGGTTCGTGCTGCACGGGCTCGTCGGCGGGTCCTGGCGGCAGTGGTCGCAAGGCGCCTCCCCCGGCTTCCTGAGCATCGCCGCGCCGTCGGGGTTCATCCGGCTGATCAGGCCCGACGGCACGCAGACGGACTACCGCGGCACCGTCCGAGCCGTCCCCTCCGGGACGAGCCCCGGGCAGCAGACCGTGAACGTGGTGGGCCTCGAGGACTACCTGCGCTCCGTCGTGCCGGCGGAGTCGCCGTCGAGCTGGCCGGCGGACGCGCTGCGGGCGCAGGCCGTCGCCGCGCGCACCTACGCGTCGTACGACCGCGCGCACCGGTCGGGCTCCTGGCAGACGTGCGACACCACCGCCTGCCAGGTCTACCCCGGGCACAAGAGCTTCACCTCCGCGGGGGTCGAGACGCGCCACCACGAGGCGGCCTCGACCGACGCCGCCGTCGCCGCGACCTCGGGGCAGGTGCGCCACTACGGCGGCAGTCTCGCCTTCACCCAGTTCGGCTCGTCGAACGGCGGCTGGAGCGCGGCAGGGTCCTTCCCCTACCTCCCGTCCCGACCGGACCCCTGGGACGCGCAGGGCAACCCCGTGCACGCGTGGAGCGTCTCGCTCCGGGCCTCGGACGTCGGCGCGCGGTACCCGCAGATCGGCTCGCCGCGCAGCATCGACGTCACGTCGCGGACCGGCGACGGGGAGTGGGGCGGGCGCGTGGTCCGGGTCGTCGTCACCGGATCGGCAGGCTCGGTCGCGCTCACGGGCGCGCAGTTCCGCAGCGCCTTCGGTCTGCGCTCCGACTGGTGGAAGCTCACCGGCACGAGCCGGCTCGACAGCGACTCCACCAACGACGGGCGCGTGGACGTCCTCGGCCAGTGGGCCGACGGCCGTCTCACGGCGTACCTCGGGGACGGCGACGGGCGGTTCGTCGGCAGCCGCCCGGCGGGTCACGACTGGCAGACGATGCGGCTCGCGGTCCGGGCCAACGACCTCGACCGCGACGGTCGCGACGACGTCCTCGCCGTCGACTCTGCCGGGCGACTGTGGCGCTACCCGACGACGGCGTCCGGGACGCTCGGCACCCGCGTCCAGGCCGGTCGCGGCTGGGGCGCCATGCGCTTCCTCGTCGCCCCGGGCGACGTCGGACGCGACGGGTCGGCGGACCTGCTCGCGGTCGACACGTCGGGACGGCTCTGGCTGTACCCGGGCCTGGGGAACGGCACCCTGGGCGACGCCGTGCTCGTCGGCAGCGGGTGGAACGCCATGACGTGGGTCGGTGGCGGCGGCGACTGGAACGGCGACGGCTGGTCGGACCTCCTCGCTGTCGACACGGGCGGGCGCCTCCTGCTCTACCGGGGCGACGGTGCGGGAGGGTTCACCCCCGTGCAGATCGGCTCCGGCTGGCGGGGCATGCGGTTGCTGACCCTGGTGAACGACTTCGGTCGCGACGGCGTGCCGGACCTGCTCGCGGCGGACTCGTCCGGCCGGTACTGGCTGTACCCGTGGACGGGATCACGGTTCGCCGGCCGTGTCCAGGTCGGCACCGGGTGGGGCGGGATCGTCCGGACCCTGTAGGCGGGACCTACGAGACGTTCGCGCCGGACGGCGCGCTCGTCAGGGTCCGTGCCGCTCGGAAGCCGCCCGTCCCGTTCCCTGGGTAGAGCACCAGGGAGCCCGCGCGGGACGCGACGAGGTCGGGCCGCCCGTCGCCGTCGACGTCGCCCGCTCCGACGACGTTCGACATCCCCTGCCACCCCGTCCCGACGACCGTCGACGACCCGAGCAGGGCGCCGCCGTTCCCCGGGTAGAGCAGGAGCCGACCGGTGCCCGCGTCGCGGGCGATGAGGTCGGGCGTCGCGGCGCCGCGCCAGTGGCCGGCGTTGACGATGCGGTCGATGAACTGCGCACCCCGGGCGATGACGAGCGGGGTGCCGAACCCGCCTCGACCATCGCCCGGGTAGAGCCAGATCTGGCCGGTCCCGCGCTGGAGCGCGATCAGCCCGGGCACGCCCGTGCCCAGCCAGTCCCCCGCACCGATCACCTGGGTCATCACGCCCCATCCCGTCCCGACGCGGGATCCCGCCGCGTTGAAGCTGCCGGTACCCGTCCCGACGTGGAGGTAGAGGTCGCCGTTCGAACGGCGCGTCATGAGGTCGGGCCGGCCGTCCCCGTTCCAGTCACCGGGGGCGATCGCCTCGACGACACCGGACCCCGAGACGCCCGTCCCGGCCACCCGGGAGAACGCGGCGCCGCCTCGGTAGTCGTACCGCAGCAGGGTGCCGTCACGTCGCACCGCGAAGAAGTCCTCGCCGCGACCCGACCGCCCCGCCGGATGGACCACGCTGAAGCCGCCCCACCCGGTCCCGATGAGCGAGCGGCCGACGAGTCCGCCACCGCCGTCACCCACGTAGCGCCACAGGCGACCTTGGGTGTCGCGTGCGACGACGTCGGGCAGGCCGTCGTCGTTGAGGTCGCCCGCGCCGACGATCGTCGACATCACGTCCCAGCCCGGGCCGACGAAGGTCCGCGTGCCCGAGAAGCCCCCACGGCCGTCGCCCACGTAGGTGTAGAGGTCGCCCCCGGCACGCGCGACGAGCGCGGGCCGACCGTCGCGCAGGTCGCCCACCATGGCGATCGTGCTCATGCCGTTCCAGCCGGCCCCGATCTTCCTCGCGGTCCCGAACCCGCCGCGGCCGTCGCCCGGGTAGAGCCACAGGGACCCGTCGTGGCGTCGCATGATCAGGTCGTTGCGATCGTCTCCGTCCCAGTCCTGGCCGCCCACGATCAGGTTCGCCACGCCCCAGCCCGTGCCGATCCGCTGCTTGCCGGCCCACCCGCCGGAGGCCGTCCCCGGGTACAGCCACAGGTAGCCGGTGGCGGGGTCGATGAGCATGAGGTCAGGGTTGCCGTCGCCGTTCCAGTCCCCCGGGGCGATCACCCGCTCCCCGGGCCAGCCCGAGCCCACCGTGCGGGTGGCTCCCCACCCGGCGTCGGGCGCGGTGAGCAACGAGATCGAGCCGGACGTCCGTGCCACCAGGTCGGGGTACCCGTCGAGCCCGACGTCGCGCCGCAGCGAGCGATCCGTCACAGGTCCCTGGCGGGACGCTGCCAGCGCGCGGACCTGCGGGAGCGCCGCGTACAGCGAGGCCCCGGGGCACGACGTCTGGCCGACGTCGCGGTGCCCCACCACGATGCTTCCCGCGGTGCCTCGCACCCCGTGGATGTCGAGCTTCCACGCGATGACGGCCGAGACGGCGTCGACGGCGGCCCAGGAGACCTGCGCGGCGTCGAAGTTCCCCATCACGGAGACACCGAAGCGCTGGGAGTTGACCCCGGACGCGTGCGCACCGACGATCCCCCGGTCGATCCCTCCGGCGCGCCCTTCCCAGATGCGCCCGTACTTGTCGACGAGGAAGTTGTACCCGATGTCGCCCCACCCGCGGGACTGCGCGTGGTAGGCGTAGATGCCCCGGATGAGGGCCGGGACCTGGTCCGCGGTGTAGTCGTTCGACCCGGCCGTGTGGTGCACGACCGCGCCGACGACGTTGCCGGTCTGGGGCGTCCACGTCATCAGCCGCTCGTCGGCACCCCACTGGGCGCGCGAGTAGATCGCCGGACGGGTCGTGGCGGTGGGCAGAGCGGCTGCCGGTGCGGCGGCAGGCGTCGCGAGCGCGGAGGTCGTCGACCGTCCGAGCCCGCCCGCGCCGCCCCCGCTTCCTCCCGCGTCCGCTCCCGGATCGACGACCACCAGGACCGGATCGACCGGGGCGGCCCCCTGGCCGGGCAGGACCCGCGCCTCGACCTCGTCGACGTCCCCGACGAACAGCGGCTCGGTACCGTCGCGCTGCTCCCCGGAGTTTCCGGTCTGCTCGGCATCCTCCGCGTGGACGTCGGTCCACCCGGTCCAGACGGTCCCGGTACGTGAACGCACCTCGACGACGACGTCGTCCCCTGCCGACCCGAGGTCCCAGGTGACGCCGACGACGGTCGTCGCACCGGTCGCCGGGCTGGTCGCGGACCAGGTCCCCTCCGGGCTCGTCGTGTCGTCGGCCGCGGCCTCGGGGAGCACCTGCTCACCGCGCCCCTCGGCAGCGCCCGCTTCCGACGGCGCCGGCGTCGTGGGGGCGTCTCCGGACGCGTCGACGGGTTCGAGCGGTGTCTCGTCGATCTCGGGGGCGACCGGTGCGGGCACGGCCACCGGGGCAGGTGCGACGTGTGGCGCCACCGAGGTCGCGGCCCGTGGCGCGGGGCTGGCCGCCCCGGCGGTGGTGCTGCCCGTCACCGCCGACGTCACGGTCACCGCCAGCACCGTCAGGACGGTCGTCCACCTCTTGGTCATCGTGCTCACCCCGGTCGTCGCAGAGATCACCCAGGGCTTGCTCGCGCCCCGACGAACCCGGCCAGTATCACAAGGCGGGCACGTTCTCGCAGGACGATCGCCGGGAGAGTCGGGAGTCGGCCCGGCGACCCCACCACGGGGCCGCCGGGCTCCGGCTCAGAGCGTGACGGTCCGCCCCGACGACGCCGACTCCAGGACGGCCTCGGCCACCTCGAGGGTGCGCAGACCCTCCTCCATCGTCACGACGTCGTGGCGGATCCCCCGGACGGCGTCCCGGAACGCCTCGTGCTCGACCCGCAGGGGCTCGCGCTTCGCGAACGCATAGCGCGTGATGTCGCCCTCGGACACGCCGCGGAACGCCGAGACGGCCTCCCACTCGGTCGGGATGACGCCGTTGGCGTAGAAGGTGAGGTCGGCCGTGCCCGTGTCGGCGACGAACGCGCCCCGCTCGCCCGTGACGATCGTGACGCGCTCCTTCATCGGGGAGAGCCAGTTGACGACGTGGTTGGTCACGACGCCGTTCTCCAGACGACCGGTCGCGGTGACCATGTCCTCGTGCGGGCGCCCGCTGCGGTGCGTGGTCTGCGCGGCGACCGCACGGTAGGAGCTCTGGGCGACCCAGGCCGTGAGGTCGATGTCGTGGGTGCCGAGATCCTTCACCACGCCGACGTCGGCGATGCGCGACGGGAACGGCCCCTGCCGTCGGGTCGCGATCTGGTAGACCTCCCCGAGCTCGCCCGCCTCCATGCGGCGACGCAGCTCCTGGAGCGCCGGGTTGAACCGCTCGATGTGCCCGACCGCGCCGACGAGCCCTGCCGCGGCGAACGCCTCGGCGACCTTGCGACCGGCCTCGCTCGTGGCCGCGATGGGCTTCTCCACGAGGGTGTGGACGCCCGCGGCGGCGAGGGCCAGCGCGATCTCCTCGTGGTACACGGTCGGGACGGCGACGACGGCCATCTCGATGCCGGCGTCGATCAGTCCGCCGACGTCGGGCAGGACCGGCAGGTCCCCCGCCACGCCGTACGGGTCTCCGCCGGGGTCCGCGACGGCGACGAGGTCGACGCCGTCGATCTCGCGGAGCACCCGGGCATGGTGCCGTCCCATCGCTCCGAGCCCGATCAGGCCCGCACGCAGGTCTGCCATCACGCACCTGCCTTCACGACGGTGTTGACCGCGGTGACGATGCGCTCGAGGTCGCCCTGCGTGAGCGACGGGTGCACCGGGAGGGAGATCACCTGCTGCGCCGCGATCTCGGTCTCGGGCAGGTCGAGGCCGGGCGCGAAGTGCTTCAGGCTCTCGAGGCGGTGGTTCGGGATCGGGTAGTAGACCCCGGAACCCACGCCGTGCTCCTCGCGGAGAGCCGTCACCACACGGTCGCGGTCGTCGGCGACGCGGATCGTGTACTGGTGGTAGACGTGCACCGCCCCGTCCGCGACCGGGGGCGTGACGACGCCCTCGAGGTTCTCGGAGAGGAAGGCCGCGTTGCGCTGGCGGTCCGCGGTCCAGCCCTGGACCTTGGTGAGCTGCACGCGGCCGATCGCCGCGTGGACGTCCGTCATCCGGGCGTTGAACCCCACGACCTCGTTGGCGTACTGGCGCTCCATGCCCTGGTTGCGCAGCAGGCGGACGTTGCGCGCGATCTCGTCGGTCGCGCACGAGACCATGCCGCCCTCGCCCGACGTCATGTTCTTCGTCGGGTAGAGGCTGAACATGGCGAACGCGCCGAACGAGCCCACCGGTCGTCCGTCCAGGGTCGCCCCGTGCGCCTGCGCGGCGTCCTCGAACAGGAGCAGGCCGTGCTCGTCCGCGAGGGCGCCGAGCGCGGTCATGTCTGCCGGGTGCCCGTAGAGGTGCACCGGCATGATCGCCTTGGTGCGCTCCGTGATCGCGGCGCGCACCGCGTCGGGGGCGAGGCAGAACTGGTCCGGCTCGATGTCGGCGAAGACCGGCGTCGCGCCCGTCAGCGCGACCGAGTTGGCGGTCGCCGCGAACGTGAAGGACGGGACGATGACCTCGTCGCCGGGGCCGACGCCCGCGGCGAGGAGGCCGAGGTGCAGCCCCGAGGTCCCGGAGTTCACCGCGACGCACGTGCGCCCGCCGACGAGCACCTCGGCGAACTCCTGCTCGAACGCGGCGACCTCGGGGCCCTGCGCGATCATCCCGCTGCGCAGGACGCGGTCCACGGCCGCGCGCTCGTCGTCCCCGACGATCGGCTTCGCCGCGGGGATCAGTGTCTGGCTCATTCGGCCGCAACCTCTCTGATGGTCTCGTCGTGCTCTTCGTAGCGCGTGCCCGTCACCGGGCACACCCAGTGCTCCCCGTCGCGCTGCAACGGCTCTCCTGCACGTCCCACCCACCCGACGCGCCGCGCAGGGACCCCGACGACGATCGCGTGGTCGGGGACGTCCCTCGTCACGACCGCGCCCGCGGCCACCGTGGCCCACGCGCCGATCGTCACCGGAGCGACGCACACGGCCCGGGCACCGATCGCGGCGCCCTCGCCGATCGTCACCCCCACCGCGTGCCAGTCGTCCGCGCTCTTGAGCGACCCGTCCGGGTTCACGGCGCGGGGGTAGGTGTCGTTGGTGAGCACGACGGCCGGGCCGATGAACACCCCGTCGGCGAGCGAGGCCGGTTCGTACACGAGCGCGTAGTTCTGCACCTTGCAGTTCTTGCCCATCTGCACTCCGGTCCCGATGTAGGCGCCTCGTCCGACGACGCACGACTCCCCCATCGACACCCCCTCGCGCACCTGGGCGAGGTGCCAGATCTGGCTCCCGTCACCGATCGACGCGCCGTCCGCGACATCGGCGCTGGGGGCGATGCGGACTCCCATGCAGGCTCCTTCGGTGTCTGAGGTGGACGGTCCCGCGTCGGGCGCGGGCGTCGCGTCGGCAAGGTTACCTGGCCACGGAACCCGGCTTCGAGCGCCGAAGGTCCCGAGTCCCGTCGGCGGGCTGCAACAATGGACACCATGCACGAACCGGACGCGGCGACGCGTGGTCGCCCGCGCGCCGCGGCCGTCGGACCCGTCGACGACGCCTGCCTCGTCGTCCCGCTCTACAACGAGGGCGCGGTGGTGGCCGGCGTGGTCGAGAACGCGCTCGCCACGTTCCCCCACGTCGTCTGCGTCGACGACGGGAGCTCGGACGACTCCGTCCGACGCGCCGCCGAGGCCGGCGCCACGGTCCTGCGGCACGCCGTGAACCTCGGCCAGGGCGCCGCCCTGCAGACCGGGATCGAGTACGCCCGCGACCTCCCGGGAGTCCGGTACCTCGTCACGTTCGACGCAGACGGCCAGCACCAGGTGGAGGACGCCGCCGCCATGGTCGACCTGGCCCGGCGCGAGGACGTCGCGATCGTCTTCGGGTCCCGCTTCCTCGACGCCCGCACCCGGCCCGGGCTCCTCAAGCGCGTCGTCCTGCGCACCGCGGTCTGGTTCACGAACCGGAGCACCGGCCTGCGGCTCACCGACGCCCACAACGGGCTGCGGGTCATCCGGGTCGACGCCGCGCGCCAGGTCGAGCTGCGCCAGGACCGCATGGCGCACGCGAGCGAGATCGTGCTCCAGCTCGGACGCACGGGTCTCCCCTGGCGCGAGTACCCGGTGCACGTCCTCTACACGGACTACTCGCGGGCCAAGGGGCAGTCGCTGTGGAACTCCGTGAACATCCTGGTCGACCTCGTGTTCAAGTAGACGGGAGCCGCACATGCTCATCCAGATCGTCCTCGTCGTCGCCATCGCCGTGGTCACGGTCCTGCTCACCCGCTCCACGGTCGACGCGCGGCACCAGGCGATCCGCCGCCTGCTGCTCGTCGGGTTCGTCGTGGTCGCCGGGCTCTCCGTCCTGTTCCCCGAATGGCTCACCCGCCTGGCCAACCTGCTCGACGTGGGACGCGGGACCGACCTCCTCCTCTACGCCCTCGTCATCGCGTTCGTGAGCTACATCGCCACGAGCCACCGGCGCGCGAACGCGCTCGCCCGCAAGATCACGCTGCTGACGCGCGAGCTGAGCCTCGCGGAGGCACGGCTCAGCCGGGTCGACGCGTCGGTCGACGAGCTCGAGCAGCGCGACGGACAGGGCGGCCGGCCGGACGCGCCGCCCGCCGGCTGACCGATCGGCCCTCGCACCCGTCCGCGCCTGCACAACTCCTCCACCCCGCGAGCCCGTAGCCCGCGCGGCCAGGTCGCACGGCGCGCCTATGCTCGACTCCCGTGACAGCCCGTTCCCGTGCCCAGACCCGCGATGCGGCGGCCGACAAGCCGTCGCGCGGTCCGGCGCACGCGCGGGCCATGAGGACCCACGGGGCTGCCCGAACCGTCGGGCTCGTCGCCACGGCGCTGCTCGCGTTCGGCGCGGTCGGCGGAGCCGCAGCGGTGTCGAACATCCAGGGGAACATCGCTCCCTCGGACGGGCTCGAGCTCCTCACGGACCGACCTGAGCAGCCCGCCCCGGACCCGAGCGACCCCAACGCCGGGAAGCCGCTCAACATCCTCGTGATGGGGTCCGACGAGCGCGGCGGCGAGAACGGCCACGAGGTCGCGGGCGTCGAGGGGATGCGCTCGGACACCACGATCCTCGTGCACGTCTCGGCCGACCGGACACGCGTGGAGATGATCTCGATCCCCCGTGACTCGCGCGTCGACGTCCCGGCGTGCCAGACGACGAACGGCAAGACGACCGCGCCGGCGAACACGCGCTTCAACGCCGCGTTCGCGAACGGCGCGACCGTCGGCGGCGACGTCGACTCGGCCGCGGCGTGCACGACCCAGACCGTCGAGAACCTGACCGACGTGTTCGTCGACGGCTTCGTCGTGGTCGACTTCGCGGGCTTCCAGAACATGGTCACGGCGATCGGGGGCGTCCCCCTGTGCATCCCCGAGGCGATCGACTCGCCCAAGGCGGACCTTCGGCTCGACGCGGGGATGCAGACGCTCGACGGTGCCCAGGCGCTCGGGTTCGCGCGGGCCCGCTACGGCGTGGGCGACGGGTCGGACCTCAGCCGTATCGGCCGCCAGCAGCAGCTCCTCGCCGCGACGGTGAACCAGGTGCTCTCGAAGAACGTGCTCGCGGACCTCGGGCAGATCTACGGTTTCGTCGACGCGGGGACCAGGTCGCTGACCATGAGCGCCAACCTGTCGTCGATCCCGAGCCTCGCCGGGCTCGCCTTCAGCCTCAAGGGCGCGACGAGTGGCAACATCACCTTCATGACCGTCCCGAACACGGCAGACCCGCAGAATCCCGACGCGACGGTCGTCTGGACCCCGGAGGCCGACGAGCTGTGGGCGAAGGTGCGGGCCGACGAGCCCGTCGTCGCCCCGTCGCCGGAAGGGCCCGCGGTCGGCTCCGACGCCGCCACGGATGCCACCGCCCCGTCGTCGGGCACCGAGGAGACCCCCGTGGGGACCGGCGAGGCCGCGCCGGAGCCGGCTCCGGTGCA
Source organism: Cellulosimicrobium cellulans (assembly GCF_016907755.1). Taxonomy (NCBI): domain Bacteria; kingdom Bacillati; phylum Actinomycetota; class Actinomycetes; order Micrococcales; family Promicromonosporaceae; genus Cellulosimicrobium; species Cellulosimicrobium cellulans. The sequence continues at coordinate 3,915,792 of NZ_JAFBCN010000001.1, forward strand.
GACGAAGGAAGCCGGCAAGGAGGCGTTCTCCGCCGCCGACGAGACCGCCCAGTGCGGGTGACGCCATGACCGACCCGTCGCGCGACCCCCGGTCGCTCCCCCCGAGCTTCACGCCCCAGGGCGGTCGCGCCCCGCGGCCGTCGTCGGTCGACGACGCGATCGCCGTGGGCAACAGCGGACGTGGCCAGGCGCGGCCCCGGCCCGCCGTGCCCGACGACGCGGTGCGCCTCGAGCCACGCATCAAACGCCAGTCGTCGCGCGAGATCCCCGTGACCCCGGCGCGCAAGGGCACGCCCCCACCGGCACCTCCCGCACGCAGCGCCCGACCCCGTGCGGGCTCGTCGGCGTCGGCCCTCCCGCCGTCGGTCGCTCCGTCCCGCCAGCCTCGCCAGGCGGCGACGACGGCGCCTCCGCGCGTCTCGTCGTCGCCCCACGCGAGCGCCTCAGCGGCGCCCGCGACGACACGGAGCCGTCCCGGCGCCGCGCCGCGGCCGAGCGCCGGCCGGTCCGGAGGCGGGGGCGGGCGACCGCCGTCGGGCACGGGGACCGCACGCACCGGCGGAGGCGGATTCCGCGTCCGCAAGGGCCGCGTCGTCGGGCTCGTGGCCTGCGTCGTGATCGTCGCGCTCCTCGCCTGGCCGGTCGGCCTGCTCATCTGGGCGAACGGCAAGATCCAGCACGTCGAGGCCCTCTCCGGTGCACCCGGCACGCCCGGGAACACCTACCTCCTCGCGGGCTCCGACGCGCGCGGCGAGGGCATCAGCGAGGACGGCACCGAGGGCGCGCGCACGGACACGATCATGGTCCTGCACGCCCCGCCGAGCGGCCCGGTCGCGCTCATCAGCCTGCCGCGCGACACGTACGCGGAGATTCCCGACAACGGCGCCAGCAAGCTCAACTCGGCCTACTCGTGGGGCGGGCCGCCGCTGCTCGTGCAGACCGTGGAGCAGCTCACCGGCCTCACCGTCGACCACTACGTCGAGGTCGGTTTCGGCGGGGTCGAGGGCATCGTCGACGCCGTGGGCGGCGTCGAGCTGTGCCTCGACTACGACGTGAACGACGAGCGCAGCGAGCTCGTCTGGACCGCCGGGTGCCACGTCGCCGACGGCCACACCGCGCTCGCGTTCTCGCGGATGCGCTACTCCGACCCGAAGGGCGACATCGGGCGGGCCGAGCGCCAGCGCCAGGTCATCGGCGCCATCAGCTCGAAGGCGGCGAACCCGAGCATCCTGTTCCGCCCGGGAGACCAGGTCTCGCTGCTGGAGTCGGGCCTCGGCTCGCTCACCGTCGACCAGAGCACGGGCATCGTCGACCTCGGGAAGCTCGCCCTCGCGTTCCGCAAGGCCAACGGCCCCGGGGGCATCACCGGCACGCCGCCGATCTCCAACCCCGACTACCGGCCGGGCGGCAACGTCGGGTCCACCGTGCAGCTGGACCCCGAGACCGTGGGTCAGTTCTGGGTCGACATCCGTGACGGCAACCTCGCCCCGGGCCAGGTCGGCGGTCTGCCGCAGTAGCGGTCGTCACCACCACCCGGTCGCGACGCCGAACCGCTCGTCGAAGACCGGGCTGAGCGTCACGGCGTAGGTCGCCGTCAGATGGTTGTCGTCGCGGTAGACGAACCGGTTGCCCTGGACGGGCCGGCAGACACGGTCCGGGCAGAGGACGTCGTTGAAGTCGAGGATCGTCGTGTTCCACAGCTCCTGCACGGCGTCGAGCGAAGGGTCCACGTCGTCCAGCACGTCCTCCCATGCCACGGCGCACTCGTCCGAGTCCGAGCCGTGGACGGCGGCGCACTCGGGCATCCAGAACGGCAACCACGGGTTGTCCCGGATGGCGACGACCGGGATGTCGTCCTGCGCGAGCCGCTCCCAGGCGCGGACGTACTCGTCCGGGACCGTCTCACGAGACCCGTCCGACATCGTCGGACGCGTCGAGGTCGTGATGACGACGTCAGGTTCGACCGACAGGACGTAGTCCATCGCCTCGCGCTGCCAGGTCGCGCACTCACCGTCGCCGACGCTGTCCTCGGGGTCGAGGAAGAGGCATCCCGCCTTGAGGACGGGGACGACGCGAAAGCCGCGACGCTCGGCGATCGGTTCGAGCGCGGCGAACCAGTGCTCGCTGTGCGACGCGCCGACCAGCGCGACGACCGTCGTGGCGTCCTCCGGTCCGTACGAGCAGCGCTTGACGTCGCTCTCCCCGTTCCCCGTCATGCAGCCGTCCGGGACGACCCGCGACGTGTCCTCGGCCACCGTCTCCACGGCTGGTACCGGGTCGGCGGTCGCCGCCGCGTACGCGCCCGGCTCGAGGACGGAGAGCGCCCCGGGGTAGGCGGCGACGTCGGCGTCCTGCACGGTGCCCTGGTACGAGCGCTGGATCGACAGGACGTGGGCGTTCCACACGAGCGGGGCGATCGCCACGGTCGCGGTGACCGCGACGACGAGAGGACGGAGCGCCCACCGAGGAGGCCGCGCGGGCGTGGCGTCCCGGACGTCTCGGGGGTCTCGACGGAGCACGTCCTCGACGAGGTGCTTCGTCAGAACCGCCAGCACGGCTGCGAGGCCGAGCACGCCGACGCCCGCGAGCCAGCCCACGGGCCGGTCGCGGAGGACGATCGTGAACACGAGCACGGGCCAGTGCCACAGGTAGAAGGCGTACGCGTACCCGCCGGCCCGGGCGACCGGAGACCGCGCGAGGAGCCGCGAGACCGACCACGGGTGTGCGACGGCGATCCCGCGAGGGCCGGGCGCTCCCGCGACGACGACGAGCGCGGCGCCCGCGAGGGGCACGAGGGTGGCGGGACCGGGGAAGAGAGCCGCGCCGTCCACGAGGACGCCGCTCGCGACGACGAGGGCGAGCCCGACCCATCCCGCGACGAGCCCCCACGCACCGGGCGGCCGCACGCGCGCGACGAGGAGCGCGAGCAGCGCACCCGCGAGGTACTCCCACGCGCGGGCGAACGTGTCGTAGTAGGCGGCCGCCTGGTCGGCGCGCACCGCGACCACGGCATAGGCGAACGAGGCGACGGCCCCGGCCAGCACCGTCGCGTGCACGATCGTCAGGCGTCTCGCGACCCCTGCGCTACCGGCCGCCCACCAGACGAGGAGGAGAAGGATCGGCAGCCCGACGAAGAGCTGCCCCTGGACGGAGAGGGACCAGACGTGCTGCAAGGGGCTCTGTCCAACGTCCGCCGCGCCGTAGGCCTGCTCCGCGGCGGCCAGCCGCCAGTTCTCGGCGTAGAGCAGGGACCCGAGCACGTCGCCCGAGACCCCCGTCCACCGGGTGCGCGGGAGGAGCACCGCGCTCGCGACGAGCACCGCGGCGAGCACCAGGACGAGCGCGGGCAGGAGCCGGCGGGCGAGCCGCGGGAGGTACGTCCGCAGTCGCACGGGCGTCCCGCGGGCGAACGAGCGGAGCAGTCCCCCGGCGACGAAGAATCCCGAGAGCATGAGGAAGACGTCCACCCCGCCCGAGACGCGGTGGACCCACACGTGGTAGACGGCGACGAGCACGACGGCGAGCGCCCGCAGGCCGTCGAGGTCGTGCCGGTACGGCGCGGCTGCGCCCGTCGACCGGCCGGCCGCACCCGGCCGCGCATGACGGGGTGGAGCCGTCGGCCGGGTCGGGCCGTGGGCGTGCGCGCCCGTGCCGACGGGTCCGGTCATCACGGCTCCCCCTGTCGCGTGGTCGTCGTCGCGCGGTCGGTCCACGGCGACAGCTCGTCCTCGAGGAACGGGGCGAGCGAGCGCGCGTAGTCCCACGTGAGGTGGTTGTCGTCGAGGAAGACGTGCACGTTCCCCACCACCGGGACGCACCACCCGTCAGGGCACACGGCTGCGGAGAGGTCGACGAGCACCGACCCGTCCCCCACCCTGAGGTCGTCCGCGGGGTTCCGTGCGGCGGAGCGGGACGCGAGGTCGAGGCGGCACGCGTCCGCGTCGGGACCGTGCTGCTCGGCGCAGACGAACATGTCGGTCGAGAACCGCGGGTTGTCCCGGACCCCGAGGAGCGCGATCCCCGCGTCGGCGAGCGTGTCGGCCGCCTCCTGGAGCCCGGCGACGACGGACTCGCCCGGGCCGTCGACCTCGGCGGCCGTGGTGACGGTGAAGACCGCGTCCGGGCCGAGCTCGAGGACGTAGTCGAGCACCTGCTCGTTCCACGCCCGGCACGGATGGCCCGCGGTGCCGAAGGAGCACCCCCCGTACAGGACCGACACGAGGGTCCAGCTCTCCCGCTCGGCGACGGGGATCAGCGCCCCCATGAACTGTTCGCTGTGCGAGTCGCCCACCACCACGACGGTCGGTCCCTGAGGTTCCGGGGGCACGAGCTGCCCGCACCGCTTCGCGAGCTCCGCGACGTCGGGTGCGAACGGACCCGAGCACCGCTCGGCGAGCGACACCCACTGGGCGTCGAGCGCCGTCGCCGCGGGGACGGGAGGTGCGGTCGGGTCCGACAGGTCCTGGTACCCCGGCAGGAGCACGCGCGCCCCCGGGTTGTCGGCCGAGGCGCCCGCCAGCGCCTCGGCGGCCCGCGCCCGCTCGGCCGACTGCCAGGTGACGAGGGGGACGGCCACGACCGAGACCGCGACGAGCACGGCGACCGCACCGCGCCACGGGACGGTGCGCGCCCACGCCAGGTCCCGGACGGGGCGTTCGACGAGCGTGGTGAGGACGCGGGCGAGCACGAGCGAGACGACCACGATCGCCGCACCCTCGTGCCAGGACGGGACCTGACGTCCGGTGACCACCCGCCACGTGATGAGCAGCGGCCAGTGCACGAGGTAGAGGGCGTACGCGTCCCGCCCGAGCGACCGCAGCACCGGGTGCGCGAGCGCGTTGCCCACGGCCCACGGGTGCGCGGACGTGCCGGCGACGATGACGGCCGCGGCCGCCATCGTGGGCCACAGCGCGAAGTATCCCGGGAACCCGCCCTGGACGTCGAGCACGAGTCCGCAGGTCACGATCAGGGCGAGCCCCACCCAGCCGACGACCACGGCGGCCCGGGCGGGCATCCGGACGAACGGCAGCACCACCGCCACGAGGGAGCCGAGGGCGAACTCCCACAGTCGCGTCCTCGTGTCGAAGTAGGCGAGCCCCTGGTTCGACGCCGTCTCGACGACGGAGAAGGCCAACGACGCCACGAACACGGTCCCGAACACCGTCAGGAGCACCGGGGTGACGGAGACCCGCAGGCGCCGGACGACGAGTCCGGACAGGAGCAGGAGGAGCGGCCAGAGGACGAAGACCTGACCCTGGACCGAGAGCGACCAGTAGTGCTGCAGCGGGCTCGCGGCCGCGCCGTCGCGGGCGTAGTAGTCCACGGCCTCGCGCGCGAGCTCCCAGTTCTGCACGTAGCCCAGCGACGTCCAGGTCTGCGTCCAGATCGACGGCCACGACGACGGCGGGTAGAGCAGGTACGCGGTCCCGAGGACGCCGAGGAGCACCACCGCCGAGACGGGGACGAGCCGCTTGAACGTGCGCGCCCAGTACGCCCCGACGGCGACCCCGCGCCCGGCGCTCAGGCGACGCGCGAACGACCCGGTGAGGAAGAACGCCGAGAGCATGAGGAACACGTCCACGCCGCCCGACACCCGGCCGAGCCAGACGTGGTAGACCACCACCAGCAGGATCGCGACGGCCCGGAGCCCGTCGAGGTCGTAGCGGTACCCCTCGCGCGAGGTCGCGGTCCGGGGGCGTGCGTGCCGTCGGACGGCGCCGGCCGCCGTCGCACCAGCACCGGGGGTCGCGTCGGACGGCGCCGTCGGCGCGCCAGGCTCCTGCAGTGCTGCCACGTGAAGCTGCTCCGGGTGGGTGTCGGACCGACCCGCCACGGACCGTCGTCGGTCCAGCCCCCTGCGTCGCGAGACGCGCCCGCAGGCTAACCCGACAACCGCCTGCCGCAGAAACCCGCGGCGCGCCGGTCAGGCGCCGAAGCCCGTGCGCTGCTCCCCGGACCGCGACGCGCGCAGGCGCGCGCCCTTGGCGCGCGCCTGGTCGCCCAGGTCCGTCTGGAAGGCGACCATCCTGTCCCGCAGGCGCGCGGCGTCGTCGTCGGTCCCCGCCGCGAGGATGCGCGCGGCGAGCAGGCCCGCGTTGCGGGCGCCGCCGACGGAGACCGTCGCGACGGGGACGCCCGCGGGCATCTGGACGATCGACAGGAGCGAGTCCATGCCGTCGAGGTGGCGCAGCGGCACGGGGACGCCGATCACCGGCAGCGGCGTCACGGCCGCGAGCATGCCCGGCAGGTGCGCCGCGCCCCCGGCGCCGGCGACGATCACGCGCAGGCCGCGCTCGGCGGCGGTGCGGCCGTAGTCGATCATCTCGACGGGCATGCGGTGCGCGGAGACGACGTCGACCTCGACGGGCACGTCGAACTCGGCGAGCGCGTCGGCCGCGGCCTCCATGACGGGCCAGTCGGAGTCCGACCCCATGACGATGCCGACGACAGGGTTCTCGCTCATGCTCGCTCCTCGTTCTCGGGGTCCTCGTCGGTGCTCGCGGGACGCTCGCCCCGCAGGATCGCGGCCGCGGCCAGGGCCCGACGCCGGACCTCGTCCAGGTCGTCGCCGCTCACGTTCACGTGGCCCAGCTTGCGCCCGGGGCGCACGCCCTTGCCGTACAGGTTGACCCTCGCGTCCGGGAACGCGGCGAGGACGGCGGGCAGCGCGTCGGTCAGCTCGCCGAGCGTCGAGCCGAGCACGTTCGCCATGACGGTCCAGCGGGCCGTGGCCGTCGTGTCGCCGAGCGGCAGGTCGAGCACCGCCCGCAGGTGCTGCTCGAACTGGCTGGTCACCGCGCCGTCGATGGTCCAGTGCCCGGAGTTGTGGGGACGCATCGCGAGCTCGTTGACCAGCACGCGCGGCCCGTCCTCGCCCGCGACCTCGAACATCTCGACCGCGAGCACCCCGGTGACGCCGAGGCCCTCGGCGATCCGGACCGCCGCGTCGCGAGCGCGCTCCGCCTCGGCGTCGGTGAGCCCGGGCGCGGGCGCGATCACCTCCGCGCACACGCCGTCGCGCTGGATCGACTCGACCACGGGCCAGGTCCGCACCTCGCCGCGTCCGTCGGGGCCGCCGGACGGACGCCGCGCGACGAGCACCGCGAGCTCGCGGGTGAACGGCACCTTCTCCTCGACGAGCAGCTCGGGGCCGCCCGCGGCGGCCGCCTCGATCCACTCCGCGACCTGCTCGGGACCACCGGCGGCGACCGAGACGACCCGGACGCCCTTGCCGTCGTACCCGCCGCGTGCCGTCTTCACGACGGCCTCGCCCCCGACCTCGGCGAGGAAGTCCGCGAGAGCCGTGCGGGCGGCGGCGGGCGCGGTGGGGAGCGCGGCCCAGCGCGGGCACGGCACGCCGAGCTCGGTGAGCCGACGCCGCATGACGATCTTGTCCTGCGCGTGCACGAGCGCGTCGGGCCCCGGACGCACGGGGGTCCCGTGCTCGAGGAGGTCGGTGAGCAGCGCGTTCGGGACGTGCTCGTGCTCGAACGTGAGGACCGCCGCGGGCTCTCCGGCGGCGGGGGCGATGAGGGAGCGGATGGCGGCCTCGTCGGACGCGACGCCCACGGGCGCGTCGACCACGACCTGGGCCGCGGACGAGTCCGGGGCCTCGACGAGCACGCGCAGGTGCACGCCGAGCTCTCCGGCGGCGGGGGCCATCATGCGCGCGAGCTGTCCTCCGCCGACCACGGCGATCACTGGGGCTGCCACGTGGACCCACCCTAGTGCCTGGGCGCCGCGGGACCGCGCGGGGACCGGACTCCGGACTCGTCGGGGCCGTCGGGCCCGCGACCCGGCGGCCGCCCCGGCACCCGGGCGACGCCCAGGAGCGCCCGGTAGCCTCGGAGGGTGACGAGCGACCTGGACCGGCGAGCCGAGGCGAACGCGGCGGCCCTGCCGCGGCGCGAGCGCGTCCTCGCCCGGGTGCGCGAGCTCGCGAAGTTCGGGTCCGTCGGCGCGGTCGCCTACGTCGTCGACCTGGGCCTGTTCAACCTGCTCAGCTTCGGTCCCGGCGAGATCCTCGGGCACAAGCCGCTCACCGCCAAGATCGTGTCCGTCACGGTCGCGACGCTCGTCGCGTGGGTCGGCAACCGCTACTGGACGTTCTCCACGCGCCGCACCCAGGCGCGCGGCCGCGAGCTCGCGGCCTTCGTCGTCGTCAACGTGGGCGGCATGCTCATCGCCGTCGGCTGCCTCGCGATCTCCACGTACGCGCTCGGGCTCACGTCACCGCTCGCCAAGAACGTCTCCGCGAACGTCGTCGGGCTCGCGCTCGGCACGGCGTTCCGCTACGTCGCCTACCGTCGCCTCGTGTTCACGGGCGACCGGGCGCGGGACGACGTCGCCCCCCAGGGGTCCGAGACGCGCTGACCGGTCCTGCCCGGGGCGAGACCCGCGTCAGCCGCGACGTCGACGACGTCGGCCGTGCGCGGAGACCGCGACCCCCGTCGGCAGGACGACGCGCGGGTCGAGGCGCCGCGGCACGCCCGCGAGGAAGAGCGCGAACACCGCGGGCCGACGCTGGGCGAGCTCGAGCCGGCCGCCGTCGGACGCCGCGAGGTCGCGCGCGAGCGCGAGCCCGAGGCCCGTCCCGGCCCCGGAGGTCACCTCGCGCTCGAAGATGCGGGGGGCGAGGTCGTCGGGCACGCCCGCGCCCTCGTCCGACACCTCCGTGACGATCGCGCCGCTCGTGCCGGACGGGCGCGCGCGGACCGTCGTCGTCCCGCCGCCGTGCTTGAGCGAGTTCTCGATGAGCGTCGCCAGGACCTGCGCGAGCGCCCCGGGCGTCGCGAGCACCTGGTACTCCGCGGGGACGTCGACGACGAGCTCCCGGCCCGCCTTCGCGAACGTCGGGACCCACTCCTCCTCCTGCTGGTGCACGACGTCGAGCAGGCTGACGGCCTCCGTCGTCCCGCCCTGCGCGCGCCGCGACGAGGCCAGGAGGTCGTCGACGACCCCGACGAGGCGCTCGACCTGCTCGAGCGAGATCCGGGCCTCCTCCTGCACGGCCGGGTCGTCCGACGCCATGGAGATCTCCTCGAGCCGCATGCTCAGCGCCGTGAGGGGCGTGCGGAGCTGGTGCGACGCGTCCGCGGCGAACTGGCGTTCCGCCGCGAGCCGGCCCGCGAGCCGGTCGGAGCTGCGCGCGAGCTCGGCCGCCACGAGGTCGATCTCCTCGACCCCCGACGGCTCGAGCCGTGGGCGCACCTGTCCCGAGCCGAGCTGCTCGGCGGACGCCGCGAGGTAGACCAGAGGCGCGGAGATGCGGTTCGCCTGCCACACCGCCATCCCGATGCCCGCGGCGAACGCGACGATGGCCGCGGCCACGACGAGCAGCACCACCTGCGCGGCCTGGATGTACGCGTCCCAGTAGGAGACGGTCAGCGTGACGAGCGCTCCCGACTCGGAGTGCAGCGGCTGCTCGATCCCCCGGCCGGTGATCTCCTCGCCGGCCGTGAGCACCGTGCCGTCGGGCAGGGTGACGTAGACCTGCGCCGGAGGGTCGCTCGCGCGGGGCTGCACCGCGTCCGTGATGACGTAGTCCGGGATCTCGTCGCCCGCGGCGAGGCGGGCGTCGATCGAGCGCGAGAGGCGCTCGACGCGCGACGTGACGTCGTCGACCTCCCCCTGGAGCACGAACCGCGCGCCGTAGAAGGCCAGCGGGAACCCGAGGAGGATGACGGCGACGGCCACGGCCGCCACCGTCGCCTGCAGCATCCGACGCCGCACGCTGCTCCTCGCTCCCGTGTCCTCGTCCCTCGGTCGGGGTCGGTCAGCTCTCGCCGGTCTCGAAGCGGAAGCCGAGACCGCGGACGGTCGAGATGTAGCGCGGCGCGTTCGCGTCGTCGCCGAGCTTGCGGCGCAGCCACGACACGTGCATGTCGAGCGTCTTGGTCGAGCCGACCGGCTCGGAGCCCCACACGTCGCGCATGAGGGCGTCGCGCACGACGACCGAGCCCGCGCTCGCGACGAGCACGCGCAGCAGCTCGAACTCCTTGGTGGTCAGGTGCAGCTCCCGCTCGCCCTGGAAGGCGCGGTGCGCGGAGACGTCGATGCGCACGTCCTGCGCGGCGAGCTCCTCCTCGTCCACCTGCTCGCCGTGCGAGCGACGCAGGAGCGCCCGGACCCGGGCGAGCAGCTCCGCGAGGCGGAACGGCTTCGTGACGTAGTCGTCGGCACCGGCGTCCAGACCCACGACGAGGTCCACCTCGTCGGCCCGGGCGGTGAGCACGAGCACCGGGGTGGTGAGACCCTTGTGCCGGATCTCGCGCGCGACGTCGAGGCCGTCCATGTCCGGAAGGCCCAGATCGAGCACCACGATGTCCGCACCGCTCGCGGAGTCGATCGCCCCTTGACCAGTTCCTTGGACGACGACGTTGTAACCCTCACGTGTCAGTGCGCGCGCCAAAGGTTCGGCAATCGCCGGGTCGTCCTCCGCTAGCAGTACGTGGGTCATTCGCTCATGCTAGGGCATCCGTACGACTTCGGTCCCATCGTGTCTCGTGAACTCTGCGACCCTGGTCGGACGCCCCGTCGCCGCCCTCTGCCTAGGCTGGAACGCATGGGATGGTACGAGCGGCTCGGGCAGTGGTCCGACGAGCACCGGTTCGGTGTGGACCTCACCGTCACGCTCGTCCTCGCGGTCGTGTTCGTGCCCGCGTCCGCGGCCTTCACGTCGATGGGCGCGAGCGGTACCGGCACGAGCGGCGGCTGGGCCGCGTTCTGGGCGCTGCTGCTCCTCGCCCCGCTGCCCTGGCGCCGGTCCCGTCCGCTCGTGTCGGCGATCACGGTGTACTCGGTCGCGCTCGTGCACCTGCTGGCCGGCTACCTCGTGATCTTCCCCGCCGACTTCGCGGTGCTCGTCGCGCTCTACTCCGTGACGGTCTACGGGCCGCGCTGGGCGCACCGGACGGCCATCGTGTCCTCGCTCGTGGGCGCGGTCGTCCTCGGGGTGGCGCTCGGCCTGCTGTCCGGTCGGCTCACCGACCTCGCGACGATGGTCTTCTTCACGTCCGCGTTCGGCGGCATGACCTTCCTCGCGGTCTGGGCGTTCGGCCTCGTGCGCCGCTCCCGGCGCGAGACGATCGCCGCGCTCGTCGACCGCGCGGAACGGCTCGAGGTCGAGCGCGACCAGCAGGCGCAGATCGCGACCGCCGCCGAGCGGGCCCGCATCGCGCGCGAGATGCACGACATCGTCGCGCACTCCCTCTCCATCGTCATCGCCCAGGCCGACGGCGGCCGGTACGCCGCCGCGCACGACCCCGACGCCGCGACGCGCGCGCTCGCGACCGTGTCCGAGACGGGCCGCACCGCGCTGGCGGACATGCGCCGGCTCCTCGGCGTGCTCCGGTCGGAGCCGCCGCGCGTCGTCGTGCCGCCGGGCTCCGGAGTCGGGCCGTCCGGGACGCTCACGCTGCCGTCCGGACGCGGCCCGGCCGGGACGCCGCCCAGCGGCTCGCCCTACGGGCCCGCCGCACCCGGGCACCCGGCGTCCGCGACGGGCGCGACGGCGGCGCTCGAGCGCGCCCCCCAGCCGGACACGGCCGACCTCGAGACGCTCGTCGCGCAGGTGCGCGACAGCGGCATGCGCGTGTCGTTCGTCCGCGTCGGCCAGGCCCGGCCGCTCCCGCCCGGGGCCGGGCTCACCGTCTACCGCGTGTGCCAGGAGGCCCTGACCAACGTGCTCAAGCACGCCGGACCCGACCCGGAGGTCACCGTCGTCGTGCGCTGGGGCGCGGCCACCCTGGACCTCGAGGTCGAGGACGACGGGCGCGGCGCGTCGGCCTCCGCCGCGGCGCGGCAGGACGCCCGGCCCGGCGGCTACGGCGTGCTGGGCATGCGCGAGCGGGCCGCGCTCTTCGGCGGGTCCGTGCAGGTGGGGCCCCGCGCCGGCGGCGGCTTCCGCGTGCACCTGCGCATCCCCGTGCCCGCCCTGCCGGGCACCGCCCCCGGGCCGGGCGCCTTCCCCCAGCCCTCGGGCCAGGTGGCCCCCGCACCCGCGCCCGCGCCGTCGGGCAGGATGGGCCCGGGCCGCCCGGCCGCCGCGACGGCCCCGCCCCCACCGCCACCACCGGTCGCGCACGGCTCCTCGCAGACCGCACCCGACCGACCGACCGACAGGACACCATGACCGACGCCTTCCCCGTCCCCGACGGGGCGTACGCCGCAGACCCGCTCGCGCCCCTCGAGCCCGTGCGCATCGCGCTCGTCGACGACCAGCAGCTCGTGCGCGCGGGCTTCCGCATGGTCATCGACTCGCAGCCGGACCTCACCGTCGCGGTCGAGGCGGGCGACGGCCTGCAGGCGCTGCGCCTCCTCGCGGACCACCCGGTCGACGTCGTGCTCATGGACGTCCGCATGCCGCACCTCGACGGGCTCCAGACGACGGCCCGGCTCACCGCCGCCGCGGCCGACGGCGGGCACGCCCCCAAGGTCATCGTGCTGACCACGTTCGACCTCGACGAGTACGTGCTCGAGGCCATCCGCTCCGGCGCGAGCGGCTTCCTGCTCAAGGACGCCCCGCCCGAGGAGATGCTCGCCGCGATCCGCACGGTGCACCGCGGCGACGCCGTCATCGCGCCGTCGTCCACGCGGCGCCTGCTCGAGCACCTGGTGACGGCCCTGCCCGCCGAGCAGACCGACGACTCCCCCGCGCACGCCGCCGTCGAGGGCCTCACCGAGCGCGAGCGCGAGGTGCTCGTGCTCATGGCGCGCGGCCGGTCCAACACCGAGATCGCCGGCGACCTGTTCGTCGCGGAGGCGACGGTCAAGACGCACGTCGGGCGCATCCTCGCCAAGCTCGGCGCGCGCGACCGCGTGCAGGCCGTCGTCACGGCCTACGAGGCGGGACTGGTCCGCCCGGGCTCCTGACCCTCCGCCCGCCGACGGCGCCCCACGAGTCCCCGGACCCGTGGGGCGCCGTCGTGTCAGCCCTCGGCGCGGCGCGGGTACGACCACGGGATGACCCGGCTCCCGTGCAGGACCCGACCCTCGCCGGACGCGGCCGGGCGGGGCCGGTCCGTAGCGTCGTCCACGATCCCGGCGCACGCCTCCGACCTGGTCGGCGAGAGCGCGCGACGGACCCGACGACGACCCTCGAACGTACCCTGGAGATGCCGTGGACACGACCGTGTACCGCCCCACCGACCCCGCCCCCGCCGGCCCGCCCGCGGTCCGGGCCCGCTCGCTGCGCAAGACCTACGGCACGGGCGAGGCGGCGGTGCACGCGCTCGACGGCGTGGACGTGGACTTCGAGCGCGGCCACTTCACGGCCATCATGGGCCCGTCGGGCTCGGGCAAGTCGACGCTCATGCACCTGCTCGCGGGGCTCGACACCGCGACGAGCGGCCACACCTTCATCGGCGACACCGAGGTCACCGGCCTGAACGACAACGCGCTCACGCAGCTGCGCCGCGACCGGGTGGGCTTCGTGTTCCAGTCGTTCAACCTGCTGCCCATGTTCACGGCGGAGCAGAACATCACGCTGCCCGTCGAGCTCGCGAACGGCAAGGTCGACCGCGAGTGGTTCGACACGCTCGTGCGCACGCTCGGCCTCGAGGCCCGCCTGAGCCACCGCCCGAGCGAGCTCTCCGGCGGGCAGCAGCAGCGCGTCGCCATCGCGCGCGCCCTCATCGCCGGGCCGGAGGTCGTGTTCGCCGACGAGCCGACGGGCAACCTCGACTCGCGCTCGGGCGCGGAGGTGCTGAGCTTCCTGCGCCGGTCGGTCCGTGAGCTCGGGCGCACGATCATCATGGTCACGCACGACCCGACGGCCGCCGCGTACGCGGACCGCGTCGTGCTCATCGCCGACGGGCGCATCGCGGGCGACATCACCGACCCGACGCCCGAGTCGGTGCTGGCCGGGCTCGACGCGCTGCGCACGCTCGAGGCTCCGGGTGCCGACGGCTCCGCCCCGACCGCGTCGCAGGCGGTGCGCGCCTGATGCTCCGCCTCACCCTGGCGCAGATGCGCCGCAGCATCGGCCGCCTCGTCGCGGCCGGCGTCGCGATCGTCATCGGGACGGCGTTCGTCACGGCGACCCTGATCGCGGGCAACGTCATCACCCAGACCACGAACGACTCGATCGCCGCGCAGTTCGCGGACGCGGACCTCGTCGTCTCCGCGCCGAGCGACCTCACGGCGTCCGACGTCGACGCCCTGCGCTCCGTCGCCGGCGTCGACGCGGTGGACGCGGTCCAGTTCACCTACCTCGACCTGTCGCACGGCGCGAAGCGCGTGTTCCAGCTCGGCGTCCCCGCACCCTCCGACCCGCGCTTCGAGGCGCTCGAGGTCGTGGAGGGGTCGATGCCGACGGCGTCCGGACAGGTCTCGCTGCCGACCGCCGTGGCCGAGCGCCTGGGCGTCGGCATCGGCGACACCGTCGCGAGCTCGCGCAACGTGTGGGACGCGTCCGCGCCCGACGGCGGCGCGTACGAGGAGGTCCGCGACGAGCTGACCGTCGTCGGGACGACCGACGACCCCTACGGCGCGTACGCCCAGATGGGCGGGGCCGTCGTCGTGACGGCGGAGGACGTGGCCGCGTGGGAGGCCGCGCAGGCGAGCCCCGACGACGCGGAGCGCCTGTACTCCGCGGCGATGGTCGGCCTCGCGCCGGGCACCGACCTCGAGACGGCGCGCGCCGACCTCGTCGCCGCGTCGCCGGACGAGGCCGAGGCCGTCACCCCCGCCGAGCACGCCCAGGCGCAGGCCCAGAAGATGACCGGCGGCCAGGACGTCTTCACGTACGTGATCCTCGGCTTCGCGGCCGTGGCCCTGCTCGTCGCGGCGCTCGTCATCGCGAACACGTTCCAGGTGCTCGTCGCGCAGCGCACGCGCACCCTGGCCCTCCTGCGCGCCGTCGGCGCGAACCGGTCGCAGCTCGCCCGGTCGGTCCTGTCCGAGGCGACGATCCTCGGCGTCCTGTCCTCCGTGGGCGGCATCCTGCTCGGCTGCCTGCTCACGCAGGTCGCGCTCCTCGTGGCCCGCGGGGCGGACCTGGGCGTGCCGATCCCGGCGACCATCACCGTGACGCCCGCGGTCGTGCTCGTCCCGCTGCTCGTCGGCACGCTCGTCACGGTCGTCGCGTCGTTCGCCCCCGCGCGCGCCGCCACGCGCGTCGCGCCGCTCGAGGCGCTGCGCCCTGCCGACGCGCCGAGCCTCACGCGCGGCGGGGGCCGCGTGCGCCTCGTGATCGCGACCCTGCTCACCCTCGGAGGGCTCGCCGTCCTCGGCGGCGGCATCTGGCTCGGCAGCTCCGGCAGCCCCGAGATCGGTCTCCTCGCGGGGGTCGCGGGCGGCGCCCTGTCGTTCGTCGGCGTCCTCGTCGGCGCCGTGTACTGGCTGCCGGGCGTCGTGTCGTTCGTCGGTCGGCTGCTCGCCGGCACCGGGTCGACGGCGCGGCTCGCCACCGCGAACACCCTGCGCAACCCGCGCCGCACCACGGCGACCAGCACCGCGCTGCTCATCGGCGTCACGCTCGTCGCGATGATGTCGACCGGCGCCGCGAGCGCCCGCACGTCGCTCGACGCGGCGCTCGACGACCAGTACCCGGTCGACGTCCTCGTCGCGACCGACGCCTACGGGTCGACCGAGGACGCGGTGCCGAGCGACGTGGTGCGCGCCGTCTCGGGGACCGAGGGCGTCTCGCGCGTCGTCGAGCTCTCCGCGGCGACGGTCACGCTGCTCGACGGCGCCGAGATCACGATGCACGGGGTGGACCCGGACCAGGCGCGCGCCGTCGTGCGCTCGCCCGACGTGCTCGCGGCGTTCGCCCCGGGCACGGTCATGGTCCCCGAGGGCGACGCGAAGGCCTGGGACGTCACCGAGGGTGACACGCTGGAGCTCACCGGGCCGGACGGGGCGACCCTCGACGTGACGGCCCACGTCGGGGCCATCGGGGACGGCTGGCTCCTCGACGCGGACGACGCGAGGACCCTGGCCCCGGACGCCCTCGTGTCCCGGCTGTGGGTCGGGCTCGACGACGCCGGCGACGCGACGCAGGTCGTGCCGGCGATCCAGGACGCGATCGTCGAGTCGGACACGCCCGTCGAGGTGGCCGGCATCGCCGTCGAGCGTGCGGCCATGCAGAGCGTCATCGACACGATCCTCGGGGTCATCGTGGGCCTGCTCGCCGTCGCCGTCGTCATCGCGCTCATCGGCGTGGCGAACACGCTGTCGCTCTCGGTCATCGAGCGGCGACGCGAGTCGGCGACGCTCCGCGCGATCGGCCTCAGCCGCGCCCAGCTGCGGTGGATGCTCGCGCTCGAGGGCATGCTCATCGCGGGCGTGGGCGCGGTCCTCGGCATCGTGCTGGGCGTCCTGTACGGCTGGGCGGGTGCGGCGACGGCGCTGAGCGTCATGGGCGACGTGTCGCTCGCGGTGCCGTGGCGGGACGTCGCGCTCGTGCTCGTCGTCGCGCTCGTGGCGGGGCTCGTGGCGTCCGTCGTGCCCGGCCGGACGGCCGCCCGCACGTCGCCCGTCGCGGCGCTCGCCGTGGACTGAGCCGCGGCTCGCCGGGCCAGACGGTCGACGCGCGCCCCTGTGGACGGACCTCCGTCCACAGGGGCGCGCTCGTTCCCCGGCGGGGAGGCCGCGCCGTCGGGCACCATCGGCGCGTGCCAGCCGCCCCCGCCCCGCCGTCCCCCGTCACCGGCCCCGCCCCAGCCGCGCCGGCAGACGAGTCGTGGCTGCGGGTCACGGTGCACCCGGGCACGGACGTCCTGCTCCCTCCCGGGGCGCGCCTCGGCGACGTGCGCGCCGGCCTCGCCGACCTCGTGTGCCGCCCGGAGCTGCGCACCGCCGCCCTGCTCGTGGACGGCGTCCCGGTCGACGACGACCAGCGCTGCGGGACCCGCCCCCTGCTCCCCGGAGCGACGGTCGCAGTCGTGTCCCGCGGTCGGAGGGCCGTCGCCGGGGCGGCGGCCCGAACGGACGACGTGCTCGCCGCGCCGCTCCACGTCGCGGTCCTCGCCGGCGGGGACGCGGGCCGGCTCGTCGCCGTCCCGGACGGCGCGGGCCGCACCCGGGTCGACGGGCTCGACCTCCGCCGGCGCGTCTCCCGCCGTGGCGTGCGGGTCCGGGTCCGCGCACCGCGTGGCTCCCGGCGCGTGCCCGACGACGCGGCGGTCCTCGTCGCGCGGCCCGCCCGAGCAGGTCGCCGGGTCGCGTCGTGGCGCGCGGTCCGCTGGCGCGCGGGCGACGCCCTCGTCACCCCGCAGGGCGTCTACGCCCTGCGACCTCGCCCCGTCCTGGTGCACGGGCCTCGCACCGGCCCCGCCGACCCCTCGTCCGTCGACGCGGCACCGGGCCGGCCGAGCACCGGCCTCCTCGCGACCGCGGCCGCCCCCGCGGTCGCCTCGCTCGCCCTCGCCGTGACCTTCCGCCAGCCGCTCTACGCGCTGCTCGCGCTCGCCGGGCCGCTGGCGCTCCTCGTCCCCGCGCTCGTCGAGGCCCGGCGACGCCGCGCCGCGCGCCGGACCGGGCGGCGCGACGTGCCCGACCGGGACGGTGCGTCGCCTCCCGGCACCGACGGCTCCCCCGCGACGACGCCCGTCGACCCGCTACGGCCGCGGCCCGCCGACGCGCTCACCTGGGCGGCTGTCGCCCGGCTCGCACCGGCCACGGCGCTCCCCGGCACGGCTCCGCCCGGTCTCGGCGTCGGACCCGGCACCGCCGCGGCCACCCCGGTCCCGCGGGTGCGGCTCCCTGACGGGTGCGTCGCCGTCGTCGGTCCGCGCGCCGCTGCGCTCGCCGCCGCACGCGCCGTCCTCGGGGAGCTCCTGTCGACGGGCTCCGTGCCGGTCGTCCGGCACCCGCCGCACGCCGCGTCCGACTGGGCCTGGTGCGGCTGGCTCTCGCGCGCGAGCACCGTCGACTCGTTGGAGACCGTGCGACCCCCGACCGGCGCGGCGACCGTCCTGGTCGTCGACGGCGCCCTGCCCGCGGGCGAGCCGGCGCGGGCCTGGGAGCGGCTCGGGCCCGCGGGGACCGACCTGCTGCTCGTGCTCGACGACGCGGCCCGCGTCCCGGCGTGGTGCAGGACGGTCGTGGACGTGACCGGGCCGACCGCCGTGGTCACCGGCCCGGACGGAGCGCGCGCCGTGCGCGAGCACGTCGGAGCGGGCCAGGACTGGGCCGTCGCGCTCGCGCGTCGGATCGCCGCGGCGGAGCACCTCGGCCGGATCGACGGTACCGACCCGGCCGGGCGCGACCCCGGCGACCCGACCTCCCCCGGGCTGCCGGCGGACGTCGCGCTCGGCCAGCTCCTCGGCCTGCCGACGGTCCCGCGCGACCTCACCGCGTGGGTCGACGCCCGCTGGCAGGACGCGGCGCGCCGCGACGGGTCCGGCCTGCGGGCCGTGCTCGGCGTCGGCTCCGGAGGCGCGACGGTGGCCGTGGACCTCGTCCGCGACGGCCCGCACGTGCTCGTCGCCGGGACCACGGGCGCGGGCAAGTCGGAGCTCCTGCAGACCCTCGTCGCGGGGCTCGCGCTCGGGCGCTCGCCGGAGGAGCTGTCGTTCGCGCTCGTCGACTTCAAGGGCGGCGCGAGCTTCGGGGCCTGCGGGCGCCTGCCGCACGTCGTGGGCACGGTGACCGACCTCGACCCGGGACTCGCCGGCCGCGCGCTCGCCGGGCTGCGGTCCGAGCTGCGCCGGCGCGAGCACGTGCTCGCCGCGGCGGGGGCGACGAGCATCGACGAGCTGCCTCGCGGGCGCCTGCCACGGCTCGTCGTCGTGGTGGACGAGTTCCGGGCGCTCGCCGACGACCTGCCCGACCTGCTGCCCGGGCTGCTGCGCGTCGCCGCCCAGGGCCGCTCGCTCGGCGTGCACCTCGTCCTGGCGACGCAGCGGCCCGCCGGGGCGGTGAGCACCGACGTGCGGGCCAACATCACCCTGCGTCTCGCCCTGCGGGTGGTCGACGTCGCCGACTCGCGCGACGTCGTCGAGTCACCGCTCGCGGCGCTCGTCCCGGCCTCGGCGCCGGGCCGGCTCGTCCTGCGCCGGGGTGCCGAACCTCCGCTCGCGGTGCAGTGCGCCCGTGCCGGGGCGCCGACGCCCGTCCCGGCGTCGGGTGCGCGCGCCGCTCCCCCGTGGGGCGTCGCACGCGGGCGCGCCCGCGACGCCCTTCCTGCGCACGACGACGGCGACGCAGCCGGCGCGGGAGCACCCCGGCCCGCGGACGACGAGCTTCCCCGGATCGTGGCCGCGCTCCGCGAGGTCGCCGAGCGCGCCGGTCTGCGCCCGCCGCCGCCGCCGTGGCTGCCCGCCCTGCCCGACCATGTCGGTCCGGACGACCTCGCCGACGTCGCGCACGACGGCGAGGTCCGGACCGGCGACCTCCCGGAGGAGCCGTCGGACGACCCGGTGCGGTCCGGCGACGGCCGGTTCGGCCTCGCGGAGGGCGCGGCACGCAGCGCGGTCGCGACGCTGCCCGTCGCGCTCGGCGACCTCCCCGACCTCCAGCGCCGGACGGTCGTCCGCTGGGACCCGCGCGACGGGCACCTCGCGGTGCTGGGACGCGCACGCTCAGGCCGCACGACGGCCCTGCGTGCTCTGGGGTGGGCGGCCGTCGACCGCGGGTGGACGGTCCACGCCGTCGGGTCGGGGCTCGCCGACCTCGCGGCCCACCCCGGGACGGGGACCGTCGTCGACCGCGACGACCCGCGCCGCCTCGTCCGCCTCCTCCGGCTGCTGGCCGGTCACGACGACGGGCAGGAGCGGCCCCCGGGGACCGACGCCGTCGACGGGGCGCTCCTGCTCGTGGACGACGTCGACGCCGTCCGGTCGGTGCTCGCGGGACTGGCGGGCGGGGCCGGTGCAGACGCGCTCACGGACGTGCTCGCCGGCCCCGTCGCCGTCGCCGTGGGGTGCGGCGGTCCGACGGTCGCGGGGCTGTCGTCGCTGGTCGGGGTGCGTGCGGTCTTGGTGTCGCGCGACCGTCACGACGACGTGTCGCTGGGCGTGCCGGCGGCGCTCGCCGGGCGAGGAGGCCCGCCGGGGCGCGCCGTGTGGCTCGGACCCGGTGAGCCGGTCCTGTGCCAGGTCGCCCTCCCGGCGGCGCCGCCACCGGGGCCCGGTCCCGGGAGGACGACGCACCCGGCCGCCCGCACCGGGTCGGGCGCTCCCGACCGAGGCGCCCGGCCCGGCGCGTTCCGGCTCCTGCCGTTGCCCGAGCGGGTCGTGCCCGCCGAGCTCGCCTCCCTCGTCCCACGCCCCGCAGCGTCCGGACCGCGCGCGGCGGGGGCCGGCAGGCTCCAGATCCCGGTGGGCCGGGGCGGAGACGTCGCCGGCACCGTCACGCTGGACGTGTCGCGGGGAGCGCTCGTCGTCGGACCGCCCGGCTCGGGACGCACGAGCGCGCTCGTCCTCCTCGCTCGGCACCTGGCGCGCGAGGGCGTCCTCGCCGCGGTCGTCGCCCGCGACGAGACCCTCGCCGCCGCGGCAGGTCCTCCGACGATCGTCGTGCGGCGCCACGCGCCGGCGGACGTCGGCGCGCTCCTCGACGCCGTCGCCGCCGGCACGCGCACGACCGCCCGCGAGAGCCCGCAGGAGAAGGTGCCGGAGGACGGGCCGCCAGCACCGCCCGGGGTCGTGGTGGTCGACGACCTGGACGTCCTCGTCCAGCTCTGCGTGGTCGAGGGAGAGCGGCTCGCGGCGGCGTGCCGGGACGGTCTCGTGCTCCTCGCCTCCGCGACGACCGGCGGGGCCGCGTCGGCGCTGCGCGGCCCGCTCGCGGACCTGCGCGGGGTGCGCACCGGCGTGGTCCTCGCGCCGGGAGAGCGTGGCAGCACCGAGGTGTTCGGCGGCGGCCTCGAGTGGCTCGCCGAGCCGGGGCGGCCGCGGCCGGGCCGCGGGGTGCTCGTCCAGGGCGCCCGGCTCGCCCCGGTGCAGCTCGCGCTGCCCTCGGCGGACGCTCGACCGTCCAGGACGTCCCGGGACGAGCCGTCGGGGCATCAGCCCTGACGGACCGGGCGTCGAGGCGTCAGGCGGTGGTTCGGGAGTCGCGGGTCGTCGCCTCGACGACCGGGCGCAGCATGAGCAGGACCAGGACCACGACCGCGAGCACGAGCGCCGCGACGACCCACGGCGTCACGCCGACCTGGAGCGAGCTGATCGCGACGACGCCCTGCAGGATCTGCCACGTCGCGACGGGCGACCGCGCCCAGCGCTGCCCGCGCAGCAGGCCGCGCAGGCTCGCGGCGAGCACCGCCGCGACGCCCAGCGCGAAGACGACGAGGAACGCGCTCACCCCGAACGACTGCGACCCGCCGCGCACGAGCTCGACGAGGAGCAGGACCGCGCCGACGGCGAGGACCGCGACCTCGAGCCCGATCCCGACGAGGAGCGCGGTCAGCGCCGGGGGTCGCGACGCGCCGTCGGGGGCCGGGTCAGGCGTCGGCGAGGGCTGCTCGGGCGGGTGTCCGGAGGGCTTGCGGGGAGGCACGATCACCCAGCGTACGCGCCGACCTGCGGCTTCACACCCGTGTGACGAAGGCCTCACGATTCATGCGACGGAAACTTTCTCGTAACCCCTTGTGCTGCGCTTCACGAGGTGTGAACCTGGTTCAAGCATCAATCACCCCCGCCTCGAGCCCTGGTCCAGGCAGCCCCCTGCCGGGCATCACCGCGACGAGTCATCACCTCGCGACCAGGCTCCCCTCTGCCAAGGAGACGACGACCATGGACTGGCGCCACCGCGCAGCCTGCCTCGACGAAGACCCCGAGCTCTTCTTCCCGATCGGCAACACGGGCCCCGCGCTCCTGCAGATCGAGGAGGCGAAGGCCGTGTGCCGTCGCTGCGACGTCGTCGACACGTGCCTCAAGTGGGCCATCGAGTCCGGGCAGGACGCGGGCGTCTGGGGCGGCCTCTCCGAGGACGAGCGCCGCGCCCTCAAGCGCCGCACCGCGCGCGCGCGCCGCGCCGGCTGATACGCTCCGCCCGCCACGGGCGTCGAGCAGCACGTCGACGACGGGCCGTCACCCTCCGGGGTGGCGGCCCGTCGTCGTACCGGGCGGTCGCGCCAGGCGGTCGCGCCGGTACCCGCGGGCTCAGGCCTGCCGGTTGCCGTCGCGCAGGACGAGCGCGAGCACGACCTGCGTCCCCCCGCCGGGGCGCGGCGACCACTCGATGGAGCCGCCGAGCTCGTTCGTCACGAGCGTGCGCACGATCTGCGTCCCCAGGCCGCTCTTCGCGGCCTTGCCCGCCCGGGCGACGTCGCCGTCGGGCATGCCGATGCCGTCGTCCGCGACCACGATGCGCAGGGCGGAGCCCTCGCGCTCGACCGCGACCTCGACGGTCCCGGTGTCCTGCTTGGAGAGGCCGTGCTCGACGGCGTTGGTGACGAGCTCGGTGAGGATGAGCGCGAGCGGGGTCGCGTCCTCGGCGGGCACGAGGCCGAAGCTGCCGGTCCGGACGGTGCGGACGCTCGTGTCCGCCGACGCGACGTCGGCGGCGAGGCGCAGGGCCCGGCCCACCATGTCGTCGAACTCGACCTCCTCGTCGAGGGTCTGCGACAGGCTCTCGTGCACCAGGGCGATCGTCGCCACGCGGCGCATGGCCTCCTCGAGCGCGGCGCGCGCCTCGGGCACGTCCATGCGCCGGGCCTGCAGGCGCAGGAGCGCAGCGACCGTCTGGAGGTTGTTCTTCACGCGGTGGTGGATCTCGCGGATCGTCGCGTCCTTGGTGATGAGCTCGCGCTCGCGCCGCCGCAGCTCGGACACGTCGCGGCACAGCAGGACGGCGCCGATGCGCTGGCCGGACTCGGTGAGCGGCAGCGCACGCAGCGAGAGCGCGACGCGCTGCGCCTCGATCTCCGTGCGCCACGGCGCCCGGCCCATGACCACGAGCGGGAGCGACTCGTCGACGGGCGTCTGGTGCTCGATGAGGTCGGCCGTCACCTCGGCGAGCGACCGCCCGACGAGCGGGCCGATGACGCCGAGGCGGTGGAAGCAGCTCAGCGCGTTGGGGCTCGCGTAGAGGACCTCGCCCTCGGAGTTCAGCCGGATGAGGCCGTCGCCGACGCGCGGGGCACCCCGCCGCGGACCGGTCGCGGCGTTGGGAAAGGGGAACTCGCCGCGCGAGATCATCGCGATCAGGTCGTCCGCGGCCTCGACGTAGTTGAGCTCGAGACGGCTGGGCGTGCGCCCGCTGCCGAGGTTCGTCTGCCGCGCCACGACGGCGATCGCGCGCCCGGAGTGCAGGACCGGGATGGCCTCCTCGCGGACCGCGTACGCGCCGAACCAGCGCGGCTCGCGCGAGCGCTGCGAGCGGACCTCGGTGAGGGCGCGCTCGAGTTGGGGGCGCTGCCCCTCGGGCGCGAACGAGCCGACGATGTCGTCGTAGTGGACGGTCGCGCCGGTCGACGGGCGGCACTGCGACACCGCGACGAAGTTGCCGTCGGTCGTGGGGAGCCACAGCACGAGGTCGGCGAACGCGAGGTCGGAGATCACCTGCCAGTCGCCCACGAGCAGGTGCAACCACTCGTTGTCCGCCGGGCTGAGGTCGGCGTGGCGGGAGATGAGGTCACTCATGGCAGACACGGACCCCAGCGTAAGGGGGCCGGACCGGTAGAGTCCCCTCAGCGCCCGCGCGCGCGGGCGCCCGAACCCGTCGACCGACCCGGCGGCCGACCCCACCGGGCCGGTGGCAGGTCGGCCCAGGGCCCGAGGAGGTCCCGTGCACCTGAGCGTCGAGCTCCGCTACCCCGCCGCCGTCCCCGTGGTCGGCACGATGCTCGCCGACGAGGAGTTCGTCCGCTGGCGCGCCGCGCGCTCGGGTGGCGACGGGGCCCACGTCGAGCAGGTCGACGTCACCGGCAGCGCCGGCGAGGGGTTCACGGTGACGGTGCGCCGCACCCTGCCCACCGACCAGATCCCGGCGCACGTCCGGTCCTTCGTCGGCGGCCAGCTCGAGATCCGGCAGGCCGAGGCGTGGGAGCCGGAGCGCGCGGGCGAGCGGTCCGGGACCGTGTCGCTCGAGATCACCGGCGCCCCCGTGCGGCTCACCGGCACGGTCACGCTCTCCCCCGACGGCGACGGCACCGTCGAGCGCTACGCGGGCGAGGTGAAGGCCTCGGTGCCGCTGTTCGGGGGCGCGATCGAGCAGGCCGCCGCCGAGGCCGTCCGCGCCGCGCTGGCGGCGGAGGAGGCCGCGGGCCGGGAGTGGCTCGCCCGCTGAGGTCGCGCGCGGGTGCCCACGAGCCCTGCGGAGCCGGTCTCGAACCGGTAACGATTTCCGTAGAACCCGACCGGCCGGTAGGTCATCAGAACGCTCTGACCTGCGGTGATGCGTGGGTGGGAGCGCGACCACACGTCGCGGAAGGCAACCGGCGCTTGACACGGGTTCGGCAGGGAAAGCACGATCACCCCGTTGTGTGGAAGCGCTACCACTTGGAGGTGGGAGCGCTGCCACGACCCCGCCCCACCGACAAGGGAGTCACCGTGCTGAGCAGCACCCGTACGACCCGCCGGCCCCGCAAGGCGATCGCCGCCGTCGCAGGCCTCGCGGCCATCACCCTCACCCTGACCGCGTGCTCGAGCGGCTCCGGCTCGAACGACGACGAGACGGGCTCCGGCGACGGAGACAAGATCACGCTCACCGTCGCCACGTTCAACGACTTCGGCTACACCGACGAGCTCCTCGCCGCGTACACCGAGGAGCACCCGAACGTCACCGTCAAGCAGACCAAGGCCGCCAAGTCCGAGGACGCGCGGACCAACCTCACCACCAAGCTCGCCGCCGGCGGCGAGGGCCTGGCGGACATCGAGGCCATCGAGGTCGACTGGCTGCCCGAGCTCATGCAGTTCCCCGACCTCTTCACCGACCTCACCGACTCGGCGCTCGACGGCCGCTGGGTCGACTGGAAGGTCCAGCAGGCGACGACGCCGGACGGCAAGCTCATCGGCTACGGCACCGACATCGGCCCGAGCGCGATCTGCTACCGCCAGGACCTCTTCGAGGCCGCCGGCCTGCCGACCGACCCCGCCGAGGTGGCGGAGCTCCTCGGCGGCGAGGACGCGACCTGGGACGACTACTTCGCCGCGGGCGCGACCTTCGTCGGCGCGAGCGACTCGGCCTGGTACGACTCCGCGATGTCCATCTCGCAGGCGATGGTCAACCAGATCGACAACGCGTACGAGGAGTCCGACGGCACGCCCAAGGACCTCGCCACGAACCAGCCGATCATCGACATCTACGACACGGTCCTCGAGCAGTCGACGACGAACGGCCTGTCGGCCGGCCTCGAGCAGTGGTCGGGCGACTGGGACGCCGCGTTCCAGAACGACGGCTTCGCGACGATGATCTGCCCGGCGTGGATGACCGGACCGGTCGAGGAGCGCTCGGGCGGCGTGACCGGCTGGAACGTCGCGGACGTCTTCCCCGGCGGCGGCCTCAACTGGGGCGGCTCGTTCCTCACGGTCCCGGCCTCCGGCCCGAACGCCGAGGCGGCCAAGGAGCTCGCCGCGTGGCTGACCGACCCGGCGCAGCAGACGACGGCGTTCGAGAACGCGGGTACCTTCCCGTCGCAGATCGAGGCGCAGGAGTCCGACGCCGTGCAGTCCTTCACGAACGACTTCTTCAACGGCGCACCGGTCGGCACGATCTTCGTGAACCGTGCGCTCGCGATCGACAGCGCACCGTTCAAGGGCGCCAACTACTTCTCGATCCACACGACCGTCCAGGACGGCATCAAGCGCGTGGACGTCGAGAAGACCGATGACGCCGCGTCCTCGTGGCAGAAGACGCTCCAGTCCTTCCAGGACCTGGGCCTGTGACCTGACGGGGCCGGGGCGGCACCTCGGTGCCGCCCCGGCCCCGCCCGCGTCCACCGCCGGGCGCCGCCGCCCCGGCAGCCGCCCGACCGCCGTCAAGCAGTCACCAGCAGCCCAGGAATCCACATGGCCGTCCTCTCGCCCACCCAGCCCACTCCGGGGCTCAGCGGGCCGACGCCGCGCACGCCGCGACGCGTCGGCTTCTCCCAGCGCCTGAGCCGCTGGGACGTCAAGGTCTCGCCCTACCTCTACATCTCGCCCTTCTTCATCCTGTTCGCGATCACGGGGCTCTTCCCGCTCGTGTACACGGCCGTGGTGTCGGTCTACGACTGGAACCTGCTCGGCGGTCAGGGCGACTTCGTCGGCCTGCAGAACTACACGGACGTCCTCGCGCAGCCGACGTTCTGGAAGTCCCTGCGCAACACCGTCTCGATCTTCGTCTTGTCGTCCGTGCCGCAGGTGATCGCCGCCATCGCGATCGCCGCGCTGCTCGACCAGAACCTCCGCGCCGCGACGTTCTGGCGCATGGGGGTCCTGCTCCCGTACGTCGTCGCCCCCGTCGCGGTCTCGATGATCTTCGGTCGCCTCTTCGCCGACCAGTACGGCCTCATCAACGAGCTGCTGGGCTTCGTCGGCATCGAGCCGATCCGCTGGCACGCGGACGCGCTCGCGAGCCACGTCGCCATCGCGTCGATGGTGAACTTCCGCTGGACCGGCTACAACGCGCTGATCTTCCTCGCCGCGATGCAGGCCGTGCCGCGCGAGCTCTACGAGGCCGCGATCATCGACGGCGCCGGCCGCGTCCGCCAGTTCTTCTCCGTGACCGTCCCCCAGATCCGCGCCACGATCATCTTCGTCGTCATCACGTCGACGATCGGCGGCCTGCAGATCTTCGACGAGCCGCGCATGTTCGACGCGCAGGGCCTCGGCGGCGCCGACCGCCAGTGGATGACCACCGTGCTCTACCTCTACGACGTCGCCTGGGGCAACCAGAAGAACTTCGGCCGCGCGGCCGCCGTCGCCTGGCTGCTGTTCCTCCTCATCATCATCGTCGGGATCGTCAACTTCCTCGTCACCCGACGGATCTCCACGTCCAACGCCCAGCCGCGCCCGCCCCGGTGGGTCCGACGGCGCCGTGAGACCCAGAAGCGCCTGCGCGCCGAGGGTGCCATGTCCGCCCAGCGCTCCGCCCCCGGGGACCAGGCGCCCGCACCGACCGCCGCCAGCACGACCGACCGGAGGAAGCGATGAGCTCCGTCCCCGTCATCGCCCAGACCGCCGGGCCGGGTGCGGCCCGCGCCGCCGCCCGACGCCGCGGCGCCGGGAAGAACGTCGGCGGCACCCAGCGCCGCCCGCGGTGGGTCACGTACACGATCCTCGGGGTCGTCCTGCTGGTCTCGATCTTCCCGCTGTACTTCACGCTGATCCTGGGCTCGTCCACGCCGGAGGAGATCTCGCGCAGCGCGCTGCCGCAGCTCCTGCCGGACGCGAGCCTGTTCGACCGGTTCGCCGAGGTCATGAACTCGGACGCGATCAACTTCTGGAAGGCCGCCTGGAACTCGGTGGTCGTCGCGGTGCTCACGTCGCTGTCCGTCGTGCTCTTCTCGACGCTCGCGGGCTTCTCGTTCGCCAAGCTCCGGTTCCGCGGGCGCGGGCCGCTGCTCGTGTTCGTCATCGCGACGATGGCGGTCCCGACGCAGCTCGGCGTCATCCCGATGTACATCCTCATGTCGGACCTCGGCTGGATCGGCAAGCTCCAGGCCGTGATCGTGCCGGCGCTCGTCACCGCGTTCGGCGTCTTCTGGATGACGCAGTACCTCGGCGAGGCGCTGCCGTACGAGCTCATCGAGGCGGCCCGCGTCGACGGTGCGTCGATGTTCCGCACGTTCTGGTCGATCGCGCTCCCCGCGGCGCGTCCCGCCGCCGCGATGCTCGGTCTGTTCACGTTCGTCCAGCAGTGGACGAACTTCTTCTGGCCGTCGATCGTGCTCAACCAGAACAACCCGACGCTGCCACTCGTGGTGCGGTCCCTCCAGGCGAACTTCTTCGTCGACTACTCGCTCGTGATGGCGGGGATCTTCCTGGTGACCCTGCCGCTGATCGTCATCTTCATCTTCACCGGCCGCCAGCTCGTGGCGGGCATCATGCAGGGCGCCGTCAAGGGCTGACGCCCGGCGCCACCGCGCGGCACCCGGTCGCGCGCCACCTCGACGTGGCGCGCGACCGGCCGTGCGGCCGACCGTCGCGCGGGCGGCCCACCGGCCCGCCCGCGCGCCATTCCTCGACCTCTCGAAGGACAATCGACCCATGACCAGCTTCGTCCCGTCCGTGCCCCTCCTCCCGAACCCGGCGACCGCGACCGGGCGCGTCGAGATGCCCCCGGGCTTCCTCTGGGGCGCCGCGACGGCCGCGTTCCAGATCGAGGGTGCCGGGCACACGGACGGTCGGACGGACTCGGTGTGGGACGCGTTCGCCCGCGTCCCGGGCGCCGTCGTGAACGGTGACGACGGCATGGTCGCGTGCGACCACTACCACCGCTACCGCGAGGACGTCGCGCTCATGCGGAGCCTCAACCTCGGGACCTACCGGTTCTCGACGTCCTGGGCCCGCGTGCGTCCCGACGGCGGCGCCGTGAACCCGGCCGGGCTCGCGTTCTACGACCGTCTCGTCGACGAGCTGCTCGGCGCGGACCTCCTCCCGTGGCTCACGCTCTACCACTGGGACCTGCCGCAGGCGCTCGAGGAGAAGGGCGGCTGGACGTCGCGCGACACGGCGTACCTCTTCGCCGAGTACGCGGTGACGATGCACGAGGCGCTGGGCGACCGCGTCGGCGTGTGGACGACGCTCAACGAGCCGTGGTGCTCCGCCTTCCTCGGGTACACCGCGGGCGTGCACGCCCCCGGGCGCCAGTCGCGCGAGGACGGCCTCGCCGCGGCGCACCACCTCCTGCTCGGCCACGGCCTCGCCGTCCAGGCGCTGCGCGAGCGCGCGCCCGAGGCGAACCTCGGCCTGACCCTGAACTTCACGGTCTCCGACCCGGTCGACCCGCAGGACCCGGCCGACGTCGACGCCGCGCGCCGCATCGACGGGCAGTTCAACCGGATCTTCCTCGACCCCGTCTTCCACGGCGAGTACCCGGCGGACGTCCTGGAGGACGTCGCGCCCTACGGGCTGCTCGACCACGTCAAGGACGGCGACCTCGAGATCATCTCCGCCCCGATCGACACGCTCGGGGTCAACTACTACAACGGCGGCGCCGTCTCGGGTCACCCGCTGCCCCCGGCCGAGTCCGGCGGCGGGACGCGCCCCGAGGGCGTGCGCGACGAGCCCGCGGACGACGCGCCGGTGCGCACGACGTCGTCGCCCTTCCCGGCCGCGGACGACGCGCACGACCGCTCGCGCGGGCTGCCCCGCACGGACATGGGCTGGGAGGTGCAGCCCGAGGGGCTGACGCGCCTGCTCACGCGTCTGCAGCAGGACTTCACCGGCCCGCGCGGCGTGGCGATGTACATCACGGAGAACGGCGCGGCCTACCCCGACGAGGTGGGCGAGGACGGCTCGGTGGACGACCAGGACCGGCTCGAGTTCATCGACGCGCACCTGCGGGCGACGCGCGACGCGATCGACGCCGGCGCGGACGTGCGCGGGTACTTCGCGTGGTCGCTCCTCGACAACTTCGAGTGGGCGCTCGGCTACACCAAGCGGTTCGGCATCGTCCGCGTCGACTACGAGACGCAGGAGCGCACGGTGAAGTCGAGCGGCGCCTGGTACGCCCAGGTCGCGCGCGACAACGCCGTCCCCCCGCGCGCGGCGTCCGCCGCGGACGCCGTCGCCGGGGAGTGACGACACGGTGAGCGGGGCGGTGCGGTCGGCCGGGCGGGCGCGGGATACTGTCCTGATGAACAGCCTGCGCTCCGCGCCGACCCTGGACGAGGTGGCCCAGACGGCGGGTGTCTCGCGCTCGACCGCGTCGCGCGCGATCAACGGCGGCCTGCGCGTGTCGCCCGAGGCCCAGGCGGCGGTCGACGCCGCCGTCGCCCAGCTCGGCTACACGCCCAACCGCGCCGCCCGCTCGCTCGTGACGCGCCGCACCGACTCGATCGCCCTCGTGGTCCCCGAGCCGGACGAGCGCATCCTCACCGACCCGTTCCTCGCGGGCACGATGCGCGGGGTCAGCGCGGCGCTCGGCGGCACGGACCTGCAGCTCGTGCTGCTGTTCGCGCGGCCCGACGAGCAGCCGGGCCGCATCGTGCGGTACCTGAGCAGCGGGCACGTGGACGGGGCGATCGTCGCGTCGCACCACCGCGACGACGAGCTCGAGGAGGCGCTGCTCGCGGCCCGGCTGCCCGCCGTGTTCGTCGGGCGGCCGTTCCGCCCGACGCCCGACCTCCTCTACGTCGACGTCGACAACGTCGAGGGCGGGCGCCTCGCCGCGCGGCGGCTCGTCGAGGCGGGCCGCCGCCGCATCGCGACGATCGCCGGCCCGCAGGACATGACGGCCGGCGTCGACCGGCTCACGGGCTGGCGCGAGGTGCTGCAGGACGCCGGCCTGCCCGACGACGCGGTCGAGATCGGCGACTTCGCCGTCTCGGGCGGTGCGGCGGCGATGGAGCGCATCCTCGCGGCGCACCCGGACGTCGACGGCCTGTTCGTCGCCTCGGACCTCATGGCCGAGGGCGCGCTGCGCGTCCTCGCGGCGCACGGGCGCGACGTGCCGCGCGACGTGTCCGTGGTCGGGTTCGACAACCTCGCGACCGCCGCGTCGACGGTCCCGCCCCTCACCACGGTCCAGAACCCGATGGTCGAGATGGTGCGCGGCGCGACCGACCTCCTGCTCGAGCTCGTCGGCGGACGCGGTGACGAGATCGCGTCGCAGGTCCTCTCCCCGGAGCTCGTCGAGCGCGACTCGGTCTGACCGGCGACGGCCGGGCCCGCCACGGACCCGGTCGCACCGACCCCGTGGCGGCGTGGGTGGGCGACCGTAGCCTGAGGTCGTGAACCCGTCCACGGCTCCTCCTACCACGGTCTCGCGGGCCGACGTCCTCACCGCGCGCTGGCACGCCCAGCAGCTCGACCGGGCGCCGGGCACGGCCGCCTCGCCCGCCGACGTCGCGGTGCTCGACCTGGGCGTGCAGGACACGGGGCCCGACGGCGCCGCCTGGGCCCTCACGGTCCGCGGCGCCCCGGCCGTCGCGCCGGGCACCCTGCCGCCGGACGTCGCCCTCGCGTGGACCCTGCGCGGCGCGCCGCACGTCTACCGTCGCGCTGACCTGGGCGACGTCGCGGTCGCGACCGCCCCGCTCTCCGAGGCCGACGCCGCCAAGCGGGTCTTCGACGCGAGCAAGCCCCTGCGCGCTGCGGGCCTCGCCGTGCTCGAGGCTCTGCGCACGGAAGCGCGGCTCGAGCGCGAGATCGTCGTCGAGCCGACCGTCAAGGGGGACCTCTCGACGCGGCTCACGCAGCGCCTCCCCGAGCCGCACCTGCGCTGGTGCCGGTCGTGCGGCGCGACGCACAGCTACGAGCAGACGTTCCGTCTCGCGGCGCTCCAGGCGGGGCTCGAGCTCGAGCCCGGCACGTCGCCACCGGTGCTGCGGCGGGTACCGGGCCTCGACCCGCCGTTCTACGGTCGGCTCGGGGTCGAGGCCGAGCCCCGGCTCGACGTCGTGCGCGGCTACCTGCGCTTCTTCCCCGCCGCGAGCGTCCAGGACGTCGCGGGGTTCCTCGACGCGCCGGTCAAGGACGTGCGGGACCGCTGGCCCGACGACGCGGTGCGCGTCGACGTCCCGGACGCGGACCCGGGCGCGCGCCCGGTCGACCGCTGGGCGCTGGACGACGACGTCGAGCAGCTCGCGGGCGCTGCGGCGCGGCGCCGGGACGCCCGCGCGGGGGCCGGCACTCCCGTCGTCCGGCTCGTGGGCCCGTACGACCTGTACCTCCAGCTCCGCGACCGCGCCACGCTCGTGCCCGACGCGGCGCGCGCCCAGGACCTGTGGCGCGTGCTCGGACGGCCCGGAGCCGTGCTCGCCGACGGCGAGGTCGTCGGGACCTGGCGGCCCCGCGCGTCGGGGCGGCGGCTCACGGTGCTCACCGATCCGTGGGTGTCGTGGGACGCCGGGCTCGCGGACGCCGTCGGCGAGCAGGCCGAGCGCCTGCGCGCGTTCCGCGACGCGGCCTCGGTCACCGTCGCCCCGCCCGGCTGACCGAGCGCCCTGGTCACGCGAGGGAGGGGCCCGGTCCGCCGAGGTAGAGGGCTGGCCCGTCGCGCGAGAGGCCCGTCGTGACCGGGCCCCCTCGCTCGGCGGCGACACATACTCAGCCCTTGACGTGGCCGTACCGGTGCGTGGTGCGGCTGACGGCCTGCTCGTGCAGGACCGTGAGCAGCTCACGGCGGCCGCTCGCGACGACGGGGTGGTCCAGGACCGTGACCTCGCCGACGTGCTCGGCGGCGGCCTCGTGCAGCCCGGGCGCCGACCCGACCACGCGGACGCGACCCCGGACCGCGCCCGACGCGACGCGGCGCGCGAGCTCGTCGTCGCTCACCGCGGCGTCACCGGACGACGGCACGACCACCGCCGGGACGCCCGCCGTCCGCGCGGCGTGCAGCACGCGCTCGACCTCGACCGGGAGGGCGTCCGCACCGACCCGCACCGTGAGCACGTCGACCGGGCGGTAGCGGAGCACGTTCGACTCGACGTGCAGCCCCGACGGGTCGTGCTCAGCGGCGAACTCCCGCTCCCACCACCGCGCGTCGTCGGCCTTCGCCCACGCGAGCCACGCCTCGGGCGCGGCCTCACGCGCGGGCGGCGTGGCGTCGGCCGGCGCGGCCCGCCCGGGCGCCGTGGTGCCCGACGACGTCCCCGCGCCCTCGTCGGCGCCCGCGCCCGGCGCGTCGCTCCAGCGCCCGAGCTGCGCGACGTAGCTCGGCCCGCCCGCCTTGGCGCCCGGCCCGACGGCCGACTGCTTCCACCCGCCGAAGGACTGGCGCTGCACGATCGCGCCAGTGATGTGCCGGTTGACGTAGGCGTTGCCGACCTGGACGGCGTCGAGCCAGCGCGCGACCTCGGCGTCGTCGAGGCTGTGGATCCCGCCGGTGAGCCCGAACGGGACGGCGTTCTGCAGCGCGATCGCCTCGTCGAGCGTGGGGACGGTCATGATCCCGAGCACGGGACCGAAGTACTCGGTGAGGTGGAACGGCGACCCGGGTGCGACGCCCTCCTTGAGGCCGGGCGTCCAGAGCCGGCCCTCCAGGTCGGGCCCGCCGTCGAGCGGCCGCGGACGCACGAGCCAAAACTCCCCCGGCTCCAGCGTCGTCAGCGCGTGCAAGAGCTTGCCCGAGGCGGGCTCGGTGAGCGGGCCCATGGTCGTCGCGACGTCGGTGGCCGGGCCGACCGCGAGCGAGCGCACCGCGTCCACGAGCTGGCGACGTACGCGGCGCCCCGTCTCGGTCCGCGGGTCGCCCGCCGAGCCGACGAGGATCGCGAGCGACGCGGCCGAGCACTTCTGCCCCGCGTGCCCGAACGCCGACCGCACGAGGTCGGCGACCGCGAGGTCGAGGTCCGCCGACGGCGTGATGACGAGCGCGTTCTTGCCCGACGTCTCGGCGAGCACCGGGCGCGACGGCTTCCACCGCGCGAAGAGCTGCGCGGTCTCGATCGAGCCCGTGAGCACGACGCGCGCGACGTCGTCGTGCGTGACGAGGCGCGTCCCGAGCTCGTCGTCGGGGACGCGGACGTACTGCACGACCTCGGTGACGGACCCGGCGTCCAGGCCCGCGAAGTCCCCCGGCGACGCCGCGACGGCGTCCCGCAGGCCCGCGTGGATCGCCTCGACCGCCACCTCGAGGCAGCGCGGCGTCGGCGGCGCGGGCTTGGCGAGCACGGCGGACCCGGCCGCGAGCGCCGCGAGGACCCCGCCGACGGGGATCGCGACGGGGAAGTTCCACGGCGGCGTGACGAGCGTGACGCCGTCGGGCGTGAACCGGGCGCCGGGCACGTGCTCCAGCTCCTCGGCGGAGCGCGCGTAGTAGCGCGCGAAGTCGACGGCCTCGCTCACCTCGGGGTCGGCCTCGGCGACGGTCTTGCCCGGCTCGTGCACCATCGCGGCGACGAGGTCGGTGCGCGCCTCCTCGAGCCGCCGGGCGACGGCGCGCAGCGCGGCGGCGCGGGCGGTCGGGGCGACCCGCGACCACGCCGCGGTCGCGCGCACGGCGGTCGCGACGGCGTCGTCCACCTGGGCCGTGGAGGTGAGCTGGGGCGTCCGCACGGCCACGAACCCGGACCCGGGCCCGGTCACGTGGCGCGCCCACTCACGCGCGGCGGCGACAGCGGGATCGGTGTCGGCGGCGTTGGCGAACCCGCCCCCGCCGAACCCGGGGTTGCGGGTGGGTTCGGCGCCGTCGCGGCCGACAACCCCGGGTTCGGCGGGCTGGTGCGGACCGGCGGCGGTCGGGGCGTCCGCGCGCGGGCGGCGGCGCGGTGTCACGTCGGCATCCTCGTAGTGCACGCCGTGGCGCACGGACGCGCGGAACGCGGCCTCCTGGCGCTCCATCAGGCTGCCCGCGGGGGCGCCACCGTCCGCGAACATGGCGTGCAGGAAGTTCTGCTCGGCCGCGTTCTCCTCGAGGCGGCGCACGAGGTAGGAGATCGCGACGTCGAAGTCCTCGTCGCGCACGACGGGCGTGTACAGCACGACGCGGCCGCCGCGCCCCGCGTGCGGGCCGGTCACGACGCGGTCGGCCGCGACCTCGTCGCGCACGGCGCGCGCCTCGCCAGGAGCCATGCCCTGGAGCATCTCGACGTCGAGCGCGTGGCTCACGCCGCGGGCGCGGCCGAGGAGCACCGCGAGCGCGACATGGAAGAGGTTGTGGCTCGCGACGCCGATGCGCACGGCGTCCGTCCGGGGCTCGCGCAGCGCGTGGTCGAGCAGGCGGACGTAGTTCGCGTCGACGTCGGGCTTGGTCGGGTACGGCGCCTGCGGCCAGCCGTGCAGCTCGGCCTCGACAGCCTCCATCGCGAGGTTCGCGCCCTTGACGAGGCGGACCTTGATCGGCGCTCCCCCGGCGGCGACGCGCTCGGTCGCGAACCGCGTGAGCCCGTCGAGCGCGCCGAGCGCGTCGGGCAGGTAGGCCTGGAGCACGATCCCGGCCTCGAGGTCGTGCAGGTCGTCGTGCGCGAGGATCTCGCGGAACACCGCGGTCGTCAGCGCGAGGTCCTTGTACTCCTCCATGTCGAGGTTGAGGAAGACGCCGTGGTCGCGCGCCGCGCGGTAGAGCGGCAGGAGCCGCTCGACGACGCGCTCGCACGACCCGTCGAGGTCCCACGTGACGAGCTGCGACGCGACGGACGACACCTTGACCGACACGTAGTCGACGTCCGGGCGCCGCACGAGCGCGAGCGTGCGCTCGAGCCGCGCGTCCGCCTCCGCCTCGCCGAGCACCGCCTCGCCGAGCAGGTTGACGTTGAGCGCGTAGCCCTCCGCCCGCGTCCGGGCGAGGTGCGGGCCGAGGCCGCGCCCGGCGTCGGCCACCAGGTGCCCCACGAGCTGGCGCAGGCGCATCCGCGCGGCCGGCACGACGACGCGCGGCAGCACGGGCGCGACGCCCGCCCCGACGCGCAGGAGCGTCCGGTCGACCGGCCCGAGGAACGAGCCCGCGCTCCCGGCGAGCTCGCCGAGGCGGCCGAGCGCCCGCGCGGCGACGTGCACGTCCTGGGGGCGCGCGACGTCGTCGACGAACCGGACCGCGAGCTCGAGGCCCGCGGGGTCGGAGACGAGCGCGCCGAGCCGCTCGGCGGTCTGCCGGGCGCGGGTGTCACCGGCACCTTCGCTGGCGGCGAGCCAGCGACCGGCCAGGGCGACGGCCTCCTCGACGAGGTCTTCCGGGGAGGTGAGGGTCGTGTCGCCGACGGCTCCGGGGGTGGGGAGCGGCCGGGCGGGCGCGTCGTTGCTCATCCCTCCAGGGTGCCTCGGGTCGCGGTGACTCGTCTTGTACGATCCGGGGCGACATGGCACCCGTCCGCGACAACCTGTGGCCAGAGGGCGCGGCGCTCCTCGCCGCCCTCAGCCCCGCCATGGTCGCGCTCATGGACGAGCTGCCGGACACGATGTTCTGCGCCAAGGACGTCACGGGCCGGTACGTCGCGGTCAACCCCGTGTTCGTCGCGCGGACGAACGAACGCTCGCGCCGCGCCGTGCTGGGCCGACGTGCGCGCGACCTGTTCGTCCCGCAGCTCGCCGAGCGCTACGAGCAGCAGGACGCCGAGGTGCTGCGCGGGCGCGCGCTGCGCGGCGAGCTCGAGCGCATCCGGCGGCTCGGCGGCACGTCGGGCTGGTTCCTCACGTCCAAGCTCCCCGTGCACGACGACGCGGGCCACCTCGTGGGGATCGTGTCCGTCTCGCACGACCTGCGCGCGGGCGCGGCGGACGACGCCACCATGGACTCCCTCGCCGCGCTCGTCGCGGCGGTGGAGGCCGACCTCGGAGCCCGCTGGACGACGGCGCGGCTCGCCGAGGCCGCGGGATCCACGCCCGCGGTGCTCGACCGGCGCGTGCGACGCGTGTACGGCGTGACGCCGCGCCAGCTCGTCCTGCGCACCCGGGTCGACCACGCGACGCGCCTGCTCGCGGGGAGCACCGCCTCGATCGGCGACATCGCGGCGGACAGCGGCTTCTACGACCAGCCGTCGTTCACCCGCACGTTCGCGCGCCTCGCCGGCGAGACCCCGGCCCAGTACCGCCGCCGCACCCGCCGCTGACCCGCGTCCGCCCGGCCCACCTCCTGCCGAGCCCGGGGTTGCGGGTCGCTCCGAGCGTCGGCTGACCGCGAACCCCGGGCTCGGCGTCCGGTGACGCACCGATGGAGGCTGCCGCGGTGGCGAGAGGCGGCGTCGGGCACGGAGACTGACGGCATGACCTCCGCAGACTCCTCGCACACCGTCCCGACCGTCGACCTGCCCGGCGGTGCGATGCCGCTCCTCGGGCTCGGGACCTGGCAGTCCGAGGGCGACGACGCGTACCGCGCCGTGCGCCACGCGCTCGACGTGGGCTACCGGCACGTCGACACCGCGACGGGCTACGGCAACGAGGCGCAGGTCGGGCGCGCGCTCGCCGACTCGTCCGTGGACCGCGCCGACGTGTTCGTCACGACCAAGCTCCCGCCGGACGCCGCGGGCCGCGAGCGCGAGACGCTCGAGGCGTCGCTGCGCGACCTCGGCACCGACCACGTGGACCTGTGGCTCATCCACTGGCCGCCGGCGGGCGAGGCGTCGCCGTGGGTCTGGGAGCGGTTCGTCGAGCTGCGGAACGAGGGCAAGGTGCGGTCGATCGGGGTGAGCAACTACTCGGTCGAGCAGGTGGACGTCATCTCGGAGCAGGTCGGCGAGACGCCCGCCGTCGACCAGATCCCGTGGAGCCCCGCCGACTACGACCACCGTCTCGCGCACGAGCTCGCGCAGCGCGGCGTCGTGCTCGAGGGGTACAGCCCGTTCAAGCGCACCGACCTCGAGGCGCCGGTGCTCGCCGAGGTCGGGGCCGCGCACGGCGTCACGCCGACCCAGGTCGTGCTGCGCTGGCACCTCGACCACGGGTTCGTCGTCATCCCCAAGTCGGTGACGCCGGAGCGCATCGAGGCGAACTTCCAGGTGACCGGGTTCACCCTCTCCGCGGACGAGCTCGCGGCGATCGACGCGCTCGGGCACCGCCGGGGCGCGTGAGCGGCGAGCGCCCGCGCCGGAGGTAGCGTGACCCTCGGTGCCGCACACCCCCGCGGCACCGAGGAGAACCTCGAACCGGAGGAACCGTGACGACGACGTCCGTGCCGCCCACCCTCACGAGCGGCGATACCACCACCCCGCACCACCTCACCCCGACCCCGCAGACGACCCCCGCCTCTGCCCTCGACACCGCGCACGCGCAGCTCGCCGGCGCGGTCGGCTTCCTCGGCTACGACGACGGCCTGCACGAGATGCTCGCGACGCCGCGACGCGAGGTGAACGTCGCCGTCCCGTTGCGGCGCGACGACGGCCGCACCGTCCTCTTCCACGGCTACCGGGTGCAGCACAACGTCTCGCGCGGCCCGGGCAAGGGCGGGCTGCGCTACTCCCCGAGCGTCGACGTCGACGAGGTCCGCGCGCTGGCCATGTGGATGACGTGGAAGTGCGCGATCGTCGACCTGCCCTACGGCGGGGCGAAGGGCGGCGTCGCGATCGACCCGCGCTGCTACTCCGAGGCCGAGCTCGAGCGCGTGACGCGCCGCTACACGTCGGAGATCATGCCGGTCATCGGCCCGGAGCGGGACATCATGGCGCCCGACATGGGCACCAGCGAGCAGACCATGGCCTGGGTCATGGACACCTACTCGGTCAACCAGGGCTACACGATCCCGGCCGTCGTGACCGGCAAGCCGATCACCGTGGGCGGCTCGCTCGGACGCACGACGGCGACCAGCGCCGGGGTCGTGCACGTCACCGCCGCGGCGCTCGACGAGGCGGGCGTGGCGCTGTCCGACGTGACCGTCGCGATCCAGGGCTTCGGCAAGGTCGGGTCGCACGCCGCCGCGATCTTCGCGGCGCGCGGGGCGCGCGTCGTCGCGGTGTCCGACCAGTACGGGGGCGTGCACGACCCGGACGGGCTCGACGTGCGCGCCCTGCTCGAGCACGTCGCGGCGGCGGGCAGCGTGGTCGGCTTCGACCGTGCCGACCCCGTCGACAACGACGCGCTGCTCGCGCTCGACGTCGACGTCCTGGTCCCCGCCGCGGTCGAGGGCGTGCTCGACGGCGACACCGCGCGCACCGTGCGCGCCCGCTGGGTCGTCGAGGGCGCGAAC
Organism: Cellulosimicrobium cellulans; assembly: GCF_016907755.1. Lineage (NCBI taxonomy): Bacteria > Bacillati > Actinomycetota > Actinomycetes > Micrococcales > Promicromonosporaceae > Cellulosimicrobium > Cellulosimicrobium cellulans. Next base: position 3,954,384 of record NZ_JAFBCN010000001.1, read on the forward strand.
GGCCCGACGACGGCCGAGGGCGACCGCGTGCTCGCGAAGAACGGCGTGACGGTCGTGCCGGACGTCCTCGCGAACGCGGGCGGCGTCGTCGTCTCCTACTTCGAGTGGGTCCAGGCGAACCAGGCGTACTGGTGGACCGCGGAGGAGATCGGCGACAAGCTCGAGCACCGCATGCTGCACGCGTACGAGGAGGTCGCGAGCCTCGCGCGCCGCGAGGAGCTGAGCCTGCGCGACGCCGCGCTCGTCATCGGCGTCCAGCGCGTCGCGGAGGCCCACCAGATCCGCGGCCTCTACCCCTGACCCGCGACGCTCGGCCCGCCGAGCGCGGGCTCCGCGACCGTCCTGGGCTCGATCCGGTCGCGGATCCCGTGCTCGGCGGGTGATCAGGCGCGCGCAGGCCGGGTCGCCGCGACGACCGCGGCGACGAGCGCGACCACGGACGCACCGACGGCCGCCCATGCCACGGTGGTGTCCACGAGCTCGCCCTGGAACCGCCCGACGGCGATCCACGCGAGTCCCCACGCCATCGCGAGGCCGATGCCGAGGGCGAGCGCGCGGCGCCCGGTGGCGAACGCCGCCCACGCGACGGACAGCGCCGCGGCGAGCACGACGAGCACGACCGACCAGCCCGTCGCGCCGAGGCCGAGCCCGCCGACGCGCGCGTCCGCGAGCGCCGCCGCGACGTTCGCGAGCGTCGCGACGCTCACCCAGCCGGTGTAGAGGCCCATGGTCCCGTCGAGCACGACGGCCTGCACGGTCGACTCGGGCCGCCGGCGCACGAGCCGCACCACGACCACGGCGTCGACCGCGAGCAGCGCCGCGATGACGACGACGCTGAGCGGGACCCAACCCGCCTGCACGACGCCGATCCACGCCGCGTTGAGGACCATGGAGACGAGGACCCACCACGCCGTCGCGCGCAGGCGCGGGCTCGCGGCGTGCCGCGGCAGCACCTGGTAGACCGCGAAGACGAAGAGCCCGAGGTAGATCACGGACCAGATGCGGAACGCCGGGTTGTCGGGCGCGACGGGCGTCGCGGTCGAGGAGAGCGCGCCCCCGGCGGTCTGCTCGACGGCGGTCCCGCCGAACGCGCCCGCACCGTAGGCCGCGGCACCGGCGGCGACGAGCGAGCCGACGAGGACGACGACCTGACGGACGCGGTCGGAGGGCGCGGGCGCGGGGACGGCGCCCGCCGGGACGGCTGCGGTGGTCATGCTCCACCGTCGCATCAATCAGCATGCTGAGCATCTTGGTCCGTCCCCGTGGACGGGACTGGTGCCCCGAGCACGCGTCCCACTATGCTCCGGCGCCAGACCGCCGCGCGGGTGCGGCGCATCGTGAGAGGCACGCCCATGACCACGACCCTGCGCGCCGCGCTGTCGGTCCTCCTCCTCGTCGGTTTCTACGTCCTCGCGCTCGGTGCCGTCGTCGGGCTCGGCGCCGCGACCGTCTGGGCGTTCTCGGAGCACGCGGGCGGCGGCGCCGCGAAGCTCGGGTTCTTCACGATCGTCGTCGCCGTGGGCCTCGTCGTCGCGCTCGTGCGCGTCGCCAGGGCGGAGAAGCAGGGTCCGGGCGGGGTGCTGCTCGCCGAGCGCGACGCGCCCGAGCTCTGGGCCACGGTCCGCGAGCTCGCGCAGGTCGCGGACACGCGGGCCCCCGACGAGATCCGGCTCGTCGCCGACGTCAACGCCGCGGTCGGCGAGGACACGCGCCTGCTCGGTCTCGTCGGCGGGACGCGGCGCCTGTACCTCGGCGTCCCGCTGCTGCAGGGCCTGTCCGCCGCGCAGCTCCGGTCGGTCCTCGCCCACGAGCTCGGCCACTACTCCCGCTCGCACACGCGCCTCGGCCCGCTCGCGTACCGCGGCCGCGAGGCGATCATGGCGACGGTCGGGCAGCTCCGGGGGAACGTCGTCGGCTGGCTGCTCAAGCAGTACGCGAAGCTCTACGTCCTCGTCTCGGCGGCGGTCAGCCGGCGCCAGGAGCTCGAGGCGGACGAGCTGTCGGTGCGCGTCGCGGGTCGCGCGACCGCCCAGGCGGCGCTGCGCGAGGTCCCGGTGATCGACGCGGCATGGGGCTTCTACACGAGCCAGTACGTCGGGCTCGGCTGGGAGCACGGCCTCGCCCCGACCCCGGCGGGCGTCTTCGGGGGCTTCGACGAGCTCCTGCGCGGCCGGGCCGGCGACCTCGCCGAGCTCCGGTCCGACGACGCGCCCGCCGAGCAGTCCGCGTGGGACACGCACCCGTCGATCGCGCGGCGCGTCGCCGCGATGGACACCATGCCCGACGGCGGCGCGCCCGCCACGGACGAGCGGCCCGCCACCGCCCTCGTCCCGGGCTTCGCGACGCGGGCCGAGCGCGTCGCGGTCGAGGAGGTCGCGTTCGGGACGCGCGCGCAGCTCCCGTGGGACGCGCTCGTCGCGGCGGCAATGCCGATCCACGACCAGCGCACCGCGGACACCCTCTACCGCGCGGTCGGCCGTGCCGCCGGCCGCCCGCAGGGCGACCTGGCGACCCTGCTCGACCTCCTCGGCGCCGGCCGCCTCGACGCCGTCGCGCGCGACCTCGTGCCGGGGGCACCCGCCGCCGAGGCGCGCGAGGCGATCACCGGCGCGATCTCCTCGGCCCTCGCGGCAGCGGCCGTCCGTTCCGGCGCGGCGCGGTGGCGCGCGTCGTGGACGGGACCGGCGACGCTCGAGACGCCCGACGGCACCGTCCTCGACCTGGCTGAGGTCGCGCGCCTCGCGGCCGACCCCGCGACCACCGCGGAGGCTCGCGCCCGGCTCGACGCCCTCGGCATCGACGTCGCGGGCGCGGTCCAGCAGACCGCGCAGGCGACCGCGCACGGCGGCGACGTCGTCGGCGGCCTCGCCAACGTCAAGGTGGACGGGGCGTACCACGACGTCCTGGTGCTGGACGTGGGGCTGGTCCTGGCGCCCTGCCCCAAGAAGACGGAGGGCGGCAAGGCTCGCCTCGTGGAGCTCCTGCGCTCGGCCCCCGTCGCCGACCTCGCCGCGCGGTACCGGTACGTGCCCTACGAGCAGGTCGCCGCGGCCGCGATCCGCAAGGTCACACCCGTGCGCGTCGACCTCACGCTGCACGACGGCACGACCCTCACGCTCCACGAGACGTGGTCGGGCGAGCGGCTCACCAAGGACAGCGACGAGGCGCTCGTCGCGCACGTCGCGCCGTACGTCCGCGAGGGCGAGCCGGACGCCGTCCCCGCGGGCTGACCCCGCAGGGTTCGGGCCCCAGCCCCCTCGGCTGCGCCAAGAACGACCCTGCGCGCCGTCGAGCATGACTCTGGTGTCGTTATCCCTCGGATAACGACACCAGAGTCATGTTCGACGCCGTGGGGTCAGGACAGGGGCTGGCGGTCGGCCCAGGCCGTGAGCGTCGTGCGCGGGCCCGTGAAGAACGGGACCTCCTCGCGGACGTGGCGGCGGGCCTCCGTGGCGCGCAGCTCGCGCATGAGGTCGACGATGCGGTGCAGCTCGTCCGCCTCGAACGCGAGGATCCACTCGTAGTCGCCGAGCGCGAACGACGCGACGGTGTTGGCACGCACGTCCGGGTAGTCCTTCGCCGCGAGGCCGTGGTCGCGCAGCATGGTCCGACGCTCCGCGTCGGGCAGCAGGTACCAGTCGTACGACCGCACGAACGGGTAGACGCTCAGGTAGTCGCGCGGCGCCTCGCCCGCGAGGAAGGCCGGCACGTGCCCCCGGTTGAACTCGGCCGGGCGGTGCAGCGCCGCGTTCGACCACACCGGCTCCAGGTGCGCCCCGAGGCCGCTCGCGCGCAGGCGCTGGTAGGCGCCCTGCACCGACTCGACCGTCGGGCCGTGCCACCACACCATGAGGTCGGCGTCCGAGCGCAGACCCGCGACGTCGTACCAGCCGCGCACGACGAGGTCGCCGTCCGTCGCGGCCGGGTCGTCCCCGCCGCCGACGGCGGTCAGCGCGTCCGCCACGAGGCCCGCCCGCTCGTCCGCGTCGGCGGGCAGCGGCGCCGCCGTCGCGAAGACGGACCACATCGCGTAGCGGATGGTGGTGTTGATCTGCTCGTGGTCCGCAGGGACGCGCGCGGCGTCGTTCATCGGGGGTTCCTCCCTGGTCGGTGCGGGTTCTTCAGCGTCGAGCTCAGCGTCGAGCTCGACGTCGAGCTCGACGTCGAGCTCGAGGGGGCGGGCTCAGCCGTGGACGTCCGTGCTGCACAGTGCGGGCACGCCGCTCGGCTCGCCGTCGCGACGCAGGCAGCAGCCCGGCGCGCACACCGACCGGAACGCCGGGAGGTCGCCGACGGTGGCCTCCTCGATGTCCTCGCCCCGCGCGAGGGCCGCGCGCTCGACGAGCAGGTCGACCAGCCCGCGCACGAACGGCTCGCGCGTGCCGACGGTCCCGGCGCGGACCGCGGTCATCCCGAGCTCCGTCGCGGTCGCCATGGCCTCCGTGTCGAGGTCGTAGGCGACCTCCATGTGGTCCGACACGAACCCGATCGGCGAGAGCACGACGTCGCGGACGCCGTCCTTCGCGATCTCCTCGAGGTGGTCGTTGACGTCCGGCTCGAGCCACGGCTGGCTCGGCGGGCCCGAGCGCGAGCAGTAGGCGAGGTCCCACGCGACGTCGTGGCCGAGGCGCGCCGACACCTCGGCCACGACCACGCGCGCGAGGTCGAGGTGCTGCTCGGAGTACGTCGCGTGCGAGACGCGCGACGCGGCCTCCATCGTGTCCGGGATGGAGTGGGTGACGAACACGAGGCGAGCGGCGGCGACGTCCCCGCCCCGGCCCGCGAGCGCGGCGTACGCGTCGAGCACCGCGTCCACGTTCGCCTGCGCGAAGCCCGGGTGGTTGAAGTACGAGCGCACCTTGTCGAACTGCACGCCCGTGGACCCGTCGGGGCCGAGCTGACCGCGCCCGTCGAGCACGACGGCGAGGTCCTCGCGGTACTGGCGGCACCCCGAGTACGACGAGTACGCCGACGTCACGAGCGCGACGGCGTTCTTCGCGCCCCTCGCCTCGAGCTCGTCGATCGCGTCGGTCGTGTACGGCTCCCAGTTGCGGTTGCCCCACACGACCGGCAGCTCGACGCCGCGGCGCGCGAGCTCCGCCTCGAGGGCCGCCTTCAGCGCGAGGTTCTGCTCGTTGATGGGACTCTTGCCGCCGAAGCCGTAGTAGTGCTCGCCGACCTCCTCGAGGCGCGCGTCGGGGATGCCCTTGCCGGCGGTGACGTTGCGCAGGAACGGCACGACGTCCTCGGGCTTGTTCGGGCCGCCGAACGAGTAGAGCAGGAGCGCGTCGTAGGGGCTCAGGTCGGGGGCGGGACCGGGGTCGACGGCGCTCGCGGCAGCGGCAGGCTCGGCGGCCCGGCCCGCGTCGGCAGCGACGTCCTGGGGGGAGAACGGGGGCATGCTCCCGATCATGGCACCTGCTCCGGGCCCCGCCCGCCCGGAAGCCGACCGGGGGGACGTGACATTGACGGGACAGAGTGTCACCTCGTCAGGGCCCCTCGCCGAGGCCCCTAGACTCGGGCTCGCTCGCTCCTCGGGCCGGGCACCGGGCACCGTCGCCCGCCGCGCAGGACCGCCCGAGCCGTACCACGTGGAGGTGGAGCGGTGCCGCTCCCGGAGATCACCGAGCGCGTGCCGCTCACCCTGCCCGACGGCCTGCTCGACCGCCGCTCGATCGGGTGGGCGCGGCAGCCGCTCGTCGACACGTCCGGCGTCGCGCGGGACGGCCGCCGCCATGCGGGCCGGAACAAGCGCTGGGAGTACTGGGGCGTCGTCACCCCGACGCACGTCCTCGCGCTGACCGTCTCGTCGCTCGACTACGCGGCCGTGCACGAGGTGTGGGTGCTGGACCGGGAGTCGGGCCGCACGTGGGGCGCCGACGCGACCGTCGTGCCCGCGCGCGGCGTCGAGCTGCCCGGCTCGCTCGGCGACGGCCCCGCCCGGGCACGCGCGAAGAACCTCGCGATCGACCTCGACGAGGTCGACGGCGGGACGCGCCTGCGCGCGCGGACCCGCGACGTCTCGTTCGACGTCGTCGCCGAGCTGCCGCCCGGGCACGAGCGGCTCGCCGTCGTCGTGCCGTGGAGCGACTCGCGCTTCCAGTACACGGTCAAGGACGTCGCACGCCCGGCGCACGGCACGCTGTGGGTCGACGGCCGGACCGTCGACGTCCCGGCCGGGTCGTCGTGGGCGGTGCTCGACCACGGCCGGGGGCGCTGGCCCTACGACGTCCGGTGGAACTGGGGCGCCGGCTCGGGCGAGTGCCACGGGCGGGTGGTCGGGATCCAGGTCGGCGGACGCTGGACGGTCGGCACGGGCTCGACCGAGAACGCGGTCTCCCTCGACGGTCGGATCCACCACCTCCCCGACGAGCTCGTCTGGGACTACGACCTCGCCGGCCCGCACCGGCCGTGGCGCGTCACCGGCGGCGGACTCGACGCGACGTTCGAGCCCTTCCACACCAAGGTCACGCGGACGCACCTCGGGGTCGTCTCGTCGTCGACCGACCAGTGCTTCGGTCACTGGTCCGGCACGTTCACGCCGCCCGCCGCGGGGACCGGCGGCGGCGCCGCACCGGAGCCGGTGCGGTTCGACGGCCTCGTCGGCTGGGCCGAGGAGGTCCACAACCGCTGGTGACCGCCCGCCGCCGGGCCCTGCTCCCGGTCGAGCACGACCCTGCTCGCGGTCGAGAACGACGTTGGTGTCGTTATCCGCGGGATAACGACACCAACGTCGTGTTCGGCAGCGGACCGCAGGTCAGCCCTTGACCGCTCCGCCGAGGCCCGCGCCCTGGAGGAACATGCGCTGGAAGACGAGGAACAGGCCGACCGGGATGAGCGTGGAGATCGCGAGAGCCGCGAGGAACACGCCGAGGTCGGTCGACGCCTCGATGGACGGCAGGCGCACGGACAACGGCTGGATCGCCGGGTCCTTGAGGACCAGCAGCGGCCAGAGGAAGTCCTTCCAGGCCGCGATGACCGCGAACACCGAGACGACGCCGATGATCGGCTTCGACATCGGCAGCACGATCGACCAGAACAGCCGGTACGGCCCCGCACCGTCCATGCGCGCGGCCTCGAACACCTCGCGCGGGAGGCTGTCGAAGAACCGCTGGACGAGCAGCACGTTGAACGCGCTCGCGCCCGCCGGCAGCCACACGGCCCAGAAGCTGTTGATGAGCGACCGGCCCAGCAGCGGCGGGTCGAGGATCGTCAGGTACAGCGGGACGAGCAGGACGATCGCCGGGACGAACATGGTCGACAGGACGAGCGCCTGCACCACCTTCCCGTACCTCGGCCGCAGGACCGACAGCGCGTACCCGCCCGTCGTCGCCACGATGATCTGCGACGCCCACGACCCGACCGCGAGCCAGATCGTGTTGAGGAAGTACCGGCTGACCTGGACGTCGTTCCAGGCCTTGTCGAGGTTGTCCCACGCGATGCCGTTCGGGAAGATCGCCATCGGGGTGCGCAGGATGTCCTGCGTCGGGGTGACGGCGTACTTGGCGAGCAGCAGCATCGGCCCGAGGCCCGCGACGACGAGGATCACGAGCAGGAGCACGTGCGTGGTCCCCATCCCCCACCGGATGGACGGGCGGCGCCAGTCCGCCTCGGACAGCGCGCCGCGGTCCTCGACGCCGTCGAGCGCCTTGCGACGGCGCGAGCTCACCTTGCGGCGGTCGGACTCGCGTCGGTTGCGGCTCGCCGCGGCGGCGCGGCGGGACGTGCCGTCCGGGTCGTCGACCGCGTCCGTCGTGGCCGCGGAGTCCTGCGAGACGACGCCGATCTCGCTCGGGTTGTCGGTGGGCGAGAGAGTCATGACGTGCTCCAGGACCGGGTGAGCCGGAAGTAGAGGATCGAGAAGACGGCGAGGACGGCCGCGAGCATGATCGACAGCGCGGTCGCGGCCCCGTAGTCGCCGCCGAGGCTGTTCTGGAAGGCGTAGCGGTAGATGAGCAGCAGGATCGTGAGCGTCGCGTTGTTCGGCCCGCCGCCGGTGAACAGGTAGGGCTCGAGGAAGACCTGCGCGGTCCCGATGACCTGAAGGATCAGCGTGATGAACAGGACGCCGCGCAGCGCGGGGAGCGTGACGTGCCAGATCTTGCGCCACAGCCCCGCGCCGTCCACCTCGGAGGCGTCGTAGAGCTCGGGCGGCACGCTCGTCAGGGCGGCGAGGTAGATGATGATCGTCCCGCCCGCACCGGCCCAGGTCGCGGCGAGCACGAGCGACGGCATCGCCGTCGAGGCGTCCTGCAGCCACGGGTACGGGCCGAGGCCGACCCAGCCGAGGATCGTGTTGAACACGCCCGTCGGGCTGCCGTTGTAGAAGAACTTCCACAGCAGCACGGCGACGACCGGGGGCACGACGACCGGCAGGTAGGCCAGCGCGGAGTAGAGCCCGCGCGCCCGGCGGACCTCGCGCATGAGCACCGCGGCGACGAGCGGGATCGGGTACCCGAACAGCAGGGCGAGGAACGCGAAGTACAGCGTGTTCTTCACGGCCTTCCACAGGAGCGGGTCGTTCAGCACCTGACGGAAGTTGTCGAGCCCGACGAACGTCGGGTCGCTCACGAGGTTCGTCTCCTGGAAGCTCATGATCACCGCGCGCACGATCGGGAACCACGAGAAGACCCCGAAGATGACGATCAGCGGGAGCAGGAACACGAGGTTGCTCAGTCCCCCGCCGCGGAACCACGTCACAGGGCTGCGGCGTCGGCCGTCGCGGTCGGCCCGCGCGTGGGAGGCGGGTCCCCGTCGCGGCGGGGCGGTGGTGGCGGTCACGGGCGAACGTCCTTCGGTGCGGTGGGAGGTGCCCGACGACGCGAGGTGCGTCGCGCCGTCGGGCACCGGTGGGGTACGGGTCGGCCGGCAGGGGGCGCTGCCGGCCGACCCGGGTCTGCGGGTCGCGCGGCCCGGTGCGGACCGCGCGACCTCGGGCGTCAGCCCTGGTCGAGCAGGGCCTGCGCCTCGGTGTTCGCCTGCTCCAGCAGCGCGTCCACGTCGGCGTTCTCGTCCGTCAGGACCGCCTGGACGACCGGGTCGAGCAGGGCGTAGATCTCCTGCGTCTTCTGCGACGGCTCACCGACGAGCGGCAGGTCGAACATCGTGTCCGTGTAGCTCGTCATCTGGTCGAGCGGCACGTTGATGAAGTCCTTGATCCACTCCTGGTTCTGCTCGTACTGCTCCTGGGAGAACATCGGCAGGACCGGGGTGCCCACGGGCTGGTCGTTCGCGACGAGCGTCTCGGCGTCCGCGACCGCGCGCTTCTCGTCGACGAGCTTGGCGAGGTAGAAGAAGTCGATCCACTTGATCGCGGCCTCCTTCTTCGACTCGTCCACGTTGGCGGGCATCGCGGCGAGCGTGCCGCCCGTGAGGACTCCGGCGTCGTCGCCCTCGAGCGGCAGCGCGGCGAGGCCGTAGGTGGACTGGTCGAGGTCGTTCGTCTGCACGAGCGACGTGAAGACGTCCGAGCCCGACGTGTACATCGCGACCTGGCCGGCGGCGAACGCCTGGTTCATGGTGCCCCAGTCGAGGAGGAAGTTGCTCCCGAGGGAGTTGTCCTCCCAGCGCATGGCCTTGAGCCACTCGAGCGCTTCCTTGGTGCCGTCGTTGGTGAGCGTCGACGTCGCCGTGCCGTCGTCCGCGACCTCCTGCGTGCGACCGCCACGGGCGAACGTGTTGACCGTGAGCTGCCAGCCGCCGGTGTTGTTCTGCGACATCTGCATGTAGCCCGCCACGCCGGGGTTGGCGTCCGCGATCTTCTTCGCGTCCTCGCGGACCTCGTCCCACGTGGTCGGCGGCTGGTCGGGGTCGAGCCCGGCGGACTCGAACAGCGCGCGGTTGTAGTGCAGGCCCACGCCGTACACGTTCTTCGCGGGGATCGCGTAGACGTGGCCGTCGGCGCCCGTCCCGGCCTCGATGATCGCCGGGTTGAAGCTGTCGGCGTAGGGCAGGGTGCGGAACTGCTCGTCGAGGTCCGCGAGCTGGCCGTTCTCGACGAGCGTCTTCGCGTCGGTGAACGGGATCTCGAAGACGTCGGGCAGCGTGCCGCCGGCGAGCTGGGGGGCGAACGTCGTCGCCTTCCACTCGTACTCCTCCGGCACGATGTCGATGTCCGGGTTCGCGGCCTCGAACTCCTCGACCTGCGCGTTGAAGGCGTCGATCGCCTCCTGCTCGGAGCCCGGGAGGAGGGAGACCACCTTGAGGGTGACCTTCCCGTCGCCGTCCGAGCCGCTGGTCTCGTCGTCGCTGCCCGAGCCGCCGCTCGAGCACGCGGCGAGCGTGCTGATCGCGAGCGCCCCCGCGAGGGTGAAGGCGATCGCCTGACGTGTGGACTTCATCGTCACTCCTGTGTTCCGGTGGTGCTGGGTGGGTGTGCTGGGTGGGTGCTGGGTGTCCGGGCCGACCGGCTCGCGGCCCGGGGACTGGTGGCGGTCAGGCCTCGTGCTGGCCCGTGCGCGGAGTCATGCGCGCAGCCAGACCGCGGTGTCGGGGGCGAGGCGCGTCGGTGGCTCCGACGCGTCCACCCCGTGCGGGGTGCCGCTGAGGAGGAGGACCTCGGCGTCCGCGGGCAGCGGCACGTCCTCGGCCCCGAGGTTGACGACGCACGTGACCGCGCCGTCACGGTCGTCGCCGCGGGTGTCCTCGCGGACGAACGCGAGCACGTCGTCGCCGAGCGCGACCCCGCCGAGGGAGTCGAGCCAGCGGAACGCCTCGCCGTGCAGCGCGGGCTCCGCCCGTCGCGTCGCGAGGACGCGGCGGTAGAGCGCGAGCATCGACGTCTCGTCGTCGGCCTGCGCCTCGACGGACATCTCCCCCCAGCCCGCGGGCTGGGGCAGCCAGGGCTGCGCGCCGCCGTCGGGCCCGAACCCGTTGCTCGTGCCGCCGCGCGTCCACGGGAGGGGGACGCGACAGCCGTCGCGGCCGGGGTCGACGCCGTCGGAGCGGAAGTGCATGGGGTCCTGGATCGCGTCGAGCGGCAGGTCCTCGACCTCGGGAAGCCCGAGCTCGTCGCCCTGGTAGAGGTACAGCGACCCCGGCAGCGCCGCGGACAGCAGCGCTGCCGCGCGGGCCCGACGGCGCCCGGTCTCCAGGTCCGTCGGCGTGCCGAAGCGCTTGGTCGCGAACGCGAACGAGCTGTCCTCGCGGCCGTACCGCGTGACCGGGCGCGTCACGTCGTGGTTCGACAGCACCCACGTCGCAGGTGCGGCGACCGGGGCGTGGGCGTCGAGCGTCGTCTGGACCGACTCGCGCAGCGCCTTCGCGTCCCACGGGCGGGCCATGAAGTCGAAGTTGAACGCCGTGTGCATCTCGTCCGGGCGCAGGTACTGGGCGAACCGCGCGCGGTCCGCGAGCCACACCTCGCCCACGAGCACGCGCGGCTCCTCGTAGGACTCGGCGACGGCGCGCCAGCCGCGGTAGATGTCGTGCAGCTCGTCGCGGTCGACGTGCGGGTGCTCCCCCGGGCCGGGGTGGGCCGGGACCTCGGGCAGCGCCGGGTCCTTGACGAGCTGCGCCGCGGAGTCGATGCGGATGCCCGCCGCGCCGCGGTCGAACCAGAACCGCAGGATGTCCTCGTGCTCGCGGCGCACGTCGGGGTGGCTCCAGTTGAGGTCCGGCTGCTCGGGGGCGAAGACGTGCAGGTACCACTCGCCGGGCGTGCCGTCGGGGTTCGTCGTGCGCGTCCAGGTGCTGCCCTGGAACTCGGAGACCCAGCGCGTCGGGATCTCGGAGCCGTCCTCGCCCTTGCCCGGGTGGAACCAGAAGCGCTCGCGCTCGGGCGACCCGGGGCCGGCGGCGAGTGCGGCCTTGAACCACTCGTGCTCGGACGAGACGTGGTTGGGGACGACGTCGATGATCGTGCGGATCCCGAGCTCGCGGGCCTCCGCGATGAGCTGCTCCGCCTCGGCGAGCGAGCCGAACTGGGGGTCGATCGCCCGGTAGTCCGCGACGTCGTAGCCGCCGTCCGCGAGCGGGGACACGTACCAGGGGGTGAACCAGATCGCGTCGACCCCGAGGTCGCGCAGGTAGGTGAGGTGCTGGCGCACGCCCGCGAGGTCGCCCGTGCCGTCGCCGTTCCCGTCCGCGAAGCTGCGCACGTACACCTGGTAGATCACGGCGCTGCGCCACCAGTCGGGCGACGCCGCCGCCGGCTCCCGCACCGCCTGCGCGAGGGTCGCGTCGGGGGTGGGTTCGCCGTCGGCGACTCGGGGGTGATCGTTGCTCACCGCGTCCTCTTCCGTGAGTTCGTGGGCTGCACGTGCCTGGGCCGTGCCTCGCCTGCTGCTGCGCACTGCGTCCGATCCGACCGGGGGGGCTCCCGGGACGGCCGTCGTGCACCGGGTGCCGACCGCGCCGTCGTGGACGACTGTAACTAGACGACAGGATGCGCGCAAGAATCCGACAGTGTCGTTATCGAAACGCTATCTCTCGACGTCGAGAGACCTACGACGACTTGCGGAAGCCTCGTCGAGGCAGACTGCCCGCGCCGACGACGCGTCCCGACGGCGTCGAACCCGGGCTCTCTCCCCACGCACGAGCACGGGTCAGGAGAGATCCCGGGTTCGGCGTCGACGCGAGGGCACGACGACGAGGGCCCCGGTCCGGCGCGCGAGCGGCCGGGCCGAGGCCCTGGAGGAGTGGTGCGCAGGCTAGGAGGCAGCGACCTCGCGGCCGGCGGCGTGCGCCGCGGCGGTCGAGCCGCGCACGACGAGCTCGGGCTCGAAGAGGAGCTCGTCGCGCGAGACGTCGGCGCCCGCGATCATGCTCGCGAGCAGGTCGACGGCAGCCCGGCCCATCGGCTCGATGGGCTGGCGCACGGTCGTCAGCGCCGGGTCCGTGGAGTTCATGAGGTTGGAGTCGTCGTAGCCGACGACGGAGACGTCCGTCGGGACGTCGAGGCCCGCGCGCCTGACCGCGCGGACGGCGCCCAGGGCGAGCGGGTCGCTCGCGCACACGATCGCCGTCGCGCCGGCCTCGAGGAGCCGGTTCGCGGCGGCCTGCCCGCTCTCGAGCGAGTACTGGCTGTGCACGACCAGGGTCGGGTCGAGCACGTGCCCCTGCCGCTCGGCGAACGTCTGCGCCGCGGCGAGCTTGCGCTCGGACGGCACGTGGTCCGCCGGGCCGAGCAGCAGGCCGACCTTCTCGTGACCGAGCGAGAGCACGTGGCCGAGCGCCTGGTTCATCGCGACGAGGTCGTCGCACGAGACGCGCGGGAAGTCGAGGTCCTCGATCGAGGCGTTCATGAGCACGACCGGCAGCCCGAGCTTCTCGAGCCGACGGAAGTGCGCGTGGTCGGCCAGGCGCTCGGCGTAGAAGCCGCCCGCGAAGATCACGCCCGAGACGTGCTGGCCCAGGAGCAGGTCGATGTACTCGGCCTCCGTCACGCCGCCCGCGGTCCGCGTGCACAGCACCGGGGTGAACCCTTGCTGCGCGAGCGCGCCGCCGATGACCTCGGCGAACGCGGGGAAGATCGGGTTGACGAGCTCGGGGAGCACGAGCCCGACGAGGCGACCGCGCTCGCCGCGCAGCTTGGTCGGCCGCTCGTAGCCGAGCACGTCGAGCGCGGTGAGCACCGCGTCGCGCGTCGCCTGCGACACGCCGGGCTTCCCGTTGAGCACGCGGCTCACCGTGGCCTCGCTGACACCGACCTTGGTGGCGACCTCCGCCAGACGTCTCGACATGCCGTCGACTATACGCGCCGCTGCAAGCCGCTTGCGTGATTCCGGGCCGACCGAACGCATGCTTGCGTCGCCCCTCCCCTCCCCTCCCCGCCGAACACGACATGGGTGTCGCTATGACGTTCATACCGACCCTCATGTCGTTCTCGGCACGGGTTGGCGTCGTTCTCGGCGCCGGGCAAGGGCGGGTGGGACGGGGCGAGGCCGGTCTCGCCCGGAGCAAGTGCGGAGTCGACGGCGGTTGCGGCTAGGCTCGTTCGGTGTCCTTCCAAAAGGTGTCCACGTCACGCTCCGAGTCCACGACGGACCCCTCCGGGATCCTCCCCGCTCCGGTGGCGCTGACGCCCGGGGATGGGACGACCGTCGTCGCCGACGGGACGCGGGTCGTCGCGGACCCGGCGCTGCGCCCCGCCGCGCGCTGGTGGCGCCGCGCGACGGAGGACGCCTTCGGCATCGACCTCGTGCCCGTCGACCCCGCCGCGCACACCCCGGCGCCTCGCCCCGCCGACGCTTCTCCGGAGGTGCCCACGCGGGGGTCCGGCGTCGGCCCGGCGACCGTGACGTTCGCGCTCGGCCGCGGCCTCCCACCGTCGGGATACCGCCTCACCGTCGATGCCACGGGTGTCCGCGTCGACGCCGCCGACCTCGACGGCGCGCACGCCGCCGCCCAGACGCTCCGCCAGCTCGCCGGGCCCGCCGCGTTCCGCCGGGCGCCGGTCCCGGCCGCCACGCACGCGGCAGCGGACGACCGCCACGGGCGGCTCACGCTCCCCCAGGTCGCGATCACCGACCACCCCCGGTTCGCGTGGCGCGGCGTGCTGCTCGACGTCGCGCGCCACTTCCTGCCCAAGGCCGACGTGCTGCGGTTCGTCGACCTCGCCGCGGCGCACCGGCTCAACGTGCTGCAGCTCCACCTCACCGACGACCAGGGCTGGCGCATGGAGATCGCGCGCTACCCGCGGCTCACGGAGGTCGGGGCGTGGCGTCGCGAGTCGGGCGTCGGCACGTGGCGCGCCGGGGTCTTCGACGGTCGCCCGCACGGCGGCTACTACACGCAGGACGACCTGCGCGAGATCGTCGCGTACGCGCGCGAGCGCGGGGTGACGGTCGTGCCGGAGATCGACGCGCCGGGGCACGTGGAGGCCGCCGTGGCCGCCTACCCCGAGCTCGGCACGCGCAAGCAGCCGCACGAGGTCCGCACGACGTGGGGCGTGAGCACCGAGGTGCTCGACCCGTCCGAGGAGTCGCTGACGTTCTTCCGGCACGTGCTCGACGAGGTCCTCGACGTGTTCGACGCACCGTTCGTGGCGATCGGCGGCGACGAGGTCCCGACGACGCTGTGGCGCGAGAACCCGGAGATCGTGGCGCGCGCGGAGGCGCTCGGGCTCGACGACGTCGGCGGGCTGCACGGGTGGTTCCTCGCCCGGCTCGCGGAGCACGTCGCGTCCCGCGGGCGCCGCGCGGTCGTGTGGGACGAGGCGTTCGGCCCCGCGCTCCCCCGCGACGTGGTCGTGACGTCGTGGCGCGGCTGGGCCGTGGGGGCGGACGCGCTCGCCGCCGGGCACGACGTCGTCATGGCGCCGGAGCAGGTCGTCTACCTCGACCACCGCGGCGGCGACGCCCCGGACGAGCCGGTCCCCGTCGGGTTCCTCAGCACGCTCGACGATGTGTACGCGTTCGAGCCGTTCCCGTCAGGACTCGCGGGCCCGCAAGCGGACTCGGAGCCGAGCACGAACGGCGACCGACCGGGCGCGCTGCTCGGCGGCCAGGCCGAGCTCTGGTCCGAGCACCTCGACTCCGCGCGCCGATTCGACTACGCCGCGTTCCCTCGCCTCGCGGCGTTCGCGGAGGTCATGTGGTCGCCGGAGGCCGACCGCTCCCCCGGCTCGCCCGCGTCGCGCGCGTTCCGCGAGCGCGTGGTGACGCACCACCTGCCGCGCCTCGACGCGTACGGGGTCGAGTACCGCCCGCTCGACGGGCCGCACCCGTGGCAGACCCGGCCCGGCGTCGCGGGCTGGCCGCGCGACCGCGCGGCCGAGCTCGCCGCGGGCGGCCTGCGTGGCGTGGGCGGCTGGGTCGAGGGGCGCGACGAGGACGAGGGCGGCCCCGCGTGAGCGCGCTCGTGGTTCGTGGTGCCCGGCTCGTCGAGCCCGACGGCGGTGCGTCCGCTCCCGTGGACGTGACGGTCCGCGGGGGCCTGGTCGAGAGCATCGACCCCTCGGCAGGGGCAGGGGCGCCGCCCGGCGACGTCGCGGTCGTCGAGGCGGACGGACGTCTGCTGCTGCCCGGGTTCGTGGACGCGCACGTGCACGGCGAGGCCGCGGTGCTGGACGAGGACGTGCAGCTCGCGATGCTGCGCCAGGGCGTGACGAGCGTCGTCGTGGGGCAGGACGGGGTGTCCTACGCGCCCTCGCCCGCCCCGGGCGAGCAGCACGCCCGGGGCGACGAGACGGCGTCGGGCCTGCACGACGCCGCCACCTGGGCGGCCGGGTACTTCGCCGCGATCAACGGCACCCACCCCACGTTCCGCGGCGGGTCGGTCGCCGACCTCCTCGCGACCTACGACCGCACCACGCGGGTCAACGTCGGCTACCTCGCCCCGCACGGCACGATCCGGTACGCGGTCCTGGGCGCCGCCGCCCGCGCCGCGACGCCCGCTGAGACCGACCGCATGCGCGCCCTGCTCACCGCCGCGCTCGACGACGGCGCCCTGGGGATGTCGACCGGCCTGGAGTACGTCCCGGCCACCTACGCCGACGAGACCGAGCTCGTCGCCCTCACCAGCGTCCTCGCCGCGCGCGGGCTCCCCCACGTGTCGCACATGCGCGGCTACGAGGACAAGGCCGGCCCGGCGTTCGCCGAGCTCGTGCGCGTCGCGCGCACCTCCGGCGTCGCGACCCACGTCTCGCACTACCACGGGCCCGCCGCCGAGCTGCTGGGGTACGTCGACGACGCCCACGCCCAGGGCCTGGACGTCACCTTCGACTCCTACCCCTACCTGCGCGGCTGCTCCATCCTGTCCATGGTGTCGCTACCGACGTGGCTGCCCATCGCCGACGTCGACGCGACCGTGGCCGCCCTGGCGGACCCGGCCGTCCTGGAGCGCCTGCACCGCGAGCACTTCCCCACCCTGACCGACCTGTGGCCCCGCGTCACGATGGCCGCAGTCCCTACCGGGGCGTCGGCAGGCGCACCGGCCGGCGAGCCCGCCGAGGACCTGACCTGGACCGAGGGCATGACCCTGCCCGACGTCGCCGCACGCCTGGGCCTGACCCCCGCCGACACCGCGGTGCGCCTGCTCGTCGCGACGCGGCTGCGCGCCTCGTGCGTGTTCGCCCAGCCCCCGACCAACTCGCCGGAGTCCGTACGTGCCCTGCTGCGCCACCCGGCGCACGTCGGCGGGTCCGACGCGATCTACGCGCCCGTCGGAGGTGGCGGCCGCCCCCACCCGCGCGGGTGGGGCGCCTTCGCGCGCTTCTGCGCCGAGCACGTGCGTACGCTCGGGGACTGGACGTGGCACGACGCCGTCACGCACCTGTCCACGCGGCCCGCCGAGCGGTTCGCGCTCCCCGGGCGCGGCACGGTGGCGCCCGGCGCGGTCGCGGACCTCGCGCTCGTCGACCCCGACCAGATCCGCGACGAGGCGACGTACGAGGACCCGCGTCGCCCGGCGTCGGGCGTGGACGACGTGCTCGTGGCGGGCGTCCCCGTCCTGCGCGACGGCCGGCTCACCGACGCCCTCCCGGGCCGGCCGCTGCGCCCCGACGCGACGCGGGCGTGAGCGGGGGCCCGCACCTGTCCCGCACGAGGGCACGACTCCCGAGGAGGACCGCATGACCGGCACGACGCACCACACCCTGGGTCCCGCACCTGACCGACCCTGGGCGGGCGACGGCGTCGGGCCCCGGACCAAGGGTCTGCGGCTCGACGCCCCCGCGACCGTCGCGGACGTGCTCGCGGGCTCGCCGCGCGTCACGGACGCCGCGTTCTCCTGGCCGCTGCTCACGCTCGACGACGCGACGCTCGACCACAACGTCAGCGTGGTCGCGCGCGTGTGCGCGGAGCGCGGCGTCGAGCACGCGCCGCACGTGAAGACGACGATGTCGCGCGCGCTCTACGCGCGCCAGGCCGCGGCGGGCGCGTGGGGGGCGACGGTCGCGACGCCGTCGCAGCTGCGCACCGTGCGCGACTGGGGCGTGCCGCGCGTCCTGCTCGCGAACGAGCTGCTCGACCCGCGCGAGATCGCCTGGCTGCGCGACGACCTGACCGGTGTCGTCGACGGCTCCCCCGACGAGGTGTGGCTGTGCGTGGACTCGCCGCACGGCGTCGACCTCCTCGCGCGCGGGCTCGCCGACGCTCCGGCCGCCGTCCGGGCGCGCGTCGGCGTGCTCGTCGAGCTCGGCGTCCCCGGCGGGCGCACGGGGGTGCGCAGCACCGCGGCTGCCCTGGACCTCGCGCGCGCCGTCCGGGCGTCGGGCCTGCGCCTGCTCGGTGTCACGGGGTACGAGGGCTCGGTCGCGGGCGGCACGAGCGGCGACGAGCTCGCCGCCGTCGGCGCGTGGTGCGACGGTCTGCGCGACCTCGGTTCCGCGTTCGTCCGCGAGGGCCTCGCGGGCGTCGACGAGCCGCTCGTGCTGTCCGCGGGTGGCAGCTCGTTCCTCGACGTCGTGCTGGCCGAGCTGCCCGGGCCGGTCCCGGGTGACGACCGGGGCGAGGTCGAGGTCCGCGTCGTCGTCCGCTCGGGCGCGTACGTCACGCACGACCACGGCTTCTACTCGCGCACCGACCCGTGGAGCCGCATCCCCGGCGCCGAGCCGCTGCGGGGCGCCGCGACGGTCTGGGGCCAGGTGCTGTCCGTCCCCGAGCCGGGCCTCGCGATCTGCGGCGTCGGGCGCCGCGACGTGTCGTTCGACATCGACCTGCCCGTCGCGCTCTGGCTGCGCTCGCAGTCCGACGACGGCTGGCTGCCCGCGCGCGAGCTCGCCGGGACGCGCGTCACGGCGCTCAACGACCAGCACCTCTACCTCGCGCTCGACGCGGGTGCCGGCCAGGTCACCGGCCCCGCGACCGCCCAGGTCCGCCCGGGCGACGTCGTCGGGTTCGGCATCTCGCACCCCTGCACGACGTTCGACCGTTGGCGCGTGGCCGCGGTCGTGCGCGGCGACGAGGTCGTCGACCTCGCGACCATCGACCTCTGACCCCGTTCACCCCGCGACCACGAACAACCGAGAGGACACCATGACCAGCGAGAAGACCGCGATCTCGACCCCCGACGCCCCGGCGCCCGCGCACACGTTCCACCAGGGCGTGCGCAAGGGCCCGTTCGTCCAGGTCTCCGGCCAGGGCCCCGTCGACCCCGCGACGAACGAGTACCTCTACCCCGGCGACGTCGCCGCGCAGACCACGCGCACGCTCGAGAACGTGCGCGCGATCGTCGAGGCGTCCGGCGCGACGTTCGACGACGTCGTCATGCTGCGCGTCTACCTCACGAAGCGTGAGGACTTCCCGATCATGAACGACGCGTACGGCGCGTTCGTCGCGCAGCACACCACGAAGGGCGTGCTCCCGAGCCGCACCACCGTGTTCACCGGCCTGCCGCGCGAGGAGATGCTCGTCGAGATCGACGCCTTCGCGATCACGGACTGATCCCCGCCCCGCGCTGTGGGCGTGAATTGGGCCCGGTTCTCGGTCGAGAACCGGGCCCAATTCACGCCCACAGCGGGTCGGCGGGTCAGAGCAGGATGCGCAGGCCGAGCAGGATCAGCACGGCGCCGCCCGCGACGGTCGCCCAGCGGCCCAGGCGCTCGCCCGCGCGGGCACCGAGGCGCACCCCGAGGCCGGACAGCACGAGCGTCACGACGCCCACGAGGACGACCGCGGGCAGGATCGGCACGCCGAGCACCGCGAACGTCACGCCCGACGCCGCGGCGTCGATCGACGTCGCGATCGCCAGCGGGAGCAGCACCCGGTAGGCCACGCGGGGGCGCCGGGTGACGGGCGGCGCGAGCGTCGCGACGGCAGCCGCTTGGCCGGGCGTCCCGGCTCCCGCGACGACGGTGACCCTGTCGTCCGCCGGCCCCTCCACGTGCTCGACGGCGTGCTCCGCCTCGTGCTGGAGGCCCTCCTTGACCATGTGCGCTCCGACGAACGCGAGCATCCCGCAGGCGATCCACGGCGCGACGCCGGACACCGCGTCGGCGAACCACGTGGACAGCGCCCAGCCGGCGAGCGGCATGAGCGCCTGGAAGAGGCCGAAGAGGACCGCGACGCGCGCGGTCTCGCGCCACGTCGGGCGCCGCATCCGGGTGCCCTGCGCGAGCGCCACGGCGAACGCGTCCGCCGCGAGCGCGACGGCGATCACCACGAGCTCGAGAATTCCCACGAGAAAGCAGCCTAGAAAGCGCCGGACGAAGGCGTCCAGGTGCGTCGTGGTGACGCTGGTCTCGGCATTTCCGGACGTGGCTCCCAGCATTCCTGGACGCGTTTTCCCGCATTCTCGGATACGGGTGTCCGCAACCTCGGGTGCGGACGTCCGCGGCCCGCGAGGAGGCGCGTGGGAGGCGCCGCGTAGCGTGCGCGGCAGGAGGTGACGGATGCTCGCGACGATCGCCGTGGAGGGGTACCGGTCGCTGCGCGCCCTCGTGCTGCCGCTCGACCGGCTCACGGTCGTGACCGGGGCCAACGGGACCGGCAAGTCGAGCCTGTACCGCGCGCTGCGCCTGCTCGCCGGGTGCGCGCTCGGGGGCGCGGTCGGGGCGGTCGCGCGCGAGGGCGGGCTGCGGTCGACGCTGTGGGCCGGGCCGGAGCAGGGCGGCAGCCGGGCCGTGCGCGACGGCGGGCCCGTCCAGGGCACGCGGCGGACCGCGCCCGTCGCGCTGCGGCTGGGGTTCGCGGGCGCGGCTCCGGGCGACCTCGGCTACGCCGTCGACCTCGGGCTGCCGCAGCACCCCGGCTCGGCGTTCGGCCTCGACCCGGAGATCAAGGTCGAGACGATCTGGTCCGGACCGGCCGCGCGCCCGGCGACGCTCCAGGTCGAGCGACGCGGACCCGCGGTCCGCGTGCGGGACGACGCCGGAGGCTGGGCCTCCTCACCCGCCCGGCTCCGGTCGTTCGACAGCGTGCTCACCGAGCTCGTCGACCCCGTGGGAGCGCCGGAGGTCGTCGCGGTGCGAGAGGCCCTGCGCTCGTGGCGGTTCTACGACCAGCTCCGTACCGACGCGGGGGCGCCGGCCCGCGCTCCGCAGGTCGGCACGCGCACGCCAGTCCTCGCGCACGACGGCGCGGACCTCGCTGCCGCGCTCGAGACCGTGCGCGACCTCGGTCGCGGCGACGAGCTCGACGCCGCCGTCTCCCGCGCGTTCCCCGGCAGCCGCCTCGCGGTCCAGGCCGACGAGGGACGGTTCGAGCTCGCCCTCCACCAGCAAGGCCTGCTGCGACCGCTCACCGGCGCCGAGCTGAGCGACGGCACGCTGCGGTACCTGTTCCTCGTCGCCGCGCTGCTCTCGCCGCGCCCGCCCGAGCTCCTCGTGCTCAACGAGCCCGAGACGAGCCTGCACCCCGACCTGCTGCCCGCGCTCGGCACGCTCGTGCACGCCGCGGCCCGGGAGACGCAGGTCGTCGTGGTGACCCACGCGGCGCCGCTCGTCGCGGCGCTGCGGGACGCGACGACGTCGGGCACGGCCGACCTGCCGGGCCCCGGCGACCTCCTCGAGGTCGAGCTCGTCCGGTCGCCGTTCGGCGAGACGACGGTCGCCGGGTGTGAGGGTCTGCTCGACCAGCCACCCTGGACGTGGCCCCGGCGGTGACATCGCGAGCCGGGGCCTCGTGGCTCGGCACCCGCCCTCGGGACGGCGGTCAGCGCCGCGAGGCGACGTGGAGGCTCGTGACGGTGGCGGCGAGGTCGGTCAGCCGGGAGGCCGTCCGGTCGAGGAGCTCGTCGAGCTCGATGGGGCCGGGGGCGATGCTGAACGCCGCAGCGATGCCGGCGTCGCGCGCCTGGTGCGCCGGCAGCAGGACGCGCCCCGCGAGCACGACGACCGGCGGACGGCGCGGTGCCTCGGCGGCGAGCGCGCCCATCGCGTCGGCGACCTTGCCGTTGACCGACTGCGAGTCGAACGACCCCTCGCCCGTGAAGACCAGGTCCGCGCGGCGGACCGCGTCCGGCAGCCCGACGGCCTCGGCGACGAGGCGCGCACCGGGCTCGAGCTCCGCGCCGAGGACGCCGACCATCGCCGCGGGCACGCCGCCCGCCGCGCCCGCGCCCGCGAGCTCGGACACGTCGAACCCGGCCTCCGCGACGAGCACGCCCGCCCAGCGGCGCAGGGCGTCGTCGAGGAACGCGACGTCCGCCTCCTGGGCGCCCTTCTGCGGGCCGAACACGTGCGCCGCGCCCCGCTCGCCGTGCAGCGGGTTGGTCACGTCGACCGCGAGGCGCCAGCGCACGTCGCGGGCGCGCGGGTGCAGCCCGGACAGGTCGAGGCGCGCGACCCGCGCGAGCCCCTCGCCGCCGTCGGGCACCTGCGCGCCGCCGTCGTCCAGGAGCCGCGCGCCGAGACCGGTGAGGATGCCCGCGCCGCCGTCGGTCGACGCCGACCCCCCGAGGCACACGATCACCTCGTCCACCCCGGCGTCGAGCACGGCGGCGGCCGCGGCGCCCGTGCCGAGGGTGTGCGCGTGCAGGGGCTGCAGCGCGACGTCGCTCACCTGCGGCAGGCCGCTCGCCTCCGCGAGCTCCACGACGCCCAGGCGCCCGTCGGCCGAGACCCCGAACCGCGCGGTGCGAGGGCGCCCGATCGCGTCGACCGTCGCGACCTCGCGCGCCGGCACGCCCCACACGGCGAGCAGCGCGTCGAGGGTGCCCTCGCCGCCGTCGGCCATGGGGAGCTCGACGACCTCGGCATCAGGGACGACGCTGCGCACCCCGGCGGAGACGGCGTGCGCGACGTCCGCGGCGCTCAGGCTGCCCTTGAACGAGTCGGGCGCGACGACGACGCGCAGCGGGCCGTCGGGGCGTTGCGGGGAACCGGTCTGGGTGGTGCTCGGCGTTGAGGACACGCTTCGCATCCTAGGCAGCGGGACCCGCCCCGGTCCGCCCGGGAACGGACGGACCGGACGTGTTCCCCGCCACAGCGCTCAAGGGTGCGGCTCGCCCGCCCGCGTCTCGGGGGCCGCCGCACGGATCACGTCGGGGATCACCTGCTGGGCCGCGCGCAACCGCTCGAGGAGCTCGCCGAGCGTCGTGAGCTCGTCGTCGTCGAGCGCGCCTCCCACGTAGGTCGCGATGGCGCGGGCGTGCGCGCGGCCGGTCGCCCGCTGGAGGTCCCGGCCCGCCGGGGTGAGCCGGACGAGCGTGCCGCGCGCGTCGTCGGGCGCGGACGTGCGCTCGACCAGGCCGCGGGTCGCGAGCCGATCCACCATGCGGCTCAGCGACGGCTGGCTGAGCAGGATGTACACGTTGAGGTCGCGCAGGCGCATCCCCTCGTCGGGGCCCTTGGTGAGCGAGAACAGCACGTCGTACTCGCGCAGGGTGAGACCGTCCCAGACCGGGTCGGCCTGCAGCCGACGCATGACGGTGACCTGCGCCCGGAACAACGACTCCCAGGTCTCCACCGCGAGCCGCGGGCTCCCGTGGCCGGGCGCCGTCACGTGCTCGTCCTGGCCCTGCTCGGCCATGACACCCCCGGTCCCCTCGATCGATGCGTTCGCATCGACCCTACCGGGTGGCGGGCGGCGCGCTCAGCGGCCGAGGCGACGCTCGCGCTGGGAGTAGGCGCGCAGCGCGCGCAGGTAGTCCACGCGCCGGAAGTCCGGCCAGTAGGCCTCGCAGAAGTAGAACTCCGAGTGCGCGCTCTGCCAGAGCAGGAAGCCGCCGAGCCGCTGCTCGCCCGAGGTGCGGATGACGAGCTCCGGGTCCGGCTGTCCCTTGGTGTACAGGTGCTCCTCGATGTGCTCGACGTCGAGGTTCTCCGCGAGGTCCTGCAGCCGCGCGCCCGCGGCCGCCTGCTCGCGCAGGTACGAGCGCACGGCGTCGGCGATCTCGTGCCGGCCGCCGTAGCCGATCGCCACGTTCACCTGGAGCCCGTCGACCGAGGCCGTGCGCTGCTGCGCCTCGCGGAGCGCGCCCGCGAGGCGCTCGGGGAGCAGGTCGAGGCGGCCCATGACCCGCAGGCGCCAGCGACCGGAGTCGGCGAGGTCGCGCACCGCGTCCTCGATGATGTCGAGCAGCGCGGAGAGCTCCTCCTGCGAGCGCGAGAGGTTGTCGGTCGAGAGCATCCACAGCGTCACGACCTCGACGCCCTGGTCCTCGCTCCAGCCGAGGAACTCCGTGATCTTGTCGGCACCCCGGCGGTGGCCGGTCGCCGTCGACTCGCCGAACGAGCGCGCCCACCGGCGGTTGCCGTCGAGGATGACGCCCACGTGGCGCGGCACGCTCTCGCGCGAGAGGGTCGCGGCGAGACGACGCTCGTAGAGTCCGTAGACAGGGCGGGGCAGGCGCACGACGGTTCCTCGACGGTGGAAGGACGGGTGTCGCCCGGCGGGCTGGTCCCGGGTCGGGACGTGCGGGCCGAACCCGCACACGCTACCGCTCTGGAGCGTCCGGACGGCAGGGTGCCCGCGACCGCGCACGCCCCTGCCCAGGATCTTCACACCGCGGCGCGGCGACGGCTCGCAAACCTACGCTCGCGTAACTTACGATGGCGTAGGTTCGACGGGACGGCATCGCACGCCGCTCGTCCGGCCACCCCGACGACCGACCCGACCGCGCCAGACCCTGCCCCACCCCGAGGAGACGCCGTGGACCGACCGACCGACCGCGACCGCACCCCGAGCGCGCCCACCGCCGACGCCGGACACACCCTCGCGCCCGGCAGCGGCGCGCTGGAGAACGTCCGCGAGAGCGTGGGCGACGCCGTCGAGAAGGTCGCCGAGACGGTCAAGCCCCGACTCCGGGGCTGGATCCACGCGGGGACGTTCCCCTTCGTCCTCGTGGCGAGCATCGTCCTCGTCGTCGTCGCACCCCCGGTCGCGGGCAAGGTGTCGTGCGCGATCTTCGGGCTCAGCGCGTGCCTCCTCTTCGGCACGAGCGCGGTCTACCACCGCGGCACGTGGTCGCCGCGCGTCGCCGGGGTGCTCCGCCGCGCCGACCACTCGAACATCTTCCTCATCATCGCCGGCACCTACACGCCCCTCGCCGTGCTCCTGCTCCCCCAGCGGACCGCGACGATCCTGCTCGCGATCGTGTGGGGCGGCGCCGTCCTCGGCCTCCTCGCCCGGATCCTCTGGCTCGACGCCCCCCGCTGGGTGTACGTGCCCATCTACGTCGCCCTCGGGTGGGTCGCGGTGGGCTACATGCCGCAGTTCTGGACCACGACGAACGGGCCGGCGATCGTCTGGCTCGTCGCCGCGGGCGGCCTCGCCTACACCCTCGGCGCCGTCGTCTACGGCATCAAGAAGCCGAACCCCAGCCCCCGCTGGTTCGGGTTCCACGAGATCTTCCACGTGCTCACCGTCGTCGGCTTCACGTGCCACTACATCGCGATCATGCTCGCGGCGGTCGCGGCGCGCTGAGCGCCGCCGCTCAGTCCCGGGGGACGACGGCGTAGCGGCGGTTGGCGAGCGACGGGTTGCGCTCGCGCACGCTCGCCAGGGCCGCGGGGTCGAGGTCGGCGCTGCGCAGCTCGGCACGCTCGCCCAGCTCGAGCCCCACCTGACCGTCGGGCCCCACGAGGAGCGAGCGGCCGGTCACGCCCTTGCCCGCCTGCCCGACCGCGAGCACGACGGCGGTGTTCTCGATCGCCCGCGCCCGGGCGAGGGTGCGCCACTGGTCCGCCTTGAGATCGCCCGCCGCCCACGCCGCGGGCACGACGAGCACGTCCGCACCGGCGTCGACGAGACGCCGCGCGCTCTCGGGGAACCGCAGGTCGTAGCAGGTCATGACGCCGAAGGTCAGGTCACCCACGGGCAGGACCAGCGGCGGTGCTGCCGGGTCGCCGGCGTCGAGCCGGTCGGACTCGCGGTGCCCGAACGCGTCGTAGAGGTGGACCTTGCGGTACGTGCCCACGAGCCCGCCGGACGCGTCGACGGCGACCACCACGTTGACCGCACGTCCCGCCGCGCTGCCGGGCACGAGGGTGCCTGCGATCGCGGCGACCCCCTGCTCGCGCGCGAGCCGGCACAGGGTCGTCACGAACGGCCCGTCGAGCGGCTCGGCGTGCTCGACGCCCGTGCCCCGGGGGTCGAACCCCGCCGCGTACTCGGGCAGCACGAGCAGGTCCGCGCGCACGCGCGCCGCCTCCCGGAACGCGGCACCGACCGTGACGAGGTTGGCCGCGTGGTCGGCGGAGACCTCGAGCTGGCCGATCGTGACCCGCGCCCCGGTGGCCATGGTCAGCCCTGCCGCGCGGGTCCGCCGCCGGTCGCACCGCCGGGAGCGCCGCTGCCGTCGCCCGGCGCGCCGTCGGACGGCTCGCCGTCGGAGGTCGCGCCGCCGTCGGCGTCGCCCGGCTCCAGCGGACCGTCCGCGCCGATGCCCTGCACCTCGGCGTTGTGCCGCATGCGCCGGAGCTGGCGCGACAGCGCGAAGAACAGGCCGACGGTCGCGAGCGCCACCGCGAAGATCGCGAGGAAGCCGACGAGGCCCGGCGACACGTCGTTCGGGTCGAGGTCCTCGCGCAGGGGGTCGTCCGAGGGGCTCGGCGTCGCGGTCTCGGCGACGACGTCGGCCGCCCAGCCCGGACCGCCCGCACCGGTCACCGTGAAGGAGTCCGCGAGGGACGTCGGCGTGGTCACGAGGCCGCCTCCTCGCTCGCGACGAGCTCGCGGACGCCGGCGAACAGGTCGTCCTCGGGCAGCTGCGTGGGCACGCGCGACTCGGCGAGCTCGAACTCCTCGAACGGCCACACGTCGACCTCGAGGTCGCGCGGGATCGCGAAGAAGAAGCCGTCCGGGTCGATCTGCGAGGCGTGCGCGATGAGCGCGGCGTCACGCTGCGCGTAGTAGCGCGCGACGTGGACGCGGGTCGTGACCTCGCGCTCCGGGATCTCCCGCGCGGACCGCGACTCGACCCAGTCGCCGAACGGCGACTCGAGCCCCGCGCCCTGCATCGCCTCGTGCAGCGTGCGGATGCGGTTCATCGAGAAGTCGTGGTTGTAGTAGAGCTTGAGCGGCGACCAGGGAGCCGCCCCGCCCTCGCGGCGGTAGCGGTCGGGGTCGCCCGCGGCGTGGAACGCCTCGAACGCGACGCGGTGGCACATGACGTGGTCGGGGTGGGGGTACCCGCCCGACGGGTCGTACGTCGTCACGACGTGGGGCCGGAACTCCCGCACGAGCTCGACGAGCGGCGCGGCCGCCTCCTCGAGCGGGACCAGGCCGAACGAGCCCTCGGGCAGCGGGGGCAGCGGGTCGCCCTCCGGGAGCCCCGAGTCGACGAAGCCGAGCCACTGCTGGCGGACGCCGAGCGCGCGCGCCGCCGACGCCATCTCGACGCGGCGCAGCGCGCGCATGCCCTCGATGCCCTCGGGCCCCTCGCCGAAGCTGGGGTTGAGGATGTCGCCGCGCTCGCCCCCGGTGCACGTCGCGACGAGCACGTCGACGCCCTCGGCCGCGTAGCGGGCGGCCGTCGCGGCGCCCTTGCTCGACTCGTCGTCGGGGTGGGCGTGCACGGCCAGGAGACGGAGCGTCTCCGGCTGCGCGCGGTGGGTGGTCGATCCGGCCGCGGGTTCGGCCACTGGTCCTCCCGGGTGCGTCGTACGTCTCCTCGCGGTGCCGGACCTGTCGTGGGTGCACGACGAGCGCCCGGGCTCTGCGAAGATGGGTCGAGGACATGATCCCCCACCGCGCCCACACCTGACGAACCGCCGGGACCACCGGCACGACGCCGGGCCTGCGACCGGGCGCGGCGGCACCGACCACGGGACCGCACCATGACGAACGAGACCACCGCCCCGCAGCCGACCCCGGGCGCACCCCTGCGACCGCCGGCGGGCCGCTACGGCCCCGAGCCGACGGAACGACGTCGGCGCCTGGCCGTCGTCGGGATCGTCCTCGTCGCGATCGTCGGGCTCGCGATCACGCTCGTCATCGGGCTGCGGTACGCGAACGAGCCGGTGCGGTTCAAGGACTTCGGCTACACGGTCGTGAGCCCGGAGCGGGTCGACGTGACGTTCGAGGTCTACATGGACCCGGGGACCACGGCGACGTGCACGCTCGACGCCCTCGCGGAGAGCTTCGCCCAGGTCGGGACGGTCGACGTGACGGTCGGCCCGGTCGAGGTCGCGGAGTCCCGGTACACCGTGAGCGTGGCGACCTCCGAGCTCGCCACGACGGGCATCGTCCAGTCCTGCCGCGTCGCCCCCTGAGCCGCCCGCCTGCGCGCGCGCTGACCTGCGACGTCGCTGTCGGAGCCCCGTGCTTTGCTATCCTGAGGGATTCCCGCACCCGACCGTGCGGAGCCCGAGACAGCGTGCCGGTGACAGGCACGCGTCCTCCGGGCACCACGGCGACCGGTGGGAGACCAGTCCTACGCGCTGCCACCCGGCCAGCGTCACCGACCCGGGCAGGCAGGCGCACCGCGAACGCACGCGCCCCGGCTGCCCGTACCCGCACGGCCGTGCGACCGCTCCGGCCGTCGACCATGGAAAGGAAGGAGCGAACCGTGACCGACACCACCGTCACCTGGCTGACCCAGGAGGCGCACGACAGGCTGCAGGCCGAGCTCGCCCACCTGTCCGGCGAGGGCCGCACCGAGATCGCGGAGCGCATCGCCGCCGCGCGTGACGAGGGCGACCTCAAGGAGAACGGCGGCTACCACGCCGCCCGCGAGGAGCAGGCCAAGAACGAGGCCCGCATCCGTGAGCTCACCGAGAAGCTGCGCAACGTGCAGATCGGCACGCCGCCCGACGACGGCATGGTCGAGCCCGGCATGGTCGTCACCGCGGTCGTCGCGGGCGACGAGATGACGTTCCTCCTCGGCTCGCGCGAGATCGCCGGCACGACCGACCTCGACGTGTACTCGCCGACGTCGCCGCTCGGTGCCGCGATCAACGGCAAGACCGTCGGCGACGAGACGACCTTCACCGCGCCGAACGGCAACGAGATCGCCGTGAAGATCGTCACCGCCAAGCCCTTCGAGGGCTGACGAGCGACCGGCGGCCGCGCCGCCGGGTGAGACGTGAGAAGTGGCCCCTCCGAGACCTCTCGGAGGGGCCATTTCTCGCTTCTCGAACCCTCGCGCCCGGGTCGTCCACAGGTCCACGACGCTCGTCGGCGCGGCGACGGTGTTCTCCGCCAGACTCGCGCCATGCCCGTCCCGGTCCCCGACCCGCCGTTCCTCGTCTCCGAGGCGCTGCACCTCGGTGTCACCCGCAAGCAGCTGCGCTCGCCGCGGCTCCACGCCCCGGTGCGGGGTGTCCGCATGGACGCCGCACGGCGGGAGGACCTGCGGTCGGTCGCGACCGCCGTCCGGCTCGCGCTCCCGCCGACGGCCGCCTTCTCCCACACGACGGCTGCTGCGCTGTGGGAGCTGCCGCTGCCCCGGGACGTCTCGGGCCTCGCACCGTTGCACGTGTCGGGACCGTCCGGCACGCGGGCCCTCGACGCCACCGGTGTCGTGTCGCACGGTGGCCTGCCGGCGCGCGACGTCGTGGCCCGGCACGGGCTCGACGTGACCAGCCTCGACAGGACCGTCGCGGATCTCGCGGCCCTCGTCGCCGCGGGCGGACCCGGGCTCACGGAGACCGACCTCGTGGTCGTCGTGGACTCGGTCCTCGGCGGCCGGGGGCGTGCCCGCCCGGTCCCGCCCGACCTGCTGGCCGACCGCCTGCGAGGGATGCGGGGTCGGCGCGGCGTCGTCCCGCTCGCGTCCGCCCTCGACCGGGCCCGGCGCTTCGTGGACTCACCCATGGAGACACGGCTGCGTCTGCGGCTGGTCGACTCCGGCTTCCCCTGCCCGGTCGTCGGCGCCGACGTCTTCGACGACGACGGGCGCTGGCTCGCGCGCCCGGACCTGTGCTGGCCGGACCTGCGGATCGCGCTGGAGTACGACGGGCAGCACCACCTGACCTCCGCGCGCCAGCGCCTGAACGACGTCGCGCGGCAGGAGGAGCTGGAACGCCTGGGCTGGCGCGTGATCGTGCTCTTCGCGTACGACGTCCTCGGCCGCTGGCCGTCGACCGAGGGCCGGGTGCTGCAGGCGTTCCTCGACCGCGGCGTCCGCCCGGCGGAGGTCCCGGACGCGCCCGACGCCGGCGCGCGCCCGCGCGTCGTCACCTCGGCACACCGGATCGGCTGACCCGCCGTCGTCCTCCACGGACCCGTCCGGCCCGCGGGAGCCGAGACGTGAGAAGTGGCCCCTCCGAGACGTCCCGGGAGGGCCACTTCTCGCATCTCGTCAGAGGCCGGGCGAGCCGCCGTCGCTGCGCTCGACGCGGTAGCCCTCGGAGCGCAGGTGCGCGACGAGCTCGTCGCAGTGCTCCGGCCCCTTGGTCTCGACCTGCATGCGCACCCAGGCCTCGCCGATCGCGAGGCCCACGTCGGTGCGGTCGTGGTCGATGTGCATGATGTTGCCGCGCTTCGTCGCGATGACCTCGAGCATCCGCGCGAGGGCGCCGGGACGGTCGTCGAGCAGCACCTGGAGCTGGATGTACCGGCCGGCGGCGGCGAGGCCGTGCCGCACGACCCGCAGCAGCACGAGGGGGTCGATGTTCCCCCCGGACAGCACGACGACGACCGGACCCTCGACCGGGTCCGCCGCGCCCGCGTCGACGGCCGCCGTCCCGGAGAGGAGCGCGGCGACGCCGGTGGCCCCGGCAGGCTCGACGAGCAGCTTGGCGCGCTCGGCGACCATGAGCAGCGACCGGGAGATCTCCTCCTCGGTCACCGTGCGCACCTCGACGCCGTGCTGCGCCAGGATCCCGAACGGCACCGCTCCCGGCGTGCCGACGGCGATGCCGTCGGCCATCGTCGCGGCGAGCCGCGCCGTCGTCGGCGTCCCGGCGGAGAGCGAGCCCGGGTAGGCGGCGGCCCGCTCCGCCTGCACCCCGATCACCCGCACGTCCGGGGCGGCCTGCGCGAACGCCGCCGCGAGCCCCGCGACGAGCCCGCCGCCGCCGAGCGGCGCGATCACGGTCCGGACGTCGGGCACCTGCTCGAGGATCTCCAGCGCGATCGTCGCCTGCCCGGCCACGACGTCGGGGTGGTCGAACGGGTGGATGAACACGGCGCCGGTGCGGTCGGCCTCGGCGCGCGCGGCGGCGAGCGTCTCGTCCACGTCCGCGCCGACGAGCCGGACCTCGGCGCCGTACTGGCGCGTCGCCGCGACCTTGGGCAGCGCGGCGTCCACCGGCATGTAGACGACGGCACGGATGCCGAGCAGACCGGCCGCGAAAGCAACGCCCTGCGCGTGGTTGCCCGCGCTCGCCGCGACGACGCCGCGAGCCTTCTCCTCCTCGCTCAGTCGCGCCATGCGCACGTACGCGCCGCGCACCTTGAACGACCCTGCGCGCTGGAGGTTCTCGCACTTGAGCAGCACGCGGACGCCGGCGGCCTCGCTGATGGCGCGCGTCGTCTGGACCGGGGTGCGGTACGCGACGCCGTCGAGCAGGCGGGCGGCGTCGCGGACGTCGTCGAGCGTGACCGGTACCGGCCCCGAGGTCACCGAGTCTCCCCGGGCGAGTCCTCCACGGGGCCCGCGTCCTGCGGCTCGACGACGGCGGAGTCCTCACCGGCGCCCGCGCGGGACCGACGGCGCGCGCCGACGTCCTCGAGGTCCGCCTCCGCGCGCGCGATGACCGGCGGTTGCGGGCTCCCCCGCACCACGACGCGGTCGTCCGTCCCGAGCTCGGGGAACTTGTCGTGCCCGTGCAGGTAGAGGACGACGGTGTTGAGGACCGCCGCGATCGGGACCGCGAAGAGCGCGCCGACGATCCCCGCGGCGAAGCTGCCCGCCGCGACGACGAGCAGCACGGCGACCGGGTGCAGCGAGACCGCGTGGCCCATGAGGAACGGCTGGAGGATGTGGCCCTCGATCTGCTGCACGAGCAGCACGATGCCGAGCATGACGAGCGCCTGGACCCAGCCCTGTGCGACCAGCACGACGAGCACCGCGATCGAGCCGGTGACGATGGCACCGACGATCGGGATGAACGACCCGACGAACACGAGGATGCCCAGCGGCAGCGCGAGCGACGGGACGAAGAACGCGGCGCCGACGCCGATGCCGACGGCGTCGACCGCGGCCACGAGGATCTGCGTGCGCGTGTACGCGGCGAGCGTCACGATGCCGCGGCGACCGGCCTGGTGGACGTTGTCGCGGGCACGCAGGGGCAGCAGCCCGACCACCCAGGACCAGATCGTGCGCCCGTCGAGCAGGAAGAAGAACGTGCAGAACAGCGCGATGAGGGCGCCGGCGACCACGTGGCCGATCGTCGTGGCCGCGCCCAGCGCGCCGGAGACGATCGAGTCCTGGTTCTCGGACACCGCGGTCCCGGCCTGGTCGAGCCAGTGCGAGATCGTCGTCGAGTCGAGCCCGAGCGGACCGTCGGCGAGCCACTCGGTGAACTGCTCGAACCCCTCGACGGCCTGGTCGCGCAGGTCCTGGAAGCCGCTGACGATCTGCTGCCCCGCGATGGCCACGAGCCCCGCGACGACGACGATGAGCGCGACGAGCGACGCGCCGGACGCGAGACCGCGCGACATGCGCAGGTGGCGCCGGAAGAAGCGCTGGACCGGCGTGAGCAGCACCGTGAGCAGGAGCGCCACCGCGATGGGGACGACGATCACCTTGAGCTGCGTGACGAGCCAGAGGCCGGCCGCGATCGTCAGGCCGATGAGCAGGAGCCGCCACGACCAGGCGGCGGCCGAGCGCACCGAGTCGGGCACCGCCGTCGCGCCGGGGCGCCCGGGAGGAAGCGGGTCGGGGGTCCTGTGCTGGTCGGCCTGCGCGCTCACGCACTCACCCTAGGTGAGCGACCCTCCGCTCGCGGCGCTGAACGGCCGTGGCGCGCCCGGTGTGCGCAGGATCTCCCCACCGCCCGGCGGGACCGGACCCCGGGCTACGCGAGCGCCCGGGTGAGGTCCGCGAGGAGGTCCTCGACGTCCTCGATGCCCACGGAGAGGCGGACGAGGTCGTCGGGGACCTCGAGCGCCGTCCCGGCGACGGAGCCGTGGGTCATGCGGCCCGGGTGCTCGACGAGCGACTCGACGCCGCCCAGCGACTCCGCGAGCGTGAAGACCTGGGTCCGCGCGCACACGTCGAGCGCCTTCGCCTCGCTGCCGAGGCGGAACGACACCATGCCGCCGAACCCGGACATCTGGCGCGCCGCGAGCTCGTGCTCGGGGTGCGACGCGAGGCCGGGGTAGATCACCTCGGTGACCGCGGGGTGGGCGACGAGGAAGTCGGCGACGGCGGCCGCGTTCGCCTGGTGGCGGTCCATGCGCACCGCGAGCGTCTTGAGGCCGCGGAGCGTGAGCCACGCGTCGAACGGCCCGGCGACGGCGCCCGACGCGTTCTGGTGGAACCCGACCGCGCCGGCGACGTCCGTCCCGCCCGCGGGCGACACGAGCCCGCCCGGGAGCTGGGCGCCCGTCGCCACGACGAGCGCTCCCCCGACGACGTCGCTGTGCCCGCCGACGTACTTGGTCGTCGAGTGCACGACGACGTCCGCGCCCAGCGCGAGCGGCTGCTGCAGGTACGGGGTCGCGAAGGTGTTGTCGACGACGAGCAGCGCCCCGGCGTCGTGCGCGACGCCCGCGAGCGCCGCGATGTCGCTGACCCCGAGCAGCGGGTTGGTCGGCGTCTCGACCCACACGGCGCGCGTCTCGGGGCGCACCGCGGCCCGGACCGCCTCGACGTCCGTGAGGTCGACGGGCGTGTGCTCCACGCCCCACGGCCCGAACACCCGGGCGATGAGCCGGTACGTGCCGCCGTACGCGTCGTCGGGCACGATCACGTGGTCCCCGGGTCGCACGACGGCGCGCAGCAGCGTGTCCTCCGCGGCCAGGCCTGACGCGAACGCGAACCCGCGCGCCGCGGGCGCACCGTCCGCCGTCGGGCCGAGGCCGCCGGACTCCGCGGCCGCGAGCGCCTCCTCGAGCGCGGTGCGCGTGGGGTTCGCGGAGCGCGAGTACTCGTAGCCACCGCGCAGGCCCCCGACGCCGTCCTGCTTGTACGTCGAGACCTGGTGGATGGGCGGCACGACGGCGCCGGTCGTCGCGTCCGGGTCCTGGCCCGCGTGGATCGCACGCGTGGAGAAGCCGGTGGTGGTCCAGTCGGGGTGCTCGCTCGAGGTGGTCACCCGACCACCCTACGGCGCACCCCCGGCGCCGAGCAGGTGGTCGTGGTCCGTCCCGCTGCCCGGACGACCCGGGACCGCCTGCTCGGCCCGCGGGGAGCGCCTGCCCGGGGGCGCCGCGGTGGCGTCCGGGGTCGTCGCGGGGGACGGTGGGTGGGGCGGCGCGCGTCGCCGCCGGCGCGGAGGGAGCACGCATGAAGATCGACCTCGGCGGGCGCAGGGCGCTCGTCACCGGCTCGGCGCAGGGCATCGGCCTCGCGATCGCGCGCGCCCTCGCGGGGTGCGGTGCGGCGGTCGTCGTCAACGGGCGCTCGGAGGAGACGTCGCAGCGCGCGGCGGACGACGTGCGTGAGCACGTCCCGGGGGCGGACGTGCTCGGCGTGGCAGCCGACCTCGCGACCGACGCGGGCGCGGCGGCGGTGCTCGCCGCCGTGCCGCACGTCGACGTCCTGGTGAACAACCTCGGCATCTTCTCGAGCGAGGACCCGCTCGCGATCGACGACGCCACGTGGCGCCGCTACTTCGAGGTGAACGTCCTGGCGGGCGTGCGGCTCACGCGCGCGTACCTGCCGGGGATGATCGAGCGCGGGTGGGGCCGCGTGCAGTTCGTGGGCAGCGACTCGGCGGTCGTGATCCCGGCCGAGATGATCCACTACGGCGTGAGCAAGACGGCGCTGCTCGGCGTCTCGCGCGGGTTCGCCAAGGCGGCGGCCGGCACGGGCGTCACGGTGAACAGCGTGCTCGCCGGTCCCACGCACACGGGCGGGGTCGAGGCGTTCGCGCGCGAGCTCGTCGGCGACGACCTCCCCTGGGACGAGGCGCAGCGCGTGTTCATGCGCGAGCACCGCCCGCAGTCGCTGCTGCAGCGGCTCATCGAGCCGGAGGAGATTGCGCACCTGGTCGCCTATCTCGCCTCGCCGCTGGCGTCGGCGACGACGGGTGCGGCCGTGCGCGTCGACGGCGGCTACATCGACTCGATCGTCCCGTGAGAGGCTCGGGCGGTGCGCCCGCCCGGGCTCGTCGGGCTCCGGCGCCGGCCCGGAACACCCGCCGCCCCCGCGGCGTTCTACCCCGTGCCAGGACGATGCGTCGTGGGCCAGCGCCCCGGTCGTCCGGGTACTTCAGGAGGTAAGCGATGAACTCGATCTTCGACGCGATCTTCGGCTCGTCCGGCAAGACGACGATGATCGCCCCCGAGGACGCGCTGCCCGGGCGCCAGTCGCCCGTGCTGCAGACCCCGCGTCCCCACACCGTGCTCGGCACCTCGATCACCGGCCCGTGGCCGGAGGGCACGCGCGTGCTCTACCTGGCGATGGGCTGCTTCTGGGGCGCCGAGGAGATCTTCTGGCAGGTGCCCGGGGTGGTGAGCACCGCCGTCGGCTACATGGGCGGCACGACGCCGAACCCGACCTACGAGGAGGCGTGCACCGCGCGCACGGGCCACACCGAGACGGCGCTCGTCGCGTACGACCCCGCGAGGGTCACCGAGGAGGAGCTGCTCAAGATCTTCTGGGAGCGCCACGACCCGACGCAGGGCTACCGTCAGGGCAACGACGTCGGCACGCAGTACCGGTCCGCCGTCTACTGGACGACACCGGAGCAGGAGCAGGCGGTCCGCGAGACGGCCGCGCGCTACTCCGCGGTGCTCGAGGCCAAGGGCTACGACCCCGTGACGACCGAGATGCGCCCCGCGGCCGAGGCCGGCCCGTTCTTCTACGCCGAGGACTATCACCAGCAGTACCTCGACAAGAACCCGAACGGCTACCGCTGCCACGCGACGACGGGCGTCCCGTTCCCGAGCGCCGCGTAGCACCCGCCGAAGAGTGAGCCGTGGCCCCTGATCCCCGTGGATCGGGGGCCACGTCTCGCATCTCGCCCGCGAGGTCCCGGCGCCCGGTCCGCCGGGGTGCGTGCCGCACCGGCCCCGACGCAGGATGGGCCCATGACGATCCCCACCCTCAGCACCCCGGACGGCACGACGATCCCCGCGATCGGCTTCGGCACGTACAGGCTGGGCGGAGAGGAGGGTGCGGACTCGATCGCGCGTGCGATCGACGCGGGCTACCGGTTGGTCGACTCCGCGTTCAGCTACGAGAACGAGGGCGCCGTGGGTGCTGCCGTCCGCCGCGCGGACGTCCCGCGCGACGACGTGATCGTCACGTCCAAGCTCCCCGGCCGCCACCAGGCCCACGACGACGCCGTCCGCACCGTCGAGGAGTCGCTGTTCCGCACCGGTCTCGACCGCATCGACCTGTACCTGATCCACTGGCCGAACCCGCGCGTCGGGAGGTACGTCGAGGCGTACGAGGCGCTCGTCGAGTGCCGTGAGCGCGGGCTGATCCGTCACGTGGGCGTCTCGAACTTCCTGCCCGAGCACCTCGACGCGGTGATCGCGGCGACGGGCGTGACGCCGCTCGTGAACCAGGTCGAGCTGCACCCGTACTTCCCGCAGGCCGCGCAGCGGGCCGCCGACGCCGAGCGCGGGGTCGTCACCGAGGCGTGGAGCCCGGTCGGCCGCGCGAGCGACCTGCTGCGCGACCCGGTCGTCACCGCGGTCGCCGCGGCCCACGGCGTCTCCCCCGTCCAGGCGATCCTGCGCTGGCACGTGCAGCTCGGCGTCGTCCCGCTGCCCAAGGCGTCGTCGCCCGAGCGCCAGCGCGAGAACCTCGACGTGTTCTCCTTCGAGCTCACGACCCACGAGATGAACGCGCTCACGGGCCTCGCCCGGACCGACGGGCGCACGAACGACCAGGACCCGGCGGTGTACGAGGAGCTCTGACCTCCCCGGCGCGCGGCACGTGCCGCGCGCCGCCGGCCGTGGCACCGTGTGCGGGTGACGTCCCCCGCCCTCGCCCCGGTGCCCGACGCCGCCCGGCCGCCCTGGGCGGTCGGCTCGCCGCTGCGGCTGCTCGCCGCGGTGCTCGTCTCCGGCGCCGCGGTGCTGCTGTTCGCGGTGCACGTGCGCCCGCTCGGGTACGTGCCGCTCGTGCTCGGCGTGGCGCTGGGGCTCGCCGTGGACCGCCGCCTCGGACGCGACCTCGCGCTGGTCGGCACCGGCATGGCGATCATCTCGACGATCTCGCTCGAGGCGGACCTGTCGGACGCGGGGATGGTGCGCTTCGCCGTCGTGCTGTCGCTCGCCGTGCTCGTGCCGTGGGCGCTCTCGCGGTTCGCGTTCCACGAGGACGTCGTCCGGTTCCCCGTGGCGACCGGGCGGCGCTGGACC
Organism: Cellulosimicrobium cellulans; assembly: GCF_016907755.1. NCBI lineage: Bacteria > Bacillati > Actinomycetota > Actinomycetes > Micrococcales > Promicromonosporaceae > Cellulosimicrobium > Cellulosimicrobium cellulans. Next base: position 3,991,577 of record NZ_JAFBCN010000001.1, read on the forward strand.
CGGGGGCAGATCGTCTACCTCGTCGTGGTCGTCGCGGCCGGGTACCTGATCCTGCCGTTCTACTTCATCGGCTCTGGCGCGTACCTCAACTGGCCGGAGATCACGGGCGGGCAGGAGATCGCGCGGCTGTTCGTCGGCGTCAACGCGGTGGGGATCTGGGACGAGCTGTTCTTCGTGTGCGTCGTGTTCGCGCTGTACCGCGAGCACTTCGGCCTGTGGACGGCGAACCTCCTGCAGGCGACGGTCTTCGTGTCGTTCCTGTGGGAGCTCGGGTACCGCGAGTGGGGCCCGCTCCTCACCGTCCCGTTCGCCCTGGTCCAGGGCTGGATCTTCTCGTGGAGCAAGTCGCTCACGTACGTCGTCGCGGTGCACCTGCTGTTCGACGTCGTGGTGTTCGCGGTGCTCGTGCACGCCCACCACCCGGAGCTGTTCGACGTGTTCGTCACCGCGCCGCGCTGACGGCGCCGCCCCGGCCGCGCCCGGTCTCGCGCCCCGGTACGGTGCCCGCATGACCGCACGACGCGCGCGCCCGCGCCCGGGGCTCGTCCCCCTGCTGCTCGCGGGCGCGTGCCTGCTGGGCGTGCTGTGGCTGTGGGTGCTCCCGGGCTTCCGGGTCCAGGGCGCGACCCCGTTCGGCGAGACGGCGCGCGTCGAGCTCGCCGCCGGCGACCACACCGTCTACGCCGACTCGCCCGCGGCCTGGGGCGAGGTCCGGTGCGAGGGCGTCGGACCCGGAGGCGAGGACGTCGTGCTCCGCGTGTCGATGTCGCAGCAGGACCTCCGCGTGCCGCGGCACTGGCGCGCGCAGTCCTCGTTCGCGAGCGACGCAGGCACCGTGCGCCTCACGTGCCGGTCGGAGGGCACGACGACGGCCGGCACGTTCGCCGTCGGCCCGTCGGTCGACCTGCTGCAGTCCGCGCTCGGCACCGTGCTGCTGGTCGCCGCGGTGGTCCTGGGGGTCGTGGGGACCGCCCGCGTCCGACGCCGCCCCTGAGGCTCGTCAGGCAGGCCGCGCCAGCAGGACACGGCGGACGCCGTCCACGCGGCACGCCGCGGTGACCGCGGCCGTCGCGGGGCCGACGAGGACCGTCACCGTCGCGACGACCACGGCGACCCCGACGGCCGCGCCCGCGACGACGTCGTGCGGGAAGTGCACGCCCTCGGCGACCCGCGCCGCGGCGACCGCGACGGCCAGCACCACGGGCAGCACGACCCACAGCGCGACGTCACGCAGCGGAGACCGGTAGGCGTGCCGCGCGGGCACCGCCCCGGGGACGCGCACGGCGGGCGCGCCCGCCAGGACGACCGCCGTCGCGAGGGCGAACGCGATGGCGGTGTGGTTGCTGGGGAACGACCAGTCCCCCGCGGCCGGGCAGTGCGCGACCTCGACGAGCTCCCAGCACCCTCGCGGCTGGCGGACGAGCGACTTCACGGCCTCGCTCGCCGCGTAGGCGACGACGGCGCCCACCCCGACGACGAGCGTCGTCGCGACGGCGGACGCACCCGCACGACGCGACCGCCACGCGACGAGCGCGCACAGCCCGAGGAGCACGAGGACCCCGCCCTCCGCGACGAGGCCCGACCCCGGGAGATCGGCGGTCCGCGCCGTGATCGCGAGGTACAGCGCCTCGCTCGGCCCACGCAGGAGTCGCGCGACCAGCACCACGAGCGCCGCCCCGACCAGCCACGACACCGCGACGAGGACCTGGCCTGCGGCCCGGGACGACGCGTCCGCGAGCGGCTCCGGCAGCGGGCGCGACGCCGCGTCGGGCACCTCGTCGGACGGGGTGCCGAGGGACGTGGCAGGACGGTCGAGCAGGGTCGAGGCACGGGACGAATCGGGCGGGGTCATCGCACGAGGGTATGCCGGGTGAACGGCAGGTGAACATCCGCCCCACGGGGGACGTGCGCCGCCAGGCCTCCCCCCGGGGCGGGACACCGCGCGACGCCGCCGAGACGCGGTCGCACGAGCGCGAGGCGCGATCACGACCGGCTGCGCGCGCCGGCGACCCGGTTCAGCTCGGCTCGGAGGCGTCGTCCGCGGGGACGTAGAACGCCGTCGTGGCGGCGACGCGCGCGGCGACGTCGTCCACGCTCAGGCCGTCCGCGGCCGCGAGCGCCGCGCCCCACGCCTCGCTGCTCGCGGTGTTGAACACCCGCAGCTCGGGGCTCGCGAGGACCTGCTCGGGGTCGAGCGGCCCGGCGCCGTCGAGGTGCAGCGCGAGGCCCAGCAGCGCGCCGTCCCAGCCGACGCCGACGGCACCCGGGCCGTACACGTCCCACATCTCCGGCGGCACGACGGCGGTGTGCTCGAGCGTGAGGGTCGTGCCGCCGCCGGGTGCGGGCGCGAGGCGGACCTCGACGACGGAGGAGTCCTCCGGCGTCGGCGGGCCCATGACCCAGGTGAGCCGGAGGAGGGTCGGTGCGTCGCACGCACGGATCTCGCCGCCCGCGTTCCCCTCGACCTGGTAGGTGCCGCCGACCCGGAAGTCGCCCGTGACGGGCAGGAACCAGCGCGGGATGCGCTCGGGGTCGGTGACGGCGTCCCACACGTCCTCGACGACGGCCGGGTAGGTCCGCTCGATCGTGAGGACGCGGGCGTCGCCCGCGGGGAGCGCTCCCGTCCCGACGGAGCGCCGGGCGGCCTCGAGCTCGGTGATGAAGTCCTTCATGCTGTCCTCCTGGTGGTGTCGGTCGGGCGTCCGGCGTCCTCGTCGGCGGCCGCGGCACGGCGCCGCTCGCGGGCACCGCGAGCGAGCTCGGTCCCGAGCGCGTCGAGCCGCTGCTCCCAGAACCGGCGCAGGCCCGCGGCCCAGTCCTCGACCTCGTCGAGCGCCGCGGGGTCGAGCGCGTAGAGCCGCCGGGTCCCTTCGGGCCGCACGGTCGCGAAGCCGCTCGTCCGCAGCACCCTGAGGTGCTGGGACACGGCCGGCTGGCTGATCCCGAACTCCTCGCCCACGAGCGCGGCGAGCTCCCCCGCCGGCTGCTCGCCCCGGGCGAGGTGCTCGAGGAGCCGACGCCGGACGGGGTCGCCGAGGACGTCGAACGCTTCCATGGAACCCATGTTTCACCCGTCGCTTATATAAGTCAAGGATGATCTACGCCCGCGCGACCGGGCTCGGGGTGCCCCGGTCAGGTCGGCCCCGGGCCGGTCCTCACCGGCGCTTCCCGCCCCGCCCGCGGGAGTCCCGCCCCTTCTGGCCGCCGCCGCGGCCCTGCTTCCCCCCGCTGGCACGCCCGCCCCCGGATCCCCCGCGCGCCGTCCCGCCGCGCGCTCCCCCGCGCGCCGACCCGCCGCGCCCGCCCTCACGACCGTTCTGCCCACCGGTCCCGCCGCGTCCCGCGCCGCGCGGCGCCTCGGGCTCCGCCGGGGCCGCCTCCGCGCGACGGCCGCGCGAGCTGTTGACCGTGCGGCCCCGCACGATCCCGACCATCTCCTCGACCAGCTCGTCGTCCCGGTCGGCGACCCACGCGAGCGCCACCGGTGCGGCCGGCGCGTCGTCGAGGCGCCGGTACGTCACGTCCTTGCGGTGGTGCAGGCGCGCGAGCGACTGCGGCACGACCGCCACCCCGACGTTCGCCGCGACGAGCACGACGGCGTCGCCCGTCGTCGCCGGACGCTCGACCGCCGGCCGTCCCGGGGGCGCCGGGGCGTCGTCCGCGGCGCCCGGCTCGCCGGCCCAGGGCACGACGTCGTCGAGCGGCCGGAGCAGCACGTCGTCCGCCAGGTCGGCCAGGGCGACCGGCTCCTCGGGCTCGAGCGCGGCGAGCAGGTGGTCGCGCGAGACGAGCACGACCGGCGCCTCCTCGTAGAGCCGGATCGCGCTGAGCACGTCACGGTCGACCGGCAGGCGGAGGATGGCGGCGTCCGCCTCGTCGTCGCGCAGCGCGCGCTCGGCGTCGCCCGCCTCGACGGCGACGAGGTCGAGCGGCACGTCGGCGAGGCGCTCGCGCCACGTGCGCACCCACTTCGCCGGCGTCGCGCCCGGCACGTACGCGAGCCGGAACCGCCGCACCGCACCGGGGTCGTCGGGGGTCGCGCCGTTCGTCACCTCGGGGGTCGTGCCCGCGTCGTCGTCCACCCGACCAGCCTAGGCGCGCCGCCGGACGCGCTCCCGTCGGCGCCAGGACGCGGGCCGCCGATGCCCGACCGGCCGACTACCCTGGAGCCCATGACCCCCAAGCAGTCCGCGCAGACCATGAAGCCCGCCACCGCGGCGAAGAAGCTCGGGGTGTACCTGCCCGCCACGCCGCAGGAGTTCCAGGAGGGCACCGTCACGCGGGCCCAGCTCGAGGAGCTCGAGAAGAACCCGCCGGAGTGGCTCGCGGACCTGCGCCGCAACGGCCCTCACCCGCGCCCCGTCGTCGCGGGACGCCTCGGCGTCTCCATCTCGGGCCTCACGCGCGGCGGCCTCACCGAGCCGCTGACGACGGAGGAGATCGACGCGCTGCGCCAGGACCCGCCCGCGTGGCTCGCGACCGAGCGGGAGGTGCAGAAGAAGGTCCGCGCCGAGGAGGAGCGGCTCGCCGCCGCCCGCACCAAGAAGGGCTGAGCGCACGCCGCCAGCGGCGGGCCCGGTGGTCTAGCCTGCCGGGATGCTGCGCATCTCCGACGTCACCTTCCTCGTCCGCGACCTCGACGAGGCGATCGCGTTCTTCGTCGACGCGATCGGGTTCGCCGTCCGCCAGGACGAGGTCGTCGGCGGGTCGTGGCGGCGGGTCGTCGTCGGGCCGACCGACGGGGGCACCGGGCTCGTCCTCGCCCCCACGACGGGTGACGTCCTGGGACGGCAGGCCGGCGGCGACGTCGCGCTGTTCCTGGAGACGGACGACTTCGCCGCGCAGCACGCGCGCATGCTCGCGCACGGTGTCGTGTTCCGCGAGGAGCCGCGGCACGAGCCCTACGGCACGGTCGCGGTGTTCGAGGACCTGCACGGTATGCCGTGGGACCTCATCGAGCCACCGGCCGGCGCCTGAGCCGCCGGACCGTCACTCCGCGGACGCGGCCTCGCCCGCACCGGCGGACCGGGCGGCAGCCCGGTCGGTGTGCCCGAGCGCGAGGTTCGGGGCGACGGCGTCGCGCACGCGCCGCTTGAGGTCGGGGATCTCGGGGAACCCGCCGTCGGCCTTGCGGTCCCACAGCAGGACGGGGCCGTCCCCGGCGTCGAGCGTGACGCGGAAGACGCCGTCCGTCCCCGGCACCAGGGCGACCTCGCCGAGCCGCGTGCGGAACGTCTGCAGCAGCTCCTGCGCGACCCACGCGGCGCGCAGCAGCCACCGGCACTGCGTGCAGTACTCGACCGCCACGCGCGCGGTCCCGCGCGGCGGGTCGGCGGGCGCGGGGGCCTCAGGTCCGGGCAGCCCGGCGTCGTCCGTCATGGCGCCCAGCCTACGGGCGGGCCACCCGCCTCAGGCGTCCCGCTCGGCGGGCAGCCGCCCGCGCGCGACCGCGGCCTCCAGCGCGGCGTAGTCGCTCTCGACGACGTCCGCGTAGGCGCGCGACCAGCGCGCGATCGCGTCGTCGAAGGTGTCGGAGCGACCGAGGTACCCGGAGGCCACCCGCGTGCCCGGCGACTGGCTGTGCGCGCGGGCGAGCACGCGCCCGCACAGCTCGCCGTACCGCACGAACTGGTTTGAGGAGAGCCGGCCGAGCTCGACCGAGCCCTTCATGTCGCGGAACTGCCGCCAGAAGAAGTCGACGCGGGGGCGACCCGTCCGCTCCGGCGCCTCGACCGTGGTCCAGCCGAGGAACGGGTCCGACTGCGCCTGGAGGATCCGCTGGGCGGCCACGACACGGCGCCCCTGCGCGGGCAGAGCACCGGCCGGGACCAGGCCCGACGGCAGCGCGTCGACCATCCCGCCGTAGGTCGCGAGGACCGACGTCGCCGCCTCCTTCACCTGGAGCACGAGCGGCTCTCCCGCAGGCCCCTCGAGCAGCACGATGTAGCAGCGGGTCCCCACGCTCCCCACCCCGACGACGCGCAGCACGTAGTCCACGACCGTGAACTGGCTCAGCAGCAGCCGGACGTCGGCGCGCAGCGGCTCGCGGTAGGTCTCGAACAGGGTCGTCAGCTCGTCGAGGGTCGCCGTGGTGACGTGCTGGGTGACGGGCGGCTGGTCGACGATCCGCGTGCGCCCGTCCTCGGTCCGGCCCGTGATCTTCTCGACCACCTGCTCGGACGTGCGACGGCGGGCCCTCTTCACGGTGCGGCGCAGCTCCTGACGACCCTCCTTGAGCAGCAGCGGCTCGATGAGCTCGGTGTCGATCTGGAACGAGTAGCGGTCGAGGGCGCTGCGCTCGAGCGCCTCGCCCAGCGTCTCCCGGTAGCCCCGCACCGCGCCACGCGCCGCGTCGGCACAGTCCGGCTCCGCCATGCCCTTGTCCCGTCCGCCGACGTACATGCTCGCGGCGAGGCGCTTGACGTCCCACTCCCACGGCGCGTCGGACGCCTCGTCGAAGTCGTTGAGGTCGAACAGGACCCGGCGCTCGGGCGACGCGAACAGGCCGAAGTTGGAGACGTGCGCGTCGCCGCACGCCACGACGTGCACGCCGGTGCGCGGACCGTCGCGCAGGTCGTGCGCCATCGTGGCCGCCGTGCCGCGGTAGAACGCGAACGGCGACTCGAGCATCCGCCCGATCCGCAGCGGGACGAGGTCCTGCAGCCGGTCGCGGTTCTGCTCCTCGATGATGGCGACCGGGTCGCGCTCGGGGAGCAGCAGCGCCCCCTGCGTGCGGCGCGGCACCCGGTCGCGCAGGGCGCGCCCCGCCGCGCGGGACTCTGCCAGGGTTCGTGGGACGTCCACGGGTGCCTCCTCGCTGTCCGGGAACCGCACACTAGCGCTCGCGGCGGTGCACGGCACGGCGACGCCGGGTGAGGTTCGGTGGAGGCGACGGCGCGGGCGCGCACCGCGCGGGGAGCGGCGTGCCGTCGGGGAGACTGGACCGGTGACGACCTCCCCGCCCGACCTCGCCGCGCTGCTCGCGCGCCTGCGCACCGACGACACCGGCTCGGCCCGCGAGGACGCCCCGGTCGCCGTGGACCCCGCGGACCGCCTGCTGCTCGACCTCCTGCTCGACGAGGCCGCGCCGTGGCTCGCGAGCGCCGGCCCGGGCGCCCTGGCGGTCGTCGACGACCGGTACGGGGCCCTCACGCTCGGCGCCGCGCTGCTCGCCGCCACGGCGTCGACCGAGGCAGGCCCGGCGCCCCGAGACGCGAGGGTGCGCGTCCACCAGGACGCGTGCACCGCGGAGGCGGCCCTCGACGCGAACGCGGCGGCGCTCGGCCTGAGCGACGCGTACGCGCGCCACGGCCTCGGGGCCGGGCTCCTCGCGGGGGTGCGCGTCGTGCTGCTGCGCCTGCCCCGCGGCCTCGCGGCGCTGCGCGACGTCGCGGAGCACGTGGCGCGCGAGGCCGACCCCGGGGTGGTGCTCCTCGCGGGCGGGCGCGTCAAGCACATGACCCGCGCCATGAACGACGTCCTCGGCGAGTCGTTCGCGGACGTGCGCGCCAGCCTCGCGCGCGGGAAGTCGCGCGTGCTCGTCGCGTCGTCGCCGCGCCCCGCGCGCGGCGGGTTCACCTATCCCGCGACGGCCGACCTGCCCGACGTCGGGCTGCGGGTCGCCGCGTTCGGGGCAGCCTTCGCGGGGGCGGGGCTCGACCTCGGCACGCGGTTCCTGCTCGAACAGCTCGACGCGGCGGGCCCGGCCGGGTCGCCGCCCGGCGGGTCGGGCGCGGGGCCCCGCGACGTCGTCGACCTCGGCTGCGGGACGGGGCTGCTCGCCACGTGGGCGGCCCGGCGGTGGCCGGACGCGCAGGTCGTCGCCGCGGACCGCTCCGACGCGGCGGTGCGGTCGGCGGCGCTCACGGCGCGGGAGAACGGGGTCGGCGGCCGCGTGCGCACGGTGCGCGACGACGCGGGCGCGACGCTGGCCGACGCGAGCGCCGACGTCGTGCTGCTCAACCCGCCGTTCCACGACGGCGCCGCCCTGCGCACCGACGCGGCGCACCGCATGTTCGCGACGGCGGGGCGGGTCCTGCGACCGGGCGGGGAGCTGTGGTGCGTGTGGAACGCGCACCTGCGCTACCGGCCGGCGCTGGAGCGCGCGGTCGGACCGACCACCCAGGTCGCGCGCGGCCCGCGCTTCACCGTGACCCGCTCGACGCGCCGCTGAGTGCTGGGCGTTCGTCGTCGGGACGGCTCCGCGGCGACGGATACCCAGCACTCAACGGGGAGGTGTCACTGGACGTCGACGACGTCCACCACGAAGACGAGCGTGTCCGTGCCCGCGATGCCGGCCTGCGGCACGCCGCGCTCGCCGTAGCCGTGCTCCGGCGGGATCGAGAGCAGCACGCGCGAGCCGACGTTCTGGCCCACGAGGCCCTTGTCCCAGCCGCCGATCACGGCGCCGACGCCGATCGGGAACGCGATCGTGTCGCCGCGGTCGTACGAGTTGTCGAACACGTGCCCGCCCCACGCCTGGCCGAGGTAGTGCACGACGATGTTGCGCCCCGACGTGACGGCCGGGCCGTCGCCCTCGCTGAGCACGACGACCTGCAGCCCGCTGGGCGCGTCCGTCTCCGGGAAGGTGAGCGTCGGCTTGTCGCCGAAGGATCCGGACGCGGTGGGAAGGGTGGGCTGGTCGGTCACGAGGTTGCCTCTCGTCGGGTGCAGGAATCCCGCGCGGACGCGGGTCTCCCTACCCTACGCGGGTCGCTCCCGGGCGGCCGGGGGGTGTCCTCCACGCGGGCCCTTGCAAATCACGGCTAATGCCATTAGCCTTGTGGCTATGAACACGAGCCAGCAGTTCGTCGTGCACCACCTCGCCCGGGCCGAGGGGCGTCTCGCCTACACCGACGAGGGCACCGGCCCCCTCCTCGTCGCGTCGCCCGGCATGGGCGACCTGCGTGCCACCTACGACGACGTCGCCCCGCACCTCGTGGCCGCGGGCTACCGCGTGGTCGTCATGGACCTGCGCGGCCACGGCGACAGCGACACCACGTTCTCGACCCACGGCGACGAGGCGACCGCGTCCGACTACGTCGCGCTCGTCGAGCACCTGGACGCCGGTCCCGCGGTGCTGCTCGGGAGCTCCATGGCGGCGTCGGCCGCCGTGATCGCCGCGGCCGAGCGTCCCGACCTCGTGCGCGGGCTCGTCCTCCTCGACGGGTTCCTGCGCGAGCCGTCGTCGCCCGCGAAGCTCCGCGCGATGCGCGTGCTCTACCGCCTCGCGCTCGCGCGGCCCTGGGGCGCCCCGTTCTGGGCGTCGTTCTACGGGTCGCTGAACAAGGGCCGCACACCCGCACGCCTCGCCGACCACCAGGCCGCGATCCGCGCCCACCTCTCCGAGCCAGGGCGCCTGCGCTCCTTCCGGGACCTGACCCTCCAGCTCGACCACCGCGTCGTCGAGCCGCGCGTCGCGCACGTCGAGGCGCCCGCGCTCGCGATCTTCGGCGCGCTCGACCCCGACTACGCCGACCCTGCCGCCGAGGCCGCGTGGGCGCAGGAGTCGCTCGGCGCGACGACCCTCGTGCTGCCCGAGGTGGGCCACTACCCGCAGCTCCAGGCGCCCGAGGAGGTCGTGGCCGCGACGCTCGCGTTCCTCGCCGGCCTGCCGGACGACGCCGCGCGCCCGGCCGGCGCGCGCCGCGAGGGGTCGGAGGGCACCCGTGGCTAGGGCGGGGCTCTCGCACGCGGCGGTCGTGGGGATCGCCGTCGACCTGGTCGACGCGGGCGGCCCGACCGGGTTCGCCGACCTCACGCTCGCGAAGGTCGCCGCGCAGGCGGGCGTCGCGACGCCGAGCCTCTACAAGCACGTCGGGTCGCTCGCGGCCCTGCGGCGCGAGGTCGCGGTCGTCTCCGTCGAGGACTACACGCGCGCCCTGACCGACGCCACCGTCGGGCTCGCCGGGCCCGACGCCGTCGCGGCCCTCGCCCACGCGACGCGGCGGTACGCCCGCGCCCACCCGGGCCGGTACGCCGCGGTCCAGGTCGCGCCCGACCCCGACGACCCCGCCGACGCCGCGCTGTCCGCGGCGGCCGGGCGCAGCGTCCAGGTCGTCGCCGCCGTGCTGCGCGGCTTCGACCTCCCCGACGACCGCACGATCGACGCGATCCGGTCCGTGCGCGCGAGCCTGCACGGCTTCGTCGCGCTCGAGCTCGGCGGCGGCTTCCGGTTGCCGGACGACCTCGACCGGAGCTTCGAGATCCACGTCCGCGCCATGCTCGCAGGTCTCGCGTCGCTCACCGGCGGCGCCTGACCTCGCACGCCGGTCCCACGCCGCGCACCGACCCGGCAGGCACCACCGACCTGTCCCCGCGACCCACCACCGGAGGCTCCCGTGAGCTCGACCACCACCGCAGCGCCCGCACCGACCACGTCGTCCACCGCGACCCGACGCCTGACCGCCGCCGCGCTCGTCGCGGCCGGCACGGGCTTCGTCCTGTTCCCCGTGCTGCGACCGTGGCCGGACGAGGCGCGCCCGACGGCCGAGCTCGCGGCGGCGTTCGCGTCCGACCGCTGGGTCGTCGCGCACCTGTGCGGCATCCTCGCGATCGGCCTGCTCGCCCCGGCGCTCCTGGGCCTGCGGTCATCGCTCGCCGCCCGGGCCCCGCGGCGCACCACCGACCTGCTCGCCTCCGCGACCGGTCTGGTCTGGTCGGGTGGATTCCTCGCCGCGCTCTTCTTCGGCGCGGAGATGTTCGGCATCCAGGCGGTCGCCCGTGCCGCGACCACCGCGAGCGACCCTGCCGCGTCCGGGTTCCTCGACGTGGTGACGGACCTGCGCGAAGGACCGCTCGCCGTCACGCTCTTCGGCGCGGGGCTGATCCTCCTGGCGACGGGCGGACTGCTGACCGCCGTCGCGCTCCGGCGCGTCGCGCGCTGGTGGTTCACCCTGCCGTTCGCCCTCGGCCTGGTCCTGCTGCTGCCGCAGTTCTGGGGCGGCCCTGGCCTGAGGGTCGCGCACGGCGTCCTGCTCGGCGCCGGCTGCGTGCTCCTCGCGGTCGTGGCCCTCCGCCGCCCACGACCCTGACGGCTCCCGAGAACGACCCTGATCGCTGTCGAGCACGACGTCGGTGTCGTTATCCCACGGATAACGACACCGACGTCATGCTCGGCGGGGTGCCGCAGAAGGTCAGCGGGCGGCGACGAAGCCCAGGAGGTCGTGGCGGGTGAGGACGCCGACCGGGTCGCCGTCCTCGACGACGAGCAGCGCGTCGGCGTCGTGCAGCGCTGCCCGCACCGCCTCGACGCCCTCGCCCGCGCCGATGAGCGGGAACCGGGGCTCCATGTGCTGGTCCACGCGGTCGGCGAGCGACGCGCGGCCGGAGAACACGGCGTCGAGCAGCTCGCGCTCGCTCACCGACCCCGCGACCTCGCCGCTCTTGACCGGCGGCTCGGCGCCCACGACGGGCATCTGGGAGACGCCGTACTCGCGCAGGATCTCGATCGCGTCGCGCACGGTCTCGCTCGGGTGCGTGTGCACGAGGTCGGGCAGGCGCCCGTCCTTGGCGCGCAGCACGTCGCCCGCGGTCACGCCCTCCTCGTCGGGCAGGAACCCGTACGACCGCATCCAGGCGTCGTTGAAGATCTTCGACAGGTAGCCGCGTCCGCTGTCGGGCAGGAGGACCACGATCACGGCGCGCGCCGCAGCCTCGGGGTCCTCTTCCTCCAGCCGGCGCGCGAGCCGCAGCGTCGCCTCGACCGCCATGCCGCACGACCCGCCGACGAGCAGCCCCTCCTCGCGCGCGAGGCGCCGCGTCATCGCGAACGAGTCGGCGTCGCTGACGGGGATGACCTCGTCGGGGACCGACGGGTCGTACGCGGCCGGCCAGAAGTCCTCGCCCACGCCCTCGACGAGGTACGGCCGACCGTCGCCGCCCGAGTACACCGAGCCCGCCGGGTCGGCGCCCACGACGCGCACGCGGCCGCCGTCGGCCTCCGCGCGGTCGGCGGAGACGTCCTTGAGGTAGCGACCGGTGCCCGTGATGGTTCCGCCCGTGCCGACGCCCGCGACGAAGTGGGTCACCCGGCCGTCGGTGTCCGCCCAGACCTCCGGGCCGGTGGACTCGTAGTGCGACGCCGGGCCGTTCGGGTTCGCGTACTGGTTCGGCTTCCACGCCCCCGGGATCTCGCGGACCAGGCGGTCCGAGACGGAGTAGTAGGAGTCCGGGTGGTCCGGCGCGACGGCGGTCGGCGTCACGACGACGCGCGCGCCGTACGCGCGCAGCACGTCCCGCTTGTCCTGGCTCACCTTGTCCGGGCAGACGAACACGCAGTCGTACCCCTTGCGCTGCGCGACGAGCGCGAGGCCGACGCCGGTGTTGCCGGACGTGGGCTCGACGATCGTGCCGCCTGGCGCCAGCTCGCCGGACGCCTCCGCGGCCTCGACCATCTTCAGCGCGATGCGGTCCTTCACCGAGCCGCCGGGGTTCACGTACTCGACCTTGGCGAGGATCGTCGCGCTGAGGCCTTCGGTGACACGGGACAGCCGGACGAGCGGGGTACCGCCGACGAGCTCCGACACGTGCTCTGCGTATCTCATGCCCCGATCATCCCCGATCCACGCGGCGCGCGTGCGCCGTGGGACCCGTCGGCAGCACGACGGCGGGAATTTCCGTACGGTGTACTACGTTGAGTCCTCCGACTGCCCCCGACCGAGAGGTGACCTGTGCCCGAGACGACCGCCGCCGCCCCGCACCCGACCGCCCCCGGGACGACGCTCCCCGACCTGCCCGACGTCGTCGCCCAGGCCGAGCGCCTCGTCGCGCTCGGCGTCCACGAGATCGCCGGCCTGACGCCCGGCGCGCTCCGCGACGCCGCGGCCGACCTCGCCGCCACCGCACCCGCCGGTGCTCTGCTCGTCGTCGACCCCCGGCTCGCGCCGCCCTCTGCCCTGGCGTCCCTGCTGCGGCTCCCGGCACGCGACGGCGAGAAGGAGGGCTTCGTCGTCGTCGACATGACGGACGTCGACCGGTTCGCGCCGATCGAGGGCGTCGAGGTCCCCGACGGCCCGCTCTACGTCGTCGCGGGTCCGGACCGCGGCGACGACCTGGCGAACTGGTCGCCGGACGAGGCGCTGCCCGAGCTCACGGCCCGCGGCCGCACGCCGATGCTGCTGCACGAGGGCATCCACTGGGCGCTCCAGGCCCCGAGCGTGCTCACGCGCAACCACTGCTACATGACGATCGGCTCGCGCCTGCGCAAGCCCGACGGCCGCCTCGACGCCCGCACCCCGGCGCTGTGGGTCTCGAACGGCACGGGCCGCGACGGGCGCGAGCGCCGCGGCGCCCCGAAGGTCGGCTGGTGCTGGGCCGGCAACCGCCACACGTGGCTCGGCTTCGCCTCGACGACGACCCGCCTCCCCGCCTGACGCAGCCTGCGCGAGTGGGCATGGAATGGGCCCGGTTCTCGACCGAGAACCGGGCCCCTTCCATGCCCACAACGATCCGGGCTCAGCCGAAGAAGCCCAGGAGGGCGACGAGGACCACGACGACGCCGAGCACGACGACGAGGAGCGGCCGGTCGGAGGCCTCGCGCGCGGCGAGGCGACCGAGCCCGGCGCCGACCGCCGCGGTGACTCCGACGACGACGGCCGCGCCCGCGACGAGCGCGCCCCCTCCGCTCGCCCCGGCGTCGGCGAGCTGCGCCGCGAGGCCGCCGGCGAGCAGCGAACCCCACAGCGCGCCCGCGACGAGCCCGAGCGCGGCGAACACCAGCGCGGCCCGGCGCTCCGACGCGTCGCGCGTGATCCGGGTGCCCAGCCACGCCACCGCGGCGCCCGCCGTCGGCACGCTGAGGAGGATGAGGAGGGCCGCGAAGGCGAGCCACGCGGGCGGCGACCCCGAGACGACCATGTAGAGGACCTGGACGCCGAGCATCGCCGCCGCGGCGACGACCAGACCGGCGAGAAAGACCGGCACCCGCGGCGGGAGGTCCGCCGCGGGTGCCGGTTCACGGGTGCTGCGCGCCACCGTCAGTCGCTGCTCTGCAGGATCGCGAAGAGGCGCAGGAACTCGAGGTAGAGCCAGATCAGCGTGACGAGCAGGCCGAACGCCGCCGACCACGCGAACTTGGCGGGGACGCCGCCCTCGACACCGCGCTTGATCGAGTCGAAGTCGACGATGAGCGACGCGGCGGCCAGGCCGACCCCGAGGAGGCTGGCGATGATGCCCCAGCCGCTGTACAGGCCCCAGCCGCCCAGGACGCCCGTCATGATGAGGACGACGTTCACCAGCGAGAAGACCAGGTAGCCGACCATCGCGATGAGCAGCCAGCGCATGAACTTCGGCGTGACGCGCACGCGGCCGGACTTGAACAGGAACAGCGCGGCGGCGAACGTCGCGACCGTGGCCACGACGGCCGACGGCACGACGCCGTTCCACGCCGTCTCGTAGAAGCGGCTGATGCCGCCGAGGAACAGGCCCTGCGCGAGCGTGTACAGCACGATGAGCGCGGGGCTCGGGTTGCGCTTGAACGAGTTCACCAGGCCGAGCACGAGACCGACGACGGCGCCGACGATCCACAGCGCCGGCATCTGCGGCGTGACCATCCACGAGCCCGCGCCGACGACCACGAGGAGGGCGAGCAGGCCGCCCGTCTTCATGATGACGTCGTCGTAGGTCAGTCGCTTCGTGTCGGCGGTCGTCGCCGACGGCGCGTTGTACATCGCGTCGAGCGACGCGGCGTCGGCGGTCTGGGCGCCGTACGCGCCCCACTGCGCCCCCTGCTGGGGCGGCGTACCGTACGCGGGGCCCTGCCCCTGCGGCGGCGGGCTCCCGTAGGCGGGCCCGGCCTGCGTGGCCGCCCCACCGCGCTGGTTCTTCGGCTCGCCGAAGACCGCGCTGTTGTTGAAGACGGGGTTGCTCATGAGCTCCTCCTGGTCGCGGCGTCCACTACCTCTCAGCGGGCCTCGTCATCGGCGTCTCGCCTCGAGTCGGGTGTCGCTGGCCTGTGTTCATCCTAGGGAACGTGCGAGCCGTGGCCACTGTTCCCACCGGTTTTTCGCCCCACGGGGGCAAAGTGCCGACCAGCGGACCATCCCACGCCGTGCCGTGTACGCCGCGCGGTGTACACCGCCCGGCCCGCACGCCGGGCAAGATACGTCGCACGGGGGCTGTCCGACGTCGTGCACGTCCCTAGGCTCGTGACGTACCTCGCGGAGAGGACCCCGGTCCGACCGGTGCGACCCCCGCCCGCGAGCACCAGAACCATCCCGGACGAACGACCCTCGGAGGGGCGAAGTCATGATCGAAGCACGCGGCCTGACCAAGCGGTACGGGCCCAAGACCGCGGTGGACGGCATCTCGTTCACCGTGCGTCCCGGGACCGTCACCGGCTTCCTCGGCCCCAACGGCGCCGGCAAGTCCACGACCATGCGCATGATCATGGGTCTGGACCGCCCGACCGCGGGGACCGTCACCGTCAACGGGCGCCCGTACGCGCAGCACCGCTCCCCCCTCACCGAGGTGGGCGCGCTGCTCGACGCGAAGGCCGTCCACACCGGGCGCACCGCCTACAACCACCTCCTCGCGATGGCCGCGACGCACGGCATCCCGACCAAGCGCGTCGACGAGGTCATCGACATGACCGGCCTGCAGTCGGTCGCGAAGAAGCGCGTCGGCGGCTTCTCGCTCGGCATGGGCCAGCGCCTGGGCATCGCGTCCGCGCTGCTCGGCGACCCCAAGACGCTCATCCTCGACGAGCCCGTCAACGGCCTCGACCCCGAGGGCGTCCTGTGGGTGCGCAACCTCGCCAAGTACCTCGCGTCCGAGGGCCGCACGGTCTTCCTGTCGAGCCACCTCATGAGCGAGGTCGCGCTCACGGCCGACCACATCATCGTCATCGGCAAGGGCCGCATCATTGCGGACGCCCCGGTGAGCGACATCGTCAACGGCGCCCAGCAGCGCACGGTCCGCGTCCGCACCCCGCACGCGACGCAGCTCGCCGAGATCCTCACGAGCGACGGCGCGACCGTCACGAGCGACGAGCCGAGCCTGCTGGTCGTCACCGGCGCGGACGCGCCCGGGATCGGCGAGCTCGCCGCCGCGAAGGGCTTCGTCCTGCACGAGCTCACGCCCGTCACGTCGACGCTCGAGGACGCCTACATGGCCCTCACGGCCGACTCGGTCGAGTACCAGACCGAGTCCGCGCAGATCCACATCGGCCACGGCGCGGCGGGAGCGCCCGCGGACGCGCCGGTCCCCACCGACTCCCTCGAAGGAGCGCAGCGATGAGCGCCACCACCCTCGCCCCCGGCGCCACCAGCCCGACGGCGTCCCGCACGACCCCCTACCGCCTCACGTTCGGCCACGTGCTGCGCTCGGAGTGGATCAAGTTCCGCTCGCTGCGCTCCACGTGGTGGACGCTCGGCATCACCATCGCGGTCATGGTGGGCTTCTCGCTCATGTTCGCCGCCGTCGTGTCGTCGATGGACTCGGCGGGCGTCTCGGCCGAGGAGGCCGGGATGGGGGCTTCCGACGGCGTCGGCGTCATGGTCATCACGGTCGGCTACTCGTTCGCCCAGCTCGCCGTCGCGGTGCTCGGCGCGCTCACCGTCACGGGCGAGTACTCCACCGGCATGATCCGCTCCACGCTCTCCGCCGTCCCGCGCCGCACGCCCGCGCTCGCCGCGAAGATGATCGTCGTCGGCGTCGTGACGGCCGTCTCGACCGTCGTCGCCGTCGGGCTGTCCTACCTCGTGACCTACCCGATCCTGTCGGGCAAGGACATGACGGTCGACTTCTCGTCCGCGGACGACCAGCGCGCCCTGATCGGCGTCGTGCTGTACCTCACGGCGGTCGCGCTGTTCTCCGTCGCGATCGGCGTCCTGCTCCGCAGCTCCGCGGGCGCGATCTTCACGCTCGTCGCCGTGTTCTTCGTCCTGTCGATGGTCCTCAACATCGTCATGGGCGTCACGGGGGCGGACTGGGTCCAGACGCTCATGAACTCGCTGCCCGCGTCCGCGGGCGAGCAGGTCGTGCTCGGTGGCGGGATGTCGTCCCCCGACGCCATCGGCCCGTGGCCCGGCTTCGCGGTGCTCGCCGGCTGGACCGCGGCACTCACCGCCGCCGCGGCGGTCGTGCTCAAGCGCCGGGACGCGTGACCACCCGGCCCACCACCCCGCCGACGCCGGACGAGCAGCCCGCTCGTCCGGCGTCGGCCGTGGCGCGCCCGGACGCCGCCGCTCCGAGCGCACCCGCGCCCCTGCCGATGCGGGCCGCGCCCGAGCCGTTCACCGAGCTCGACGCCCGGCGCCTCGGCCCGGTGCGCCGGTACTTCGCCCGGCACCCCGTCGTCATGGACTGGGTCGTCGTCGCGATCTTCGTCGTGCCGGGCGTCCTCTACTCGCTCTTCGCGGAGCAGCCCCACGGCTCCTCGCCGCTGTCGCTCGTGTTCTTCGTCCTCGGCGGGGCTCTCCTGTACTGGCGCCGGCGGCGACCCGTCGCGGTCGCGCTCGGGCTCACCGCCCTCGGCGTCCTCGCGATCGCGGTCACCGGCGACACCGCCGGGTTCGAGGTCGCGGCCATGTTCGCGGTGTACGCCGTCGCGGCCTCGCGGCCGTCGCGCATCGCGTGGCCGGTCCTCGCCATCGTCGTCCTGGCCCTGTCCGCCGCGACGCTCCTCTGGTACGACGTCATCACCACCGCCGACGGCGAGGTCCTGCGCCAGAGCGTCGAGCCCGGTCGCGCGACCGTCGACCGCATCGTCGGCATCCTCGTCACGACCGTCCTGTGCCTGATCGCCCTCGCGATCGGCACCAACGTGCGCGCCCGCCGTCAGCACGTCTCCGACCTCGTCGAGCGGGCCAACTCCATCGCGCGCGACCGCGACCAGCAGGCACAGCTCGCCGCCGCCGCCGAGCGCACGCGCATCGCCCGCGAGATGCACGACGTCGTCGCGCACTCCCTGACCGTCATGGTCGCCCTCGCGGACGGTGCCAAGGCCTCGGGCGCGAAGAACCCCGAGCTCGCGGGTCACGCCCTCGACGAGCTCACGGCGACCGGGAGGGCCGCGCTCGCCGACATGCGCCGCGTGCTCGGCGTCCTCCGCGAGCCCGGCGGCGAGCAGACGGTGCCGCTCGCGCCCGCGCACGAGACGCCCGAGCTCGAGGAGATCGTCGAGCGCTTCCGCACCGCGGGCCTGCCCGTGCGCCTCGTCCGCTCCGGCCCCCAGCCGACGCCCGGGCCCGCGCTGCGCCAGACCGCGCACCGGATCGTCCAGGAGTCCCTGACGAACGTGCTGCGGTACGCCCCCCTGTCCCCCCTCGTGCTCGTCGAGGTCTCCCGCCGCGCCGAGCCCGGAGCGGACTGGCTCGAGCTGCGGGTCGTCAACCAGGCCGGCCGCCGTCCCGGCGAGGGCGCGAGCGCCGACGAGCGCGGGCTCCCGCCGTCCGTCGCGGAGCAGCACCCGCCCGGCGTCCCGATCGGGACCGGCCGCGGGATCATCGGGATGCGCGAGAGGGCGGCCGTGTACGGCGGTACGGTGTCGGCGGGGCCGAGCGGCACCGGCTGGGAGGTGCGGGCGAGCCTGCGCCTCGACCTCGACCCCGGCCGGGAGACCGGCGGACGCGACGACGGACGGGAACACCCATGACGGACAGCGCGGCACCGACCCGGGTGCTGCTCGTCGACGACCAGGCCCTGCTGCGCATGGGCTTCCGCATGATCCTCGCCGCCGAGGACGACATCGAGGTCGTCGGCGAGGCCGGGGACGGCGAGACCGGGGTCGCGCAGGCCGCCGCGCTGCGGCCCGACGTCGTGCTCATGGACGTCCGCATGCCCGGCACCAACGGCATCGAGGCGACCGAGCGCATCGTCGCCGCCCAGCCCGAGTCGCGGGTGATCATCCTCACCACGTTCGACCTCGACGAGTACGCGTTCGCCGCGCTGCGCGCCGGCGCGAGCGGGTTCCTGCTCAAGGACGCCAAGCCGGGCGAGCTCGTCGGGGCGATCCGCGCCGTCGCGAGCGGAGATGCCGCGGTGTCGCCACGCATCACACGCCGCATGCTCGAGATGTTCTCCGGACAGCTCCCCCAGGACGGCACCGTCGCCCCCGCCCCGAGCCAGACCGGCCTGCACGACCCCCGTCTCGCCGAGCTCACGGCGCGCGAGCTCGAGGTGTTCGAGGCACTCGGCGAGGGGCTGACGAACGCCGAGATCGCCGAGCGCTTCGTCCTGTCCGAGGCGACCGTCAAGACCCACGTCGGCCGCGTCCTCGGCAAGCTCGGCCTCCGCGACCGCGTCCAGGCCGTCGTCCTGGCCTACGAGACGGGCGTCGCCCGCCCCTCCTGAGCTCGTCCGCCCACCGAGGTAGACCCCTGGTCCGCCGAAGTAGAGGCCTGGTCCGCCGAGGTAGAGGCGTGGTCTCGTGGCCGACGGCGGTCTGGTCACCTTGGGTGGCGGGGTGGGTGGTGGTGCCGCGTCTACCATCCGCCGCTCGTTCCTCGCGGCTCCCGCCAGGCCCGCCACGACGCGGCACCACCACCCACCCCGCCGGCGTCGTCTCACCCTGGTCTTGCCGCACCCCGGGCGACCGCCCGCGGTGTCGGTCCAGCCGGGGGTCGCCGCCGGCGCCTCCTGGGCGACCGGACCGTCGGCCGTCGGCCGTCGGCCGTCGGCGACGCTGCAGCGCAGGGCGAGCGGACGCCGTCGGACCAGGCCTCTGCCTCGACAGGCCACGGGTCTACCTCGGCGGACCACGGGTCTACCTCGGCGGACCACGGGTCTACCTCGGCGAGTTGGCCCGGGCGAGCCCGAGCCGCGGTGCGGCGACGGCCGAGCGGTGGGGGTGGGCTCGGATGCGAAAGGGCGTCAAAGCGGCGCTCCCAAAACCCACACCCGACAGACCACGGTGGCGGCGCCGCAGCCCCGAGCACCGAGCCCACCCCCACCGCGGACCCGACCACGCGGGCCCGAAACCCCACCACGCCTCTACCTCGGCGGACTACCCCTCCGCAACGGGCTGGGCGGCGGCCTTCTCGGTGTTCTCGGCCTTCTCGGCCTTGTCGGCCTCGGCCTGGGCGGCGGCCTCCTGCTTGGCCGCCTTCTTCGCCGCGCGCTTCTCGCCGCGGCGCTCGGCGAGCGTGTACAGCACCGGCACGACGACGAGCGTGAGCAGCGTCGAGCTGAGCAGGCCGCCGATGACGACGAGCGCGAGGGGCTGGGAGATGAACGCCCCGCCGCCGGTGATGCCGATCGCCATCGGGGTGAGCGCGAAGATCGTCGCCGCCGCCGTCATGACGATGGGGCGCAGGCGCTTGCGCGACCCCTCCATGACGGCGTCGTCGAGCGACCGGCCACGCTCGCGGTACTGGTTGATGAGGTCGATGAGCACGATCGCGTTCGACACGACGATCCCGACGAGCATGAGCAGGCCGATGAGGGCCGGCACGCCGAGCGGCGTCGCGGTGGCGAGCAGGAGGAGCAGCGCGCCCGTCGCGGCGAACGGGATCGACACGAGCAGGATGAACGGCTGCAGGAGGCTGCGGAACGTCGCGACCATGACGAGGTACACGATGAGGATCGCGACGAGCAGCGCGAGCCCGAGGTCGGCGAACGCGTCGGCCTGGTCGGACGCGACACCGCCGATCTCGACGGTCGCCCCGCCCTCCAGCTCGAGACCGTCGATCGCGGTCGTGAGCTCGGTCGTGAGCGCACCGAGGTCCTGGCCCGCGGGCGTGACGGAGATCGTCGCGCTGCGCTCGCCGTCGACCCGGGTGATCGAGGTGGGGACCTCGACCTCCGCGACCTCGGCGACCTGCGTGAGGGGCACGGGCCCCGCCGCGGTGGGCAGCACGACCTGCTCGAGCTCGGCGACCGTCGCCGGCGCCTGACCTGCGAGGACGCGGACCTGGACCGGGCCGTCGCCGAGGTTCACCGTGCCGATCGGCGCCGGAGACATCGTCCCTGCGACCGTCCCGGCCACCTGGGTCTCGGTGAGCCCGACGGCGGCGGCCGCGTCGCGGTCGACGGTCACCTGGACCGTGGACTGCGCGGAGGCGAGGTTGTTGGTCACCTGCGCCGCGCCGTCGGCGCCCTCGGCGAGCTCCTGCACGGCCGCCGCGGCGGCCGTGAGGGTCTCGGTGTCGGGGGCGCGGACGACGAGGTCCACCGTCGAGCTGCCGAACGCGGCGTCCGCCCCGGCGACCTCGATGCCCTCGCTCGACTCCCCGCCCAGCCCGGAGACGGCGTCGCGCACGTCCTCCTGGGCCGCGACGGCGTCGGCGTCTGCGTCGAGCGTGACGGCGAACGTCGCCGTCGGGGACCCGCCGCCGCCGAAGAACGCGGCCTCGGGCCCGCCCGCCGTACCGACGGTCGTCTGCACGGTCGCCACGCCGTCGACGTCGAGGAGCGCCTGCTCGACGTCGCGCGCCGCGGCGTCCTGCGCCTCGAGCGACGTGCCGGGCGCGAACGACTCGGTGACGGTGAGCGTGTCCTGTCCGGTGTCGCCGAGGAAGTTGGTCTCGAGCCGCGGCACGAGCGCGAGCGTGCCGGCGAGGATCGCGACGGACACGCCCAGGGTGATCACGGGGTGGCGCAGCGCCGCGCGCAGCGTCGGGACGTACCCGCGCTGCCACGGCCCGCGGCGCTCCTTGGCCTCCGCCGTCGCACGGGCGCGCTCCCCGGCGAGGCGCGCGGCCTCGGGGTCGGCCGGGACGGGCGGGGACTTGATGAACCAGTACGCGAGGACCGGGACGATCGTCAGCGCGACGAACAGCGACGCGAGCATCGCGATCGCCACGGTGAGCGCGAAGGGCCGGAAGAGCTCGCCGACCATGCCGCCCACGAGCGCGATGGGCAGGAAGACGGCGACCGTCGCCACGGTCGAGGCGGTGATCGCGCCCGCGACCTCCTTGACGGCGCCGATGATGGCGCCCACCTTGGCCTCGCCGTACGACAGGTGCCGCTTGATGTTCTCGATGACGACGATCGAGTCGTCGACGACGCGGCCGATCGCGACCGTCATGGCGCCGAGCGTGAGGATGTTCAGCGTGTAGCCCGTGGCGTTCATGACGATGAACGTCACGAACAGCGACAGCGGGATCGACACGGCCGAGACGAGCGTCGAGCGCAGCGACGCGAGGAACAGCAGGATCACGACGACGGCGAACAGGAGGCCGAGGAGACCCTCGGTCGCGAGGCCCTCGATCGACTCCTCGATGAACGGCGCCTGGTCGAACACGACCTCGACGCGCACGTCCTGCGCCTCGAGCACGCCGGAGAGGTCGTCGACGGCGTCCTGGACGGCGTGCGACACCTCGACCGTGTTGCCCGCGGGCGTCTTGGTGATCGCGACGGCGAGCGCGTTCTCGCCGTCGAGGCGCGAGTACGACGTCGCGGGCTCGGGGCCCGCGGTCACGGTCGCGACGTCGCCGAGCGCGACGGGCGCGGTGCCGGGGGCGGCCGTCGGGGACACGAGCGGCAGCGCGGCGAGCTCGTCGACGGTCGTCACGGCCGTGCCGACCTGCACGCTGAGGGTCCGGTCGCCGTCGGAGACGGTCCCGGCGGGGATCACGACGCCGTTGTCCTGGAGGATCGTGGCGACCTGCGCCGGGCTGAGCCCGGCGGCGGCGAGCGCAGCCGGGTCGAGGTCGACCGTGACCTGCTGGTCGGCGATGCCGCTCACCGCGACGCTGCGCACGCCCTCGACGTCCTCGAGCGCCGGGACGACGCTCGACGTGACGGTGTCGGCCAGCGCCGCGTCGTCGGCTCCGCCGGACACGGCGAGCTGGATCACGGGCAGGTCGTCCACCGATCCCGTGACGACCTGCGGCTCGACGTCCTCGGGGAGCTGGGACTGCAGGCGCGTGATCGCCGTCTGGAGCTGGGAGGCGGCGGCGTCCATGTCCGTGCCGTAGGCGAACTGCACGGTCGTCACGGACATGCCGGTCGACGACGTCGACGTGACGTCCTCCACGCCCTTGACGGCGCGCGCGGCCGTCTCGACGGGGACGGTCACCTGCTGCTCGACGATCGCCGGGGCGGAGCCCGGGTACACGCCGACGACGGCGGCGGTCGGGATCTGCAGGCTCGGGATGAGCTCCTGCTTGAGCGACCCCATGCTGATGACGCCGAAGATCGCGATCGCGACCGTGGCGAGCGCGACGAGCGCGCGGTTGGCCAGCGACAGCCGGGCGAGACGGGACACGGAGCCTCCAAGGGTTCCAGGTCGGGTGGGAGACGACGTCGGCGTCGCGATTTCGTTAGCGTAACGCGAAGCATCTCGGGATGGTTCCCGCTCCCACCGATAGAGTCTGCGCCGTGACCCACCCCGCCGACGACGAGCGCGCGGCGCTGGCGCGGCGCCTCGAGGACGCGCAGCGCCGCCTCGCCGAGCTGCTCCTCGCCCAACGGCTCGAGCCCTTGCTGCGCACGACCCTCACGGTCCCGCAGCTCCGGGCGCTCGCCGTCCTCCAGCTCGACGGAGAGACGAGCTCGCACCGGCTCGCCGAGGTGCTCGGCATCTCCCCCGCGACGCTCTCCGGCATCGTGGACCGGCTGGAGGCGGCGGGGATGGCCGCGCGGCGCCCCGACCCGCAGGACGGTCGCGTACGCCTCGTCGCCGCGACCGCGCGGGGCGCGGCGGCCGTGCGGCGCGTCGCCGCGCAGGAGGACGAGCCGCTCACGGACCTGCTCGACCGGCTCGACGTCGCGGACCTGCGCGCGCTCACGATCGGGATCGAGGCGCTCACCCAGGTCGCGGAGACGTCGGCCGCGGACACCCCGACCGACACCTCGACCGCCCCGGAGGACTGAGGGCCCCGAGCCGCAGGCCCGGGACCCTCCGCTCCGCCGTCGTCGGTGGCTCAGACCTCGCCGAGAGCCTCCTCGGGCGTCCCCTCGACGGCGCGCGCCCGGCGGTTCCAGCGCGACCACAGCACGCGTTCACCGATGTCACCTGCCATGCGGTGCCCGAACGCGACGAACACGACGACCCCCACGACGAGCACGCCCGCCCCGAGCCAGAACGGCGCGGTCGCGGAGACCGGGTGCAGCAGGCCCGCGATGACCGGTGCCGGGGCCGCGAAGCCCCAGCGCACGAGGTTGAACGCGCCGGTCGTCACGCGCCGGTCCGGGTCGCCGAGCGCGAGCGACAGGTCGGTGAGGTTCGCGTTCGCGATGCCCATGAAGACACCGGCACCCACGAGCACGACGACGGACCACGCCGTCCCGAGGTCGAGCGCCAGCAGCACCAGCGCGACGAGCACTCCCACGATCGCGACGCCGAGCGTCTGGACCGCGCCCACGCGGTGGGCGAGCCGGTGCCCGACGACGAGGATCCCGACCGCGAGCCCCACGCCCCACGCGGTGAAGACGAGGCCCAGCGGCACGACGTCGAGCCCGAGGAAGACGGGCGTGTACCCGAGCACGATGAAGAAGCAGAAGTTGTACGCGGCGGTGACCGCGGCGAGCGCGAGGAAGCCGGGCTTGCGGAAGAGGCGGAACACCTGGCCGAGCCGCAGCGGCGCGGGCTTCTCGGCCGGGTCCTTGAGGCGGGTCACCGACACGAGCAGGGCGACGAGCATGAACACGCCGCACACGAAGAACGGCACGCGCCACGAGATGCCGCCCAGCAGGCCGCCGAGCAGCGGGCCGACGGCGAACCCGAGCCCGACGCACGTCTCGAAGAGCTCGACGACCCACTCGCGGTCGTTGGCGAGCGAGACGAGCAGGACCATCGCGGTCGCGAAGAACATCGCGTTGCCGAGGCCCCACAGACCGCGCAGCGCGGCGAGCTGGCCGATGCTCGTGCTGAGCGCTGCGAGCACCGCGGCCACGGCGACGAGGCTCACGCCGGTCGCGAGGATCTTCTTGTAGCCGAAGCGCCCTGTCGCCATGACGGCGGGGATCATGCCGAGCGCCATGACGGCGATGTAGGCCGTGAAGAGGAGCTCGATCTGCCAGGTCGACGCCCCGATCTCCTCGCCGATGACGGGGAGGATCGGGTCGACGACCGCGATGCCGGCGATCGCGAAGAACGCCGTGAGCGCGGTCGCGTAGATGGCGGTGCGGTTCGGTTCGTTGCGCGTGGAGGCCACTGCGTTCGTACTTCCTGGTCGGGGGGGAGGGCCGCGCGGCCTGAGCGGGCTGGCGGCAGCATTTATCTGTATCTGACAGGTAAGTATCTGTAGAATACACCTATGACGGTTGCCGAGGGAAACGATCGAGCGTCCGGTGTGCCGACCGGCGGGCCGTCGGCGCGCGACGACGCGACCGCGCACGACGTGCTCGGCGCGATCGAGCTGGAGGTCGCACAGCTCCTGCGCCGCGCCGAGCGCACCCGCGCCTCCGGGACCCCGGGCACCTCGCGCCGCGGCGGGACCCTCGACCGCTCCGGATACCTCCTCCTCCACACGCTCGGGACGCACGGCCCCCTGCACGTGAACGCGCTCGCGGAGCTGCTCGGCCTCGACGCGTCGACCGTGACGCGCCAGGTCGTCGCGCTCGAACGGGCCGGTCACGCCCGACGTGCGCGCGACCCCCTCGACGGCCGCGCGGTCGTCGTCGAGCCGACGGACGAGGGCCTCGACGAGCTCGCCGCGCACCGGGTCGCCCGGACGGAGCTGTACGCCGACGTCCTGGGCAACTGGTCACGCCTGGACCGCGCGCTGCTCGCCGAGCTGCTGGGCCGCCTCAACGGCGACCTCGACGCCTACCGGCGGCGACGCGACGCGCCATGACCACCGGCCGTGAGCCCGCGCAGAGGGCGCGACCTCACGGCGCGGGGAGCGCCCAGCGGATCAGTCGCGTGACCGTGGCGCCGGCGGGCCGCGCCCACCGCGCCGGCAGGCCGCGCACCCGCGGCATCCCGGCGCGGGCCCACGCGGGCAGCGACTCGCGCGCGGCGACGGCCAGCCCGGCGTACGCCGGGCGCACGGGCCACGGGAGCGGGGGCTCGACGAGCAGGAACCGCGCGGCGTCGAGCGCGGACGGCGTGAGCGAGAGCGTCGGCCGGTACTCCTCGACCGCCGCGTCCAGCTCCCGGCGGGTCAGGGGCGCGTCCACGACTCCCAGCGCGCGCCCGACGACGGCGGCCTGGGCGACGTACTCGTCGCACCCCTGCGCGTCGAGCGGGTGCCGACCGAACGTCTGGTGCGCGACGAGGAAGCTCTGGGTCTCGGCGACGTGGACCCAGCGCAGCAGCTCGGGGTCGCTCGCCCGGTAGGCGCGGCCGTCGGGCGCCCGACCCCGGACGCGCTCGTGGACCGCGCGAACCGCCGCGACCGCGCGCTCCGCGTCGTCGGCCGTGCCGAACGTCGTCACGGCGATGAAGGTCGACGTGCGCTGGAGGCGGCCCCACGGGTCACCCCGGTAGCCCGAGTGCGCGGCGACGCCCGCCATGGCCAGCGGGTGCAGGCTCTGGAGCAGCAACGCCCGCAGCCCTCCGACGAACATCGACGCGTCCCCGTGCACCCGTTGGACCGGAGACCCGCGCTCGAACCAGCGCGGCCCCGGCGTCTGGTGGATGCGCGCCCTCGTGGCGGTCGCGTCCGGACCGGCGACCCGGAGGAAGATCGCGCGCTCCGCCGCACCGCGTGCCCGCTCCACGACGTGCGTCATGGCGTCGATGCTCGCACCCCGTCCCCCACCTCGCGCGTCCGTCGCCGACGGCTCCCGGGGTCCAAAGACTTCGTTGCAAAGAATCGCTTGCAAACATGTCTTTGGATCGGTAGCCTCGTCGCATGAGCACCGACGGCGAGACCCCACCCCCGAGCGCCGAGCGCCACCCCGCGCTCGGCCCGGCCCAGCTCAAGGCGCTCGCGCACCCGCTGCGGGTCCAGATCCTCGACCTGCTCTCCACCCACGGCGCGCTCACGGCGAGCCGCCTCGCCGACCTCGTCGGCGAGTCCAGCGGGTCGACGAGCTACCACCTCCGCCAGCTCGCCCGCCACGGCTTCGTCCGCGAGGTCGCCGGCCGCGGTACGGCCCGAGAGCGGTGGTGGGAGCGCCCACCGGGCGGGTTCACCGTGAGCATGCCCGACGACGAGACCGAGGACACCGCGGCCACGCTCGCCGGCGCGATGGTGAGCCGGGAGTTCGAGAACGCCCGTGCCCGCAAGATCCAGGCGTTCCTGGAGCGTTCCTCCGAGCTGCCGACACGGTGGCTCGACGGCGCGCGCCTCACCACCGCCAGCATGTGGCTCACCGCCGAGCAGATGGTCGAGGTCGCGGACGCCTGGGACGCGCTCGACGCGACGCTGCACCGCTTCCAGGGTCAGGAGCAGACGCCCGGCGCGCGGCCCGTGCAGATCCACTTCAACGTCTTCCCCACGATCGACGGCAAGGAGAACCCCTCATGAGCGCGTACTCCCCCACCCTGCCCCGCACCGTCGAGCCGCGCGGCGCCGACCGTCTGCTCGTCGTCGTCGGCTCGGCGCTGAGCGACCTTGGCCGCCGTCGTGCCGCGGCCCGTGCGCAGGCACGAGGCGAGCGGATCGCCGTCGCGCCCGGTACGGCGGCACCCGCGACCGACCGGCTCCACGCGGCGACGGAGCACACCCTCGACCGCGCCGCGGTGTCGCGAGCGTCCCTTCTGCCCTGAACACCCAGAGATTCCACCCGCATGGGGAGGGCTCCCCATATCGGCGAACCCGACCGCTCGGTTACCCTCGACGGGGCGTTCTGTGGGCACAGACGCGCGTCTCCCCCCTCTCTCGCCATCCCGGCTCGACAGGATGACGCGGTCACGTGCGCCCCGACCACGTACTTAGGGAGCATTGGTGGGCCTTCTCTCGAGCATCCGCGAGCATCGTCGTACCGTCGCGTCGGTGAGCACCGTGTCGGTGTTCTCGACGGCGTTGGTGGGGCTGGCGCTGTTCTACGAGGGCGAGGCCACGGCGGACGTGGACCTGAACGACTCGGGCGTGTGGGTGACGAAGTCGTCGGCCGGGTTGCTGGGGCGGTTCAACTACGAGTCGCAGGCGATGGACGGGACGTTGAACGCGGGCAGCGCGTCGTTCGACGTGCAGCAGGACGCGGGCCGGGTGCTGCTGGACGACGCCGGGACGAGCACCGCGTCTCCGGTGAGCGTGGCGCACCTGAAGCTGGACGGGCAGATCCGTCTCCCGGCAGGTGCTCAGGTGGTGACCGGTGGTGCGACGACGGCGATCCTCGACGGCGAGGAGGGGCTGCTGTGGGTGCTGCCGTTCGACGGCGCGACGTCGTTCGACGCGGAGAAGCTCGATCCTGTGGCCGAGGTCGGCGGTGAGGGTGCGCTGACCGTGTCGCAGGACGGCACGGTGTTCGCGGCGATCCCGTCGACGGGGACGTTGTGGACGGTGTCGACGACGTCCAAGGGCACGGTGGACGGCGAGGCCTCCTCGTCCGCGCTGCCCGTGGGCAAGGGTGCCGAGGTCGACGTGACCGCGGTCGGCGACCGCCCCGTCGTGCTCGACCGGTCCGCGTCCCACCTGATCCTGCCCGGCGGGAAGAGCGTGGCGATCGAGGGGGGTGGGGACGCCCGCCTCCAGCAGCCGTCGCAGTCCTCGGACGTGGTCGCGGTCGCCACGACGGACGCCCTCGTCTCCCAGCCGCTCAAGGGCGGGGACGCGCAGCGCCGTGCCGCCCAGGGCGTGCCGGCGGCGCCCGTCCAGCTCGGCGCGTGCACGTACGGGGCGTGGGCCTCGACGGGTCAGGTCATCCGTGACTGCGAGGGCACGGGTCGGGACGTCGACGAGCGGCTCGAGGGGCTGGACCCGCAGACCCGGCTCGAGTACCGGGTGAACCGGCACGTGATCGTGCTGAACGACCTCTCGGCGGGGACGTTGTGGATGGCGGCGGACGAGTACCAGAAGGTCGACGACTGGGACGTGCAGATGCCGGAGGAGGCCGAGGGCGAGGAGTCCGACGCCGAGCTGACGAACCCGGAGCAGGTGGACCAGTTCATCGCGGACCGTTCGCAGCCGAACAAGCCGCCGCAGCCGCAGGACGACACCTTCGGGGTGCGCCCGGGCAGGACGACGATCTTGCCGGTGCTGGGTAACGACGTGGACCCGGACGGGGACGTGATGACCGCGTCGCTCGTGGGGGACTCCCCGGCCAACGCGACGGTGCAGGCGATCATGGGTGGTGCCGCGCTGCAGGCGGTCGTGCCCGAGGACGCGCAGGGGACCGGTACGTTCCGGTACTCGGTGGCCGACGGGCGTGGTGGTGTGGCCGAGGCCGGCGTCACGCTCAAGGTGTCTCCGTGGGGGGAGAACGCGGCGCCGGAGCAGAAGGGTGACCCGGTGCTGCGGGTGGCTCAGGGTGGTCGGGCCACGATCAAGGTGCTGCCGTACTTCAAGGACCCGGACGGGGACGACCTGTACCTCGCCTCGGCGGCCGCGACCGTGGCCGGGGACGACGTGCGTTCGCGCCCGGACGGCACGGTCGAGTTCCGCGACGGCGGCGGCTCCACCGGCCGCAAGATCGTGACCCTGCTGGTCTCCGACGGCGAGATGTCCTACGAGGGCAAGCTCCTGGTGGACGTGGTGCCCGGGCCGCAGCCGCCGATCGCGGTGAACGACCACGTGGTGGTCCCGGCGGGGCAGCCGGTGACGGTGGAGCCGTTGCGCAACGACACCGACCCGAACGACGACGAGCTGCGTCTGGCGTCGGTCTCGGAGTCGGCTCCTGCGGAGATCACGCCGAACTATGACGCGGGCACGTTCACGTTCGTGTCGATGGAGCCGCGCTCCTACGACCTGACCTACCAGGTCACCGACGGCCCGAACGCGACGACAGGTCTGGTGCGGGTGGACGTGCTGCCCCCGTCGGAGGCCGCGGGTGCCCCGATCGTGGTGACCGACACCGCGCTGCTGCCCGCGGGCGGCAGCACGCTCGTGGACGTGCTGGCCAACGACACCGACCCCGCCGGCGGGGTCCTCGTCGTGCAGTCCGTGCGCGTCCCGGCCGACGCCGGTGTGTCGGTCGCGATCCTGGCGCACCAGATGCTGCGGGTCACCGAGATCCGGCGCCTGGACGCGCCGGTGACGGTGGAGTACACGGCCTCCAACGGGACCGAGACGGCGACCGGCCAGGTGCGCGTGATCCCCGTGCCGGCGCCGACGCGGTTGCAGCCGCCGCAGGCGGCGGCGGACGAGGTCACGGTGCACGCGGGGGACGTGGTGACGGTCCCCGTGCTGAAGAACGACACGCACCCCGACGGGCTGGAGCTGTTCCTGCAGCCCGAGCTCGAGCAGGACGTGGACCCGGCCCTGGGTGAGGCGTTCGTCTCGGAGGACACGCTGCGGTTCAAGGCCGGCCCCGAGGCCGGGACCGCGTACGCGATCTACCGGGTCCGTGACGTCAACGGGCAGGAGGACTCCGCCCAGGTCACGATCCGCATCCGCGACGGGGAGGACAACGCGCCCCCCCAGCCCCGCGAGATCGAGGCCCGGGTGCTGTCGGGGTCCAGCGTGCGCATCGCGGTGCCCCTGGACGGGATCGACCCCGACGGCGACTCCGTCCAGGTCACCGGCATCGCGACCCCCGCCGCCAAGGGCACCGCCCGG
Source organism: Cellulosimicrobium cellulans (assembly GCF_016907755.1). Taxonomy (NCBI): domain Bacteria; kingdom Bacillati; phylum Actinomycetota; class Actinomycetes; order Micrococcales; family Promicromonosporaceae; genus Cellulosimicrobium; species Cellulosimicrobium cellulans. The sequence goes on from NZ_JAFBCN010000001.1 coordinate 4,022,071, forward strand.
GTCGTGGACGGCCAGATCGAGTACGCGGCGTCCAAGAACGCCACCGGGCACGACACGTTCACCTACTCCGTGCTCGACGCCCGCGGCGCCACCGCCGTCGGGACGGTCCAGGTCGGCATCGCCCGGCCGGCCGAGACCAACCAGGCCCCGGTCGCGGTGGACGACGAGATCACGGTGCGCCCCGGGCGCACGGTCTCGGTCGCGGCCCTGGCCAACGACACCGACCCCGACGGCGACCAGGTCGGCCTGGTCCCCGGCGGCATCGAGGACACCCACGACCTGGACGCCGAGGTCGTGACCGACCGCATCGTCCTGACCTCCCCCGCCGCCGACGGCGCCTACACCTTCTACTACCAGGTCCAGGACACCTACGGCGCCCGCGCCACCGGCGCCGTCACCGTCAACGTCGCCGCCGACGCACCCCTGCTGCCCCCCGTCGCCCGCGACGACACCGTCCCCGTCGAAGACATCCTCGGCAAGACCGAGATCACCGTCCCCGTCCTGGACAACGACGAAGACCCCGACGGCGCCGCGACCGAGCTCACCGTCACCACCGACGCGACCACCACCACCGTCACCGACACCGGCGAGCTCGTCATCACCCTGGCCGAGAACCGCCAGGTCGTGACCTACACCGTCACCGACATCGACGGCCTCACCGCCAAGGCCTTCGTCAAGGTCCCCGGCCTCACCGACCAGGCTCCGACCCTGCGTCCGGGCATCACCCCGCTGGAGGTCGTCAGCGGTGAGCCGCTGCCGATCGACATCACCGACTACGTGCTCGTCATCGAGGGCAAGACGCCGCGCCTGACGACCGAGGAGAAGGTCACCGCGCTCGAGGGGACCCGCGAGGTGCCCTCGATCACCGAGATCGTCTACACCTCGAACGCCGACTACGTCGGTCCCGCCGCCGTCACGTTCGAGGTGACCGACGGCTCCGGCCCCGACGACCCCGACGGGCACACGGCGCTGCTCACGCTGCCGATCAGCGTGGTCCCGCCGGAGAACCTGCCGCCCGAGCTCTCGACCCCGACGCTCGACGTCGCGGCCGGCGAGGAGGCATCCATCGACCTCGCCCGCTTCGCGACCGACCCCGACGGCGACTCCCTGACCTTCAAGGCCACCGGCCAGGCCCAGGGCGTCACCGTGACCGTCGAGGGCAGCACCCTGCACGCCCAGGCGTCCCCGGACGTGCCCAAGGGTTCGGTCGTGCAGGTCCCGATCACCGTCACCGACGGCGAGCACCCGCCAGTCGAGGGCACCGCGACCCTCACCGTCGTGGCCTCCACCCGGCCCCTCGCGCGCGCCAACCAGGACACCGTCGACGACGCCCACCAGGGCAAGGCCACCACGGTGAACGTCCTCGCCAACGACGCCAACCCGTTCCCCGACACGCCCCTGGAGATCGTGGGTGCCGGCGTCGAGACGGGTCAGGGCGACGTGACCTACGCCGGGGACGACGTGATCGTCACCCCGACCGAGGACTTCGTCGGCGTCATGGTCGTCACGTACCGCATCCAGGACGCGACGAAGGACGCCGACCGGATGGTCGAGGGCCGCGTCCAGGTCAAGGTGCTCGGCAAGCCCGAGGCTCCCGCGACCCCGCAGGTCGACGAGGTCCGCTCCAAGACGGTCGTGCTGTCCTGGGACCCGCCGAACAACAACGGCGCCGACATCACCGGCTACACCGTGCGCTCCCAGAACGGCTACGAGAAGGCCTGCGGCACCACCACCTGCACCCTCGACGGCCTCACCAACAACGTGAAGTACACCTTCACCGTCTACGCGACCAACGCCGTCGGCGACGGACCCGCCTCCCCGCCCTCGGCCGAGGCCCGACCCGACGAGAAGCCCGACCCGCCCGCCGCGCCCACCCTCGAGTTCGGCGACAAGTCCCTCACCGTCACCTGGACCAACAAGGCCTACACCGACCGCTCCGCGATCGAGACCGTCGACCTCGAGATCTCCCCCGCGCCCCCGGGTGGAGCGGTCCAGGTGACCGCCCTCCCCGGCACGCAGCACGTCTGGACGGGACTCGAGAACGGCAAGGCCTACACCGTGCGCGTCCGGGCGAACAACCTCGCGCCCGACCCCTCGGACTGGGGTGAGTACTCCACCGAGGAGATCCCGGCCGGGCTGCCCGACGTCCCGAAGACGCCGAGCGCGACCCGCGCGTCCGACTCCCCGCTCAACGGCGGGTCCATCGACGTGTCCTGGGAGCAGCCCTTCGAGAACGGCGACGCGATCAAGGCGTACAGCCTGCAGCGCTACAAGAACGGTGCGAGGGACGGCGCGCCGACCTCCCTCACGGGGACGAGCCACAAGGCGACCGGGCTCGACAACGAGTCGTCCTACACGTTCACCGTGACGGCCGAGAACAAGGCGGGCGTGACCGCGGAGAGCCCGCAGTCCGCCGCGGTCGTGCCGTACGGCCGCCCCGAGGCGCCGCCGAAGCCCAGCGTGCAGAACGTCGGGTCGTCCTCGCAGGACAGCGGCATCCCGCGTGTCTCCTGGGGAGCTGCCGACGCCAACGGCAGCCCCGTCACGGGCTACACCGTGACCGCGTCGCCCGGAGGAACGAAGAAGGACGTCTCCGGCACGTCGGTCGACTTCACCGGCCTCCCCCCGGGGAACTACACCTTCACCGTCACCGCGTCGAACCTCGGCGGCACGTCGACGTCGAGCCCGGCGTCCGCGTCGATCAACGCGTACGAGAAGCCGGGCGCCCCGGGAGTCACCCCCAACAAGACCGGGCCGTCGTCGGGGACGTTCACCGTGACCGCGCCGTCGTCCAACGGTGGCAACACCATCACGCGGTACGAGTGGCAGCTGTCCGGCACGCAGAGCGGGTCCGGGACGGGGACCACGGTCAACATCAGCGGCTACGGACAGAACGTCACGCTCGTCGCCCGCGCGTGCAACGCTGCCGGGTGCGGGTCGTGGAGCACCTCGAAGTCGATCGTGACGGACGCCCCGCCGCCGCCACCGACGATCTGGGTCACGCGTGGCCCGCAGAAGAACACCGGCAGCTTTGGCGACTGCAACAGCTACATGTGCACGCAGTTCCGGGTCAACGCCAACGCGACGTTCCCCAGCGGGGACTACACCATGGAGTGCTTCGTCGACGGCCGGAGCGTCTCGGGCAACGCGTACACCCGGCGTCTCAACGCCGGCAGCTACGTGGACCTGCCGTGCATCCTCGGCAACCCCTACGGCACCCAGCGCGAGGGGACGGTCTGGGTGAGCATCTCTCCGGCTCCTTCCGGGATCGTGGTCGAGCACCGCTCCTGGCCGATCCTCTGACCGCACGAGAGCGGCGGTGATCTGCCGTCGGCGCATCCGCCGACGGCAGATCACGCGCCCGCCTGGCCCCCGCTCGGGCGACGGTGGTCCCATGACCACGCACACGTCACGCCCACCGCACGCGGAGGCCGCCGCCCCGGCGTCGTCGTCCTTCGACGACCAGCTCACGACGCGCCTGCTCCACCAGCGCATCGTCGTCCTCGGCACGGCCGTGGACGACGCCGTCGCGAACCGTCTGTGCGCGCAGCTCCTCCTGCTCTCGGCGGAGGACCCGCGCGCGGACGTCGCGCTGTACGTCAACTCTCCCGGCGGCTCGGTGAGCGCCGGGCTGGCGATCTACGACACGATGCGACTCATCCCCAACGACGTCTCGACGGTCGCGATGGGCTTCGCCGCGAGCATGGGGCAGTTCCTGCTGTGCGCGGGGACGCCGGGCAAGCGGTACGCCCTGCCGCACGCGCGGATCATGATGCACCAGCCGTCGGCGGGCATCGGCGGCGCGGCGGTCGACATCGCGATCCAGGCCGAGAACCTCGTCTACACCAAGGGCCTCATGCATCGGCTGACCGCCGAGAGCACGGGGCAGAGCGTCGAGACCATCGCCGACGACTCCGACCGCGACCGCTGGTTCACGGCCGAGCAGGCGCTCGACTACGGGATGATCGACCGGATCGTCGAGTCCGTCGACGACGTCCGTCCCGCCCGCGCGGCCCGGAAGGTGGGACTGTGATGGCGAGCTACACGATCCCGACCGTCGTCGAGAAGACCCCGCTCGGCGAGCGCGCGTTCGACGTCTTCTCCCGCCTGCTCTCGGAGCGCATCGTCTTCCTCGGCACGGAGATCGACGACGGCGTCGCGAACGTCGTCATGGCCCAGCTCCTGCACCTGGAGTCCGACGCCCCGGACCAGGAGATCGGCCTGTACATCAACTCCCCCGGCGGCTCCGCGACGGCACTCATGGCGATCTACGACACGATGCAGTTCGTCCGGTGCGACGTGTCGACGATCTGCATGGGTCAGGCGGCGTCGGCCGCGGCCGTGCTGCTCGCGGCGGGGACGCCAGGCAAACGGTTCGTGCTGGAGCACTCGCGCGTGCTGCTGCACCAGCCCTCGGGCGGCGGCGAGGGCACCATCTCCGACCTGTCGATCCAGGCGGAGGAGATCCTGCGCATCCGGTCCGAGACGGAGGAGGTCCTGTCCCGCCACACGGGGCAGACCGTCGAGCGCCTGCGCGCCGACACCGACCGGGACCTCGTGCTCACGGCGCGCCAGGCGGTCGAGTACGGCGTCGCGGACGCCGTCGTCACGTCGCGCAAGCTCGCCGCGGCCGCCTGAACCCGGGTCGAGCGCTGCGTCCGCGATCGACGGATGCGTCCCGGGACGCAGCTCTCAGCCGCAGACGCAGCGCTCGCGGTGCGCCGCCGCGCGGGGGCTACCCGCGTCGCCGGAACCAGGAGCGTCGACGCGGCTCCTGCGCGGGCTCGGCCGCCGGGCCTGGTTCCTCCGTCACCGCGGGCTCTCCGGGTTCCGGCACCTCGGCAGTGTCCGCGTCGGGCACGTCGGCGGTGTCCGCGTCGGGCACGTCCGCGGAGTCCACGTCCGGGTCGACGGCGGTGTCCGCGCCGGGCGCGTGGGCGTCCGGAGCCGCTGCTCCCGGCTCGGGATCGCGCGCCGGCGCGGACACCGCGCGCGCCGTCGCCGCGATGCCGGCGATGCGGCCGCGCTCGTCGAACCGGACGACCACGCTCCCGTCAGGCAGCGTGAGCACGAGCGCGCCGTCGTCGTCCGACGTCTCGAGCCCGCGCGCGGCCGCGTAGGACGCGACCGCGCGGCGGTGGTCGACGACCGTGACGGACAGCAACCCCTCGCTCAGCACCCGCACGACGCGCGGCACGCTCGGCGCGGGCAGCGCGAGACCGTCGGCGTCGAGGAGGAACCACGCGCGCGTCCCCCCGCCGACGGGGGCGCTGTAGTGGGTCCAGGACCCGGTGACGGCCTTGGCCGCGAGCGCGAGGCGGTACGGGAGGTCGTCGGTGAGCGGCAGCTCGGACTCCGTCGCCTCGCGCAGTCCGGTCTCGCGGGTCTTCTCGGCGGCGCGCAGCACGTCGTCGGGAAAGTCGTTGACGTTGTTCCACGCCCACATCCAGCTCCCGGGGCCGGGCGCGGCCGTGCCGAGGAACTGGAGCCGGCACGTCGTCTCCTCACCGGTGGCGGAGGTGAAGGTGAACGACCCCGTCGTCATCTCGGCGCCCCATGCGTCGTCGCCGTGGTGGTCGACGAGGTGGAGCTGGTGCTCGTGCGAGAGGAACGCGGCGTCGTCGACGAGCTCCTGGAGGGCCGGGGCGGTCAGTTCTGCCGTGCCGTGCGCGGTCTGCGGCTCCGTCATGCCTCGACGGTAACGGCGTCCACCTCGCCGCACCGGGGCGCGACACGCGGTGCCGCCAGGAGCGCCAGGTGCTTGACGACGCGCGGGGCTCAGGCCGCGAGGAGCAGGACGTCGGCGGCGCGCGCGGTCGGGCGCGCCGCGAGCGTGGGAGTCGCGCGCGTGGAGCGCGCGACCGGGAGGTCGCGCACGGGCTCGCCGGCGGGGGCGGGGTGCCGCGGCGCGGAGAGCGCCCCGCGCTCCCGGACGGAGGAGAGCACGCGCACGGGGGCGACGGGGCGCAGCTCCTCCCCCGTGCGGGCCACGAGGTCCACGAGGCGCAGGCCGAGCGCGCCGCAGACGGCGGCCAGCACCTCGGAGGACGCCTCCTTGCGGCCGCGCTCCACCTCGGACAGGTAGGCGGTCGAGACGCGCGCGGAGGCCGCGACGTCGACCAGGGTGCGGCCCTGCGCGAGCCGGGCCCGCCGGAGGATCCCGCCGATGACGTGGCGCAGGAGCGGTTCCGGCCGCCCACCCTCTCGGGGCCGGGGGCTCGCCGTCATGCTCGGCACCGCGCTCGTCGCGTCCATGCGGTCACGCTACCCGCGCCCTCGCCCGGGTGCCGAGGCACCCGGGCGAGGATCTGCTGCTGGCGTAAGGCCCGACGTCGGGCACTCACCGGTCCGGGAGGGTCACCACCGCTCGAGCGACCACGCCATCTGCCAGAACCGGATCTCGTGGCGGCAGCTCAGCTCGAACGCGCGCTCCATGCGGGCGCGCTCCGCCTCGCCCGCGTCGGCGGCGAGCGCGTCCAGGCGTGCCCGGAGGTCGGCCAGGACGCCCTCGGTGCGCTCGGCGGCGTAGAACTCCCACCAGCCCGCGAGCGGGTGGTCGTCCCCGATCGCGCCGGGCGTCGTCTCGCGCTCGCCGAGCCAGAACCGCCGCGCCGACCAGATGTAGGTCCACGGGCACGGCAGGAGCGCGGCGAGCAGCACGCCGAGGGAGTCGCGGCCCGCGGCGAGCATGTGGTCGACGTACGCCTGGGCGCTCGGGGCGAGGCGGTACGTCTGCGCCTCCTCGTACGTCACGCCGAGGAAGTCGCACATCGCGTGGTGCGCGTGCGACTCGTCGTCGAGCAGGAACCCGGCCTTCTCGTGGAAGTACGCGGCCCACTCGCGGTCGGGAGCGAGGGCCATGCCGAGCCCGTAGCAGCGCAGGTAGGCCGTGAGGTATTGGTGGTCCTGGCCGACGTAGTGCCGCACCGCGGCCGGCTCGACGGACCCGTCGCGCAGGCCGGCGAGGAACGGGTGGTCGTAGAACTCGTCGAAGAGGTGCGCGTACCGGCGCGCGAGGTCGACCGTGAAGCCGGTCTCCCCCCGCCGGACGAGCGCGGTCGGGTCGTCCGTGCGGACGGGGTTCAAGGTGATGGCAGCAGGCGTCGTCATGCCCACGTTCCTCCGCTCGTGCTAGCGAGATCAGGTTCGACGGGTCCGGGCGGCCGTACCGCTCGTCTCAGTCCCTCGGCCCGGCTGCCCGGGCGGGACGCCCCGCGTGGTTCGTCGCGACCCTAGCAAGGAAGCACCGCCCGTGTCGGGAGCATCCGGCGCGGTGTGGGAATATAGTTGTAGCGACAACAAGTTGGAGCAGACATGACCACGAGCACCCCGGGCGCGCCGACCGACCGCCTCCTGTCCCCGTCCACGAGCATGGACGCCGTCACGCTGCGCGTCGGCGACCTCGAGCAGATGACGTCCTACTACACGGGCGCGTTCGCGCTCGCGCCCCTCGAGGAGCGCTCGCGCGGCACCGAGGTGCACCGCGTCCTCGGCCGCGGCACGACGCCCATGCTGCGCCTCGTGCACACGCCCGGCCTGCCCGCCGTCGACCGACGCCAGGCCGGGCTGTTCCACACCGCGTTCCTGTTCGACGACGCGGCGAGCCTCGCCGCGACCGTCTACCGTGCCGCGCAGGACCGCCGGGGGTCGTTCGTCGGGTCGAGCGACCACCTCGTCAGCGAGGCGTTCTACTTCACCGACCCCGAGGGCAACGGCGTCGAGCTGTACACCGACCGCCCGCGCGAGACGTGGGTGCGCGAGCGGGGGCAGATCCTCATGGCGACCGAGTACCTGGACCCCAACGCGTACCTGCGCGCGAACCTTTCCCAGGACGCGGTCGACGCCGGGCCCGCGCTCGCCGGGCGGGTGGGGCACGTCCACCTGCAGGTCGGCGACATCGCGACCGCGCGCGACTTCTACGTCGACGCCGTCGGGTTCGAGGCCACCGTCACCGAGTACAGCGGCGCCCTGTTCGCGTCTGCCGGCGGGTACCACCACCACGTCGCGATGAACGTCTGGAACAGCGCGGGCGCCGGCCCGCGCGCCGCGAGCCTCGGGCTCGGCGACGTCGCCGTCACCGTCCCGGGCCGCGACGACCTCGACGCCCTGGTCGCCCGCCTGAAGGCCCGCGGCCTGCAGCACGCCGACGACGGCCGCTCCGTCGTCGTGCACGACCCGTGGGGCACGCGCGTCACGCTCGCGGTGCCCGGAACGACGACCGACGAGCTGCTCGCGCGATGAGCGCTCCCGCCGCCCTCGTCGCCGTCCGCTCCGACGCCGACCCGGCGGGTCCGCCCGCCGCGGGGCCCGCCGTCGTGCTGCTGCACGGGTTCGGCTCGCACGAGCACGACCTCGCGGGCCTCGGCCCGCACCTCGGCCCGCCCTGGGTCTCGCTCCGGGCCCCGCTCGCCCTCCCCCACGGCGGCTTCGCGTGGTTCCCGATCGTCACCCCCGGCGACCCCGAGCCGGAGCCCGTGGCGCGCGCGACCGAGGCCGTCTGGGCCTGGGTCGACGCCGAGCTCGGGCCCGAGCGGCAGGTCGCGCCCGTTGGGTTCTCCCAGGGCGGGCTCATGGCGACGCAGCTCCTGCGCACGCGACCCGAGCGCGTGGCGGCGACCGTCGTCCTCGGCGGGTTCGTCCAGGCCGCGGAGCAGCCCGCGGACGCCGTGCTCGCCGCGTCCCGGCCGCCCGTGTTCTGGGGCCGCGGGGCCGACGACCGCGTCATCGCGCCGCACGCGATCGACCGGACGGCCGCGTGGCTGCCGGGCCGCTCGACGCTCGTCGAGCGCGTCTACCCCGGCCTCGCGCACGGCATCGACGCGCGCGAGCTCGCCGACGTCCGGGCGTTCCTCGGCGACGCTCTGGGGCAGACCGCGGCCTGACCGCGGGTGCGGGCGGGCGACCCCGATGGCGGGGCGGGACCCGGCCCGGAGCGCGCACCCGGCGTCGGGCGCGCACGATGGGAGCACACCCAGCCGTGCGCACCGAGGAGCCAGGCCGATGTTCCGCAGCCTCTTCCCGATCCTCTCCGTGGCCGACGTGGAGCGGTCGCTCGTCTTCTACCGCGACCTGCTGCGCGGGACCGTCACGTACGCGTTCCCCGACGACGGCCCGCCCGTGTACGTGAGCGTGCACGTCGGCGGGTCGCCGCTCGGGATCGGTCTCGACGACGGCACGATGCCCGCGGGCGTCGCGCGCACCGTGCTGTGGGTGTACGTCGACGACTGCGACCGGGCCGTCGAGCACCTCGCCGCGGCGGGCGTCCCGGTGCTCCAGCCGCCCACGGACCAGCCGTGGGGCGAGCGCGTCGCGCGCGTGCAGGACCCGGACGGCACCGTCGTGATCCTCGGTCAGGAAGCAGCGCCGCCGCCCGAGCCCGACGGCCCGACCGGGCTCTCCTGACCTGAGTGCCCCCACCGGGACTCGAACCCGGAACACGCCGGGTTTAAGCCGGCCGCCTCTGCCAGTTGGGCCATGGGGGCGCGGCCCGAATCTACCGCGCCCACCTGCCCGTGGGCGCCGATGCGGCCTGGACCGGGCCGCAGAGTCACGGGACGCGACGAGGGGCGAGCCGCGCGCGGCTCGCCCCTCGTCGTCGGGCCTGGTCCGGGGTCGCCGACCCCGGACTCCGGTCAGGAGGCCTTGGCCGGGACCTTCGCGTCGGCGTCGGCGGAGACGCCCGCCTCGGCCGCGGCGGCGGAGCCCTGCGCGGTCTGCTTGATCGGCTCGCCGTCCTTCTTGGGCGGCACCGACGCGGCGCGGAACTCCGCGCGCGGGTCGTGCAGGGAGCCGAGCGACACGAGCTCGCGGCCCAGGAGGAACTGCCCGATCCAGCCGATGAAGATGCGGATCTTGCGGTTGCCCGTGGGCATCGCCATGACGTGGTAGCTGCGGTGCATGAGCCACGCCAGCACACCGCGGAGCTTGAAGACGCCGAACAGCTCCGCGACGCCCTTGTACAGGCCGAGGGACGCGACCGTACCGACGCTCTTGTGGCGGTACTCGACCGGCTTCTCGCTGTGCAGCTCGAGGGCGAGGTTGTCGGCCAGGCGCGTGGCCTCGCGGATCGCGTGCTGCGCGTTCGGCGGGCAGAACTTGCCCGGGTTGAGCACGTCCGGGACGGCGGCGCAGTCGCCCGCGGCCCACGCGTTCGGCACGACGGTGCCGTCGGCGTCAGCGACCTGGAGCGTCGGGAGCACCGTGACGCGGCCCATCTTGTCCACGGGGAGGTCCGACGCCTCCTTGATGACCGGGTTCGCCTTGACGCCCGCGGTCCACACGATCGTGTCGGAGTCGAACTCCACGCCCGTCGACGTGACGACGTGACCGTCCACGCACGACGACAGGAACGTGTTGAGGTGGAACTCGATGCCGCGCTTCTTCAGCTCCTCGAGCGCGTAGCCCGCCATGGGCTCGCTGAGCTCGGGCAGGATGCGCCCGGCGCCCTCGATCATGACGAAGCGGAGGTCCTTCTCCTCGATCGTCGCGTAGTTGCGGGTCGCGTAGCGCGCCATGTCCTCGATCTCGGCGATCGCCTCGACGCCCGCGAACCCGCCGCCGACGAACGTGAACGTCAGCATGCGGCGGCGCAGCTGCTCGTCCCACGTGGACGACGCGACGTCCATGCGGTTGAGCACGTGGTTGCGGACCGCGATGGCCTCCTCCACGTTCTTGAAGCCGATCGCGTTCTCCGCGAGACCGGGGATGGGGAGCGTGCGCGACACCGAGCCGAGGCCGACGATCAGGTGGTCGTACGTGACCGAGTAGTCGTCGCCCTCCTCCGGGTGGATCGTCACGCGGCGCGCGCCGTGGTCGATCGCGACGACCTTGCCCTGGAGCACGTCGACGCCCTTGAGGGCGCGGCGGTGCGGCGCGACGACGTCGCGACCGTCGATCGAGCCCGCGGCCGCCTCGGGGAGGAAGGGCGCGTACGTCATGTACGGGCGCGGGTCGACGACGACGATCGCCGCCTCGCGGCGACCGAGCTTCTTGCGCAGTCGGCGCGCGGCGTACAGACCCACGGAGCCGCCGCCGAGGACGACGACGCGGGGCACCTTGCGGGGCCGCGGCGAAGCGGTCTGGGCACGGCTGACCGAGGTCAGGTCATTCTGAGGCATGGTTCCAGAGTATTACCGGTTGCGGCACAGGCGAGCCGGAGCGTCCGCCAGACGGGCGTGACGCGCCCCACGCTCGCCCCGCGGAGTGGGCAGACCCGACATTCCGCGCGGCCAGACGGCGCCGAACCCGGGCCTGCGCGTCACCGACACTCCCTGGTGACGGCGAACCCCGGGTTCGGCGTCGGACCGTCAGCCGATCGCGCCCAGGACCGGCGTCGGGCCGGTCTGCTGCGGCTGCGTCCCACCCGCCGGCGGGGTCGGCACAGGTTCGGGCGCCGTGCCGTCGGCGGGGTCCGGCGCGTCGTCCGACGGCGCGTGGTCACCCTCGTCGCCGGAGTCGCCGGTGCCCGGCTCGTCCGTGCCCGACGTCGCGTCGCCGGAGCCCACGCTCGACGGCACGGCGGTGGGTGCCTTGAGGAACGGCCACGGCATCTCGCGGGTGCGCGTGCCCGTGGCGGGGACCGGCCGGCCCTCGCCGTCCGCGTACTCGACGTCCTCCTCCGCGACCGCGCGCAGCGGGTAGACGTTCCAGCGCTCGCGGCCGTCCGTCGAGAGCGCGGGCTGGAAGTACCACGCGCCGTCCACGTCGGGCACCGACCACGGCCCGTACGCGCCCTCCTCGGTCACCGTGCGCACCTGGCGGCCGCGGTCGTCGAAGACCTGGACGTCGCGCAGCGGGTCGCCCGCCGCGTCGTAGACGAACAGGTTCGAGACCTGCACCCCGTCGACCCACACGCCGTCGCCGTCGGACCCGGCCCCGCCGAACGACACCGGCTGGGCACCGCCGTTCGCGTCCGCCACACCCTGCTGGTAGCCGCTCTCCCAGCCCGAGACGGAGGTGGACGCCCCGGCCGCCGCGGCGTGGAGGACGAGAGGCGCCGCGATGACCGCCGCCGCGACGGACAGGGGGCGCACGACCTTCGGCAGCCACGTCGTGGGCAGCCACCGCCCCCTCCCCCACTGCACGCTCACCACGACGGCCGCGAGCACGACGACCCGCGCCGAGAGGTCCGGCGGCAGCATCGCGATCTCGTACCCGCCGAACATCCAGAGCAGGAGCGTCGCCACGACCCAGCCGCGCAGGATCCACCACGCGGGCGTCAGGGTCCGGAGGAACTCCATGACGGAGGCCCACTGGGGCGTCGAGGTGACGGGTCGCCACAGGGACCGCCACCCGGACGAGAGGATCCCGCCGAGCACGAGCAGCCGCCCGCGCAGCCCGATGCGGGGGCGTCGTGCGGCGCCCGGCGCGACGGCGGGCGGCAGCCCCGCCGCGGCGCGCAGCTCGGCGGCGTACTCCGCGGGCGGGCCGAAGAACGCGACGAGGTCGAGGCCCGTGTCGTCGGCGACGGCACCGCCCGGGTCGGCCGGGCCGCCGTCGGGCAGCGGAGAGGAGCTGCCGCGACGCGGCAGCGCGCCCGGCGCGTCGACGACCGCCTCGGCGAGGTCGGCCTCGAGCCCGTCGGTGAGCTCCTCGACCTGCTCCGGCCGCAGGTCGGCGAGGTGCGCGCGCACCTGCTGCGCGTACGCGTGGACGTGCCCGTAGAAGGCCAGGCCCACGGGTGCCCCGGCGGGCTGCGGCGCGGGCGTCGTCGTGCTCATCAGGCGGCCACCTCTCCGGTCCGCAGCAGCGCGGACACGGTGCCCGCGAACGTCTGCCACTCCTTGCGGTGCAGGTCGAGCATCGCCCGCCCCTGCGCGTTGATCCCGTAGTACTTGCGGTGCGGCCCGGCGTCGGACGGCACGACGTACGTGGTCAGCGCCCCGCTCGCATACAGGCGCCGCAGCGTCCCGTACACCGACGCGTCCCCGACGTCGTCCAGCCCCGCGGCGCGCAGGCGTCGCACGACGTCGTACCCGTACCCGTCCTCGGCCTCGACCGCCGCGAGGACCGCGGCGTCGAGCACCCCCTTGAGCAGCTGCGTGGTGTCCATCCGACCCTCCGTCGGGCGTGGCCCTGGTCCGGCCCGCCGGACGTGGCGGGCTCACGCGATGCACACTACCGCGCGATGCGCAGTACCGTGCACGGCGACACGCCGCACCGTGTCCCCGAGACGGCGAACCCGGGGCCTCTCCCCACCCCGGGCTTCGGGTGGGGAGAGACCCCGGGTTCGGCGGGCGCGTCAGGCGATGGACCAGGCGATCCCGTCGAGGATGTCGTGCTCGCTCGTGACGACCTCGGTGAGCGAACCGCCCGCAGCGGCGACGTCGTCGCGCACGCGACGCACGACCTCCGACCACACGAGCGCGCCCGCGCCGATGACGTCCACGCGGCCCGGGTGCATGAAGCCGAGCGCGGTGCGCTCGGCGCGCGAGCGGTGGAGCAGGTCGTCGCACGCCGCGAGGACCGCGTCGACGGACAGCACGGCACCGTTGATGCGGTCCCGGTCGTACCGCGCGAGGCCCAGCGCGTGCGCCGTCACCGTCGTGACCGATCCCGCGAGGCCCACGAGCGTCGCCGCCTTCCCCAGCGGGACGACGGCGGCCGCCTCGTCGAGCGCGGAGCGCACGTCCGCGCGGGCCGCGGCCTCCTCGTCGGCGGTCGGCGGGTCGGAGCGCAGGTGCCGCTCGGTGAGGCGCACGCAGCCGACGTCCATCGAGAACGCCGCGTCCGGCGTCGCCGTGCCGAGGACGAGCTCGGTCGACCCGCCGCCGAGGTCCACGACCGCGTAGGGGCCCGGGCGCAGCGCCGCGACCGTCGACGTCGCGCCGCGGAACGACAGCGCCGCCTCCTCCTCGCCCGAGACGACCTCGGGCTCGACGCCGAGCGCGGCCAGGACCCCCGCGACGAACTCGTCGCGGTTCTCGGCGTCCCGCGTCGCCGACGTCGCGACGAACCGCGTGCGCGACGCGCCGAGCTCGCCGATCACGTCGGCGTAGCGGCGCGCCGCGTCGAGCGTGCGCGCCAGCGCCTCCGGCGCGAGGCGGCCGGTGCGGTCGACCCCCTGGCCGAGCCGGACGACCTCCATGCGCCGGTCGACGTCGACGAGCGTGCCCGACACGGGGTCGACGTCCGCGACGAGCAGCCGGATCGAGTTGGTGCCGCAGTCGATCGCGGCCACGCGCGAGGCGCCGGGCGGGAGCACCGGCGGGGCGAGCGCGCCGGGGTCACGGGTGAGCGGAGAGGTGGAGCCTGAGGTCATGCGACCAAGCGTGCCACGGCGTCAGCAGGTGCAGCGGTCGGGGCGCCAGACGTCGCGCACGCGCTCGAGCGCCTCGTCGCCCAGCGGGTTCACGCCGGGGCCGGCGGCCAGGGCGTGCCCGACGAGGACGTGCAGGCACTTGACGCGCGTCGGCATGCCGCCGGCGGAGATCCCGGCGATCTCCTCGACGTGCCCGAGCGCCTCCCGCTGCGCGAGGTAGTGCTCGTGCGCGCGCCGGTACGCCGCGGCGAGCTCGTCGTCCTCGGTGAGGCGCTCGGACATCTCCTTCATGACGCCGTTCGCCTCCAGCGTCGAGGCGGCCGCCACGGCGCCGGGGTGCGTGAGGTAGAAGGTCGTGGGGAACGGCGTGCCGTTCTCGAGCCGCGGTGCGGTGCGGACCACGAGCGGCCGGCCGCACGCGCACCGCGCGGCGATGCCGACGACCCCGCGCGGGGTGCGCCCGAGCTGCTCCGCGAGGGTCTCGAGGTCGCGCTCGGTGACGACGGCGTCCGGGTCGTCGGCGGGGATGGCCAGGCGGGCGTCGGGCACGGGACTTCCTTCGGGTCGGTCGGGCGCGTCGGGACGACGCGTCACCCATTCTCCCCGTTCGACGGCGCCGAGCCGTCGCCGGCCGGTTCCTCGCCCGTGGGCGGGGCCTCCTCGCCGGCCCCGTCGTCGGCCGGTCCGCCGCCCTCGCCCGCGCCCGACGGCACCGGCTGCTCGCCCGCGACCTGCACCGACGCCCAGATCGCCTCGTACCAGGGTGTGCCGTCCTCGTAGCCCTGCACCGGGCCGTCGGTGATCGTCCGCCCGGTCTGCGGGTCGATGTCGTCGACCACGGTGTCCGGGTCGAGCACGCGCCACGGCCGCTCGCCCGGCATGACGAAGTTGAGGCGGTCCCGCGCCTCGCGCTCGACGTACGCCTGGTCGTCCCAGCGGTCCAGCTCGGACTGGAGGTCGTCGTGCTGGGTCTGCGCCTGCGCGAGGTCGTTGCGCAGCTCGCGCAGCTCGCCCGTCTGGTTGACGTACGCCCGCAGGGTGGGCAGCAGCAGCACGACGGCGAGCAGGACGACGACGGACAGCACCAGGGTCCGGACCGTCACCACCTCGGGCAGCAGGAAGCCGTACCGGCTCCGGCGCCGGTCCTCGGGGGCGGGCCCCGCGGCGCGGCGCGACGGTGCCGACCGCGGCGCGCGCGTGGCGGGCCGGCGGGCGCCCGACGACGTGGCCTTCGCCCCGGCCCCCCGGCCCGTCGTGGTGCTCTTCCCGGTCGTCGGTCGCGCACCCTTCGGTGCGGGCGGGGGCGCGGCGGGCTTGGCCGCCGAGGGGCGGGACGCACCGGCCGCCGTCGACCCGGACCGGGGCGCCGGCTTCGGCTTCGACCCGGACGCGCCGCGCGCAGGTCCGGCCCCCGGTCGCGCGGGGGCACCGGGGCGCGGAGGGCGGCGCGAGGACGGCATGCCCCGATTGTGCTGCCGCGACAGCCACGGCCCCGGGAGCACGCGCGGTGCGCCCGCGAACGTGAGCCGATCGACACGACATCTTCACCCGCGACCGTGACCTGCGGCGCCACCCCGGTGCTCGCCGCACGCCCCGGTCCCGGACGCGCCGGAGCCCGGCGGGCCGACGAGCGGCCCACCGGGCTCCGGGCGCCGGGTCACCCCGGCGGCGTGCTGCGCGACCCGAGGGTCAGCCCTGCACCGTCCAGCGCGGGAACGCGCCGCGACCGGCGTAGCGCGCGGCGTCGTCCAGCGCCTCCTCGATGCGCAGGAGCTGGTTGTACTTGTTGATGCGCTCGCCACGGGCGGGGGCACCGGTCTTGATCTGGCCGGCGTTCGTCGCGACGGACAGGTCGGCGATCGTCGTGTCCTCGGTCTCGCCCGAGCGGTGCGACACCATCGCGGTGAAGCCGTTGCGCTGCGCGAGCTCGACGGCGTCGAGCGTCTCGGTGAGCGTGCCGATCTGGTTGAGCTTGACCAGGAGCGAGTTCGCCGACTTGAGCTCGATGCCCTTGGCGAGGCGCTCGGGGTTGGTGACGAACAGGTCGTCGCCGACGATCTGCACCTTGTCGCCCACCTCGGCCACGAGCTGCGACCAGGCGCCCCACTCGTCCTCGGACAGCGGGTCCTCGATGGAGACCAGCGGGTAGTCGCGCACGAGCTGCTCGTAGTACGCGATGATGTCGTCCGAGCTCGTCGCCTTGCCCTCGAACTGGTAGGCGCCGTCCTTGAAGAACTCGGTCGCGGCGACGTCGAGCGCCAGGCCCACGTCCTTGCCCGGGACGAACCCGGCCTGCTCGATCGCGACGAGGATGAGGTCGAGCGCGTCACGGTTGCTCGGCAGGTTCGGGGCGAAGCCGCCCTCGTCGCCGAGGCCTGTCGCGAGGCCCTTGCTCTTGAGCACGGACTTCAGGGAGTGGTAGACCTCCGCGCCGGTGCGCAGCGCCTCGCGGAACGAGGACGCGCCGATCGGGGCAACCATGAACTCCTGGATGTCGACGTTCGAGTCGGCGTGCGACCCGCCGTTGAGGATGTTCATCATCGGCACGGGCAGGACGTGCGCGTTCGGCCCGCCGACGTAGCGGTACAGGTCGAGGCCCGCGCTCTTCGCGGCAGCCTTGGCGACCGCGAGCGAGACGCCGAGGATCGCGTTCGCGCCGAGCTTGCCCTTGTTCGGGGTGCCGTCCAGGTCGATGAGGGCGGCGTCGATGAGGCGCTGGTCCTCGGCCTCGAAGCCGATGAGCTCCGGGGCGATGTCGTCGATCACGGCGTTGACCGCGCCCTCGACGCCCTTGCCCAGGTAGCGGGACTTGTCGCCGTCACGACGCTCGACGGCCTCGAACGCACCGGTCGACGCGCCCGACGGCACTCCGGCGCGGGCGAACGTCCCGTCGTCCAGGACGACCTCGACCTCGACGGTCGGGTTTCCGCGGGAGTCGAGGATCTCGCGCGCTCCAACGGCTTCGATGCTGGCCACAGGTGCTCCTTCGGGGCAGGGCTGCGGGCGCTTCGAATGGGGTGTGGCCGACCCGGGCAGGGAAACCCGGGACGCCGCGTGCGCGCCCGCGACGGTGGTGGGTTTACGACCACAGCCTAGTGCCCGGATGTGACCTGCGCCGCTGCGTCCGGTCCGTGGGCCTCCGGTCGGGGACCTGCGCGTCGGCGATCGGGACGAACGTCCCGGTCAGACCGGTCCCTCCTCGCGCCCCGTCTCGGCCGCGACGATCTGGCCCTCGACGCGCCGCAGCTCGCCGCGCAGCGCGGCCTCGGCGTCCAGCCCGTCCGCCTCGGCGCGCGCGACGAGGGCGAGCAGCTCGCGCCCCAGCCGCTCGTCCGCCGACGCGCCCTCGCCGTCCCCGACGACCTCGCCCGGAGCGCCGCCCGGCGGCGTCGCGAGCGCCTCCCCGACGACGTCCCCGAGGCCGCCGCGACCGGCCCGGGAGAGGACCTTCTGGGCGCGGGCGAGCGCGCCCTGGGTGTGCGAGATCCCCTCGAGCACGGATGTGCGCTGCTTCTCGGCCTTCTTGATCGCGTCCCACTGCTCGTGGAGGTCGGTCGCGTCGGCGTCGGCGAACACGTGGGGATGGCGTCGCACGAGCTTCGCCGTGAGGTCGGCGGCGACGTCGTCGACCGTGAACGACTCCGGCTCCTCGCTCGCGATGCGCGCGTGGAAGAGGACCTGGAGCAGCAGGTCGCCGAGCTCCTCGCGCATCCCCGCGCGGTCGCCGGTCTCGATGGCGTCGGCGAGCTCGTGCGCCTCCTCGAGCAGGTACCGCACGAGCGACTCGTGCGTCTGCTCGCGGTCCCAGGGGCACCCGCCCGGGGAGTACAGCCGGTCCATGACGGCGACGACGTCGCGCAGCGGGTCGGTCGCGGGGTCGTGCGCGGGCGCGGGCTGAGGGGCCGAGGGCTCGGGTGCGGTCACCGGTTCATCGTAGGTTCGGCGAAGCCCGTGATTCCCGTCTGTCGCCCCCGTTCGACCATGCGGTCGTGGCCCGTCCGGACGTCCCGGACGGGCCACGACCACTCGCTCCGCGGGTCAGCAGGTGCGTGCCTCCACGGCGACGTCGCGCGTCGAGGTGACCTGGCCGCCGTCGAGCACGGCCGTGACCGTCGCCGTGCCGGCCGGGACCGACGTCGCGCGGGCCGCGAACGACTGGTACGCGTTCGCTCCCGGCGCCACGGCGGCGAACGTCCGCGACCCGTACGGGGTCGTGAGCGTCACGTCGACGGGCACGTCCTCGCGGTTCGTGGCCCGGACCGCGACGTAGGCCTTGCCCGCGAGGCAGCGCGCCGACGCCTCGACGTCGAGTGCGACCTCGGGCGCGGCGCCCGCGCCGACGAGCCGTGCGACGCCCCAGCGGGCCGTCGACTGGTAGCCGGCCCCGGACGGGTCGGCCCAGTTGCGGATCGCCGTGCGGGTGCCGTCCGACGCGTCGTTGACCTGCAGGTCGAGCCCGTGGAACGTCCCCTCGCCGCCCTGGTCGGCGAGGTCGACCGCGAGCTCGACGACGTACCCGTCGGCAGTCCGTGCGGTCGCGCTCGTGACGCGGGCGCGCTGCGCCGCCTCGTCGCCCGTGCCGAACGACACCGCGTTCTCGGCGCTCACCCGGATCTGCGTGTCGAGGTCGCGGTAGGCGCCGTTCTTGGCGTTGCCCGCGTCGACGTAGACCTCGACGGAGTCCTGCACCCAGGGGTCGGAGCCGCTGACGTCCACCACGGGGTCCGCGACCTCGGCGAGCACGTAGAGCGTCCGGTCGCGCCACAGGGTGCGGACGGTCGCGACCGCGCCGCCGCTCCCCTGGACCTCCTTCGCGGTCGTCACGGGCGCGCTCGCCTCCGCCCACACGGCGTCGACCTCGCCGTCGACCGCGGGCGCGGCCGACGCGCGCGCGACCTCGAGGTACGACAGCTCCTCGAGCAGGCGCAGCGTGCCCGTCGCGCCGGGCGTGTTCCACGCGGACGTGGCGTCGGTCCCGCCGTCCGTGACGCGCACGTCGAGCGCGAGCGTGTCGCCCGCGGCGGCGGCGTCGAGCGGGAGGTGCGCGACGACGTCGTACCCGCCCGCGCGCTCGGTCACCTCCGCGGAGACCTCCGCGCTCGTCGCGCCGCCGCGGCGGACGACGAACTCCGCGCCGTCGAGCGCGAGCGTCACGGCGTCGGCGGCATCGGCGGTCGCGTCGTCGACGCTCGCGAACGCCGTGAGGTGGTCGGGCGACCAGCGGAGCTGGAACCCGACCTCTCCCCCGGCGGCCCCGCCCGGCGCGGCGAACGTGTGCAGCGGGAGCCGCTGCCAGTCCGGGGCCGCCGCGGCGTCGCCGTCGAGCGCGACGTCCCCGGCGAACACGTCGGCCGTGCGCAGGAGGGCGGGCAGCTCGCCGTCGACCACGCCGTGGTAGGCGGGCTTGGCCTTCAGGCCGTTGTCGAAGACGAGGGGAGCGCCGCTGTCGACTCGCCAGCTCCGGCCGTCGGTGAGTCCCCACACGGTGACGGAGTACAGGTCGTCGGCGTGCGCGCGGAACACGCGGAACGCGTCGCGGTAGTAGTACCCCTGCTCGACGAGCGACGCCTGGGTGACCGGGGTCCCGGTCGTGACGTCGAGCTCGGTGACGGCCTGCGTCACGGGCAGGTCGGCGAACCGCTCGATCGCGCCCTCGAGCGCGGAGACCGGCATCGCGAGGCTCACGTGGAACTGGTGCCCCACGCCGTCGACGGGCACCCCGCGCGCGAGGAGCCGCTCGACGAGCGCGTGGTACCGGTCCTGCTTGCCGCCCTGCTCGGTGTTGTAGTCGTTGATGAACAGCGCGACCGGCCGCTCCCCGCGCTCCTTCGCCGCCGGGTCCGCGTAGACGTCGTTGAACGCCTCGTCGGCGTACGCGAACGCGAGGTCCAGGTACTCCTCGCCGAGGATCCGGAACCACTCCGAGCGGCGCAGACCGTCGGGGTTCTCCCCGCCGTCCGACACGACCTCGTTCACCACGTCGAACGCCGTGAGCGGGTTGTCGCCGCCGAACGGGCCGTAGGCGTCCGCGAGCGCCTGCGCGACGGAGAAGACGTGCGTCCGCAGGCGGTCGCGCAGCACCTGCCGGTCCGCCTCCGACGTCGTCAGGGGCGCGCCGTCGGCGCCCTCGAAGAACCAGGCCGGCGTCTGCGAGTGCCACACGAGCACGTGGCCGTAGACGCGCAGGTCGTGCGCGGCCGCGTAGTCCATGAGCGCGGTGGCCTCGGGGTGCGTCCGGAACGTGCGGTCCTCGTCGTACCAGGCCTCGGGCTTCATGTGGTTCTCGGCCGTGACCTGGTCGAAGTGACGCAGGAGCAGCTCGGACGCCGCGCCCGAGGTCTCCCGGCTGTCGATCGCGACGCCGACCGGGACGTCGACGGTCTCCTTGATGCCCGTGAGGTCCTCGACCGCGGGCGGCGGCGGCACGCGCAGCACGACGTCGTCGACGAGCAGGTCGCTCGTGTTGTCGCCGTTGTAGTCCGTCTCCAGGTAGAGCAGCGCCTCGTCCGCGGCGGCACCCGGGAACGTCGCGGTGATCTGCGTCCACCCCGTGCTCGTGATCCCCGAGAGCTGGGCGAGCGTCGAGTACGACGTCGCGCCGTCGACCGTGCGCGCGATGCTGAGCCACACGTCGTCCGCGGGCTGGCCCTCGGCGAAGCGCACCCACGCGCTGAGCTCGTACGTCGTGCCGGCGGCGAGCAGCCCGGTCACGTCGTGCCCGATGCCGTCGCCCTGACCGTCGCGACCGGAGACGACCGCGGCCTGCGTGCCGCCGTGCGCCACGTCCGTGAGGTCGAGCGACGGCGTCGTCGCGTCGCCCGCGCGCGGGACCCAGCCGCCGAGGCCGTCCTCGAAGCCGGTCTCCAGCAGGACGTCGCCCCCGCGCGGAGGAGTCCCGGCCGGGAACGTGAACCGCCAGCCGGCCGCGAGCCGCTCGGCGACGACCGTCTCGACCGCCGCGAGCGTGCCCGCGCGGTCGCCGCCGCCGTCGTGCGCGAGCACGACCTCGCCGGGCCTCATCGCGGCCCGCAGGTTCGCGGTGAGCGTCTCGACGTCCTGGGTCTCCCAGTCGGAGATCGTGTTGACGACGGCGAGCGGCTGCATGCCGAGCGCGACGGCGACCTCGGGGGTCGCGCCCCACGAGCCGTTCGGCGCGCGGAAGAACGGGACCGGGTACTCCGGGTCGCCGAGCGCGTCGCGCAGGATGCCGAGGTTCTCGACGAGGTCGGCGCGCACCTGGTCGGCCGACCACGCGCCCATGTCGGCGTAGCCGGTCGAGTGGTTGCACAGCACGTGCCCCTCGTCGACGATGCGGCGCAGGAGCTCGGCACCACCCGGCGCCTCGACGTTCTGGCCGATGACGCAGAACACCGCGTGCAGGTCGTGCTCCGCGAGGAAGTCCAGCAGCGCGGGCGTCGTGCCGGGGTTGGGGCCGTCGTCGAACGTCAGGGCCGCGACGTCGCCGGTCCCCTCGGCGAGGCGCACCGGCGTCGGGACGGGGTTCACCGCTCCCCCGGGCACGACGTCGTCGCCGGGGCCGGTCGCGACGGTCGTCACGCGGACGTCGTCGAGCAGGAACGACGGGTGCGCGCCGGCGACCGGGGCGGCCTCGACGTAGAGCGACGCCGCGGTGAGGCCGGCGGGCAGGGTGTACGTCCCGCCGATCTCCACCCAGCCGCCGGCCGTCGTCGCGACGGCCCCGCCGACCCAGGTGTACGCGTCGCCCGCCGCGCCGGTCTCCTGCACGGTGAAGTGGACCCCCGACGACCCGGTCGTGCCCGCAGGGAGCTTGACCCACGCCTCGACGTCGTACGCGACGCCGGGCTCGAGCAGCGCGAGCGCGTCGGTCGCGACGCCGTGCCAGTCCGCCGCCCGGCCCATCACCGCGAGACTCGAGGCCCCGCCGTGCGACTCGGCGTCGGTCAGCGCGACGGTGACCGGCCCGCGCGCCGCCCACGGTGCGCTCGTCCCGGATTCGAAATCGTTCTCCACAACGATGTCGATATCGTTATCGACTTGGGCGGACGTCGTCGCCGCCATCGCATCGACCCCCGTCGCCGCGCTCGCTCCCCCGCCCGCCACCAGGGTGGCGAGCACCCCCGCCACGGCGGTCCTCCACGTGCGTCTCATCGTCGTCGCTCCCTTGCGATCGGCTGCGCGGGGCACGTCGCCCCCGGGCGCACCGGCGCGCCCGGGCCACACCCTAGGGGTACCCACCAGGTTCAGACAATGGTTGAACTATTTCCCGCAACCCCTCTGACCACGCCGAACCCGCCCCGGTCTGGGTGAGACCGGGGCGGGGCCGAGGATGCGAGGTCACGACCTCCAGGTGTCCGACAGCGTCACAGAGCCGTCCTGGCCGACCGTCGCCGTGCGGTTGCCGCCGCTCTCCCAGACGACGTTCCCGCCGCCGTCGCGCTTGACGTACTTGTACGCGAACGTCGTCCCGGCCGGCAGGTCGAGGGTCGCGGTCCAGACGGGGTAGCCCGCGGCGGAGAGCGCGACGCCGTTCGCGGGCGCCCAGGACCCCAGCGCGGGGATGCTCCCGACGACGAGCACGCTCTGCCCCCACGTCGTCGTCGCCGTCACGGAGAACGACGCGTCACCCTGACCCTCGACGGGACCGGGGCCCTCGCCGCCGCCCTCGCACGGATCGCCCGCCGTGACGGTCCCACCCGAGACCGCGACGGCCCCGCCGGCCAGGGAGTAGTCCTTGCCGCCGTTGTTGTCCCAGGAGCCGGAGCCGTTGGTGAACGCTGCCGTGACCGTCGCGGCGGCGCCGGTCGCGCCGTCCGGCAGGGCGACCTCCTTCGCGACCCAGCCGGTGCAGGCCGCGGTCATCGCGACGCCGGGCACGGCGGTCCAGGCACCCGTGCCGACGCGGTAGTGGACGTTGTACGCGTTCCAGCCCTTGTCGGTCGCGTAGTAGACGGTCGTCGTGCCGCTCGGGTCGACGGGACCGGGGCCGCCGGTGCCGCCGTCGTCCACGGCGCCGACGTGCAGGGCGAGCGCCCCGTAGGCGGGGACCGTCGCGGTGAAGGCGCCGGAGCCGGAGACCGTGACCGTCTTGGCGCAGTCCTTCGACGCGACGACGTCGCAGTACGTGCCCGCCGGGAGCGACGTCTGATAGGTGCGCGTGACGGCGTTCGCGGTGTTGTTGATCGTCACGTACCCCTTGCTGCCGCGGCCGTACGCGACGTGGTTGTTCCCGTCGTCCCACCAGTTCGTCACCGCGGTCCCGGCGACGGCGTTGTGGAAGCCGACCATGCCCGCGATCTCGGTCCAGCGCTGCGTGCAGACCCACGCGCTGTTCGAGCAGCTCGCGTCCGGCACGGACGTCGCGGACGCGCCGGGGGCACCGGCGTCCTTGTCGTTCCACGTGTAGCCCGAGTAGACGCTCGGCGCGCCGTAGGGCCACGAGAGCATGAACGCGTTCGCGAGCTTGTACTTGGCACCCCACGTGTAGTTCATGGTCTCGCCGTTGCGCTCGGTGTCGTGGTTGTCGACGAACACGCCCGCGCGGTCCGAGGGGAGCTTGTTGTCGCCGATGGTGCGCAGGTCCTTGATCTGGCCGTCGAACCGGGACTTGAGGTCGCGTGCGTAGAAGAACTCGTGCGAGTCCCCGGAGCCGAGGTACTCCGAGGGCTGGATCGGCTCACCGCTCGCGCCGATGACCTCGTGCACCCAGAAGACGTTCGGGTTCGTGAGCTTCCCCTTGATCGCCGCGAGGTCGGCGGCCGGGATGTGCTTCGCGGCGTCGATGCGGAACCCGGCGACGCCGAGGGAGAGCAGGTCGTTGAGGTAGCCCGCGATCTTGCCGCGCACGTACTCCGAGCCCGTCCGCAGGTCCTGGAGCGAGACGAGGCGGCAGTTCTGCACCACGTACCGGTCTCCGTACCGGTTGCCGATGTTCTCCCTGCAGTCGTTGAAGTCGTTCGGCCCGTAGAGCCCGGGGTAGTTCTCGACGCCGTAGGACGAGCCCGCGACCCCCGTCCCGCCGCCCTGGTCCGCCCCCGCCATGTGGTTGAGGACCGCGTCGGCGACGACGCCGACGCCGGCAGCGCGGCAGGTGTCGACCATGTTCTTGAACTCCGCCCGGGTGCCGAGCTTCGACTCGATCCGGTAGCTCACGGGCTGGTAGGAGGTCCACCACGCGGTGCCCTGGATGGTCTCCTGCGGCGGTGAGACCTGGACGTAGCCGAACCCGGCCGGGCCGATGGTGCTGGTGCACTCGGCCGCCACGGAGTCCCATGTCCACTGGAAGAGGTTGAGGATCACGTCGCCCCGGCCGTTCGGGGAGTCGACGACGGGCGTCGGCACGGGCGGTGCCGCCGCGACGGGCGCGGCGACCGGGACCGTGGCGGCGAGCGCCGCCCCGAGCGCGAGGGCGGCCGACGCCGCGGCGGCGACGACGCGCCGCAGGCGACCGTCGCGCCGGACCGTGCGCCCGAGAGCGCGACGGGCGCCGGGCGCCGCTGCGGGGGTAGGTGCCGGCGGACCGGCGGGGTCGGTGGTGCGCGTCATTGCTGCTCCTTCGAGGTGCTGCGGCCGACGGCGCGCTCGGCATCGAGCGCGTGCGGCCACGCGGTGCTGACTGCGCCCCGGGGTGTCGGGCGCGTCCGGGACTCGGCAGCGTTGCAGAGAGTTTCCGGATATTGCTGCAACCTTACAGATCCGCGGACGCGCTGTCACGACCCTCGTGTGCGCCACCGGTGGCGTCGCGCGGTCGGTCGACGCGCCCGCGCCGAGCGATGCGCTCGCGGCCGGGTGACGCACGTCGGGGTGCGTCGCTCGGCCGAGAGTGCAGCGCTCGCCCGGGGGCGCGGGTTCTCCACCAGGGCGCCGACCGTCTGACACCGAGCACTCCCGGCTCGCGGCATCCCGCGGGCCGTGCACCGTGCGCCCGGACGGCATAGCGTCGAGCGGTACGCACCACGGGAGGAGACGACATGGGGACCAAGCGCCGCTGGAAGGACCTGACCCGGGGTCAGAAGATCGCCGTCGGGGTCGTGGGCGCAGCACAGGTCACGCTCACCGCCGCGGCGTACCGCGACCTGCTGCGCCGCCCGGCGGAGCAGGTCAACGGCACCAAGCTCGCGTGGGGGCTCGCGCTGCTCGTCAACTGGGTCGGGCCCATCGCCTACTTCCTCGACGGCCGCAAGCCCTGACACCGGGCCGACCCCGAGCATGCGGTCGTGGCCCGTCCCGGCGTCGGGACGGGCCACGACCGCATGCTCGGCGGGGGTAGCGGGTCCTCAGCGGGAGGATGTTCCTACCGTCGCCGCCGCGCTCACCTCGCCGAGGACCACGGCGTCGATGAGCTGGCGCGCCCACGTGAGCACCTCGGCACCGCGCAGCGGGCGGCCGCCGATGCGCGCCGTCGTCGGGTACGGGACGAGGAACGCGCGGATCGCGGGCTTGAGCAGCGTGCCCGGGTACAGGCGCTTGAGCCGGAGCTGCGCCGACTCCGCGAGGTCGACCGGCGCGAACCGGATGAACTTGCCCTGCGCCGTGACGTCCGTGAGCCCCGCGCGGCGCGCGTGGTTGCGGAAGTCCGCGACGTCGAACAACGCCGACGCGACGTCGGGCAGCGCGCCGTACCGGTCCACGAGCTCGGCCCGCACCTCGGCGAGCTCGGGCGCGTCGGTCGCGGCGGCGATCTTCTTGTACGCCTCGAGCCGCAGCCGCTCGGTCGCGATGTACGACTCGGGCAGGTGCGCGTCGACCGGGAGCTCGATGGAGATCTCCGGCTGCTCCTCGGGGCCGTCGCCCCGGTAGTTCGCGACGGCCTCCCCCACCATGCGC
Organism: Cellulosimicrobium cellulans; assembly: GCF_016907755.1. NCBI lineage: Bacteria > Bacillati > Actinomycetota > Actinomycetes > Micrococcales > Promicromonosporaceae > Cellulosimicrobium > Cellulosimicrobium cellulans. The sequence continues at coordinate 4,048,136 of NZ_JAFBCN010000001.1, forward strand.
ACGTAGAGGTCGAACCCGACGCCCGCGATGTGCCCGGACTGCTCGCCCCCGAGCAGGTTGCCCGCGCCGCGGATCTCGAGGTCCTTCATCGCGACCTGCATGCCGGCGCCGAGGTCGGTGTGCGCGGCGATGGTCGCGAGGCGGTCGTGCGCCGTCTCGGTGAGCGGCCGCTCCGGCGGGTAGAGGAAGTACGCGTACGCGCGCTCCCGGCCACGGCCCACGCGGCCGCGGAGCTGGTGGAGCTGCGAGAGCCCCAGCATGTCCGCGCGCTCGAGGATGAGCGTGTTCGCGTTGGAGATGTCGAGTCCGGTCTCGATGATCGTCGTGCAGACGAGGACGTCGAGCTCCTTCTCCCAGAACGCCCGGATCACCTGGTCGAGCTGGTGCTCGTTCATCTTGCCGTGGGCCACGCCCACGCGGGCCTCGGGCACGAGCTCGCGCAGCCGTGACGCGGTGCGGTCGATCGTCTCGACCTTGTTGTGCACGTAGAACACCTGGCCCTCGCGCAGGAGCTCGCGGCGCAGCGCCGCCGCGATCTGCTTCTCCTCGTACGCACCCACGTAGGTGAGCACGGGGTGGCGCTCCTCGGGCGGCGTCGCGAGCGTCGACATCTCCCGGATGCCCGTGACGGCCATCTCGAGCGTGCGCGGGATCGGGGTCGCGGACATGGCGAGCACGTCCACGTTGGTGCGCAGCTGCTTGAGCGTCTCCTTGTGCTCGACGCCGAACCGCTGCTCCTCGTCGATGATGACGAGCCCGAGATCCTTGAACCGGATGCTGCCCGTGATGAGCCGGTGGGTGCCGATGACGACGTCGACCTTCCCCAGCCGCAGCCCCTCGATCGTCTCCTCGGACTCCTTGGCCGTCTGGAAGCGCGAGAGCGCCTTCACCGTGACGGGGAAGCCCGCGTACCGCTCCGAGAACGTCTCGAGGTGCTGCTGGACCAGGAGCGTCGTCGGGACGAGCACCGCGACCTGCTTGCCGTCCTGGACGGCCTTGAACGCCGCGCGGATCGCGATCTCGGTCTTGCCGTAGCCGACGTCGCCGCACACGAGCCGGTCCATGGGGACCGTCTTCTCCATGTCCGCCTTGACCTCGTCGATCGTCGCGAGCTGGTCCGGCGTCTCGACGTACGCGAACGCGTCCTCGAGCTCGCGCTGCCACGGCGTGTCGGCGCCGAAAGCGTGCCCCTGCGTCGCCATGCGCGCCGAGTACAGACGGATGAGCTCGCCCGCGATCTCCTTGACGTGCTTGCGCGCGCGGGTCTTCGTCTTCGCCCAGTCGGCCCCGCCCATCTTGTTGAGGCTCGGGGACTCGCCGCCCGTGTACTTGGTGACCTGGTCGAGCTGGTCCATCGGGACGAACAGCCGGTCCCCGGGCTGGCCCCGCTTCGACGACGCGTACTCGATGACGAGGTACTCGCGCGTCGCCGCGTTGCCGCCCGTGCCGAGCGTGCGCTGCACGAGCTCGACGAACCGCCCCACGCCGTGCTGCTCGTGCACGACGAAGTCGCCCGCCTTGAGCTGCAGCGGGTCGACGACGTTGCGGCGCCGGCTCGGCATCTTGCGCATGTCGCGCGTGCTCGTGCCCGCCCGGCCCGTGAGGTCGGCCTCGGAGAAGACGGCGAGGCGCAGCTCCGGCGCGACGAAGCCCTTGCCGACCATGGCCGGGGTGACGAGGACGATGCCGCCCTCGGGCTCGTCGTCGAGGCGCGGCACGAGGCGCGCGGGCGTGTCCACCGCCCCGAGCTGCTCGACCATGCGCTTGGCGGGCCCGTGGCCCTCGGTCGTGAGCACTAGGCGCCAGCCCGCGTGCTGCAGCCCGCGCACGTCGTCCAGCGCGCGCGAGACGTCGCCGCGGTACGACTCGACGTCGCGCGCGCCGAGCGTGAAGGTCGGGACGCCGTCCGCGCTCTCGCCCACGTGCGCGGCGGTGGTGCCCGACGACGCGCCCGCGCCGTCCGCGGCCCGCGCACCGGGGTCGGCGGCCGCGTCCGTCGGCAGGTCGAGGTCCGGGTTGTCGAGCGCGAACGACGAGAGCGTCCACCAGCCCAGGCCGCGGCGCTGGGCGACCGCACGGACCTCCGCGAAGGTCTCGAACGACGCCGCCGACAGGTCGAGCGGCGACGCCCCGCCCGCGACCGCGCCCGTCCAGGCGGCCGCGAGGAACTCCTCCGTGGTCGCGACGAGGTCGTGCGCGCGACGGCGGACCCGCTCGGCGTCGTCCAGCACGAGCAGCGCGTCGTCGGGCACGAGCTCGAGGACGGGGACCATCCGGTCGACGAGCACCGGCGCCAGCGACTCCATGCCCTCGACCGCGACGCCCGCGGCCAGCTTGTCGAGCATCTCGACCGCGCCCGGCAGCTGCTCGACGAGCGCCGCCGCGCGCGCCCGCACGGACTCGGTGAGCAGGATCTCGCGGCACGGCGGCGCCCACAGCCCGTGCTCCGCGATCTCGAGGCTGCGCTGGTCCGCGACCGCGAACCAGCGGATCTCCGACACCTCGTCGCCCCAGAACTCCACGCGCAGCGGGTGGTCCTCGGTGGGCGGGAACACGTCGAGGATGCCGCCGCGCACGGCGAACTCGCCGCGGCGCTCGACCATGTCCACGCGCGTGTACGCCGCCGCGACGAGCCGCTCCGCGACGTCGGTCAGGTCTGCCGTCGACCCGGCGTGCAGCTCGACCGGCTCGAGCTCGCCCAGCCCGTCGACGACGGGCTGCAGGAGCGCGCGCACCGGCATGACGAGCACGCGGACGGGGCCCGACGGCCCGACCTCCGGGTCCGGGTGCGCCAGGCGACGGAACACGGCGATGCGCTTGGCGACGGTGTCCGCGCGCGGGCTCAGCCGCTCGTGCGGCAGCGTCTCCCAGCTCGGCAGGACCGCGACCAGGTCCGCCAGCTCGTCCGGCAGGTAGGCGCGCACGCTCGCCGCGAGCTCGTCGGCGTCGCGCCCGGTCGCCGTCACCACGACGAGCGGGCGCGACCCGGGCGCCCACACCGTGCCGGACGACGCCCGGTCGCCTGCCCCGTCGACCGGCCCCGTCGCCCGCGCCCCCGCCATCGCGGCGAGCAACGGCGGGCGCGCGCCAGCCGGGCCGACCACGTCCGCCTCGCCACGGGCGCGCACGTGCTCGACCGCCGCCGTCGCGGCGGGGTCGGCGAGCAGCGCGGGCAGGATGCCGGTGAGGTTCATGCGGTGGGGTCCCTCCGAGGACGGTGGTCGGTGGCGTCGGCGGCCACGCGCGGGGCGGGCCCGGGTCGAGGACGGTTCCGGACGGCTGAGGACACGACAGGGCAGCACGAACGGCCCGGACCGAGGCTCTCCGAGGGCGGTGAGCGGGTCCGGGCTGGGGCCGTGCAGGACGACGGCTCCCAGCGTACGCCTCGGCGCCCACACGGCGACCGGCGGCGGTCGACCGGGGAGGCGACGTTTTCACCCGGCGTCACCCTCCCGCGACCGGTGACACGGTCCCCACCGCTCCGTCATGCTCGGGGCGTGCCCACCTCCGCGGCGCCGGACCGTGTGCCGGCCCGGTCTCGCTCGTCCGTACCGCTCGTGCTGCTCGCGCTGCTCGTCGCGGTCTTCGTCGCGCTCTGGGCCGCCTCCCACCTCACCGTCGCCGGGCAGCAGGCCGACGCCGGGGCGTTCCGGACCCTCGCTCCCCTGCACGACGCCGGGCGCGACGTCGCCGGGGCGCTGCGCCGGGGCCTCCCGGTGGCGTGCGCGGCCGCCGTCGCCGTCCTGGGCGTGGTCGCGCTCGTGCGCCGCGCGTGGCGCGACCTCCTCGCCGCCGTCCTCGTGGTGCTCGGGACGGTCGGGATCGCGCTCGGGCTCCGCGAGGTCCTCGTGCGGCCCGACCTCGGGGAGCACGGCTACGCCTACCAGACCTTCCCGAGCGGTCACGTCGCGGTGGTCGGCGGCCTGTGCGTCGCGATCTGGCTCCTGTGGCCGTGGCCGGCGTCGCGCGCGGTCGCGGGCTGGGCCGGGCTCGGCGTGACGGCGGCCGCCGCCCTCGCCTCCGTCGTGACGTACGCGCACCGGCCGAGCGACGTCGTCGGCTCGCTGCTCGTCGCGGCGGCCGTCACGGTCGCCGTCGTGTGGCTGCTCGACGTCCCGCGGGGAGCCCGCGCGGCGGGCGAGCGCCCGGCGGCGCCTCCCACCGTCACCGACGGGACGCCCGATCCTCCCCGGGTCGGCGACCCCGCGGCCTGACCGCGGCGAGCCCCGCGTAGAGGTCCTCGTACCGGTCGACGACGCGCTCCCAGGTGAAGTCCTCGACCCGCCGGCGGCCGGCGGCCCCGATCCGCTCCGCCCGCTCCGGGTCGTCGAGCAGGCCGAGCACGGCGGCGGCGAGCGCCTGCGTGTCCTGGGGATCCACGAGCACGCCGTCGACGCCGTCGGTGACGATCTCCGGAGGCCCGCCGCGCACGGTCGCCACGAGCGGCCGCCCGGACCGCCACGCCTCGAGGACGACGAGCGGGGCGGCGTCCGCACGGCTCGGCACGACGACCACGTCCGCGCCCGCGAGGCGGGCCGCCACCTCGGCCGGGTCCAGCCGCCCAGGGAGCTCGACGCGGTCGGTCAGCCCCGCCGACGCGACCCGGCGGCGCAGCGCGGCCGCCTCGCTCCCGTCGCCGACGACGACGAGCCGCGCCCGGTCGCGCAGCGCCGACGACGCGAAGGCGTCCACGAGCAGGTCGAACCCCTTGACGTGCTCGATCCGTCCCACCGCGACGACCACGGGCTCGCGCACCGGCGACCGCGCGGGCTCCCCCGCCGCGGCGTCGTCCTCCGGACGGTGCTCGGCCAGGTCGTGCCCGGCGACGTCGTGCCCGGCGACGTCGTGCCCGGCCAGGTCGACGCCGTTCGGGACGACCACGGCGTCCGGCGCGCCGAAGCGGACCAGGTCGTCCGCGACGACGCGCGAGCATCCCGTCACCGCGCCCGCGACGCCGATCGAGCGCTCGAGCGCCGCGCGCAGCAGCCGCGAGTGCTCGAACACCGCGTGGTCGTCCGCGAAGGTCTCCCCGTGCGAGCTGACCACGAGCGGCGTGCGGGTGAGCGTGCGCAGGCCGAGCGCGTACGCGCCGTTGGGGCCGAAGCACTGCACGTGCAGCACGTCCGGCCGGAACGACCGGAACGCCCAGCCCCAGGCCAGCGCCGCCCCGGGCGCCGAGAGGGCGAACCGGGCGACGTCGCCAGGCCTGCTCGACGGCTGCGGGGTCGGCAGGTACCGCACGAGGACGCCGTCGACGCGGCGCGTGCCGAGGCGCTCGCCGCGGTCGACGGTCCAGACCTCCACCGCGCTCCCGCGCGCCGCCAGCACGCGCGCGACGTGGCGCACGTGCGACTCGACACCCCCGGTGTGCGGGTCGAACGAGCTCGCGACCAGCGCCACCCGGCGACGCCCTGCCATGCGTCCCTCACCCTCTCGCGGGACGGCCCGCGCCCGGTCCACGATCACCCGCTCATCACCCGCTCCCGCAGGTCCGGCGGGGCGTCCGCGCCACTAGAGTGGGCCACTCTACCGACCGCTCCGGTCGTCCCGACCGTGCCGCACCCGCCGCGCACCACGCCCCGAGGGGGACCTGCCCGATGCCGCAGCTCGTCGTCGCGACCGTCGCGGTCGAGGTCCCGATGGGGGCCCAGGTGTACCAGGAGGAGGTCGCGGCGCGCGCGGCGGAGGCGCTCGCGGACGGACGTGCCGGAGCGAGCGCCTGGTCCGTCGACCGCGCCGTCTTCCGCTCGCTCCGCTCCCCGCTCGCCGGTACCCACCGGCTCCCTCTCGGTCGGCTCGGCTCCGCGAGCCCCGCGGTGCGCCGGGCCGTCGGCCGCGCGGTCTACCCGCGCGGCGCCGTCGTGCACCGCGTGGGGCTCGACCTGCCGCCGCACCCGACGCGCGACGTCGTCGCCGTGCAGGACGTCGTGTCGTGGCGCTACGACGACGAGTCCGCGCCGGTGCGTGCGGCCGCCGAGGAGGTCCGCCGCGCGGCGGCCGTCGTGTGCGTGTCGGAGTTCAGCGCGGACGAGGCGGCCGACGTCCTCGGGCTCGCCGAACGACCCTCCGTGGCCTACAACGGCGTCGACCCGGTCTACTTCTCCGCCGCGCCGCTCCCCCGCGAGCGCCTCGCCGCGCTCGGCGTGGACGGCCCGTACGTGCTGCACGCGGGGGGCGCGTCGCGGCGCAAGAACCTCGAGGAGCTCGCGGTGGCGTGGACCGCCGTCCGTTCCGCGCGCCCCGACCTCACGCTCGTCATGAGCGGGCCGCCGCACCCGCGCCGCACCGCGCTGTTCGCGGACCTCCCTGGCACGCGGCTCGTCGGTCGCCTGCCGGGCGAGCTCATGCCGGGGCTCGTCGCGGGCGCCGCGGCCGTCGTCGTGCCGTCGCGCTACGAGGGCTTCGGGCTCCCCGCCCTGGAGGCGATGGCCGCGGGCGTCCCCGTGGTCGCGGCCCGCACGAGCTCGCTGCCCGAGGTCGTGGGCGACGGCGGCGTGCTCGCCGAGCCGGACGGCGCGAGCCTCGCGGAGGCCCTGCTGTGGGTGACGACGCGCGACGCCGAGGTCGAGGCGCTCGTCGGGCGCGGGCGCGAGCGCGCCGCCACGTTCACGTGGGAGCGCAGCGCCGCGCAGCACGCCGCGATCTGGCGCGCGGTCGCCGCACGCGGCTGACGGCGCCCGCGCCCCGGTGACGGCGCTCACCCTGCCGGCTCCCACGCCTGGACCGCACTGATCGTCGCGATCCACTCGCTCTCCGTCGCGAGCGGGATGAAGTCGGGGTGCAGCCCGCCGACGATCCCGGTGTAGTTCGCCGCGAGCACGGGAACGTCGCGCTCGGTCGTCATCGGGAGCGTCACTCGCACCGCCGTGACCTCGACGGGCTCGAACGTGAAGAGCGCGACGCGGTCGAGGAACTGGTCGGTCTGCTGCGCCACGTCCCGCCACGCGCCGTCGGGCGTGCGGACCGAGACGGTGTAGTCGCGCAGGCCCGACGTGCAGCACCGGATGCCGGCCGTCGCGACGGCGACGCGGTCGATCGTGCGCGGGCCGTCGGTCGTGACCTCGACGCCGGGCGCCTCGTCGACGGACCCGTCGGCCAGGCGCCCCGACCGCCAGGGCTCGCGCACGGCGAAGGTGCCGGACGTGACGACGTCGGGGTCGCTCGCGTCCTCGTGCGTCGACGTCGCGGTCACGGGCCGACCCTCGAGGACGTCGTCGCCGAACTCCTCGACGGGGGCGACCTCGAGCGCCGTGCCCGCGGGCGCGACGAGCAGGACGGGCGCGCCGTTCACCGGGACCTCGACGCCCCCGGAGGGGACCTCCAGGCCGCGCTCGGCGCCGTACGGGTCGCGCGCGGTCACGGTGACCGCGCCGCCCGGCGCCGTGAGCCGCACGGTGGTGGACAGGTCCTCGCTCCACAGGGCGAGCAGCTCGGCGCCCTCGACCTCGCCCGTCCCGGGCGCGCGCACGGCGTGCACCCCGGGTGTCCCGGTCGCCACCGCCTCGGGCGGCCCGAACCCGTCGAGGAACGCCGCGCTCGCCGCGAACGCCGCCCCGGCGGGCTTCACGTACTGCCCGTACTGGAGCAGCGACCAGGAGTTCCCCTCTTCGCCGAACCCGCCCTCGGAGAAGAAGTACGTCCACTCGTCGACGTCCTCCAGCCCGTACCAGAGGAGCTTGCGCACGACGTCGGACCCGCCCGCCCAGAAGTTCGCGACGCCGTCGGACCACCAGCCGGTCTCGGTGTCCCACACGGGGACGTCGCCGCACGCGGCGACCGCGTCGCGCAGCCGGTCCACCTCGGCGCCGTCCGCGGAGAACCCCTCCTCCTCCCACGACCGGTTGAACCCGGTGTAGGGGTGGATGCCGACGACGTCGAGCGAGTCGCACCCGCCCGCGGCGACCAGGTCGGCCCACCACGCGGGCTCGATCCCGAGCGTGTTCCCACCGACCACCACGACGTCCGCGGACGCGGCGCGCGCGCCCGCGGCGAACGGCGCACCCACCTCCTCCTCGTAGGCGGCCGCGTCCTCGTACCCGGTGTTGTTGGGCTCGTTCCACGGCTGCCAGTAGCGGATCTGCGGCGCGTGCTCGTGCACCGCCGCGACGATCTCGCGCGCCCAGCCCTCCCACGTCCCGGCCTCCGCCGCCGCCCGCTCCGCCTCCCCGCCCGAGCCGAGCTGCAGCGTGAGGATCACGCCCGACTCGTCCGCGAGCTCCGCGGCGGCGGCGAGCTCGGCGAACGGGTCGACGGCGGCGGGCTCCTCGCCCTCCTCCGCGTCGGGCGCGAACGCCGCGTTCGGCAGCGAGTCCCAGACGAGCGCGTCGGCGTCCGGCTCGGCCGTCGGGTCCGGCACGATCGCCCCGAAGTCGAGCTGCGTGCGGTGGCTGCCCACGCCGAGCTGGTCCGCGAGCTGCACGCCGCGCAGCGGCCCCGCGCCGCCCCAGTCCGCGCCGTCCGCGAGCGCCGCCGGGTCGAGGCCGCTGCCCGGCGCGGCCACGGTGTAGCGCAGGCACGTCCCCGAGACGGGCTCGCCCGTCGCGGTGTCGACCAGCGCGGCGTCGACCTCGTACACCCCCGGCCGCGTCGGCGGCAGGTCGAGCGGGAGGTCGCCGCCGTCCGCGGGGAGGTCGACGAGGGTCTCCTCGCCGACCACCGGGTCCCACACGCGCGGGTCGCCGCGCACCTGGTAGCGCAGGCGGTACGTCCCGGCGGCGGCGCCCCACGCGTCGTCGAACGCGGCGACCACGCGCGGCGCGGTCCCGTCGGGGAAGACGCCGTAGGGCGCGTCCACGAGCAGCCCGGCGCCGAGCCCGAGCCCGCCGAACAGCTCCTCGTTCGCCGCGTTGTACTTCACCGGCGCGCCGAGCTGGTACGCCATGCGGTCGGCCGAGATCTCCGTGATCGCGAACCCGCCCTCGTCTCCGTGCGTGAGCACGTAGTACGGCGCGTCCCCGGCGGTGCCGTCGCGCAGCACCGGCGTGCTCTCCCACAGCGCGAACGGCTGCTCGAGGTCCTTGTGCGTGTCCGGCCACACGCCGCGGAACACGCCGTCGCTCCCCCACCACCGGAACCCGAGGTTCTCGTCGGCGACGACGAGGCCGTCCCCCTCGGGCCCGGACGAGGGCCCGGTGGTCACGCCCGTCGTGTCGTCGAGCCACGGCACGCGCGGCACGCCGAACGGTCGCCCGCGCTCCCACGAGGCGCCCAGGTGGAAGGCCGGGTCGTCGCCGCCCGGCCCGACGGCGCGCAGGTCGAGCGTGCGGCGCTCGTCGTCGCGCACGTCGGTCTGGACCAGGGCCGTGCCGTCCGGGAGCTGCGCGAGGACGGCGCCCTCGAACGGGGTGTCCGTGAGGAGCTCTCCGTCGCCCGACACCTCGTGCAGGACCTCGCCCGCCTCCTGGACGCCGACGACGGTGCCGCCGTCGGCCGTCCAGCGCACCGTCCCGTACAGGTCGAGCAGGTCGCCCGCCGTGTGCTCCCCCTCGGGGATCGTCGTCGACCAGGTCGTGGTCCCCTCGGGCGCGACCTTGAGCAGGTCGCGGCGGTGCATGAGCGTGTCGAGGAGGTACACGCTCCCGTCCGGGTCGACCTCGAAGGAGTCCGTGCGGAACGTCTCGCTCGCGCCGTCCCAGTCGAGCTCGACCGGCGTCGTCGCCTCCGCGTCCCCGGTCGCGAGGTCGTAGCGCGTCACGGTGTACGTCGCCTCGCGGTCCCACTCCAGCACGTACGCCGCGCCGTCGAGCACGCGGAACGTGACGAGCTCGCCGTCGTCGAGCGTCACGACGTCGTCGACGACCGTGCGGATCCCGTCCAGCGACTCGGGGTCGACGCCGTCGTCGGTCACCTGCTCGAGGCGGGGGAACCCGCACAGGGGCAGCGCGCCCGTCTGCGTGACGGGCGCCGCCGCGGGGACCGGGGACGCGGTGAACGGCGGCGCGTCCGACGTGCTCCCCGTCCCAGTGCCGCCGATCGCGACGGCCGCGACCACCCCGAGGACCGCGGCGACGACACCGCCGACCACCGTGGGGTCCGCGCCGCCCTGGGCCGCCCTGCCGTCCTCGTTCGAAGCCATCTCGTCGCCCTGCCGTCGTCGGCCCGGCACAGGTGCCGCTCCCGCGATCGTAGGCCCGCTGGACGTCGGCGCCGAGGGCCCGAGGGGTACTTTCACCCGCGTTCGTCCGGTTCTGGGCTCGATTCACCCGATCGACCCGGCCGCTGGCAGGGGCAGGGCGACTATCTTTCATCTGTGCAGGCGACCACGGAACCCGCGATCCGCGTCGCCGGGCTGGGCAAGACCTACCGGCTCGGGGCGTTCGGCGAGCGACCGTCGACGGCGGCGTCCGCCGCGATCCAGTGGATCCGGTCGACCGGCAAGCAGAAGTACACGCTGTTCGACGCCCTCGACGACGTCTCCTTCGAGGTCCCGCAGGGCGAGGCGCTCGGGATCGTCGGGCGCAACGGTGCTGGCAAGTCCACGCTGCTCAAGATCCTCACGCGCGTCACGGCCCCCACGCGCGGACGCATCGAGCTCACCGGGCGCGTCGGGTCGCTCCTGGAGGTCGGCACGGGGTTCCACCCCGAGCTCACCGGCAAGGAGAACATCTTCCTCAACGGCGCGATCCTCGGGATGACGCGCAAGGAGATCACCAAGCGCTACGACGAGATCGTCGCGTTCTCCGGCATCGAGAAGTTCCTCGCGACCCCGGTCAAGCGCTACTCGTCCGGCATGTACGTCCGGCTCGCGTTCTCCGTCGCGGCCCACCTCGACACCGAGATCCTCGCGATCGACGAGGTGCTCGCCGTCGGCGACGCCGAGTTCCAGCGCCGCTCGATCCAGAAGATGCGCGAGGCTGCCCAGGGCGGCCGCACGGTGCTCTACGTGAGCCACCAGCTCCAGACGGTCCAGGCGCTGTGCACGTCCGCGGTCCTCCTCGACCGCGGGACCCTGAAGTACTCGGGCACGGTCGAGGGCACGCTCCAGGCGTACCGCGACAGCTTCGAGAGCTTCGCCGCGGCGCAGTCCGACCCCAAGAAGCGCCCCGGCAACGGCAAGGTCCGGCTCTCCTCGGTCCACATGGAGGACGAGTTCGTCAAGTCGTCCCAGGACATCGTCGTCGACTTCGAGGCACCCGCGAGCAAGAAGCTCGTCGGGACCTACTTCGTCTCGATGCACATCAACAACGACCAGGGGACCGTCATCGCGCAGTGCGACTCGCGGCTCGTCGGGAAGTGGTTCGACCCGGAGCAGCCCCAGAAGGGCCGCCTCGTGGTCCGCGACCTGTGGCTCAAGCCGGGCCAGTACACGGTCGACGTCTACGCGTGCCAGGCCGGCGTGCTCGACGCCTGGGAGGGCGCATGGCGCTTCGAGGTGCTGCCCGACCTCCCCTACCCGGAGTTCACGGAGGCGTCCAGCACCGAGAAGGGCATGGTCTTCGTGAACTTCGAGTACGAGGGGGCCTGACATGGAGCAGACCGTGCAGCGCACCGTCATCACGCCGCCGGGGCGCCTCAACCTGCCGGCCTGGCGCGAGCTGTGGAACGCGCGCGAGGTCGCCGTCCGCCTCGCGCTGCGGGACATCATCGTGCGATACCGGCAGACGATCTTCGGCATCACGTGGGTCGTCGCGCAGCCGCTGGTCAGCGCCGGCATCTTCACGATCGTCTTCGGGGAGATCGCGGGGCTGTCGACGGGGAAGATCCCCACCTTCCTCTTCACGCTCGCGGGCATGCTCGCGTGGAACCTGTTCAACGGCTCCCTCGGCCGGGCCTCCGGCTCGATGGTCGGGAACCAGTCGCTCGTCCAGAAGGTGTTCTTCCCGCGCCTCCTGGTCCCGATCTCGAGCCTCGCCTCCGTCGTGCTCGACTTCCTCGTCGCGCTCGCGCTCGCGGTCGTGCTGCTCTTCGTCTACGGGATCAACCCCGGCTGGGCGGTCCTGCTGCTGCCCGTCTGGGTGCTGCTCATCCTCCTGATCGGCACGGGCATCGGCCTCGCCGCGGCCGCCTACATGGTCAAGTACCGCGACGTCGGCTACGTGCTCCCGTGGCTCATCCAGATCCTCCTGTACGCGAGCCCGGTCGCCTACGCACTCTCCTCCGTCCCGGAGAACCTGCGCTGGCTCTTCGACATCAACCCGGTGACGTGGTTCCTCGAGGGCTTCCGCTGGTCGCTGCTCGGCACCGACTTCCCGCCGACGTGGCAGGTCGTGGCGCTCGTGGTGGCCGCTCCCCTGATCTTCCTCGGCGGGACGCTCGTGTTCCAGAAGAACGAGCGCGAGTTCGCGGACTTCATCTGATGCGCGTCGCCGCGTACGTCCTCCTCGCCGACCCGAGCTTCCTGCGCGCGAGCCTGCTCGCGTACTACCACCTCGTCGACCGGGTCGTGCTGTCCTACGACGAGACGAGCACCTCCTGGACGGGCACCCCGCTGCCGGTCGAGGAGTGCCTCGCGATCGTCGAGGAGGTCGACACCGACGGGAAGTGCGTGCGCGCCCCCGGGCGCTTCGCCCGGCTCGACGAGCACCCCCTCGACAACGACACGTACCAGCGCCAGACCGCCCTCGACGCGGCGTCGGAGGGGGCCGACTGGGTGCTGCAGCTCGACACGGACGAGGTCATGCTCGACCCCGCGGCGTTCCGGGCCTCCCTGGACGCCGCCGAGCGGACGGGCGCGGGCGGGCTCCACTACCCCGCACGCTGGCTCTACTCGCGCGTCGCGCCGGGGCGCTACCTGGAGTCGAGCACGCGCCTCGGCAGGCCTGCGGCGTCGTACCCCGGGCCGCTGGCGGTGCGCGCCGGCACGACCCTCGCGCACGCCCGCCAGGCCGACGTGCCGCTCTACCGCGTCGACCTGCGGCCCTGGAACACCGACCCGAGCCACCCGCACGACACCGTCGTCCACGAGGTCGTGCGCCCCGACCAGGCCGTGCTCCACTTCTCCTGGGTCCGCCGCCCGGAGGCCATGCGACAGAAGTTCGGGTGGTCCGGGCACACCGCCCACTACTCGCGCCCGGGCGTCTACGAGTCGTGGGTCGCGCGGTCGCGGCACCCGCGCCGCACCGTGCTGACGTCGCCCCTGCGCCGCGAGGACTGGTTCCGCCTCGTGACCGTCCCCGAGCCGCCGGGAGGCGCGCCGTGAGCCCGACCGTGAGCGTCGTCGTCGTGACGTACGGCCGCCCCGAGAGCGTGCGCGAGTGCCTCGAGCACCTGCAGCGGCTCGACACCCCGCCGCTCGAGGTGGTCGTCGTCGACTCGACCCCCGCGGACACGACGCGGCGGCTCGTCCGCGAGGAGTTCCCCGACGTGCGCCTCCTGCACAGCACGCTCGGGCGCGGCACGACGCCGGAGTCGCGGCAGATGGGCTTCGCCGTCACCCGCGGCGACGTCGTGGCGTTCGTCGACGACGACGCCTACGCGGCGCCGGACTGGCTCGACGAGCTCGTCGCGCCCTACGCCGACCCGGCCGTCGTCGCCGTCGGTGGGCGCGCGGACAACGGCATCCCCGGCGAGGAGCACGAGGGGCTGGACCGCATCGGCCGGCTGCTCCCCGACGGCCGCCTCACCGGGAGCTTCGCCGCCGACCCCGGCCGTGTCGTCGAGGTCGACCACCTGCTCGGGGCGAACATGTCGTTCCGCCGCAGCGCCCTGGCGGCGATCGGCGGCATCCGCGGCAGCTACCCCGGCACGTGCCTGTGCGAGGAGTCCGACATCTCGCTGCGCCTGCGCGCGACGGGCGGGCGCCTGGTCTACACGCCGCGCGCGGTCGTACGGCACATGGCCGCGCCGTACGGGATCGGCGGCAAGCGGTTCGACCGGCGCTACCTGTACTACGCCCGCCGCAACCACCTCGTCATGCTCGTGCGGAACTTCGGGTGGCGGGACCCGATCGTGCGCCGGTACGCCCGCACGACCGTCCGCGACCAGCGCGACTACCTGCGCACCACCGCGCGGCGCCTCGGGCCGACCAAGTCGGACGGGACGCGCCGTCCCCTGCGCAAGCGGGTCACGGCCCCGGTCGTCCTCACGCGGGCCGTGGCGGAGCTGGTCGGACTGGCCGCCGGCGTCCCCGCCGCCGTGCGCGCGACGCGGCAGGACCGCGCGGACGGGCTCGCGACGCCATGACCCCGGGGGCGGGCAGGCCGCTCGTCCACGCGATCACGCCGGGCGACCACTTCTCCCCGCGGACGGGCAGCGCCGTCCCGACGGTGGTCGACGGGCTGGCCCGGCACCGGTCCCAGGGCAGCCCGCGGCCCACGGTCCTCGTCGCGCGCGGGACGTACCCGGACCGCTACCCGAGCGCCGACGTCGTCGAGTACACGCAGCGGCGCTCGCGTCGGTCCGACCGGTACCTCGACTCGGCGCTCGCCCGTGTCGGCGCTCCCCGGGTGGGGGCACGCCGCGCGTTCGCCGCCGTCGTCGGCGACCAGGACGAGTGGGCGCCGTCGTTCGTGCTCGCCCACAACGCCCCGGCCCTGGTGCCGCTGGTCGGGCCGCGGCACGTCCCCGTGCTCTACGCGCACAACCAGGTGCTGCGGACGTACACGACCCGCGACGCGGGCCGGACGCTCGCGCACGCCCCGGTGGTGGTGTGCGTGAGCGACTTCCTCGCGGAGCAGGTCCGGGCGCGGCTCCCCCGGGAGCTCGCCGACCGGGTCCGCACCGTCCGCAACGGCGTGGACCCGTCGCTCCTCGACGTCGAGCGCGCGGACCCCGCCGACGACGGCCTGCACGTCGTGTACGTCGGCCGCGTCATCCCCGACAAGGGCGTCCACGTGCTCCTGGCGGCGGTGGGCGCGCTGGACCGCGCCGACGTCCGCCTGACGGTCGTCGGACGGCCGGGCTTCGACGCCCGGGACCCCCTGACGCCCTACGAGCAGGAGCTCCGCCGGACGGCGGACGGCCTGCGGTCCCCGGTCCGGTTCGCGTCGTTCCTCGCGCGCGACGCGCTGCCCGCCGTCCTCGCGACCGCCTCGGTCGTCGTCGTCCCCTCGACCTGGCCCGAGCCGTTCGGGCTCACCGCGCTCGAGGGCATGGCCGCCGGCGCCGCCGTCGTCGCGTCCGACGTCGGCGGGCTGCCCGAGGCCGTCGGCGACGGCGGGCTCCTGGTCCCGCCGGGCGACGTCGACCGGCTCGCCGAGGCGCTGGACGGCCTGCGCGACGCGCAGACCCTCGGCCAGGCTCAGGCGAGGGCGCGCGCGACCGCGCGGACACGCACCTGGGCGGTGTCCGCAACCCGGCTCGACGAGGTGCTGGAGGAATACCGATGACGGTCACCGTGCGGGTCGTCGCCCTCGACGACCTCTCGCCCGCCGAGATCGAGGGGTGGTCCGACCTCGCCGCGCGCGCGGCCGAGCCCAACGCGTTCCTCGACCCGGGCTGGCTCCTGCCCGCGACGCACTGGTTCCCGGCGGCGCGCGAGCTGCGCGTCCTGCTCGCCGAGGACGCCGGCCGCGTGCGCCTGGTCCTCCCGCTCGGCCTGGCGCGGGGGTTCCACCGGCTCCCGGTGTCGTACGCGACGACCGCGACCCCGTACCTCGCGCGGAACGCCTCCGTCTGCGCCCCGCTCGTGGACCGCGACGACGCGCGCGGGACCCTCGAGGCCGTGCTCGACGCCGTGGGCCGCCGCCGCAGCGGCCTGCCCGGGCTCCTCGAGCTGACGCTGTTCCCGGACGGCCCGCTGCTGGCCACGCTCCTCGACGTCGCCGCGGACCGCCGGCTCCCCGTCCTCGAGCGCTACCGCCTGGAGCGCGCGTGCCTCCGGGTCCCCGGCGAGGACCCCGTCGCGCACCTGAGCCGGCGCCGGCGCCGGCACGTCCGGCAGGACGCGGCCGCGCTGGCCGAGCGCCTCGGCGGTGAGCTCACGGTCGTCGACAACGGCGCCGACCCGGCCGCGACCGAGCGTCTGCTGGATCTCGAGGCGTCCGGGTGGAAGGGCGACCGGTCGCGCAAGGGGGCCGCGCAGCGCAACAAGCCGGACCAGCTCGGCTGGTTCCAGGAGGCGACGGACGAGATGCGGCGGCGCGGGCGGCTGCACGTCTTCGAGCTCGTGGGCGGCGGGACCACGGTCTACGCGAGCGCGGTGATCCGGTCCGGAAGCGGGCTCTTCGGCTACCTCGACACGTACGACGAGACCTACGCGGACCTCGGCCCCGGGGTGATCGGCCGGGTCCTGACGCAGGAGCACGTCGCCGCCCGCGGCGACGTCTCCCTCTTCGACCCGTGCATCCATCCCAAGTTCACGGTCCCGTCCACCCTCTACCCCGGCCGCCGGGACCTCGTCGGGCTCCTGGTCGCCGCCCGCGGACCCGTCGCACGCACCTGTGTCAGGACGGCGCCCCGGGTCTCTTCCGCCCTCCGGCGCCTGCGGCGTCCGCGTCCCACGACGCACGACGCCGAGGGCTCGCCGCCAGGGGGTGGGTGATGGCCGGGGGTGCGGTGCCGGAGCTGAGCGTGGTCATCGCCGCGTTCGACGCGCAGGACACGCTGGACGAGCAGCTGGACGCGCTCGCCGGGCAGGACGTCGGGTTCGCGTTCGAGGTCCTGGTGTGCGACAACGGCTCGCGCGACGCCACGCCCGACCTGGTGCGCGGCCGTCAGGAGCACGAGCCGTGGCTGCGGCTCGTGGACGCCTCGGCGCGGCGCGGCCCGTCCGCGGCGCGCAACATCGGCGCCGGGCAGGCACGAGGCCGGTACCTCGCGTTCTGCGACGCGGACGACGTGGTGGGCCAGGGCTGGCTCGCCGGGATGCACGACGCCCTCCAGCACGACGAGTTCGTCACCGGCAGCTGGGAGGGCGACCGCCTCAACAGCGGCGACGGCACGACGGTGTCGTGGATGGTGGAGAGCGTCTACCGCATGGACTTCCTGCCGTGGCTGCCCGCCACGGGTGCGGGAACCATGGGGATCCGTCGCTCCGTCTTCGAGGAGGCGGGCGGCTTCGACGAGCGACTGGCCACCAACGAGGACACGGACCTGTCGTGGCGGGTGCAGCTCGCCGGGCACCCCCTGGTGCA
Organism: Cellulosimicrobium cellulans; assembly: GCF_016907755.1. Lineage (NCBI taxonomy): Bacteria > Bacillati > Actinomycetota > Actinomycetes > Micrococcales > Promicromonosporaceae > Cellulosimicrobium > Cellulosimicrobium cellulans. The sequence continues at coordinate 4,065,148 of NZ_JAFBCN010000001.1, forward strand.
CCACCCCGAGATCGTGCTGCACGTGCGCAAGCGCGACGGGCTGCGCGCGATCTTCCGCCAGGCCTACGCCTACGGCGCGGGCGACCGGACGCTGCGCCACCGCTACACGGACGTCGTCGCCGCGTACCAGCGCCGGGAGGACCAGCCCTCCAGGACGGCGGCACCTGTCCCGGAGCAGCGGTCCGCTGACGGTCCGGAGGCCACGGCCGGGCGTGCCGCGCGGGCGATCGGCTCGGCGCGGCGCGTGCTCGGCAAGGTCGCGCAGGTCCGGAGCCGGAGGGACCTCGCCGACCGGGTGCAGCGCGTCGGGCACGACCTGGGCTTCCGGTTCGGGCGGACCGACACGACCGTCGAGCGCGTCCCCGTGCCCCCGGTCCTGCCCGACCCGTCGTAGCCCGGGCCGAGCCGCGCTCGGGCAGGGACGACGGGCACCGCTCACGCCGGTGCGGTGGCGCCGCTCAGACCGGTGGCGGGAGGACGGCGGGTGCCGGGACCCGCGGTGCGGCGGGGTCGACGCGACCCCACCGGTATCCCGCTCGCTCGCCCACGCGCCAGACCGTCTCGGCGAGACCCGCCCGGCCGCGCGACAGCTTGTTCCGGACCGTGCGCACCACGCGACGGACGACCGCGAGCCCACCGGGTCCGGCGCCGCCGGCACCAGCGGGCGCGTCCGGGGCGGTGGCGACCGAACCCGGCGACGCGGCACCGGCCGTGAAGGCGGCGGCCACGTCGGCGTAGCGGTGCCGCAGGAGCCGGTCGCCCGCGCCGTAGGCATAGGCCTGGCGGAAGATGGCGCGCAGACCGTCGCGCTTGCGGACGTGGAGCACGATCTCGGGGTGGTGGACGAGGCGGTGCCCGGCGAGCTGGACCCGCCACGACAGGTCGACGTCCTCACCCGTCACGAGCGACTCGTCGAAGCCGTCGGCCTCCTCGAAGACGGCACGACGGATCCCCATGGTCCCCGCGCCGGTGCCGGGGAGCCACGGGAAGAAGGGCTTCGTGACGATCGGGTCGGTCGTCCAGGAGACGGAGGCCCGGTTGCCGCTGTTGAGGCGGTCGCCCTCCCAGCTGCCGGTGACGAACTCGTCGTGCTGGAGGGCGTCGTGCATCCCGGCGAGCCAGCCCTGGCCCACCACGTCGTCCGCGTCGCAGAACGCGAGGTACCGGCCTCGTGCCTGCCCGGCGCCGATGTTGCGCGCCGCGGACGGGCCGCGCCGCGCCGAGGCGTCCACGAGCCGCAGCCACGGCTCGTGCTCCTGACGGCCGCGCACCAGGTCGGGCGTGGCGTCGCGCGAGCCGTTGTCGCACACCAGGACCTCGAACGCGAACCCGACGTCCTGCCCGGCGAGCGCGTCCAGCTGCTCGTCCAGCGTGTCCTGCGCGTCGAACGCCGCGATGACCACGCTCAGCTCCGGCACCGCACGCCCTCCCGCAGCCGTCACGGGGCCGGCCGCTCGGAGCGCGACCGGCTGCGCACCGGACGGTGCTCGCGGAGGAGGCCGCCCACCGTGGACGTGCGGTAGCCCTGCGCCGTCAGGCCGTCGAGCAGCGTGACGAGCACCCGCGCGCGGTCGAAGCGCGGCAGCTCCTGCCCCGGCTCCAGCGTCTCGGGGTCGGCCCGGTCGTCGTGGAGCAGCACGATCCCGCCGGGGAACACGTCGTGGAGGGCACGTGCCGCGATGCGGTCCTCGTCGTCGTGCAGCCAGTCGTGCGCGTCGCCCGACCAGATGACCAGCTCGAGCCCCAGCCCACGGATCCCCCGCGCCTGCGCCACGGTGTGCCGCCCGTACGGTGGCCGGTAGAGCCGCAGCGGCACGCCGGTCACGTCCTCGACGCGCCGCCTGGCGTCGCCGACCACGCGGACCGCCTCCTCGTCGCCGAGGGTGAGCAGCGACCGGTGGTCCTCGCCGTGCAGCGCGACCTCGTGCCCCTCCGCGACGACGCGCCGCGTCACCTCCGGGTAGCGGTCGACGTGCTGCCCGAGCACGAAGAAGGTGGCGGTCGCTCCCGCCCGCGCCAGGACGTCGAGGAGGCGGGGGGTGTGCTCGGGGTGCGGGCCGTCGTCGTACGTGAGGGCGACGACGCGCTCGGTCGTGTCGACGCAGAACACCCCGAACTCGCGCGCGAGCGCGGGCGGCACGGGGAAGGGCGGGACGGCCTGGGAGCGGAACGTCCCCCCGGGGGGCCGCGGGTCACGGTCGAGGGCACCCCGCCGGACGAGGACGGGCCACCGGGCGCGGCTCACCGCGCACCCCCGGCGTCGCGGCGAGCGCTCACGCCACCACCCCTCTCAGCCGGACGTCGAAGCGAGCATATCGACGCCGACGGCGCCGGGCCGGGGCGACGGGTCCTCAGGGGTCGCCCGTCCCGGGTGAATTCGGCGCGAACCTGCGGTGACGGCCGGTGGCTGACCTAGGGTTTGGCTGTGGAGCCGACGCCTGCGCTGCCCCGGGGGACGCGCGTCCTCGATCTCGGCGCGCGCGACGGCGCCGTCGCCGCCGACCTTCGCGCCGTCGGTCTCGACCGCTACCTCGGGCTCGTCGATCCCGGGCACCTGGCCGCGGCACGTCGCGCGGCCGGCGACCTCGCGGACCGCCTCCACCCCGTGCCGTCGGCCGACGTGGCGACGCGCTGCTCGACGGACCTGCTGATCCTGCGCGCCGACCACGCGCGCGTCCTGTGGACGGTGCGCGACCTCGGCCACCTGCGCTACCTCGCGGTCGAGCGCGGCGCCGGGGTGACGACCCTGGAGGCGCGCCTCGCCGTCCTCGTCGGCCGGGCGGGTGGTCGCCTCTCCCCGCTCGGCCGGTTCGTCTGGGGCGGGCGCGCCTTCGACCTGTTCCGCCTGCCGCCGCCGCACGGCCCGGCCCCGCGGACCTACTTCTCCCCCGTCTGGGGTGCCTCCGGCCTCGCGACCCGGCTCAAGGAGGCGGGCCTGCGGTACGCGGTCCTGCGGTGGTTCGACACGCTCCCGGTGATCGAGCCCGGTGAGGACCTCGACGTCCTCGTCGCGGACGACGACGTCGACGCGCTGCGCGGGCTCCTCGAGTCGGAGCCGGGGACGATGCCCGTGGACCTCTACAGCGTGTCCGGGCTCGCGGCGTCGGACTACCAGGGGGCGGCCTACTACCCCCCGGCCCTCGCCGAGCAGGTCCTCGACCGGGCCGTGGTGCACGAGAGCGGGTTCCTCGTGCCGTCGCCGCAGGACCACCTGCACTCGCTCGCGTACCACGCGGTCTACCACAAGGGCCGCCGCTCGGGCCTGCCCTCGCACGGCCTCGGACCTGCCGAGCCGGAGCCCGAGCACGACTACCCCGCGGAGCTCCGACGGCTCGCCCAGGCGCAGGGGGTCGCGCTCGACCCCTGGTACGAGGACGTGGACGCGTACCTCGGGTCCGTCGGGTGGCGGCCGCCGACCGACGCGCTGCGGCGGCTGTCCGCCGGGAACGCGTGGGCGCGGGGTCTGCTCGCGACCGACCACGACGCCCGGCTCGGCGACGCGGAGCTCGCCGTCTTCCTCGTGCGCGAGGCCACGCTCGCCGTCGTCCCCGCCGGCCAGGTCGAGGCGGTGCTCGACCGCTTCGGGTTCGACGTGCTCCTGGCGAGCGACCTCGACCCCGTGGCCCGGGAGCGTGCGGCGACGGCGCTGCGCGGCGGCAACTGGGGGCGCGGCCCGTTCCCCCGCAGCGGGGGCGACCCCGTGCGCATGGTCGTCGCGCTCCACTACGCGCCGGAGGAGCCCTACGACTGGCTGCGCGAGCGCTACCCGCACCTGACCAACGCCGAGACGTTCGAGGCGAAGTCGGAGGTCCGCGCGCTCGTCGAGCAGCGCGTGCCCGCGCACCTCCGGTTCAACCCGCTGCACTCCTCGGACAGCACGGCGGAGGCGTGGGAGTACCTCGACGTGATCGTGCCCGACGCCGTGGAGACCGTGCGGGCCGAGGCCGAGCGACGTGCCGCGCAGCACGTCGCGCCACCCGGCACGGTCCGCACGCTCAGCGTCGGCCGGCGCGCGCGCGTCGACGTCGTCGCCGACGCGGACGGCCGCCTCGTCGTGCGCAAGACGTTCGCCCCGCCGTTCGCCCGGTTCCTCGACCGCGAGCTCACCGCGCTCCGTGAGCTCGGGGGCCGCGTCGCCGCGGTCCCCCCGCTCGTCGCCGCCGGCCCCGACTGGTTCGCGTGCCCCTGCTACGAGGACTCCCTCGGCACGACCCGGTCGAGGACGGGCCTGCTCCCGCTCGCGGTCGTGCGCGAGATGGTCGAGGTCCTGCGCGAGCTGCACGGCCTCGGCTACGACCTGGTGGACGCGAAGCCCGGCAACTTCGTCCTCGACCCCGTGCACGGGCTCAAGGTCGTCGACTTCGAGTTCCTCCACCGGTACGACGACGAGCCGCCTCCCTTCGCGCGCGCCGTGGGGCTCGTCGGCCCGGGTCCCGAGTTCCCCGGTGACGTCCCGGTGGGCGACATGGGCTACGACGCGCGGTGGCTCGCCGCGACGGGCCTGCCGCTCGACGTGCTCGTCGACGGGTCCGTCGCCGCCCAGCACCTGGCCCGGGCGCGGTACCGCCTGCGGCTGCTGACCGTCCTCCCCGGCGCGCCGCCGCGGCGCGTCGTGCGCCGGGCGCGCGCGACCGCGCGGCACGCACGGTGGCTCGCCACGTCCCGGTACACCGAGTGGGCCCGACGTCGTGCCGCGTCCGGGCGTGAGACAGGAGCACGATGACCCTCCCCGAGCCCGCCGCGGGCACCCCGCGCCCCACCGTCACCGTGGTCGTGCCGGTGTACAACGACGTCGCGCGCCTGCGGACCTGCCTCGCGGCCCTCGCGGCCCAGGACTACCCGGCCGACCGGTTCGACGTCGTCGTGGCGGACAACGCCTCGACCGAGGACCTGCGGCCCGCGCTCCCCGCCGGGGACGACCGCTTCGCCGTCGTCCTCGAGCCGCGGCGCGGGTCGTACGTCGCGCGCAACACGGCGGCGCGACGCGCGACGGGCGAGGTGCTCGCGTTCACCGACGGGGACTGCATCCCGCGCCCGGACTGGCTCTCGCGCGCGGTCGCCGCGCTCACCGCCGACGACCCGCCCGACGCCGTCGGCGGCGACATCAACATCCTCTTCCGCGACGGGTCGCGCCCGACGACCGGTCCCGAGCTGTACGAGACGGTCGAGGGCTTCGACCAGGAGCGCTTCGTGACCGTGACGCACTTCGCGGCGACCGCGAACCTCGTCGTGCCGCGAGCGACGTTCGAGCGCGTCGGCGACTTCAACGCGGCGCTGAAGTCGGGCGGCGACCTCGAGTGGGGCCGCCGGCTGCAGGAGATCGGCGGCCGGCTCGACTTCGCGGCCGACGCGGTCGTCGACCACCCGTCGCGGCCGTCCTGGCGCGACCTCACGCACAAGACGGTCCGGATCACGCACGGCCTCGTCGACCTCACCGAGAACCCGGAGACCGCGGGCTTCGCGCGCGACAGCTGGCACAACACGAAGCAGACGTTCACGGTGTGGGTCCGCATCTGGCAGGCGCCCTGGCCCGAGGAGCGCGGCGCGAAGCTGCGGTTCGCCGCGGCGCGCAGCTACGCGGGCCTGCTGGAGCTGGGCGTCCGGGCACGACGGCGCGTCACCGACCGGGCGCGGGCCCGGCGCGCCGGGGCGAGCGGGTGACGGACGGCGTCGGCAGCGCCCGACGCGCGGCCGCGGACCGCCCCTGGCTCACGGTGCCGGAGCACGTGCGGCGCACGGTGCGGTCCGCGACGAGCGTCGAGCAGGTCATCGACGCGATGACCGACGCCGCGTCGCCCTGGCCGGTCGACCTCCAGCGCCGGCTCCTCCACCCCGCGTCGGGCGGCCCCGCCGTCCTCGTGCCGCGCGCCGGTGGGCGGGGCCTCGTCCTGGGGGGCGAGCGGCACGCCCTGGCGCCCGCGCTGCGCTTCCTGGGTCTCGACGTCGCACGGGCGGACTGGGTCGGCGACCGGCTGCGCTTCCAGCAGCTCGCCCACCCGGTGACCGACGCGACCGCCGTGCACCTCGACCTCCCCGCCCGCCTCCCGTTCCCCGACGCGACCTTCGACGTCGTCTGGGTCGACCTGGACGAGGTGCTCGCGCTCCTCGGGGTCCGCGCGTCCGGGGGCTTCCTGGGCGAGGTCGAGCGGGTCCTGGCACCCGGCGGGACGGTCGTCGCCGACGTCCGGCACCGCGGGCGGCGCGCCGTCGACGCGGCTCGACGACGCACGGCCCCGTCCGCGGGCGTGGCCGCGGACGTCGTGCCCGTGCGGCTCCTCCTCGCGCGTGCCGGGCTCGTCCCGGCCGGACGGCACGCCCTCCTGCCGCACCGCGACGACTGGTCCCGCCTCGTCCCCGCTGCGCGGGTGCGGGACGAGCTCGCCGGCACCGACCTCAGGACGGGGGCACGCCGGGCGACGGCCCGCACGCTCCGGGCCCTGGGCGGGTCGGGCGTCCTGGCGCCGGACGCCGTCGTGCTCGCGCGGCGCCGTCGCGATGCCGCTCACGACGTCACCCCCGGCACGACGACGCTGGCCGAACGGGTGGCGGGATCCGACCAACCCGTCGTCGGGGCGCTGTCCGACGCGCGGGTCTCCGTGCGCGGCGACCGGTTCGTCAAGGTCCCGCTGTCCGCTGACCAGCAGGAGGCCCTCGGGCGGGAGGTCGCGGCGACCCACGAGGCGGCCACGACGGGGTTCGGTCCTCTCGTGCTCGACGAGGTCGCGACGTCGTCGCACGACGGCGTCCGCGTCGCCGAGGCGCCGCTGCTCAGCGGTCGGCCCGTCTCCCTCGACGAGGCCGAGAACGTCCTGGTCCGGGCGCTGCGGGGCGTCACGGTGCCGGACGAGCACCGCCCGCTCCGGACGACGGCGGCCTGGCGGCGTCTCGCGTCCGCGCGGGGCGAGCGGGACTGCGCCGAGATCGGCGCCGCGGACCTGCGGGACCGTGTCCTGCGGACCCACGGCGAGCTGCTCGTCCCCGTCGGACCGACCCACGGCGACCTCCACCCGGACAACGTGCTCGTGACCGCCGAGGGCTCGGCGCACCTCGTCGACTGGAACCGGTTCGAGCCCGACAACCCGCTCGTGCTCGACGCGGCGTACGCGGCGTGCCAGGTCCACCTGGCCCGGACGGGGTCGGGACTGGCCGAGGCGGTCCGACGGCTCGCGCACGACGAGCTGGACGGCCCGCTCGCGACGGTCGCGGCCTCCCGGCGCGGCGAGCTCACGCCCGCCCAGGTCGCGGTCCTCGTCGTGCTGGACCGGGTCGTCTCCTACAGCCTCCCGCGCCGCCGGCACAAGCCGTGGACGCTGCCCGGCGTGCGCGCGGCGGTCGTCGCGGTCGGGGCGCTCTCGGGCTGACCCCCGGCGCCGGCTAGGCGCGCGGCGCCCGGCGCAGGCCGGCCCAGGCGCGGCGGGCGGGCGCACCGGGAGCGAACCGGACCGCCCACACCACCTCCCCGAGAGCCGCGGCGGGCCGCCGCTCGCGGACCGCGTCGCGCGCGGCACGCCCGGCGCTCCACCACGCGAACCGCTCGTTCGCGGCGAGCCGGTCGTCGTACGCGACGACGAGGTCGCGGCGGCCCGCCGCGAGCGCGGCGGCCCGGTGCCGGCGCAGGATCGTGCGCAGGCTCGTCGCGAGGTCGCGGTGGGAGCGGGTCGTGTTCGTCGCGTGGTGGCGGTAGTCCACGAGGACGTCGTCCACGAACGCGAACGGCCCCCGCGCGGCGGCCCGGAGGACGAGGTCCATGTCCTCGCCCTGCCGGTACTCCGGGTCGAACCCGCCGACGGCGTCGAAGGCGTCACGACGGATCACCAGGTTGGGCAGCATGACGCCCGGTCCGCGGATCACCGCGCGCCGGTCGTCCGCGGCGCGCTGGTCCGCGGCGACGAGCTCCGCGCCGTCGGCGTCGATCGTGCGCATCCCGCAGTAGCTCACCACGACGTCCGGTCGCGCGGCCATGACCTCGGCGTGCCGGCGCAGCCGGTCGGGGTGCCAGCGGTCGTCGTCGTCGAGGAAGACGACGAGGTCGCCGGACGTCTGCGCGACGCCGGCGTTGCGGGCGGCGGACACGCCCGCGGGCGCTCGTCGCACCACGCGGGGTCGAGGGGACGCGACGCCCTGCGCCACGTCCTCGACGATCCGGAGCAGGGCGTCCGGGTCGGGCGAGCCGTCGTCGACGACCACGAGCTCGGCGGCCGGGTACGACTGCGCGAGGACGGACGCGAGCGCCTCCGCGAAGAACGGGCCGCCGCGGTTCGTCGCGACGACGACGCTCACGCTCGGGAGGACGGCGCCGTCCCCGACCGTCTGCCGGACCTCGCCCACGTCGCTCCTCCTCCGGTGTCTCCTCCGCGTCCCGTCCTGGCCGGCCGTGCGCCACCACCCCGACGGACGGATGGGGTGAAATCGGCGGATTCCCGCGGGATCCGTGGCCTGCTGGGGGACAATCTCCCACATGAGGGTCCTCCGCGTCTCGCACAGCGCCGTGGTCGACGCCTGGCGTGAGCGCGAGCGAGAGCTGCGCGCGCGGGGGGTCGACGTCCGGCTGCTCTCGGCGCGCGCGTGGGACGAGGGCGGCGCGACCGTCCGGCTCGTTCCCCGCCCGGGCGAGCCGGTGCGGGGCGTACGGACGCTCGGGTCGCACCCGGCGCTCTTCGTCTACGACCCGCTCCCCCTGTGGCGCGCGCTGGGACAGGGATGGGACGTGCTGGACGTGCACGAGGAGCCCTTCGCGCTCGCGACGGCGGAGATCCTCCTGCTGCGCCGCCTGCGCGCGGTCGTGTCGCGTCGCCCCGCCCCGCAGTACCTCCTCTACTCGGCGCAGAACCTCGACAAGCACTACCCGTGGCCCTTCCGGTGGTTCGAGGCGCGCGCGCTGCGCGGCGCGGCGGCGGTGTCGGTCTGCAACGACGAGGCCGGCCGGATCGTCCGCGCCAAGGGCGCCCGGGGGCGTGTCGAGACGGTCCCGCTGGGGGTCGACCCGGCGGTCTTCGCGCCCGTGCCCGACGCCGTGCCCGGCCGTCCGTCCGACGCCGCGGACCAGGGGCTCGACGCGGCTCGCCTCCGCGTGGGGTTCGCAGGGCGGCTGGCGCACCACAAGGGCGTCGACGTGCTCCTCGCGGCGGTCGCGGGCGACGACCGGCTCGACCTCGTCGTCGCGGGCGACGGTCCGGAGCGCGCGGCGCTCGAGGAGGCCGCGCGACCGCTCGGCGGCCGGGTCCGGTTCGTCGGCGCGCTCGGGGGCGACGACCTCGTCGCGTTCTACCGCTCGCTCGACGCGCTCGCCGTGCCGTCACGCGAGACGCCGGGCTGGGTCGAACAGTTCGGGCGGGTCGCCGTCGAGGCCATGGCGTGCGGCGTCCCGGTCGTGGCGAGCAGCACGGGCGCGCTGCCCGACGTCGTCGGCGGCGCGGGCCTGCTCGTGGCCCCCGAGGACCCCGCCGCCCTGCGTGCCGCGCTCGCGCGCGTCCGCGACGAGGACGGCCTGGCCGACCGCCTGCGCGCCGCGGGCACCGAGCGCGCGGCCTCGTGCTCGTGGGCCGAGGTCGCCCGCCGCTACGAGGAGCTCTACCGCACGGCGGTCGGCGCCCGGCCGGGCCCGGCACGCGCGCGGGCGGGCGACGGGGGCGACCCGTCCGCGACCGTTCCGCCCGAGGTCGTCGTCGTCGCCTACGGCTCCCCCGCGATGGTGCGCGACGCGCTCGCCCCGCTCGCCGGGAAGTACCCGATCACGGTCGTCGACAACTCGTCCCTGCCCGAGATCCGGGAGATCACGGAGCTCGCGGGCGGGCGCTACCTCGACCCCGGCCGCAACGGCGGGTTCGCGGCAGGGGTCAACCACGCGCTCGCCCACCGCCAGGCGCCCGGCGCCGACGTCCTGCTGCTCAACCCGGACGCCGTGGTGACGCCCGAGGACGTCCAGACCCTCCACCGGTCGCTGCACGCCGCCCCGGGGCTCGCGAGCGTGGGGCCGCAGCAGGTCGACGACGACGGCGTCCGGGCGCGCGTGGTGTGGCCGTTCCCGTCCCCGGCGGCCACGTGGGTCGAGGCCGTCGGGCTCGCGGGGCTGCGCCGGACCCCGGCGGAGCGCTCGTTCGTCATCGGCTCGGTGCTGCTGCTCAACGCCGCTGCGGTGGACGACGTGGGCGGCTTCGACGAGCGCTTCTTCCTCTACGCGGAGGAGACCGACTGGGCGTACCGCGCCGTGCGGTCGGGGTGGCGGCACGCCGTCGTGCCCGACGCGCACGCGCTGCACCTCGGCGGTGCGACCAGCAGCGACCCGACCCGTCGGGAGACGCACTTCCACGCGTCGCAGGAGCGCTACCTGCGCAAGCACCACGGCCGCGCCGGCTGGGCGCTCGCGCGCGTCGGCGCCGTGCTCGGGGCGGCGGCACGTTCCGTCGCGCTGCGCGGGGACGGGCGCGAGTCGGCGCGGCGGCGGCTCCGGCTCTACCTCGTGGGGCCCGTGCGCGCGGAGTCGGCACTGTGACGCAGCGCGCGCCGCTCCTGCGCCGCCGGCCCGTGCTCTACCGCGCGCCGCGCGTCCCGGGCACCCTCGTCGCACGCGGCCGGACAGCCGCCACCTGGGTCGCGGGCGGGGCCGTGGTCGTCGCGCTCCTCGCCGTCCTCGGGTTCGTCGTGCCCGAGCTCCAGATGGCCGCCGTCGGCGGCGCGCTCGTGGTGCTCGTCGTCGGGCTCACGGCGTACGAGCCGGTGGCCCTGCCGATCCTCGCCATGCCCGCGCTCGTGATCGTCCAGCGCGTCGGCGGGGGCGGGGTCGACCTCTCGCTCAGCGACTTCGCGCTGTTCGGCGCGTTCTGGTTCGCGCTCTTCTTCTCGCCGCGGCCGTTCTCGCGGCCGATGCGGGCGATGCTCTGGCTGTCGCTCGTCTACCAGGTCGCGACGCTCTTCACCGTGCTCGTCAACCCGTTCAGCGCGAACGTCGTCGAGTGGTTCCACGCCTGGCTCTCCGTCGCGGGCGCCCTCGTCCTGGGCTGGGCCGTCGGCCGCTCGGGTCGCGCCCGGCTCGGCCTGACCCTCTTCCTGCTGCCCTGCCTCGCGATCGCGGCGCAGACCTGCCTCGTCGCGCTCCAGCAGCTCGCGGCGGGCAACACGGGGCCCGTGTACATCGACTCGCCCCTCGCGATGCACAAGAACTTCATCGGGTGCGTGCTCGCGTTCGCCGCCCTCGTCGCCTACGCGCGTCCCTGGTGGGTCGGCTGGCCGCGCTGGTTCTCGCTCGGCGCCTTCTGGCTGTGCTCTCTCGGCGTGCTCGCCGCGCAGGCACGCCAGGCCCTCATCGGCCTCGCGATCGGCATCATGCTCATCACCCTGCGCGGCGACCCCGACCGCAAGCGCTCGAAGCTCATCCTGCTCGCCGCGGTCCCGGCGATCTACTTCGTCGTGCTCGCGGTGCAGGAGCAGCTCGAGTCCGGGAACGAGTTCAACTCCGCCAACCAGCGGCTCACCTGGTACGCGGACTCGATCGAGGTGTGGCAGCGCAGCCCCTGGGTCGGGATGGGGCTGCGGTGGTGGACCGCCGGCGTCACGGAGTTCGTCTTCCAGCCGCCCAACGTCGAGCTCGAGGTGCTGACGTCCGCCGGGATCGTCGGGCTCGTCGGGTTCCTCGTGCTGTTCCTCGGCGGGATGGGGGTGCTCTGGCGCATCAACCCGCGCTTCGGGACCCTCGCGTTCTCGATGCTCATGATGCGCTTCGTCCAGGGGCAGTTCGACCTCTTCTGGGTGTCCGTCCAGGTGACCGTCCCCTTCGTCATCGTCGGCGTGTGCCTGGGCGCCGAGTCCTACGCCGAGTCGCGGCAGCACGCCCGCGACGTGACCGGTCGGGAGCTCCCTCTCGACGAGCTGCGGTCCGTGCGGGAGATGGCCGAGCGATGACCGACCTGCGGATCCTGCAGATCGCCCCGGAGATCGCCCCGGGCAGCGGCGTCGGGGGCGTCGCGCACCATCTGGAGGATGCCTTCGAGCGTGCCGGGGTACCGACCGCGCGCTTCACGCTCGCCGACGCGCGCGGCACGTGGCTCCCCGAGCCGGGACCGGGCGTCCGGGGCCGGCTCGTGCTCCTCGCGCGGGTCGTGTGGTTCTCCACGGTGGGCACGCTCCTCGCGCGACGCCGGGTCGCTCGCGAGCGCCGCGCGGGCCGCGGGTCCGGGCACGCGGTCGTCTCGATCTGCCACAACGACGTCCTCGCCGGCGACGTGTACGTCAACCACGGCATCCTGCGCGTCGCCATGCGCGCGCGCGGCGGGTACGCGTGGCGCATGGCCCGCAACCCGCTGCACCTCTTCACCGCCGCCCGCGACGCGCTCCGGTACCGCGGACGCTCCCACCGCGTCGTCGTCAACCTCACGCGGTCCGAGCGCGACGCGCTGCGCAGCACGTACCCGCGGCTGCGCGCCCGCGCGGTCGTGATCGGCAACGGCGTGGACGTCGAGCGCTTCACGCCGCCCACGCCCGCCGAGCGCGTCGCCGCGCGTGCCGCGGCCGACGTGCCCGAGGGCGCCGTCCACGTGGTGTTCGTCGGGCACGAGTTCGACCGCAAGGGCCTCGACCTCGTGCTCGCCGCGGCCGCGGACCTGCCCGACGTCCACGTGAGCGTCGTCGGGGGGACGCCCGACATGCTCGCCGACGTCCGGGCGCGGGTCGCCCGCCTCGGGACGACCGACCGCGTGCACCTCGCCGGCCGCGTGCCCGACCCGCGGCCCTGGCTCCACGCGGCCGACGCCCTCGCCCTGCCGAGCGCCTACGAGGCGAACGCGCTCGTCGTCCTCGAGGCGCTCGCGTGCGGGGTCCCGGTCGTCGGGACACCGGTCGGCTACGCGCCCGACGTGATCGAGGACGGGGTCACCGGGTGGCTGGTGGACCGGACGGTCGAGGGTGTCCGCACCGGTCTCGCGGCCGTCGCGGCCCTGGACGACGGCGCGCGCCGCGAGGTCTCCGCGAGGTCCCGGGCGACCGCCGAGCGGCACGACTGGGACGCCGTCGCACGTCGTTACCTCGAGCTCGCGGCGGCGCTCGCCGCCGCACGATCGGAGCACCGCCCGTGAGGATCCTCCACGCCGTCCGGTCCGACGGCTTCGCCGGCGTCGAGCGGCACGTGGCGCGGCTCGCGCGCGCGCAGTCCGCGGCGGGCCACGAGGTCGCCGTCGTCGGCGGGGCGCCCGACGGCATGCGCGCGACGGTGGACGACCCGACGGTGCCCCTCCTCCCGGCGGCCTCGACCGGCGACGTCGTGCGGGCGCTGCGCCAGTGCGCCGCCGCGGCGGACGTCGTGCACGTGCACATGACGGCGGCCGAGGTCGCCGCCGCGGTCGCGGCCCGCACGACGCGCGGGTTCCCGCCGGTCGTGTCGACGCGCCACTTCGCCCGACGGCGCGGTACCGGGGCCCGCGGCCGGATCGTCGCGGTCGTCGCCGCGTCCCCGGTCCGGGCGCAGATCGCCATCAGCCGGTACGTCGCGGACCACGTGGAGGGCGACAGCGTCGTGGTGCACCCCGGCGTGGCGGACCGTCCCGACGGGCGCGCCGCCGCCGAGCGGGACGACGTCGTGCTGGTCGTCCAGCGGCTCGAGGCCGAGAAGCGCACCGACCTCGCGCTCGAGGCGTTCGCGGCGTCGGGGCTCGCGGGCCGCGGCTGGCGACTCGAGGTCGCGGGCGACGGCGCGCAGCGGACGGCGCTCGAGGACCTCTCCCGGTCGCTCGGCATCGACGGCGCCACGTCGTTCCTCGGGGCGCGCGACGACGTCGACGCCCTCCTGGGGCGCGCGGGCCTGCTCGTCGCTCCGTGCCCCGTGGAGGGGCTGGGGCTGAGCGTCCTCGAGGCGATGGCGAGCGGCCTGCCTGTCGTCGCCGCCGCGGCGGGCGGGCACCGCGAGACCCTCGACGGGATCGACCCGCTGACGCTCTACCCCCCGCTCGACCCGGACGCCGCCGGCCGCTCCCTGGCGGTCCTCGCCGCCGACCCCGCGCGCCGCGACGACTGCGCCGCCGCCGGGCGCGCCGCCCAGCGCGAGCGCTTCACCCCCGCGGCGCAGGTCGCCGGGACGGACGCCGTCTACCGCGCGGTGCTCGCGTGACGGCCGCCGCGGGCGCTGCGGGCGACGTCGTCGTCCTGTCGCTCGAGCGCTGGGACGACGTGTGGCGCCGCAACCAGTACCTCGTCGCGGAGCTGTGCCGCGCCGACCCGACGGCCCGGGTGCTGTTCGTCGAGCCGGCGGCCGACCCGCTGCACCGGCTCAGCCGGCGCGGTGTCCCCCGCGCCGGTCGCGGGCTGCGCGCCGCGCCCGACCTGGACGGGATCGCGCCGGGGCGCGTGCTCCTCCACGAGCCGACCAAGTGGCTCCCCCGCAAGGTCGACCCGCGCGTGGACGTCCGGCTCGCGCGGTCGGTCGAGCGTGCCGCGGCCCGCGCGGGGCTGCGCCGCCCGGTGCTGTGGGTCAACGACCCGTCCGGCGCCGCCGTCGTGCGGCGCACGGGCTGGCCCTCGCTCTACGACGTCACCGACGACTGGCTGGCCGCCGACCGCTCGCCCGCCGAGCACGCGCGCCTCGTCGAGGACGAGGCGACGCTGCTGGACCGGTGCGCCGAGGTCACGGTGTGCTCCACCGGCCTGGTCGCCCGCAAGGGGACTGCCCGCGACGTGACGCTCCTGACGAACGGCGTCGACCTCGACCGCTACCGCCGCGCGTACGCCCGCCCGGCCGACCTCCCGGCGGGCCGGGTCGCGCTCTACGTCGGGACCGTGCACCCCGACCGGTTCGACGTGCCGCTCCTGCTCGCCACCGCCCGCGCGCTCGACGGGCACGCCCGGGTGGTGCTCGTCGGGCCGGTGGTGGACCTGTCCGCCGCCGAGCACGCGGACCTCGCGCGCGCCGGGGTCGTGCTCCTCGGACCGCGTCCCTGGACCGCGGTGCCGGCCTACCTGCGCCACGCCGACGTCCTGCTCGTCCCGCACCTCGTGGACGCGTTCACCGACAGCCTCGACCCCATCAAGCTCTACGAGTACCGGGCCGTCGAGCGCCCCGTCGTGTCGACGCCGGTGGCCGGGTTCCGGGACGAGCCCGGGGTGCGGGTCGCCGCCGGCGACGAGTTCCCGACGGCGGTCCTCGCCGTTCTCGGCGGCGCGACTCCCCCGCACGCCGGTGAGCTCTCCAGCGACCCGCCCGACGTCCCGACCTGGCGCGGTCAGGCCGCGCTCATGCGCGCCGCGCTGGTCCGGACACGGACGTCCAGACGTCCGTGAGCACCCGCGCCGTGCGCTCCACGGGGAACCGGCGGAGCGCCGACGTGCGTGCCCGGAGCGCGCGCTCGCGGGCCGCGGCCGGGTCGCGCAGCACGTCGAGGAGCGCCGCCGCGAGCGCGTCGACGTCACCGGGCGGCACGAGGAGCCCGAGCGTCGGGGGCCCCTCCTCGGGGTCGTCGAGGATCTCCTCGACACCGCCCGCCCGTGTCGCGACGACCGGGACGCCGCGGACCATCGCCTCGACGACGACCTGCCCGAACGGCTCCGGCACGGGCGACGCGTGCACGCACACCGCCGCCCGGTCGAGCTCCGCGCGCGGGTCGGCGACGAACCCGACGTGCTCGACGTGGTCGTCGAGCCCGAGCCGGGTCACCTCGGCCCGGACCTGCGCCGCGTAGCCCTCGGCGCCGAACGCCGGCTCCCCGACCACCCGCAGCCGCGCCGTCGGCACCGCGTCCACGACCGCGCGCAGCGCGCGCACCACCTCGAGCTGGCCCTTGGTCGGGCTGACCCGCCCGACCATCACGACCAGGGGATCGGGCTCGGCCGCGCGACCGACGAGCGCCGCCTCGGTCCCCTCCGCCTGCTCCGGGGCGAAGCCCGGGTAGGCGACCGCCGTCGTCACGGGCAGCGTCGCAGCCGTCGCACGCGAGTTCGCGACCACCGCCGCCGGGACCCGGCGCGCCAGCCCCCGGACGACCCGGACGAGCGGACCGGGCAGGTAGTCGGGGGCGATGCGGTCGTGGACGTGCCACACGAGCGGTCGGCGCGCGAGCGTCGCCGGCACGACCCCCAGGAGGTCCGCCTTGAGCGACGTCGTGTGCACGACGTCGGGCCGCAGCGCCCGGACGCGCCGCGCGAGCCGCCAGAGGAAGGGGACGGTCCGCAGGGCGCCCGTGAGCGTCGCCGCCGACAGCCGCCCGGCACGCCCGCGGTCGGCTGTCGCGACAGCGGGCGCGAGCGGGACGACGTCGACCCGCACCCCGAGCTCCTCGAGGCGTGCGCGCAGGGGTCCGTCGGCGAAGAGCAGCGCCCGGACGTCCACCCCGGGCCCGAGCGCCGCGCACGTGCGCACGAGCGCCAGCTCGGCGCCACCGAGCTCCGCCGTGTGGTCGAGGACGAGGACCCGGAGCGGCGGACCGCCCGGGGCGGTCACCACCGGAAGGGACGCTTGCGCTCGTCGGGCCCGGCCTCGTCACCGGTCTCGTCCGGCGCTGCCGGTTCGACCTTGCTCCACGCCGGGGCGAGAACGGGGTGCCGCTTGCCCGGACCCTGGGACCCGCGGGGCGCCGGGGCGCCGTCGGCCGTGGGCGTGCCGCCGACGGGCACCGAGGGCGGCGCGGGGCGCCCCGACGCGCTGTCCACCGCGACCGCGGCGGCGGCCACCGACGCACGTCGCGTGCCGACCGCGCGCTCGGTGCCGTCCGCGGTGGTCCCACCCTCCGGCTGGCCGGACCGCGCCGGCTCGGACTGCTCGGCAGGGGCGTCGGGACGCTCGGGCGCCGCGGGCGCGACGGAGGGCGCGGGTACCGCCGCCCGGGCGTCACCGGCCTCCTGCGTCGTGTCGTCGCCGTACGTCGAGGCATAGAGCATGCGGCGGTCGCCCGTGACCCCGGTCAGCGCGATGCCGAGCAGCGGGACGTTGCTGACGCGCAGCCGCTCCACCGCCTCCGCGAGCACCGCACGGTCGGTGCGCCCGGCGGACGCGATGAGCACGACGCCGTTGGCGTAGCCCCCGAGGATCGTCGCGTCGGCGGCCGCCAGGACGGGAGGCGCGTCCACCACCACGACCTCCGCGTGGTCGCGCAGGCTCCGGACGAGCCCTCGCGCCCTCTCCGTGGCGAGGAAGTCCGCCGGGTCCATCTCCTCCTCGGGCACCGGCATGACCCGCAGGTTGGGTACCGACGTCAGGCGCAGCTCCTGCTCCTGACCGTCCCAGTCGTCGGGGGCCGGGAGCATGCGGTCGAGCTGCGGGCGCCGCAGGTCGCCGGACAGCGCCACCGTGCGGCGCCCGCTGAGCGCGAAGGACGCCGCGAGGTTCGCCGTGATGAACGAGCGGGGCGCCGACGGGTCGGCCGCGGTGACGACCACGACCGCGTGCTTCATGCCGGCGGTGGACACCTGCACGGCGGTGCGCAGCTCGCGGATCGACTCCGTGAAGGGCGTCGCGACCTTGCTCGCGACGGGCAGGGCGTGCGTGTGGGTGAACTCCTTCTCCGCCGGCCGCGTGCCGTAGAGCTCGGCGAGGACCGGGGTCTCGGTGAGCCGCGTGGACTCGGCCGCGCTCCGGACGCGGACGTCGAGCCCCCGCCGGGCGAACGCGAGCCCGACCCCTGCCACGAGGCCCACGAGGAGGGCCAGCGCCAGCACCGTGAGCCGCGAGAGCCCGAGAGGCTCGGCCCCCGTCGCCGGCGCGACGACCTCGCCCGGCACGGCGATGCCGCGCAGCGAGTTGATCTGCACCGTGAGCGCGGAGTAGTCGCCGACGATGATGTCCTGCTCGGCGAGCGCCAGCGGGTCCTCAGGGTCGGCCCCCAGCCGCTGGCGGACGCCCGCGAGCTGGTCGGCGAGCGCCTGCCGGCGGCTCTCGAGCTCGGCGACCTGGTCGGCCTGGATCGTGACGAGCTGGTCCACGTACGCGTCGGCGAAGGCGTTCGCGACCTCGACGGACCGCGCCTCGTCGGGGGTCGTGGCCTCGACCGCGACCGTCTTGTTCTCGCCGTCGACGTCGCCGGAGACCTGGTCGGCCAGCTCGTCCGCCGCCTCCGGCTCGCCGAGCGCGGACGCCGCGGCGTCGGCGACCTCGGGCGAGGTGACGTCGTCGGCGTCGGTCGCGACCGTGACCTCGACGAGCGACTCCCCGCCCTGAGCGCTCTGCACGCCGTAGAGCTGGACCGTCGCGGTCGCGCGGTACATCGTCTCCTGGCGGTCGACGTAGAACAGCGCGGCGGCGACGACGACGAGGACGGCGGCGAGCACGTAGTACTTGCCCGCCCAGATCGTGCGGAGGAACTCCCTGATGGTCATCGCTGTGCTCTCCCCCCACCCGGTCGGCCCGCGCCGACGGTGCGGTCCTGCTGCTGGGCGACGACCCCCCGCAGCCGCTCGACGAACCGCTCACGGCCGAACGTCGCGACGTGCGCCGTGACGGCGCCATCATCCCACGTGCGCCCTGCCGCGGCCTCGATCGCCTCGGCGACGAGATCCGCGCGCGGCGCGTCGAAGAAGACGCCGTTGACGCCGTCCACGACCGTGTCGAGGTAGCCGCCGTCGCGCAGCACCACGCTCGGCCGCCCGAACGCGCCCGCCTCCAGGGGCGACAGCCCGTAGTCCTCGTACGACGCGGCGACGAGCGCCGACGCGTTCCGGTAGACCCAGCGCAGCGTCGCGTCGTCGACGCGGCCGAGCAGGTGGACGCGGCCGGTGCCCGCACGGGCCGCCTGCGCCTCCAGGCGCGCGCGGTCGGGGCCGTCCCCGACGACGACGAGCTCGCGGCCCGTCGCGAGCGCCGCGGCGACGACGACGTCGACGTTCTTGTACGGCAGGAGGCGCGCCACGCACAGGAGGAAGCCGGGCTCCACGCCGGGGAGCGCGCGCTCCTCGCCGTCCGGCAGCATCGCGGGCGGCGGGGCGAGCACCTCCGCCTCGATGCCGTACGCGTCGCGGATCGCGCGCTGCGTCACCGTCGAGTTGGCGAGGTAGACGTCGGCGCGCCGGGCCGCCGACCCGTCCCACCGGCGCAGCCCCGGGGAGAGGACGCCGAGCGCCGTCGCCGCGGCACGGCGTCGGGCACGGTGCGCGGCCGAGCCCTCCGTGGGCCCGAGGTACCGGTCACGCTGGTAGAGCCACCGGGCGGGCGCGTGGCAGTAGACGACCGTGCGGCGCGCCCCGCGGTAGCCGTGGGCCCAGCCGGTGGAGGACGCGAGCAGGACGTCGGCCTCGACGCGCTGCCGGTCGACGGCGGGCGCGAGGAACGGGAGCGCGACCCGGTGGTGCCGCCGCAGGAGGGCGGCCCGGTCGAGGGCGGACGTGCGCAGGTCGAGGGAGCCGAACTCGGGGAACGTGCCGGCCGGGTCGTACAGGGTCGTGTACATCGGCGAGCCGGGGAACGCGTCCGCGAGCAGCAGCGCGACCCGCTCCGCGCCGCCACGCTGGGTCGCGTAGTCGTGCGCGAGCGCGACACCGTGGGTCATCGGTCCTCCCTCGCGAACGCAGGCAACCAGCCTAGGTCGGAGAGACCTCCCGGGGAGGGGGACGAAGGGACCTCACCCGGGTGAAAACGGGCGTCCTGGCGCGCCCGGCCCGGCGCTACGCCTTCGTGTGGAACTTCCCCTGGGCGGCGAGCAGACCGTCGGTGAGCAGCATCTCGACGGCGTCCGCCGCGTCGTCGAGCAGGAACGGGAGCTCCTTGGCCTCGGGGCCCTTGAAGTCCTTGAGCACGAAGTCGGCGGTGTCCTGGCGGCCCGGCGGACGTCCGACGCCCGCGCGCACGCGCAGGTAGTCCTTGGTGCCGAGGGCCTTGGTGATGTCGCGCAGGCCGTTGTGCCCGCCCTCGCCGCCGCCGATCTTCAGCTTCACGGTGCCGAACGGGATGTCGACCTCGTCGTGGACCACGACGACGTGGTCCGGCTCGATCCCGTAGTACTTCGCGAGCCCGGAGACCGGGCCTCCCGAGACGTTCATGTACGTCGTGGGCTTGGCCAGGACGACGCGCGGCCCGGGCCGCCCGCCGGGCAGCATCCCGATGCGGGCCTCGGCGACGGCGGCCTGCGCCCGCGGGTGCCGCGCGAACCGGGCGGCGGCGCGCCCCGCGAGGACGTCGAGGACCATGTGGCCCACGTTGTGGCGGTTGCCCGCGTACGTCGGCCCGGGGTTGCCGAGCCCGACGACGAGCCACGGCTGGTCGGTCATGTCGTCTCGTCCTTCGTCCGGGTCCCGCGTGGGGCGGCACGCTCGTCGTACGGGTGGGATACAGGTCGGTGCCTGGAGGGTGCGGGCGCACGGACGCCCGGCACCGTCACGGTACCGGGCGTCCGACGCGGGTCGTCGTGGCGTCAGCCGACGACGGGGAGGATCACTCCGCGGCGGCCTCGGCGGGGGCCTCCTCGGCGGCCTCGGCAGCCTCGTCCTCGGTGGCCTCGGCCTGCGGCTCGGTGACCGACACGACGAGGAGCTCGGCGTCGGCGGTGAGCGTGGTGCCCTGCGGGAGCACCACGTCGCCGGCGAGGATCTGCGAGCCGGCCTCGAGACCCTCGATCGAGACCTCGATCGACTCGGGCAGGTGCGTCGCCTCGGCCTCGACCGCGAGGGTCTGCAGGTCGACGAGGTGGATGGTGCCGGGGGCGGACTCGCCGGTCACGACGACGGGGACGTCGACGGCGACCTTCTCGCCCTTCTTCACGATGAGCAGGTCGACGTGCTCGATGACGTTGCGGACCGGCTCGCGCTGGACGTCCTTGGTGATGGCGAGCTGGGCCTTGCCGTCGAGCTCGATCGAGAACAGCGCGTTCGAGTGCTTGAGCGCCATCATCGTCTCGTGACCCGGGAGGGTCACGTGCAGCGGGTCGCTGCCGTGGCCGTAGAGGACCGCGGGAATCTTGCCGGCGCGGCGGACGCGGCGGGCGGCACCCTTGCCGAACTCGGTGCGGGCCTCGGCGACGAGCTTGATCTCGGACACGTGGATCACTCCTGGAAGAACGTTGCGGGCCGGCCACCAGTGGGGAGCGGTCGGCTGTCCGGACGGTTGAGAGGGCCACCCGGACGGGCGGCTGCGTCGGCGCGGGACGTGTGACGGGCGCGCAGGAGGACGACCGCCCAGTCGATAACGGAGATCCAACAGGTCTGGCTGACACTCGCGGTCCCGCGCCGCCGGTGTGCTCACCGGTCCAGCGCTGCCGGCCGTCAGACGTCCCTCGCCGAGGCAACCTGACTACTGTACCCGGGCTCGGCCCCGCCGCGAAACCCGCGACGGAGCCGAGGCGGCGCCGAGACCTGAGTGCTCGGCCGGCTACTTCCCGGGTGCGGCGTAGAGCTGCGCCACCTCCGCGGCGCTCAGCGCCCGGTCGTAGAGCCGCACGCCGTCGATGCGGCCCTTCAGCGGACGCGTCCCGTCCGGCTCGGCGCCGATGCCCAGACGGAGCGCGTTGGTGCCGACGGAGGCCGGCCCGGCCTTCGACGCCTGCTCGACGCCGTTCACGTAGATCCTCATCCGTGTGCCGTCGAAGGTGCCCACGAGGTGCACCCAGGTGCCGTCCGTCGGGTACGGCGTCGTGGTGTCGACGCGGTAGGTGTCCCCGGACGACGCGTGGTTGAACCGGAGGAACGCCGTCCCGCCGTTCGCGAGACCCAGCTCGTACCCGTCCGTCACGCCCTGGGCGGCCTTCTTGAGCACGTACTGGGTCGCCTTCTGCTCGGGACGCACCCAGGCGGAGACCGTCATCGGGCCGGCGAGGTCGAGGGCGGGCCGGTCGTCGACGCGCGCGAAGTCGTCGACGCCGTCCAGCGCGAGCGCCGTGCCGCTCAGGCCCGTCGCCCACGTCGCGCCCGAGCGCAGCGTCGCCGTCGCGCCGTTCGTCGAGCCGTCCGCCGCCGTCGTCCCCTGCCCCTCGTCGAACGCCCACGTTCCGACGGCCCCCGCCGGGACGGTCGGTCCGGGGTCGGGCGTCGGGTCGGGCGTCGGCGTGGGATCCGGGGTCGGGTCGGGCGTCGGCGTGGGGTCCGGCGTCGGCGTGGGGTCCGGCGTCGGCGTGGGCTCGGGCGTCGGCGTCGGGTCCGGCGTCGGCGTGGGATCCGGGGTCGGCGTGGGATCCGGGGTCGGGTCCGGGGTCGGCGTCGGGTCCGGAGCGGGCGTGGAGGCGCTCGCACCGGAGTAGAGCGCCGAGACCTCGGCCGCCGTGAGGGCGCGGTCGTACAGCCTCACGGAGTCGACGGCGCCCTTGGTCGCGCGGGTGCCGTTGGACTCGGCCCCGATGCCCAGCGGGAGCGAGTTCGTCCCGATGCTCGCCGGACCGGCCTTCGAGGCCTGCTCGACGCCGTTCACGTAGATGCGCAGCCGCGAACCGTCGTACGTACCCACGAGGTGCACCCAGGTCCCGTCCGTCGGGTACGAGGAGGTCGCGTCGACCCGGTAGGTGTCGCCCGACGACGCGTGGTTGAGCCGCAGGAACGGCTTCCCCCCGCTCGCGAGCCCGAGCTCGTAGCCGTCCGTCGTCCCCTGCGCGGCCTTCTTCACCACGTACTGGGTCGCGAGCTGCTCCGGCCGCACCCACGCGGCCACCGTCATCCGCGTCGTGAGGTCGAGCGTCGAGGCGTCGGGGACGCGGACGTAGCCGGTCACGCCGTCGGACCGCACCGCGGTCCCGCTCCGGCCGGGGACCCAGGTGGCCGCACCGACCAGCGAACCGCCGTTCGCCCAGCCCGAGGCGTCCGCCGTCGCGAGACCCTGACCCTCGTCGAGGTCCCACGCGCCGACGAGCCCGTCCGGGGACGTCACCGCCACCCGGACCGTCGCCGGTGCGGACCACTGCCCGCCCGCGCCGACCCGGAAGGTGAAGGAGTCGGCACCGGCGGAGGCGCCCGGCGTGTAGGTGAACGCACCGGTGGACGTGCCGGTCAGCGCGACCGTCCCCCGCGTCGGCGGGGTCACGACCTGGAACTGCGGCGTCGCGCCCTGCGGCACGGTGGCCGCGAGGATGCCGGAGACCGGCTGGCCGAGCGTCGTCGTGACGGCGCCGTCCTGCGCGACGGGGGCGGGCGTGGGCTGCGTCGTCCCGCCCTGGAACAGCGTCGTCACCTCGTTCGCCGTGAGGGCGCGGTCGTAGAGACGGACGCCGTCGACCGCACCCTTGACGGGCCGGTAGCCGTTGCCCTCCGCGCCGATGCCCAGCGGCGACGCGTTCGTGCCGATGCTCGCCGGCCCGGCCTTCGAGGCCTGCTCGACGCCGTTGACGTAGATCCGCATGCGCGTCCCGTCGTACGTCCCGACGAGGTGCACCCAGGTGCCGTTCGTGGGGTAGGAGGACGTCGCGTTCACCCGGTACGTGTCGCCCGAGCTGTCCTCGTTGAGGCGCAGGAAGGGCTTCCCGTTGCTCGCGAGCGCCAGCTCGAACCCGTCCGCGGCGTCGTTCGTGGCCTTCTTCACGACGTACTGCGTCGCGGCCTGCTCCGGGCGCACCCACGCGGCGACGGTGAGCCCGGTGCTGACGTCGAGGGCGGCCGAGTCCGGGACGCGGACGAGGCCCGTCGCGCCGTCCGAGCGCACGGCGGACCCGGCGACCCCGGGGACCCACGTCGAGCCGCCGACGAGCGTCCCGCCGTTGCCCCACCCGGAGGAGTCGGCGGTCAGGAGGCCCTGGCCCTCGTCGAGGTTCCAGGCACCGACCAGCCCGTCCGCGGAGGACACGCGCACGCCCACGGTGGCGGGGGCCGACCACAGCCCGCCGCTGCCGACACGGAACGTGAACGAGTCGAGCCCGCTCGCGGCCCCCGCGCGGTAGGTGAACGCGCCCGTGGCAGGGTCCATCGCCGTCAGGGTGCCCGCGGTCGGCGGCGTGACGACCTGGAACGTGAGCGGGTCGTCGGTCGTCGCCTGCGCGCCGAGCTTCCCGGCGACCGTGCCGCCGACCGTCGTGGCGACGGTCGAGTCCTGCGCCGTCGGAGCACCGGCGGGCGTCCAGGCGAGACGCGCCGCGCGCGCCGTCGTGGCCGAGGACGCCATCACCAGCACCTCGCCGGGGACGTTCGACTTCGTCGCGGTCGCGTTGTTCCACGTGCCGGCGAGCACCGTCTCGGGCGCGCCGGAGAAGTCGGGCGCGAGCCGGGAGGTCTCCTTCACGAGGATGTCGTCGAGGTTGGTGCTGCGCGTGTACACGACGCGCAGGCGGTCCGTGACGTCGTCGACGAGGACGATGCCGCGCGTGCCGATCCGGTCGACCTCGTGCAGCGGGTCCCAGGTGCCGTCGGGGTGACGGACCAGGAGCCCGATGACCGTGTTGTCCGTGGTGTTGTAGGAGGTCTTGACGGCCGCGTAGAAGGTGCCGTCGTCGGAGACCGCGACGTTGAGGTGGTCGTCGGCCATGCCCCCGCCGACCGGGAGCGCCGAGCCCGCGGCGGGGAGCTCGTCCGCCGTCCACGTCGAGGGGGACGCGCCGTCGGCGTGGGTCCGGAACCCGAACCTCTGGGTGTTCTGGTTGGACCACAGGACGCCGATCTTGTTGCCCGGCATCGCGGTGACGACGGCGATGTCGTCGTCCGTGATCCCCGAGGCGACCGTGACCGGTGCCGAGAACGAGGAGTAGGGCGCGTCGCTCCAGCGCACCTGGACCTGGCTCGCGGTGTCCCAGGCGACCCACATGCGGCCGGCGGAGTCGATGTCGATCGTCGCGGTCTCGCTCCCCGGCAGGGAGACGGCCGTCGCGCCGGTGCGCGCGGTCCACGGGACGTACGTGTTCGACTGCGGCTCCCGCTGGATCGAGACGAGGGTCGTGGTCGGCCCGTGGAGCAGCACGTGCGCGACGTCGCCGACGGTCTTGACGTCCGCGCGCACGTCCGTGCGCTCGGAGATGCGGGTGACGTTCGTCCACGTCTTCGCGACCGCGTCGTACCGCCAGACCCAGGTGCCCGCGGGCGACGTGCTGGCCGACGCGAGCACGGCCCACCACGTGCCGCCCGCGGACCAGAGCTTGGACTGGGGCTTCTCGCCCGTGTTCCCCGTGAGGGGGATGCCGGTGGAGGTGACCGCCGCCGCGGCCGGCTCCTCCGGGAGCGCCGTCGCGGCCGGCGCGGGCGGCTGCCAGGACAGCGTCAGCAGCCCCGGGTCGGGCGACTTGGCGGTGACCTCGACGAGGTACTCCTCGCCCGCGGTCGCGTCGAAGGTCACCGACGAGGTGCGGACGTCGCCCTCGTCGTCGTTGGTCGCGACGGGGGTGCTCTTCGCCGAGCGCGGGTAGACCGTGAGCACGGTGTCGAGCTCGCTGCCGTGCGTCGAGAAGGTGATGGGACCGCTCGTCGGGGCCGTCCACCGCCACCACATCGACGAGGCGGACGCGTCCGGACCCTCGGGACCGGACTGGTCGGGGGCGAAGTTCGCCGCGACCTCCTGGCCGACGGCGCCGCCGATCGCGACGCTCTCGTCCGCCGCGTCGCCGACGACGTCGGTGAGCTGCGAGGTGCCGGCACCGCCGGGGACCCCCGGGAGCGCCGCCCCGATGCCCACGAGCGCGAGCGCGCCCGCGACCGCACCGGCGGTCGCGACGAACCATCGCCGACGCGTGACCCCGGACGGTCGAGGATCCTGTGTGGTGTGCGGCATGTGGTGCGTCCTGCTTCTCGCGTGTGTCCGTCGAGACTGCGGCGACACCGCGTGACCGCCGCCCCCTGCACGCACCCTCAGGCGAATCGAACCACTCGCGGAGCCCGCAGGGCGACCTCCTGACCGGAAGTTCACCCGCCGCGGGCGTCCCGCACGACCGGTTGGTGCCCCCTGTCCGTCATTTCACCCCCACGGCCCGGCCGTCCGGCACGCCCGGCGGAGTAGCGTGGGCCGACACCCAGACCGTCTCCTACGGAGGACCTCGATGCGCATCTCGGTGGTCGGTTGCGGGTACCTCGGCGCCGTGCACGCGGCCAGCATGGCGTCCCTCGGGCACGACGTCGTGGGCGTGGACGTCGACGCCGACAAGGTCACGGCGCTCACCGCGGGCCAGGCCCCGTTCTTCGAGCCCGGGCTGCCCCGCCTCCTCGAGCAGGAGGTCGGGGGCGGCCGGCTGTCCTTCACGACGGACGTGTCCCGGGCGGCCGGGGCGCGGGTCCACTTCGTCTGCGTCGGCACGCCGCAGCGACAGGGCGAGTACGCGGCGGACCTGCGCTACGTGGACGCCGCGGTCGAGTCCCTCCTGCCGCACCTGTCCCCCGGCGACGTCGTGGTCGGCAAGTCCACCGTGCCCGTGGGGACGGCCGCGCGCCTCGCCGCGCGCGTCCGCGAGGCCCAGCCCGCGGCGCGCCTCGTGTGGAACCCGGAGTTCCTCCGCGAGGGTCACGCCGTCCAGGACACGCTCCACCCGGACCGCCTCGTGTACGGCGTCGAGCCGGGCGACGACGGCACCTCGGAGCGAGTCCTCGACGAGGTGTACGCGAGCGTGCTCGCGGACGGCACGCCGAAGGTCGTCACCGACTTCGCAACGGCCGAGCTCGTCAAGGTCGCGGCGAACTCGTTCCTCGCGACGAAGATCTCCTTCATCAACGCCATGGCCGAGCTGTGCGAGGCGACCGGGGGCGACGTCACGGTCCTCGCGGACGCGATCGGGCACGACGCCCGCATCGGGCGCAGCTTCCTCAACGCCGGTCTCGGGTTCGGCGGCGGGTGCCTGCCCAAGGACATCCGCGCGTTCATGGCCCGGGCGGGCGAGCTGGGCGTCGACCAGGCGCTGTCGTTCCTGCGGGAGGTCGACTCCATCAACATGCGCCGACGCGTGCGCATGGTGGACCTCGCGCGCGAGGTGTGCGGGGGGTCGATCGTCGGTCGCAACGTCGCCGTCCTCGGCGCCGCGTTCAAGCCCGACAGCGACGACACGCGGGACTCCCCCGCGCTCAACGTCGCGATGCAGATGCACCTGCAGGGCGCGCACGTCGTCGTCACAGACCCCCGCGCGGTGGAGAACGCGCGGCGTACCGCGCCGGAGCTCAAGTTCGCGGCGACCGTCGAGGAGGCGGCGCAGGAGGCCGACGTCGTCGTCCTGCTCACGGAGTGGCGCGAGTACCGCGACCTCGACCCTCGCGCGCTGGGCGAGCACGTCGCGCACCGGCGCGTGCTGGACGGGCGCAACGCGCTCGACCCGTCGGTCTGGCGCGACGCGGGCTGGACGTACCGCGCGCTCGGCCGGCCCTGACGCGGCGGGAGCCCCGGCGCGGTCGGCCGACCGCACGCCTCAGCTCGTCGCCGCTGCCGTCGCCGCGACCGTGGCGCCGACGAGGATCGCCGCGGTGACCTCCTCGACGTAGGCGCGCACCGCCTCGCTCGCCCAGCTCTGCCGCGCGATCTCCTTCGCGCGCGCGTCGACGTCCCGGCGGCGCGGTCCGGACAGGTCGGTCCCGCCGTCCACGACTGCCGGCGCGCCTCGACCACCACCCGCCGCGAGCACCCGGCCCGTCTGCCCGGTCGCGGCGAGGATCGCGACGAGGGCAGCCGTCCGCTGGTCCGGCGCGCCGCCGTCGACGAGGACGCGCCACAGGTCGGCGCGCACGCCGTCCTCGTGCCGGGTGTCGGCGGCCGGCCAGCGCGTGGTCGGGAAGATGCCGAGCACACGCCCGTCCTCGCGACGCAGGACCCCCCGCACGGCGAGCGACTCGATCGCGCGCGACGCGGGCCGGAGCTTCGCGAGGGGCGCGACGAGCGCCTTCGGCTTCGACCCCTCGCGCGACCGCACGACGGTCAGGGCCTCGTCGAGCAGCGCGTTGCCGGTCGGGGACGCGTCCCGCACGACGATGCGCCCGATCCTCCCGCCGTCGCCGTCGCCCGCGAGGTCCGCGCGCCCCAGGAGCGCGAGCTCGACCAGGAGCGCCCCGGCGGCGACCTGCTCTCGGTACGACGCGTCGACGACGGCCTTCCCGGTCACGTCGTCGAGCGTGAGCAGCAGGTAGTCCTCGAGGATGAGCATGTCCCCACGCTACGGCTGCCGCCGCAGAACGATCAGGTGCCGAATGTCATGTGCCGGCCGCGCGACCGGGCAACCTACCGGTCGCGGAAGACGAGCACGGCGGACTCCTTCTCGAGATGAAGGATCGCGCGCTCACAACCCTCCTCGGTGACCCGGACCACCCACGGTGGCGCCGCCGTGGTGGACACGAGCTCCCCTGAGACGACGCCGGGGCAGTCCTGGCCCAGGAGTGCTGTCGGGGCCGGGCTGACGGAGTCGAGGAACGTGAAGGTGACGGCGGCGCCCCGGTACTGCTGGGCCGTGACGTCCCGGACCGACGCCACGAGCCCGACGAGGCAGACCGCCGCGACGAGCGCCGCGACGGCGCTCCACATCCGGAGGGTCGTGAACCGGCCCCAGGTCAGCGCGTAGAGGCCTGCGCTCTCCAGGCGGTAGGAGACCCAGCCGAGGACCGTGAGGTCGCGTTCCACGGCTGCTCTCCGCGCGACGAACGCCTCCCGCTGGTCCGCGGGGACCGCAGGGTCCTTGAGCGTCTCCATGACACGCCTCTGGTCGTCGAGGACCCGTTCCCGGCGCTCGAGCAGACCAGGGACGTCGGCCGCCCAGAGCCCGAGAAAGGTCGCCGGCTCCTTGGCGATCTCCGACCGCAGCTCCGCGAACCGCGCGTGGGTCGCGATCTCCCCCAGGCTGACGACCTGGGGCGCGAGCACCCGGCTCGCGAGCACGACCACCGCGCCGAGCGACACGAGGACTCCTGTCCCCCACACCAGCGCGACCGGTGTCAACGCCCCGGAGTCGGACACGACGCCCGCGACAGGGAAGGCGGCGGCCAGGAATGCGACCAGGGCCACCGTCGACGTCGCGAACCACTTCGCGACGTCCCGCAGACGTGCCGTGGAGGCGTCGAAGGAGGAGATGCGCGCGACGGTGAGCGCCGTCTCGACGGGTGCCGGTCCGGCCACGGCTCCCGGCGGCGGCGAGGCGGTCATGTCACTCGTCCGACGGCGTGGCGAGGTCGTCGAGCAGGTCGCCCACGACCGGGTGCTGGTCGGGTCCCGGACCGTCGAGCGGGACGACCCACCGTTGCCCGTCCCACTGCAGGAGCCGACCGTCGACCCAGCGATACTCTCCGACCTCGGGCTGGTGGCTCATCGTCCCTCCAGGGTCTCCGGGAACGCCCTGGCCACCAGGGTTCCGCGGCGGGACCATGTCTGCAAGAGGACGGCGCCGGGACGCCGGCAGGACGACGGGCGGCGAGGCTCCGGCGCGCGGAGGCGCGTCCTCAGTCCGCGAGCTCCCAGCGCACGGTGACGCTCGCACGGACCTCCTGCGTGCCGGGCTCGACGACGAGCGCGTCGCTCGCGGCCTTGGCCGCCATCAGGCGCGGCACCGGTCCGGGCCCGCCGACGTCCTCGCGGACCTCCACGACCGGGCCGAGCGAGCGACCCGCGAGCCGGGCGTACTGCTCGGCGCGCGAGCGGGCGTCGGCGAACGCCGCGTCGCGCGCCGCGACGGCGAGCGGGCCGGGGTCGCCGACGGCGAGGCTCGTCGAGTCGAGGCGCGCGACGGGCCCCGCCGCGTCGAGCGCGACGCGGACGATCTCGCCGCACGCCGCGACGTCGCGCACGGTCGCGCGCAGGGTGAGCCGCGCCGTCGTGCGCGGGCCGTCCTCGCGCTGCTCGGTCCACGTCGACGTCTGCGACGTGCGCACGTCCACGGGGTCCACGCCCGCCGCGACGAGCGCGTCGCGCGCCGCGGCGAGCCCCGTGCTCGCGCGGTCGAGGGCCTCCTGGACGCCGGGCGCGCTGGCCTCCGTGCCCAGCTCGACGACCGCGACGTCCGGCGCCGCGGTCACCGCCCCCTGACCGGTGGTCGTCACTCCCGAGCCGCCCACGGCCCCTCCTGTCAGCTGTTGCCGTCGAAGAGCGAGGTGACCGACCCGTCGTCGAACACCTCGCGGATGGCGCGCGCGACGAGCGGCGCGATGGAGAGCACGGTGAGCTGCGGGAACTGCTTCTCCGCGGCGATGGGCAGGGTGTCCGTGATGACGACCTCGCTCGCCCCGCACTCCGAGAGGCGCTGCGCCGCCGGGTCGGACAGCACGCCGTGCGTCGCGGCCACGATGACCGACCGCGCGCCCGCGGCGAGGATGACGCGCACCGCCTCGGCGATCGTGCCGCCCGTGTCGATGAGGTCGTCGACGAGCACGCAGTCGCGGCCCTCGACGTCGCCGACGACGCGGTTGGCGACGGCCTGGTTCGGGCGCGTGACGTCGCGCGTCTTGTGGACGAACGCGAGCGGGCCGCCGCCGAGCTTCGCCGCCCACTGCTCGGCGACGCGGATGCGGCCGGCGTCGGGCGAGACGACCGTGACGTTCGACGTGTCGACGCGCGTGCGGACGTAGTCCGTGAGGATCGGCATGGCCCACAGGTGGTCGACCGGGCCGTCGAAGAAGCCCTGCGTCTGCGCGGCGTGCAGGTCGACGCTCATGAGACGGTCGGCGCCCGCGGCGGTGAACAGGTCGGACATGAGGCGGGCCGAGATCGGCTCGCGGCCGCGGTGCTTCTTGTCCTGGCGGGCGTAGCCGTAGAACGGCTGGACGACCGTGATGGTGCGGGCCGAGGCGCGCTTCGCGGCGTCGACCATGAGCAGCTGCTCCATGATCCACTGGTTGATCGGCGCGGTGTGGCTCTGGAGGATGAAGACGTCGGCGCCGCGCACCGACTCGCCGAACCGGACGTAGATCTCGCCGTTCGCGAAGTCGTACGCGGTCGTGGGCAGCAGGTCGATGCCCAGCTCCCGCGCGACCTCGTTGGCGAGCTCGGGGTGCGCGCGCCCCGAGGCGAGGACGAGGGACTTCTCCCCGTTTCCGGCGATGGTGCTGCTCATACCAGTGGGTTCCTTCGGTGGTGTTTCCGGGTGCGGGGTGGGTCTGAGGAGGTCTCGGCCGGACGCGGTCAGTCTGCCGTGGTCGCGGGACGACCGCCACGCAGCGCCTCGAGCGTGTGCTCGAGCTCGGGGCCGGGCGGCGGCGGGGTCGGGCGCTCGGCGGTCGCCGCGGCGCTCTGGTCCGCGAGCTGGGCCTGGGCCTGCGCGCCGAGGGGCGCCGCCTCGGGGTCGCTCGCGCGCGCGGCGGCCGCGGCGTCGGCCGCCGCGGTGCCGGGGCGGCGGCGCTCGACCCAGCCCTCGATGTTGCGCTGCTGCCCGCCGCTCACGCCGAGCGCGCCCGCGGGCACGTCGCGGCGGATCACGGAGCCGGCGGCGGTGTACGCACCGTCCCCGACGCTCACCGGGGCGACGAACATGTTGTCCGCGCCCGTGCGCGCGTGCGACCCGATCACCGTGCGGTGCTTGTGCACGCCGTCGTAGTTGACGGTGACCGACGCGGCGCCGATGTTCGTGTGCTCGCCGATCGTCGCGTCGCCCACGTAGGACAGGTGCGG
Source organism: Cellulosimicrobium cellulans (assembly GCF_016907755.1). Taxonomy (NCBI): domain Bacteria; kingdom Bacillati; phylum Actinomycetota; class Actinomycetes; order Micrococcales; family Promicromonosporaceae; genus Cellulosimicrobium; species Cellulosimicrobium cellulans. Next base: position 4,096,505 of record NZ_JAFBCN010000001.1, read on the forward strand.
GATCTTGGAACCCTCGCCGATCTCCGCGTTCTTCGTCTCGACGAACGTGCCGATCTTGCCCTGCGCGCCCAGCACGGTGCCGGGCCGCAGGTAGGCGAACGGGCCGACGGACGTCCCCGCGCCCAGGACCGCGAGGCTGCCGTGCGTGCGGGTCACCGTCGCGCCCGCGCCGACCTCCGTGTCCGTGAGGGTCGTGTCCGGGCCGATCGTCGAGCCCTCGGCGACGACCGTCGCCCCGTGGAGCTGGGTGCCGGGGAGCAGGGTGACGTCGCGCGCGAGCTCGACGTCGACGTCGACCCACGTCGTCGCCGGGTCGACGACGGTCACGCCCGCGCGCATCCAGTCCTCGAGGATCCGGCGGTTGAGCTCCGCGCGCAGCGTCGCGAGCTGCACGCGGTCGTTGACGCCCTCGACGATCGTCGGGTCCGCGGAGACGAGCGCCCGGACCGAGCCGCCCTCGGCGCGCGCCGCCGCGACGACGTCCGTCAGGTAGACCTCGCCCTGCGCGTTGTCGCGACCGAGCGTGCCCAGACCGCGGCGCAGGACCGCCGCGTCGAACACGTAGATCGACGCGTTGATCTCGCGGATCGCGCGCTCGTCGGCCGACGCGTCCTTGTGCTCGACGATCCGCTGCACGTCGCCCGAGCCGTCGCGCACGACACGCCCGTAGCCGGTCGCGTCCTCGAGCTCCGTCGTCAGCATCGTCACCGCGTTGCCGTCCGCGACGTGCGCGGCGAGGAGCTGGGCGAGCGTGCCGCCGTCGAGCAGCGGGGTGTCGCCCGCGGTGACGACCACGGGGCCCTCGAGCCCGTCGCCGACGCCACGGCCCTCCTGCCCGTCGGGCACGCCGTGGAGGAGCGCCTGGGCGTGCGCCTTGGCGTCGAGCGCGGCGAGCGCGCACTGCACCGCGCGCCCGGTCCCGGGGATCTCGTCCTGGTCCACGACGACCGCGTCCGGGTCCACCGAGACGGCGTGCTCGGCGACGCGGTCGCGCTCGTGCCGCACGACGACGGCGAGCAGCGCCGGGTCGAGCGAGCGCGCCGCGACGAGCACGTGCCCGAGCAGGCTGCGGCCCGCGAGCGTGTGGAGCATCTTGGGGGTGGACGACTTCATCCGCGTGCCCTCGCCGGCGGCGAGGACGATCACGGCAGCGGGGGCGACGGTGGAGTCGGTTCCCTGCTGAGCTTCCATGGGTGTTCCCCTCGGGATCGGTGGCACGAGCTCCGCCCCCAGGACTCGAACCTGGACCAAGGGCACCAAAAACCCTTGTGCTGCCGATTACACCAAGGCGGATCGGACCCGGCGACGCTCGCGCCCGGTGCGTTCCCGGGCCACGACGGGCGGGGTGGGTCCGGGAACAGTCTGCCAGGTCGCTCCCCGTGCCCGACGCCGGTCGTGCCCGTCTCGTCCGGTCCGCACCCTGGTCCTCGCTCACCGCGACAGTTGCCTGCGCCACACCGGTGCGGGGCACGCGAGCGGGTGCACGGCATGATGGACCCCGTGGCCGAGTCCAGACGCACCCCCCGATCCCGCATGACCGCGAGCCAGCGGCGCGAGCAGCTGCTCGCCGTGAGCCGCGGGCTGTTCGCCGAGAAGGGGTTCGAGGGCACGAGCGTCGAGGAGATCGCCGCGCGCGCCGAGGTGTCCAAGCCCGTCGTGTACGAGCACTTCGGCGGCAAGGAGGGCATCTACGCCGTCGTCGTGGACCGCGAGGTCCAGGCGCTCACGGCGGCGCTCTCGGGCGCGCTCGACGAGGGCGGCCACCCCAAGGTCCTCCTCGAGCGCACCGCGCTCGCCCTCCTGTCCTACATCGAGGCGTCCGAGGACGGGTTCCGCATCCTCGTGCGCGACTCCCCCGTCGCCCAGGCCACCGGCACGTTCTCCAGCCTCATCGGCGACGTCGCGACCCAGGTCGAGCACCTGCTCGCCCACCAGTTCAAGACGCGCGGCCTCGACCCGAAGGTCGCGCCCATCTACGCGCAGATGCTCGTCGGCATGGTCGCCCTCACCGGGCAGTACTGGCTCGACGTGCGCTCGCCCAAGAAGACGGAGGTCGCGGCGCACCTCGTCAACCTCGCGTGGAACGGCCTCGCGGACATGGAGAAGAGGCCGCACCTCATCACGACGAAGTCCTGACGCGTCCGTCCACAGGTCGCCCGGGGAAACTTCTCCGAAACCGCGTCATGGCGCCCGGGCGAACCCGTCTCTCCTTGCGGAAGCACGAGACCGACGAAGCGGGGCACTTCATGCACGGGCACGACCGGTCCACCGACCGCATGCACGAGGACCACCGGGACGAGATCCGTCCCACGGTCTGGGGGTACTCGACCTGGACGACGGCGCGCTGCCTCCAGGGCGCCGTCGCCGGCGCACCGGACCGCATCGTCCAGCGCACCGACGTGCTGGTCCCCGGCCTGACGCCGCGCGAGCTGGACCGCGTGCGGCGGCACGCCGAGTGGCACGCGTCGGTCGACGGCGTGCGCCTGGGGCTCGTCGCGGGCGCGGCGACCGCGATCGCCGCGGTCCTCGTCGGCCACGACCTGGCGCCCGTCGCGCTCGTCCTCGTCGCCGCGCTCCTGGGCGTCACCGCCGCGCTCCTCACGCCGGTCCTCCTGCGGGTGGCCGGCCCCCGGCTCTCCCGGGTCGAGCGCCGGGCCCTGCGCGACGCCGTCGAGATCCGGCGCGTGCGGGTCGCGCCGCCGACGTCGGCGGGCATGCGCGTGCTCGTCGCGATGAGCGCCGTCGAGTCGATCTCGAGCCGACTCGACGAGCGGGATGCGGCGATCGCCCGCGAGCTCCTCTGGGCCGCGCTCGACGCCGTCCGGCGCGACGACGTCGCCGACGTCGACCAGGCGACCGCCGCGATGCTCCGCCTCACCGTGCGGGCCGCGCGCACCCCGCTGCCGCCCGTGCGCGACGAGCACCGGGGCTGAGCCCTCGGCCGCGACCCCCGACCTCGGGAGGCTCCTCCCCTCCGTCGGGAGGGTGAGGACATGACATCTGTCCCGTGCCGCGCGCGTTCGCCCGTGGTTGTCTGGGGCGCATGGCGACACTCGAGATCGACTCGCTGACCAAGACCTACGGCGACGTGCGCGCCCTGCGCGGGACGTCCTTCGACGTGCGTGCCGGGGAGATCTTCGGCTTCGTGGGGTCCAACGGGGCGGGCAAGACCACGACGATGCGCATCGTCCTCGGCGTGCTCGCCGCCGACGGCGGCGAGGTGCGCTGGGACGGCAGGCCGATCGACCTCGCCGCGCGGCGGCGCATCGGCTACATGCCCGAGGAGCGCGGGCTCTACCCGCGCATGAAGGTGGGCGAGCAGCTCGTCTACCTCGCCCGGCTGCACGGGCTGTCCGCCGCGGGGGCCAAGGACGCGATGGAACGCTGGACCACTACCCTCGGCGTCGACGCGCGTCGCGGCGACGAGGTGCAGAAGCTCTCGCTCGGCAACCAGCAGCGCGTCCAGCTCGCGGCCGCGCTCACGCACGACCCCGAGCTGCTCGTGCTGGACGAGCCGTTCAGCGGGCTCGACCCCGTGGCCGTCGACGTCATGAGCGGCGTCCTGCGCGACCGCGCCGAGGCAGGCGTCCCCGTCGTCTTCTCCTCGCACCAGCTCGACCTCGTGGAGCGCCTGTGCGACCGCGTCGGGATCATCAAGGACGGCGCCATGGTGGAGGTCGGCACGATCGACGAGCTGCGCCGGACCGAGACCGAACGATGGGTCGTGGACGGACCACCGGGAGCGACGTGGATCGGCGCCGTGCCCGACGCGCGGGCCGTCAGCCTCGAGGGGTCGCGCACCGTCGTCGAGCTCGCGCACGGCGACGGGGCCGCGGGCGACGGTGCCGCCGTCGACGGGACGAGCGGGCGCGAGCAGGCCGTGCTGCGCGCCGCGCTCGCCGCGGGCCCGGTGCACGAGTTCTCGCTCGTCCGGCCGTCGCTCACCGAGCTGTACCGCGACGTCGTGAGCGCCGAGGAGAAGCCGGCCGGGACGGCCGCCGAGACCGTGGAGGTGGGGGCATGAGCACGGGGACCTCGTTGACGTCCTGGGGCGCGATCCGGCTCGTCGCGGGCCGCGAGATCACGACGCGGATCCGCTCGAAGTCGTTCGTCTGGCTCACCGTGGTCCTCGTCGGCGCGGTCGTGCTCGGCGGTGTGGTGCTGAACCTCGCGAGCTCGTCCGGCCCGACCGCCGAGCGCGTCGGCGTCACGCCGCAGACCGCGGCGCTCGCGGAGTCGATCCAGGCCACGGGCACCACCCTCGGGACCGAGGTCGAGACCGTCGACGTCGCCGACGACGCGGCGGGCGAGACCCAGGTGCAGGACGGCGACCTCGACGCGCTCGTCACCGGGACCGCCGAGTCGCCCACGGTCGTCGTGGACACCGAGCTCTCCCCCGGTCTCACCGCCGTCTTCACCACCCTCGCCCAGCAGGCCGCGCTGTCCGACGCCGTCGCGAGCCTCGGCGGCGACCCCGCCCAGGTCGCGGGCGACATCGCGACCGCCGCGCCGACCGTGCGCACGATCGGCGAGCCCAGCGAGTTCGACCCGACCCGGTACGTGACCGGCCTCGTCACCGGGATCCTGCTCTTCATGGCCATCATGATCAGCGGCCAGCTCATCGCGCAGGGCGTCGTCGAGGAGAAGACGAGCCGCGTCGTCGAGCTCCTGCTCTCGACCGTCCGGCCCTGGCAGCTCATGGCGGGCAAGGTGCTCGGCATCGGCCTCGTCGGGCTCGGGCAGGTCGCGCTCGTCGTGCTCGCGGGCGTCGGGACCGCGCTCGGCCTCGGCCTCGTCGACACGTCGACGATCGACCTCGGCACCGCGGCCGTCTGGGCGCTCGTGTGGTTCGTCGTCGGGTTCGTCAGCTACGCGCTCCTCATGGCCGGCCTCGGCGCGCTCGTCTCGCGCCAGGAGGACGTCGGCGCCGTCACGACCCCCGTCACGTTCCTCATGATCGTGCCGTACGTCGTCGGCATCTCCGTCGCGCCGTGGGCTCCCGACAACCCGCTCGTCGTGTGGCTGTCGTTCGTCCCGCTGTGCTCGCCGCTCCTCATGCCCGTGCGCATCGCGCTCGGCAGCGCCGAGACCTGGGAGGCGCTCCTCGCCCTCGGCCTCTCGCTCGCCGTCATCCCGGTGCTCGTGTGGCTCGCCGCGAAGATCTACTCCAACGCGGTCCTGCGCACCGGTGCCCGCGTCCGCCTCAAGGACGCCCTCCGCACCACCTGACCCGGGACCGCGGCGCGGGAGAACCGTCGCGCGAGGTAGAGCCGTGGTTGTGCTCGACGGCGTGTGGTTGCGTTGGGTGGGCGAGGTGGATGGCGGGCGTCAAGAGTCTTGATGTCGAGACACGTCGAGTACCCTCGCGTCATGGAGCAGCAGCACGAGGACGAGGTCGACCGCATCGTCGCGGCGTGGCAGCGTGAGCGGCCCGACCTCGACGTCGAGCCGCTCACCGTCTTCTCGCGCGTCGACCGCCTCGCGCGGCACCTCGACCGCGCGCGCCGCACGGCGTTCGCGCGGGGGCACCTGGAGACGTGGGAGTTCGACGTGCTGTCGGCGCTGCGCAGGGCCGGCGAGCCGTACCGCCTGTCCCCCGGCGCCCTCGTGACGCAGACGCTCGTGACGAGCGGGACCATGACCAACCGCATCGACCGGCTCGAGGAGCGCGGGCTCGTGCTGCGCCGCCGGTCCCCCGACGACCGCCGCGGCGTGCTCGTCGAGCTCACGGCCGAGGGCCTGGAGCGGGTCGACACGGCGATGACCGACCTGCTCGCGGTGGAGGCGCGCATCCTCGACGCGCTGGAGCCGGGCGGCCGCCCTGCGCTCGCGGCGCTCCTGCGTACAGTCGTAGGACAGTTCGACGACTGACCGACGGCCCGGCTGACCGGGCGGGCGGCGTCGCACGCGCCCGCACCTGGAGGTCACCGCCCGATGCCGCCGTCCCGGCCGCCCCGCCCGAGCACCTTTCGGGGCGGGATCGACGGCGTGCTGCTCGTCGCGGTGCTGCTGGTCGCGGTCAACCTGCGCGCGCCGCTGACGGCGCTGCCGCCGGTCGTCGCGGACGTCGCAGCGGACCTGCACCTCACGGCGGCGGCCGCGGGCCTGCTCACGGGCATCCCCGTGCTCTGCTTCGCCGTGGCGACGCCCGCGGTCGCGGGGCTGCTGGGGCGGTCGTCGCTGCGGACCGCGATCGCGGTCGCGCTCGGGCTGATCCTCGCCGGCACCCTGCTGCGCTCGGCCGACGTCGCCGCCCTCGGCGCCGCGGGCACGTTCGCCGGGACGGTGCTGCTCGGGCTCGGCATCACGACGGCCAACCTCGCCGTCCCGATGATCGCGCAGCGCGACTTCCCCGGGCACGTCGCGACGGTGACCGGCCTGTACACGGCCGCGATCAACGTGGGGACCGTCGCGACCACGGCGCTCACCGCGCCCCTCGCCGACGCCGTCGGCTGGCGCTGGGCGCTCGCGTCGTGGTCCGTCCTCGCCGTCGTCGCGCTCGTGTGGTGGCTCCGCGCCGTCCCGCGTGAGGCGAGCCGGACGGGACGGACGACGACGGGCCGGGCGAGCGGGCCGGCGTCGGGCACGACGGCGCCCGGCGACGGGGCGGAGCACGCGCCGGACGACGCCGGCGGGTCGGGCGGGGACGCGCCCTCCGACCCCGGCGACCTCGCCGCCGCGGTCGCGGAGGGCGTCACCGGCACCGACCCGGCCGCCGCCCGCGAGCGCCACGTCCTGGCGACGCCGTTCACCTGGTGGCTGTGCGCGATGTTCGCGCTCCAGTCGTCGAGCTTCTACGCGCTCACGGCGTGGCTGCCGCTCATCCTGGAGGACCTCGCGGGGATCCCTCGCGCGGCGTCGGGCGGCGCGGCGTCGCTGTTCCAGGGCTTCGCGATCGTCGGCGGGCTCGCCGTGCCGCTGGCGGCGCGACGCTGGTCGCTGCGGCAGAGCTTCGCCGTGATCGCGGTGCTGTGGCTGACGCTGCCCCTGGGTCTGCTCGTCGCCCCGGGCCTGTGGGCGGTGTGGGCGTCGATGGCGGGTGTCGCCCAGGCGGCGAACTTCGTCGTCATCTTCACGCTCGTCGCGCAGCGCTTCCCGACCGTCCGCCGGGGGCGTCAGGCCTCGGCGACGGTGCAGTCGGTCGGCTACTGCTTCGCCGCCGTGGCCCCGACGCTCGCCGGCGCCCTGCACACGGCGACGGGGACGTGGACCACCCCGGTGGCCGTCGTGCTCGGCGCCCTCGTGCTCATGACGGGGATCGGCCTCGCCGTCACGGGCTCCCCCCGCGAGCACACGAGGTAGCCCACCGCGGCTCCACCTCCCGCGACCACGGCTCTGCCTCGGGAGGCCAGGGCTCCACCTCGCGCTCGTTCCCTCGGCAGGCACGACGCCCTTGACCCGCGCGTCGAGGCGTGTTTATGGTGTACACATAGTTTATGACATACACGTCAGTGTGCGCCGCACACCGGCCAGCACGTCCGACCGAGAAGGAGAAGGCGATGACCGAACCGATGATCGCCGTGCAGGGGCTCGAGAAGTCCTACGGCGACCACGCCGTGCTGCGCGGCGTCGACCTGACCGTGCGCCGCGGCGAGATCTTCGCGCTGCTCGGGCCCAACGGCGCCGGCAAGACCACGACCGTCAACATCCTCACGACCCTCGTCCGGCCCGACGGCGGCACGGCCCGCGTCGCGGGGGCCGACGTCGCGCACGACGCGGCGCGGGTGCGCGAGACGATCGCCCTCACGGGCCAGTACGCGTCGGTGGACGAGTTCCAGACGGGCCGCGAGAACCTCGTCATGATGGGCGAGCTCGCCCACCTCCCTCGGCGCGCGGTGCGTCGACGGGCCGACGAGCTCCTGGCCCGCTTCGACCTCACCGACGCCGCCGACCGGCGCGTCGGGACGTACTCGGGCGGCATGCGCCGCCGCCTCGACCTGGCGATCAGCCTCGTCGCCGACCCCGCCGTCCTCGTCCTCGACGAGCCGACGACGGGGCTCGACCCCGCCTCGCGCGCCCAGCTCTGGGACGTGGTCCGCGGGCTGGCCGCGGACGGGACGACGGTCCTGCTGACGACCCAGTACCTGGAGGAGGCCGACCGCCTCGCCGACACGATCGCCGTCCTGCACGACGGCCGCGTCGCCGCGCGCGGCACGGCCGCCGAGCTCAAGGCCCTCGTCGCGGGCGACCACGTGCGCGTCGCGTTCGACGACCCCGCGAGCCTCGCGGCCGCCGTCGGGCTCGCGCCGACGCTGGGTCTCGCCCGCACGGCCACGGACGAGAAGGACCTGTCCCTCACCGCGCCGAGCGACGACCCCGTCCGCACGATCCGCGACGTGCTCGCGGCCGCCGACGCCCACGACCTCGCGGTCGTCGGCGTCAGCGTCGTCAAGCCCACGCTCGACGACGTCTTCCTCGCGCTGACCCGGAAGGAGGGCGCCCGATGAGCGCCACCACGCCCACGCTCGCCACCGCCCCGACGGGGCCGCCGCGCACCGCCGCGCGCGCCCGGCAGACGCCCGCGACGGCCGCGCGCGACGTGCGCACGATGGTCGCGCGCGAGACGCGCCGCCAGCTCCGCAGCGTCGACGGGCTCATCACCGCGTTCGCGCTGCCCGTCATGATCATGCTCGTGTTCGTCGTCATCTTCGGCGGCGCGATCGGCGGGGACGACTACATCGACTACGTCGTTCCGGGCGTGCTCGTCATGTGCCTCGGGTTCGGCTCGGCCACGGCCGCCGTGGGGGTCGCGCAGGACATGACGTCGGGCACGATCGACCGGTTCAAGACGCTGCCGATCTTCGGACCGTCCGCGCTGTGGGGGCACGTCGTGGCGAGCGTGGTACGCAATCTCGCGTCCGCGGTCGTCGTCGTGGCCGTCGCGCTCGCGCTCGGCTTCCGGCCCGACGCCGGGCTCGGCGACTGGCTGGGCCTCGTCGCGTTCGCCGTGCTCGCGGTGCTCACGTTCACGTGGCTGAGCGTCGCGCTCGGTCTGGTGCTGAGCGTCGAGGCGTCGCAGTCGGTGAACTTCCTCTTCCTGTTCGTGCCGTATCTCAGCTCGGGCTTCGTCGAGATCGACACCATGCCCTCGTGGTTGCACGGGTTCGCCGAGAACCAGCCGTTCACGCCGATCATCGAGACGTTCCGCGGACTCCTGGCCGGAGCACCCGACGCCTCGACGGTCCTCACCGCGATCGCGTGGCTGGTCGGCTTCCTCGCGGTGAGCTGCGCCGCCGGCTCCGTCCTCTACCGCCGGCGGACCGCCCGCTGACCCCGGTCGCCGAGCGTGCGGCCGTCGTCCGTCCTGGGCCCAGGGCGGGCGACGGCCGCATGCTCGACCGGATACCAGACATGATGTGGGCATGACGGACGCACCCGACCTCCCGCCCCGGCTCGCGCTCGCGTGGGGCGTCGCCGAACGTCCCGAGCGCACGCCGAAGCGCGAGCTGAGCATCGAGCGGATCGTCGAGGCCGCCATCGAGATCGCCGACGCCGACGGGCTGGCCGCCGTCTCCATGGCGAAGGTCGCGCAGAGCCTCGGCTTCACGACGATGTCGCTCTACCGGTACGTGACGAGCAAGGACGACCTGCTGCTCCTCATGCAGGAGGCCGCGCTCGACGTCGAGTACCCGCCCGCGCACGAGCCAGCGGACTGGCGCGCGGAGCTGCGCGAGTGGGCGCAGTTCACCATGGCGGTGTTCGCGTCCCACCCGTGGTTCCTCGACATCCCGGTGACCGGCGCGCCCCTCACGCCGAACAACCTGCGCGGGGCCGACAGCGCGCTGCGCGCCCTGCGCTCCACCCCGCTCGACGACGAGGAGAAGATGTCGGTCATCCTCCTCGTGAGCGGCTACGCGCGGAACGCCGCCCGCCTGCAGAGCGACCTGGCCCGCGCGGTCACCGCGGCCGGCGGCGACGAGACCGTCCTGGGCGGCGGCTGGGGCGGTGCGTTGCGCGACCTCGTCGACGAGGTGCGCTTCCCCTACCTGCGGCCGCTCGTGGAGGCGGGGACGTACGCGGAGGAGGGCGAGATCGACGACACCGCGTGGGGTCTCGAGCGCGTCCTCGACGGGATCGCGGTGTACGTCGACGCGCGGGCCGCCGGCGCCCCGGGCGCGGGACGGGACTCCTCCGCCCCGGACGGGACGTCCGACGCGGGCGGCCCTGCCCACGGCGCCGGGGCGGAGCCCGACCCGCGCGACGCCGTCGCACCGGTCGAGATGGCCGTGCACGTCAAGGACCCGAAGGTCAAGAAGGCCACGCTCAAGCGGCGCGACGCCGAGCGCCGGGTGCGGGAGGCGCAGAAGAAGGTGCGCGAGCTCGAGAAGGCGCTGCGCGAGGCGGAGAAGGCCGAGCGCGAGACCGCGCGGGCTGCCGTGGAGAAGGCACGCGGCTGACTCCCCGGCGGCACGACGGCGGCCGGTCACCCGAGGGTGGCCGGCCGCCGTCGTTCCTCCGGGAGACGCGTCACTCGGCGAGCGCGAAGCCCGTCGTCCAGGACGTCTTCTCGCCGGCGGCGAGGGTGAGCTGGAGGAAGCCGAGCGCCTCGAGCTCGTGCGCGCGCTTCAGCGAGCCCGCGTCGACCACGCGGACCCCGGACACGGCGCCGGCGAGCGCCGCCTTGGCCTCCGCGTCGTCGCCCGCGACGAGGACCGTCGTCGGGAGCGGGCCGACCTGCCCGGAGGCGAGCGTCGCGGCGAAGTTCGTGTTGAACGCCTTGAGCACGCGCGCGCCGGGGACGCGAGCCTGGAGCTGCGCCGCGGCCGACGAGCCGTCGGGCACGACGAGGGCGTCGAACGTCGCGAAGTCGAGCGGGTTGGTGATGTCGACGACGACCTTGCCGTCGAGGCGGTCGGCGTAGAGGTCGACGACCTCCGCGAGGGCCCCGTACGGGAGGGCGAGGACGACGACGTCGCCCTTGAGCTCGTCGCCGACGGTCCCGGCCGCGACCCGGGGGTCGAGGTCGGTCGCCTCGCGCGTGAGGACCTGCACCTCGCTGCCCGCGGCGAGCGCGAGGCCGGCGATCGCGGTGCCCATGTTGCCTGCGCCGATGATGGTGATGCTGCTCATGGTGGCTTCCCTTCGTGCGCCGGCCGCACGGTCGGCAATTGGTTGTTGCTACAACCCAGACGATACGGCGCTAAACTTGTAGCGTCAACTATTACGATGGTCACACCGGAGGAGGCCCGATGACGACAGAACCCCGCTGGCTCGACGACCAGCAGCTCGACGCGTGGAAGCGGCTCGTGGCAGTGGTCGAGCTGCTCCCGGGCGTCCTGGACTCCCAGCTCCGGCGCGACGCCGACCTCAGCCACTTCGAGTACTACGTGCTCGCCATGCTCTCCGAGGCCCGCGACCGCACCCTGCGCATGACCGACCTCGCGGGCGCCACCAACGCGACGCTCCCCCGCCTCTCCCACGTCGTGGCCCGGCTCGAGAAGCGCGGCCTCGTCGAGCGCGTCCCGTGCCCCGAGGACCGGCGCGCCACCAACGCGCACCTCACCGACGCCGGGTGGGACAAGGTCGTCGCGACGGCCCCCGGCCACGTCGCCACCGTCCGGGACCACGTGATCGACGTGCTCACCCCCGAGCAGGTCGGCCAGCTCGACGAGATCGCGGGCGCGATCCTCGAGCGCGTGGACCCCGACGACCGGATGGGCTTCCTGCGGCGCTGAAACGCCTCACCGCGCGGGCTCGTCAGCCGGCGACCTCGGCCGCCTCGAGCCACGCCGCCTCCAGCTCGTCCTTCTCCGCCGCGAGCGTGCGCAGCTCGGCGTCGAGCCCCGCGACCGCCGTGAAGTCCGTCGCGTTCGCGGCGATCTTGTCGTGGAGCCGGCCCTCCAGCTCGGCGATCTTCGACAGCCGCCGCTCGATGCGGTTGATCTCCTTCTTCGCGGCCCGGACCTCGGCAGCGCTCGGACCGGCCGGGGCGACCGCGTCCGGCGTGCCCTCCGCACCACGGTCGACCCCGGCTGCCGCCGCGGGTGCGTAGCCGCTCGACGACGACCCGGCCCCCGCGAGCGCCGCGCGCCGCAGCTCGAGGTACTGCTCGACGCCGCCCGGCAGGTCGCGCACCTGGCCGTCCCCGAGCAGCGCGACCTGGCGGTCCGCGACGCGCTCCAGCAGGTAGCGGTCGTGCGAGACGACGATGAGCGTCCCCGGCCAGCCGTCGAGCAGGTCCTCGAGCGCGGCGAGCGTGTCGGTGTCGAGGTCGTTCGTCGGCTCGTCGAGCAGGAGCACGTTGGGCTCGGCGACGAGCAGGCGCAGGAGCTGGAGGCGGCGCCGCTCGCCGCCCGAGAGGTCGCGCACGAGGGTCTGCGACCGCTCGCGCGTGAACCCGAGCCGCTCGACGAGCTGCGAGGCCGTGAGCTCCTTGCCGTCGACGACGACCGAACGCTTCTCGTCCTCGATCACCTGGATGACGCGCGACCCGGCGATGTCGTCGAGCTCGCCGACGTCCTGGGACAGCTCGGCGACGTGCACGGTCTTGCCGCGCTTGACGCGGCCTGCGTCGGGCTCGCGGCGCCCGGCGAGCAGGGCGAGCAGCGTCGTCTTCCCGGCGCCGTTGACCCCGACGACGCCGTACCGGTCGCCCGGCCCGAGGCGCCACGTGACGTCGTCGAGCAGCACGCGCCGGGCCCCGTCCGCACCGGCCGCGCCGCGCACGGGGACGGCGACCGTCACGTCCTCGAGGTCGAGCACGTCCTTGCCGAGCCGCTTGGTCGCGGTGCGTGTGAGCTCGAGCGTGTCGCGCGGGGGCGGGACGTCGGCGATGAGCGCCGCGGCGGCGTCGAGGCGGAACTTGGGCTTGGACGTGCGCGCGGGTGCCCCGCGGCGCAGCCACGCGAGCTCCTTGCGCAGCAGGTTGTCGCGCTTCTCCGCGGCGACGGCCGCGGTCCGCTGGCGCTCGGCGCGCGCGAGCACGTAGGCGGCGTACCCGCCCTCGTACCCCTCGACCGCGCCGGAGCCGTCGCCGCGCACCTCCCACATGCGCGAGCAGACGGCGTCGAGGAACCAGCGGTCGTGCGTCACCACGACGAGCGCACCCTTCGCGCCCGGGCGCGCGAACCGGTCGCCCAGGTGCGCGGCGAGCCACGCGACGCCCTCGACGTCGAGGTGGTTGGTCGGCTCGTCGAGGAACAGGACGTCGTGGTCGGCGACCAGGAGTGCGGCCAGCGCCACACGGCGCCGCTGCCCGCCCGACAGCGTGTCCGCGGGGGCGTCGAGGTCGAGGTCGGCCAGCAGGCCGGCGTGCACGGTGCGGATGCTCGCGTCCGACGCCCACGCGTGCGTCGCGGCGTCGCCGTGCACGAGGTCGCGGATCGTCGCGCCGGTGCCGACGTCGTCGCGCTGGTCGAGCAGGCCGACCCGCAGCCCGCCCACCCGGGTGACCCGGCCGCCGTCGGGCTGCTGCGTGCCCGCGAGCAGCCGCAGGAGCGTCGACTTGCCGGCCCCGTTGGGGCCGACGATGCCGACGCGGTCGCCGTCGTCGAGACCGAGCGAGACGTCGTCGAGCAGGGTGCGGGTACCGACGGTCAGCGAGATGCCGTCGGCGCCGAGAAGATGAGCCACGCCGTCGAGCCTAGGCCGCACCCCGTGAGTGCAGGAAATGGTCGCGGATCCGCGAGGAGCTCGCGGCTGTCTCCTGCACTCACGGGAGGGGCGGTCAGCCCTTGAGGCCCGAGTGGGCGAGGCCCTGGACGAACTGCTTCTGCGCGACGAGGAACACCGCGAGGACCGGCAGCACCGTGAGCGTCGTCGCGGCGAGCTGCACGTTCCACATCGGGCCCCCGTAGGCGTCGACGTACTGCGTGAGCGCCTGCGGCAGCGTGAACCGGTCCTTGCTGGACAGGTACACGATCGGCTCGAGGTAGAGGTTCCACGACTTGAGGAACGTGAAGATCGCGACGGCCGAGATCGCCGAGCGCGACAGCGGGAACGCGATGCGCCAGAAGATCCCCCAGCGCCCGAGGCCGTCCATGCGCCCCGCCTCCTCGAGCTCGCCCGGCAGGCCGAGGAAGAACTGCCGCATGATGAACGTCGCGAGGACGCTCGGCGCCCCGAGGATCGGGATGATCACGAGCGGCCAGTGCGTGTCGATGAGCCCGAGCGAGTTGACCATCCGGAACAGCGGGACGATCGTCACCTCGGACGGCACGAGCAGGCCGACGAGCACGAGCAGGAACAGCGCGTTCGCCCCCGGGAACCGGATGCGCGCGAACGCGTACCCGGCCATCGAGGACACGAGGATGGTCCCGACGGTCACCAGCGCCGCGACGTAGAGGCTGTTCCAGTACTGCTGCGCGAACGGCTGCAGCCGGAACACCTCCCCGTACGCCGCGAACGACGGGTCCTGCGGCCACAGCGTCGGCACGGCCCGCAGGATCTCGCTCATGGGCTTGAGGCTCGACGTCGCCATCCACCACGTGGGGAACACGAACGGGACGCTCAGCACGACGAGCAGCGCCACGAGCGCCCAGCGACCCCAGCGACGCCGCGAGCGCGCGGCCCGGTCCCGGCGGGCGGGTGCGTGCCGCGGCCCGTCGGTGCCGTCGCCCGGGCCCGACGGCGCGGGCCGAGCCGGTACGCCGTCCGCGCCCGGGAGCGTGGCCGGGCCGGGCATCACGTCAGACTTCATGGAAGACCCACCTCTTGCGCGTCTGCCACTGCACGAGTGTCAGGACGAGGACGATGACGAACAGCAGGACGGAGATCGCGCTCGCGTAGCCGAAGTCGTTGAACCGGAACGCCTGCTGGTACAGGTAGTAGACGAGCACGGTCGTCGAGCTCCCCGGACCGCCGCCCGTCAGCACGGCGATCTGCGCGAAGACCTCGAGCGAGCCGACGATCGTGAGGATCGACACGAGCAGGAGGGTCGGGCTGATGAGCGGGAGCGTGATCGAGCGGAAACGTCGCCACGCCCCCGCGCCGTCGATGCGCGCGGCCTCCTGGATCTCCTCCGGCACCCCCTGCAGCGCCGCGAGGAACAGGATCATGTTGAGGCCGACGTTCTTGAAGACCTGGACGACGATCACCGAGATCATGGCCGTCGTCTCGCCGCGCAGCCAGTTCGGGCCCTCGATGCCGAGCAGCGACAGGAACCCGTTGATCCCGCCGTCGGCCTGGAGCAGGAAGCTCCACACGATCGTCCAGGCGACGAGCGACACCACGACCGGCGAGAAGAAGAACGTGCGGAACGTCGTCGTGCCCGGGAGCTTCTGGTTGAGCAGCACCGCGAGCAGCAGGGCGAGCGAGATGTTGAGGACCACGAGGCCGACCGAGAACCACAGGCTCGCGAGCAGCGAGTCGTGCAGACCGGGGTCGGAGAGCATGCGCTCGTAGTTGTCGGCACCCGCGAACGTGAACGTGTTCGCGAGGACGTTCCACTCGTGCAGGGAGTACCAGACTACGGCGACCAGCGGCGCGACGACGAACGCGAGCGCGCCGAGCACGGCGGGCGCGACCATGGTGTACCCCACGGCCGCGTCCCGTCGTGCGAGTGCGGAGGAGGCCACGCTCAGTCCCCGAGCAAGGGCTGGATCGCCGCGCAGGTGTCGGCGAGGACGCCCTCGACGTCGGCGTCCGCGGTCCACAGCGCGTCGAGCTGGGCGCGCACCGTGTCCTGGAGCTTCGCGAAGTTCTGGTGCGACGGCTTGGTCACCGCGCCCTGGATGCCGTCCACGACGACCGCCTGGAGCTGGTCCTCGCTGAGCTTCGGGTTGGCCGCGCCGAGCGTCTCCGCGTTCAGGAGCGACTCGCGCGGCGGCGGGAAGTAGGCCGCGAGCGTCTCGGCGTTCTCCGGGTTGGTGAACCACGCGAGGAAGTCGGCTGCGACGTCCGGGTGCTCGCCCGCGGCGAAGACGCCGATGCCGGCCTGGCCGATGACGTTCTGCTGGCCCGCCGGTCCTGCGGGCAGCGGCACCACGTCCCACGCGAACGAGTCGTCGAGCGACGACGCGCGGCTGATCTGCGTGATCGTCATGGCGGAGTCACCGGCGAAGAAGTCGGCCGTCGTGCCCGGGCCGGGCATCGCCTTGTCCACGAACGTCGCGTCGTGGACCCACGTGAGCGCGTCGACCATCTCCGGGTCGGTGAACGTGCACTGCGTGCCGTCCTCGCTCCACGGCGCCGCGTCCCAGCCGTCCCAGATCGTCGACAGGTTCTCCCACACCTTGAAGTCGAAGTCGCGCACCACGAGGCCCTGCTTGCCCGACGTCGCGGCGGCAGCGGCCGAGATGTCGCGGGCCTGGTCGTAGGTCCAGTCGCCCGACGCGACGAGGTCGGCCGGGTTCGGCTGGCCCGCGGCGGCGACCTGGTCGGTGTTGACGAACATCGCGAACGGCGAGTTGGAGAACGGATAGGCGTAGAGCCCGCCGTCCTTCTCCCACAGCGCGAGCGAGGAGTCGAGGAGGTCGTCGAACTCGTACCCCTCGGTCTCCTGGAGCTTGGGGGCGACGTCCACGAGCGCGCCGCTCGCGACGAACTCTGGCGCGTAGCTCTCGAGGATCCACGCGAGGTCGGGGGCGTTGCCGCCCGCGAGCTGCGTGGTGAGCGACGTCGTGTAGTCCTCGAACGGGATCGTCTCGAACGTCACGCCCGAGACGAGGTCGGGGTTCTCCGCGACGTACGCGTCGGCGATCTCCTGGAACTGGGCGAGCTGCGTCTCGTCCGCCGTCCAGACGGTCATGCGGAGCTCGACGGGCTCGCTCGGTGTGCTGGGTTCGCCGGCGACGTCGTCGCCGCCGCCGGAGCACGCGGTGAGGACGAGTGCGAGCGCGACGCCGCCTGCGGCCAGGGGTGCGCTCACGAGGCGCCGCCGGGTCGGGTTCCGGCGCGGGGTCAGGGGGGTCATCAGTTCTCCTTCGGACTGAGGGTGGCCGTGTCGGTGCGGGCGGGGGCCCGCGTCAGTAGGGGTGTGCCTCGGCGGGCCAGCGCAGCTCGACGCCGGCCCGGACGAGCTCGTCCTGGTAGTCGGCGAGCAGGTCGGCCTTGGACTGGACGGCGTGCGGCGTGCGCCCCGTCGCGAGGCAGTGGGCCGCGAGGTGGCCGGCGGCCTCGCCGATGTTCCACTCGACCGGGTGCAGGCGGTAGCAGCCGTTGGTGATGTGCGTCGTGCCGATGTTCTTGTTGGCCGCGATCAGGTTGGTCACGCGCTGCGGGAGGAGCGCGCCGAGCGGGATCTCGAACGGGTTCGACGCGACGTCGATGTACGTGTCGCCGCCCGTCGAGGGATGCAGGTCGATCCGGTACATACCGAGCCCGACGGAGTCGTCGTAGCGTGTCGCGCCCCGGTCCCCGCGCACGGCGTACGAGACGTCGTTCTCCGTCACCGTCGTCACCGCGCGCAGGCGGCGCGACTCGCGGTGGTAGGCCGCCTGGGCGAGACCGTCGGCCGAGCCCATGACGTCGGGCCGCAGCCGCAGGCCCGGGAAGCCGGTCCCGCCGTCGGGGCGGGGAGCCTCCGTCTGCATCCAGTAGAGCATCGAGAGGCTGAGCTGGCGGGCGTCCGCGATCCGCGCCTCCTCGACGTCGCGCGGCACGTCGAGCACCGGCGCGAGGAAGTAGTCGATGCTCGGCCAGTTCACGAGGCACAGGTCGCTCGTGTAGTGGCCGGGCGCGAACAGGTCGCGCGCGGCGATGCGCCGGAACGTCCACAGGTTGCCGTCGCCGGGGTTCTTCGACTGGTCGGCGTCGACCGCGCGCGCGTCGTCGCCCGGGTTCGGCGTGAACGACCGCACGTCCATCGCGAGCGTGCGCGGGTTGGGTGCCTCCCACGAGAGCATCCGTCGCCCGTTCCAGGGGCCCGGGGTGTAGGTGCTCCAGAAGTCGTACCGCTCCGGGCGGTCGATCGTGTGGTCCCCGTCCACGTGCTCGACGGCGAAGCACACGCTGAGCGCCTGCACGTTGTCCGGCTGCGCCTCGTCCGGCGCGCTCGGCTCGCCGGTCTCGCGGTTCGACTCGAACCCGGTGACGTACTCCGTGCCCGTCAGGGGCAGGAGCTCACCGGTCTCCGTCGCGTCCACGACGAACGCGGCGTGGACGGTGACGCGCTCGCCGACCGTGCTGGCAGCGCTGTCGCCGCTCTCGACGCTCCCCGTGACCCGCTCGAGCGTCACCGAGGTGACGCGGTCGCCGTCGGTCGTGGCCGCCGTCGGGCGCACGCGCTCGAGCAGGCGGATCCGACCCGCGGACCGCCACGGCGCGAGCATCTCCTCGAGCACCCCGACCGCGACGCGCGGCTCGTGGCACAGCTTGGAGACCCAGCCGGCGCCGGGGTTGAGGGCGTCCCACGTGCGCGCGGCGTCGGTGAGCGGGTACGACCGGCGGTACACGTCCCGGATGCCGTCGCGCAGGGCGCGGTAGCGCGCGGTGACGCCGAACCGCTCGACCCACGCGCTCTCGTCCGGCGGTACCGCCTGCGACGTGAGCTGCCCGCCGATCCACGGGTGCTCCTCGGTGAGGACGACGCGGGCGCCCCGCTCGGCCGCCGCGAGCGCCGCGGCGACGCCGCCGAGCCCGGCACCGACGACGAGGACGTCTGCCTGGAGGTCTGGATGGGTCACGCTGGGTTTCCGTTTCTCTGGTGCTCTGGTGCTCTGAGGTCTGGACGGGGGGTCAGGCGCCCGGGGCGGGCACGCTGCGGGACGGGTGGTCCGGGCGGGTGCGGGCGTCGCTCGGCGCGGCGGACGACGGCCGGGCGACCGTCTCGCCGTCCACCTCGACGCACTCGAGGAGCTGGTGCAGCTCGTCCTCCGGCACCCGCGCGGCGCGCGCCGACCGGCGGTCGGACCGCGCCGGACCGGACTCGGCGGCGACGAGGCGCGAGAGCAGGACGAGGGCGCGCGCGCCCATCTCCTCGCGCGGGATCGAGAAGCCGGACCACCGGCGCCCGCCCGGGCGTCCGTGGTGGGGCTGGCCCAGGAGGAGGAACGACACGTCGTCGGGTACCCGGACGCCGCGCCCCTCGAGCTCGTCGACCAGCTCCTCGGGGTAGTTCTCCGGCGCGACGACGACCGCCGTGAGCCGCTGGTCGACGATCTCTGCGGCCGTCGCGGGGACGCCGTCCAGCTCGACGAACCGCACCGTCAGCCCGTGCGCCTTCATCGTCGCGCGGTAGGCGTCCACGCGGTCGAGCGTCGGCTGGTCGGTGCCGCGCGGCCCCACGTACCCGATGCGCTCGTGCCCGAGCTCCACGAGTCGCTCCACCTGGCGCGCGGTCGCGGCGACGTAGTCGGCCCCCACGTAGGGCAGGCGCCCGCCGTCGCTGCCGCGCTTGCCGATGAAGACGAACGGGTAGTTCGTGTCGAGCAGGTGCTGGAGCTCCCCACGGTCCTCGTGCTGGCCGAGCAGCAGGCAGCCGTCGGCGATCCCGAGTCGCTGCCACCCGTCGCGCGTGAGCTGGCGGCGCCCGTCGACGACGCGCGCGCTCGTGAAGAGCAGGATGTCGATGCCCAGCTTCTCGGCCGCGTGCTCGATCCCGACGAGGAAGGGGCCGTAGAAGTCACGACCCGCGCGCGGGAACGTCGCCTCGTAGGTGAAGACGCCGAGGATCTGGTTGTGCCCGCCCGCGAGGCGCTGGGCCACGGGGTTCGCCGAGTAGCCGGTGATCCGGATCGCGTCGAGGACGCGCTGCCGAGTCTCCTCGCTGATCCGCACGCCGGCGGGCGTGCTGTCGTTCAGCACGAACGAGACCGTCGCCTGGCTGACGCCGGCCATGGCGGCGACGTCGGCCTGGGTGATGCGGTGCCTCGGCATGGATCCTCCTCGATCACGTCGTCGATGACGTGCCAGGAGTCTCGCCAGCGCGACGCCCGTGGGTCAACGCGGTAATACGCATTATTACGTCGAGAGCGGTGAGACTCGGGCCCTCGGTGAGCCACCGGTGATCCGCATAATCGCCCGGTGCGCGACCGCGCTCGGGTCTCGGGCAGACCCGCCGGGAGAGGCACGACGGGCCCAGGGACGCACTCCGAGGTGCGTCCCTGGGCCCGCTGTTCGGCGCTCGCCGGCGGGGCTACCCGCAGGTCAGCGCGTCGTAGGGCACCGAGGTCGAGCCGTGGGCGACGCCGTCGGCGTCGACGGCCTCGACCGTCGCCGCCCCGGCCGCGACCGACGTCGCGCGCGTGGCGAACGACTGGTAGGCGCTGCGGCCGGGCACGACGTCGGCGACGGTGCGCTCGCCCGCCGGGGTCGCGAGCCGGATCGAGACCGGCGCCGTGCCGTCGTTGCGCGCCGTCACCGCCACGTACGCGCGGCCCGCGAGGCACCGCGACACCGCCTGCGCCTCGACGGCGGGCTCGTCGTCGTCGCACGCTGCCGCCTCGTCGGCGGTCGGGGTCCACCGGAACCAGTCGAACGACGCGACGATCTCCGGCGGCGTCGCGGACCCGCGCATCGCGAACGGCCCGACGCCCGTCGCGCCGAGCGCGGCGACGTCCACCGTGCGGCCCCAGGGAGCGAACTCGACCCCGTCGACCGACACCGACGCCTGCACGGCGCTCCCGTCGCTCGCGAGACGCAGCCAGAACGTGTCGCCGAGGCCGGCCGGCGGGACCACCGAGTCGAACCCGGTGTTGCGGTCGGTGCCGTTCTGGCGCCAGATGAACTCGACCCGCGGCCCGAGCGAGCCGTGCACGAGGTCGAGCTTCGCGTAGTTCGCGTCGTCGCGGTACAGCAGCAGGCCGCCCTGCTGGAAGCGTTCGGCCGGGGAGACGGAGACCGCGGTCGTGACCTCCCACGACCCGTCCGGGACCGCCTGGAGCGGCAGCGACGCCCCCGCGACACCGGTGGCGTACGTCGGGACGCGGAGCGCGCCGTCCACGAGCTCGTGCCGGGCCGTGTCCCCCCGGACGACGGACCACAGCGCCGGGTCGAGGGCGGCGCCGTCGAACTCGTCGGAGGCCGCACCGCTGCACTGCTCGCGCAACGGGTCGGTGTCCTCGCCGGGCTCGGGCGGCCGGACGGCGTCGGGGTCGCGCTGCGCCCACGCGATCGTCGCGCCCAGGCGGTCCCCGGACTCGTAGAACAGGTAGGTCTCGTCACCGTCGGTCACGATCTCCGGCGCGGCCACCCGGCCGGTGTCGTCCCCGACCCCGGTGGCCCGGTGCAGCTCCCACCTCGGCCCGACCTGGGTCATCGTCGGGTCGAGCGTGCGGGCGAAGGTGATGCCCGTGGAGCCGTGGTAGATCACGTAGAGCTGGCCGTCCCACTCCCACAGGTTGCCGCCGGACACGTTCGTCCCGGTCGCGGCGTCGGGCACGACGAGCGGGTCGGGGCGCACGACCCAGGCCTTGCCGTCGACCGACTCGGCCACCTTGATGCGCCGGATGTTGTCGGTCCGGTTCTGCATGTACGTCATCGCGAAGCGGTACCCGGACGCCGGGTCCGGGTGCTCGACGACGCGCGCGTACGACGTCTCGGTGGTCCCCGCACCGCCGTCGGCGTTGGTCACGGCGACCCCGGAGTCGTCGAACGCGACGCCGTCGGGCGACGTCGCCCAGCGGGTCGTGGAGTTCTCGCCGTGGAAGTAGAGGAGCACCTGGCCTGCCGCGTCGTCCCACAGCACGTCGGGCGACGAGACGTGCGAGACGCGCTCGTAGAAGGGCAACCACTCGTTCGCGACGATCGGGTTGTGGGCGTACTCCGTCCACGGGCCCTCGAGCGAGTCGGCATACATCAGCGAGATGCCGCCCGGGGAGTCGTGCGGGGCGTAGTACAGGTACCACTCCCCCAGCGGGTCGTCGAGGTAGGCGCCCGCGTGGAAGACGCTCGGGAAGATGAACTCGTCCGTCGGGTTGTAGGTCATCGACTCCTTGTCGGTGATCACGCCGCGGTACTCGAACACGGGGAGGTCGGACGCGGACGGCCCGTCGTCCGGGTTGGTGCGCGCCACCGCGGGGGCCGTGGCGGGCGCGCTCGCGCCGAACGTCGTGGGCGCTCCGGTCTGAGCGCCGGCGGGGGCGACCGCACCGGCCGTCAGCATCGCCGTCAGGGCGGCGACCGTCGTCGCGACGACGCCGGGTCTGCGGCGCGGTGCTGCTGCTCGGGTTCTCACAGGGGGACCTCCATCGGTTCCTCACCGGCGGCCTCGTCGCCGACCGGGCGCCGCGCGCGCGGCGGCGGCTGGTGGCAGTCTCGCCGCAACGACCCCGCAGGGGTCAAAGGGATGATGCGCATTATTAGTGCGGCCATGGGCCCGCGACGACGGCGCTAAAGCCTGTCGAAGAACTACCTGGGTTCGAGGCGGCGTAGCAGGAGCCTGATCTGGGAGAGCATCACGAATGCTTCGTGAGCGCCGAGGGTGCTCTCATACTGCCGGACGAGTCGTCGGTGGCGGTTGATCCATCCGTTGGTGCGTTCGACGACCCATCGGCGTGGTTGGACGACGAAGGCGTCGGCGGGCTTGGGGCCCGACACGATCTCCAGCTCGATCCCGGCGCTGGCGGCGGCCTGGGCGGGCGCCTGGCCGATGTAGCCCTTGTCGGCCCACACCCGGCGCACGGTGCGGCATCGGTTGCGCGTGAGCAGCTGCGCGAACGCGGCCCTGTCCTGGACATTGGCGGCGGTGGCGTGCACGGCCAGGAGTCATCCGGCCGTGTCGACGAGGATGTGCCGCTTGATGCCGTCGATCTTCTTGGCTCCGTCGAAGCCGCGCGGCCCGGGCACGGGCGTGCTCTTGACCGAGGATGAGTCCACGACGGCCGCCGTTGGCGCCTTGTCGCGGCCGGCGTGAA
The DNA here is from genome assembly GCF_016907755.1 of Cellulosimicrobium cellulans. NCBI lineage: Bacteria > Bacillati > Actinomycetota > Actinomycetes > Micrococcales > Promicromonosporaceae > Cellulosimicrobium > Cellulosimicrobium cellulans. Next base: position 4,119,238 of record NZ_JAFBCN010000001.1, read on the forward strand.
CGCGGTCCTCGGCGCGCAGGCCGGCGAGCATCTGCTCCCACAGCCTCGTGTTCGTCCACTTGGTGAAGTGCTTGTGCGTCGCGGACCAGGTCACGGTGAAGTCGTGCGGGAGCGAGCGCCACGGGATGCCGGTGGTCACGATGAACAGCAGTGCGTTCACGTACTCGCGCCATCGATGCTCGCAGCACGGTCGCCCACCGCGGTCGCCGCGGACCGGCATGACGAGGTGCCGGATGCGCCACCATGCGGCTTCGGTCAGGTCGGACGGGTATCGGCGGCGCGGGCCGGCTGGACAGTCACACGGACGCGATCGTGCAGGTCGGCGCTGACATCCCGGGTCGTGTCAGTGCTGGTCGGTAGCGTGCTCGGCGATGGCTCGGCACACGACGTTCCAGCTGGTGGCTGACCCCACCGTGGAGCAGGCACGCGCCCTGGCCCGTCATGAGGGGGCCGCCCGGTTCGCGTTCAACCAGGGCCTGCGACTGCACCTGAACGCCCGCCACGTTGCCAAGAGCACCGTCGACGTCGACGCCGTGCCGGTGCCGTGGACCGGGTTCGACCTGATCAACGCGTTCAACGCGTGGAAGCGCAGCGAGGCCGCCGGCCGCCGGTTCGTCGTCGACGCCGCTGGGCAGACGGACGTCGAGGTGACCGGCCTAGCATGGCGGGCCGAGGTCTGCGCGCAGGTCTTCGAGGAAGCCGTCGTCGACCTCGGCAAAGCCCTCAAGGCGTGGACCGACTCCCGGCGCGGCAAACGTGCCGGCAGGCCGGTCGGGCACCCACGGTTCAAGAAGAAGAACCACGAACGCGGTTCGTTCCGCATGCGCAACAAGGTCTCCACGACCAAGGCCGGCCAGCGGGCCACGATCCGTCTCGGCGAGGCTGGACCCCGCTCGGTCACGCTGCCCGGCATCGGCGCGATCAAGGTCCACGACGACACCCGCCGACTGCGCCGCATGCTCGCCAGCGGGCGTGCGCGGATCCTGTTCGCCACCATCTCGCGCCGTGGCGGCCGGTGGTGGATCAGCCTGAACGTCGAGGCAGCCGACCTGCACCCCGCCGCCCGCCATGTCGAGCGCATCGACGCCGACCACGGCGGCTGGGCCGGGGTTGACCGCGGACTGCACGCACCCGTCGTCGTCGCCCTGACCGACGGCACCCAGACCCTGCGGATCACAGCGGCACCCAAGGCGCTACGGGCAGCGCAACCGGTCACCCGCCGGTTGCAGAAGTCCGTGTCCCGCAAGGTCAAGGGCTCGGCGAACAGGCGGGCCGCCGTCGCACGCCTGGCCCGTCATCACGAACGGGTCCGTGCCCGCCGTCACCACTTCCTGCACCAGGTCTCCAACCTGCTGGTCCAGACCCACGACCGGCTCGTCCTCGAAGACCTGAACATCACCGGCATGCTCACCAACCACCGGCTCGCCGCAGCCATCTCGGACGCGGCCTGGGGTGAGCTCGCCCGCCAGATCACCTACAAGCAAACCTGGCACGGCGGGCAAATCCTGACCGCTGACCGGTGGTTCCCGTCCTCGAAGACCTGCTCCAACTGCGAGGACGTCACCACAACGCTCACCCTCGCAGACCGTGTCTTCGTCTGCGAGAACTGCGGGCTCACGATCGACCGCGACCTGAACGCCGCGGTCAACCTCGCCACCTGGGGCGAACAGCACTTCTCCCAGGTCCTGGACCCCGAAGCGCGAGGCCAGGTCACCAACGCCCACCGACGGGACGGCTCTGGCCGACGCACGCGCGCCGACGAAACCAGCCCGGACGACGTGGGAACCCGCACCGCCACCGCGGCATAGGGACGTCCGAGAAGGACGCTGCCGAACGCCCCAGAGGTTGTTCGACAGGCTTTAGAGTCGTCACGGCCCGACATCGATGCCCGACGTCAGACCTTTGCGCCCCCCGGAGGATCCCCCGTGCCGCTCTTCGACCTGCCCCTCGCCGAGCTGGAGGCCTACGCCCCCGCGCTCGACGAGCCCGCCGACCTCGACGCGTTCTGGGCGACGACGCTCACAGACTCCCGTGCGGCGGGCGGTGACCTCGCCGAGACCGTCCGCCTCGACCGCGTCGACGCCGGCCTGGAGACGGTCGTGGTCGACGACGTCACGTTCCCGGGCTTCGGCGGCCAGCCCGTCCGGGCCTGGCTCGTGCGGCCCGCGGCGGCCGCTCGCGCGGCTGCCGCCGGGGACGCCGCGCCGCTCCCGGCCGTCGTCGAGTACCTCGGGTACGGGGGCGGTCGCGGCCTGCCGCACGAGCACCTGCTGTGGGCGAGCGCGGGGTACGCGCACCTCGTCGTCGACACGCGCGGTCAGGGCAGCGGCTGGGGCACCGGGGGCGACACGCCCGACCCGGTCGGGTCCGGCCCGGCCGTCCCGGGGTTCCTCACGCGCGGCATCCTCGACCCGCACGAGCACTACTACCGTCGCGTGATCACCGACGCGGTGCGCGCGGTCGACGCCGTCCGGACCATCGCGGGGATCGACCCCGCGCAGGTCGCCGTCACCGGGGTGAGCCAGGGCGGCGGCCTGACGATCGCCGTCGCCGGTCTGAGCGACGGTCTCGTCGCCGCGATGCCCGACGTCCCGTTCCTCACGCACTACCGCCGCGCCGTCGAGATCACCGACAGGGCGCCCTACTCCGAGATCACGCGCTACCTCGCCGTCCACCGCGAGCACGAGGAGGCCGTCTTCCGCACGCTCTCCTACCTCGACGGCGCGAGCCTCGCCCGCCGCGCGACCGCCCCCGGCTTGTTCTCGGTCGCCCTCATGGACCCGGTCTGCCCGCCCTCGACGGTGTACGCGGCGTACAACGGCTGGGCCGCGGACGCGGGCGCCGGGGACGTCGCGCGCGCGATCGACGTCTACCGCTTCAACGAGCACGAGGGCGGTCAGGCCTACCGCTTCGCCCGCCAGCTCGCCTGGCTCCGCGAGAGCTAGTGAGAGTTTTGGCAGGGGAGAACGCCCAAGATCACCTCGTGGGGATCGGCGGTTCGTTGCACGCGCGCAACACGGGTGCCTAAGATTGAGCCAGCTCGCCGCACTAGCGGCGGGAAGTGAGCCCGAGACCCTTCCGGACGGTTGTGGCGCTCGGGTTTCGCGCTGTCTAGAGCCGGACGACGTCGGCGACCAGCGGTTCGGCGCGACGACGCACATCACCACCACGAGCCCACGCCCACGCGATCGCGTCCGGGATCGCCAGCAGCGGCTCGGCGGCCGCGGTCGCGTGGGCGTAGGTCAACGAGTCCCGGCACCCACGCCGGCCCGTCTCGCGATACAGCAGACGCCGGTCGCGCTCTTCCTCTCCCTGCTCACTCTCAAGCATCAACCGAGCGCAGCCCGCCGTGGCGATGTCCTCGACGAGCCTCTCGAGGCATGCTCCGCGCCGCTCGATGTTCGTGCGGTACCCCACCCCGGCCTGGTAGATCGTGACCCGCGCGCCCAGCGTGCCGAGCGTCGACAAGATCGTGTGCTGACGCGCCGGGGACTCCTTGACCATGTGCAGCCGGCGCTGGCCTGGCTTCTGCAGCCCACGCACCATCTTGCGCGCGAGCGCGAGCTCGCCGGGGATGATCACCGCGGCGACGAGCAGGTAGTCCTGCTTCTTGCTCTCGTCGACGAACACGTGACCGCCTCGCAGGGAGCGGTCCGACACGCTGGTTGGCACGACGCAAGGGTACGGACGCCGAGCCACACCGCGGGCGAGCGCGAGCTCAGCGACTGAGACTTCTCGCGAAGCTCGGCCTCGTTGACGTTCTCGACCCCGTACTTGCGCAGGACCCGCGCGAAGGCTCGGGCCCTGGCCTCAGGCGTCGACTCCCGTGCAGCCGCCCTGTTCGCCTCGGCCTCAGCCTTCTTCAGCTGCTGCTCCGTGTGCTTCTGCAGGTCGGCTTGGCCATTGCTGTCGAACGTGAAGCTCGCCGTGGTGCACCACCTTCGACCGTGGAGTCGTCATCCTCGGCACGTCACGCTCTGCCTGCTCTTGGGTGGCCGACGAAGGAGACCGATGGCTGACGAGACCCGTCCTAGGTCACGAGGCCCGGGGTCGCGGTCCGCAGCCGGCGGAGCGCGACGGCCTGGCTGCCGGCGAACAGGCCGACGTCGGCGGCGACCGCCAGGACCGCGAGCAGCACGAGGGCGCCGGCCGTCGTCGCCGAGAAGGCGGCGACGGCAGCGGCGGCGACGACGTTCGCGACCATGACCGTGCGGAGGGCGACGCGCAGCCGCAGCCGCGCCGTCATCCAGGCGACGACCGCCGCCCAGAGCACCACCGCGACCCCGATCCCCGCGACGACCGGCACCGGCACCCCCAGCGCGGGCGCCCACGACGGCGCGAGGGCGGCGACCACGGCGCCGAGCACCAGGCAGTACGCGGCGTCGAGCCGCAGGCTGAGCAGTCCGAGCCGGTCTCCTGACATGACGGCGACCCTACGCGCAGGCCCTGTCGGGCGCGTGGCGAGCCACACACCCGGCTGGCGGTCAGTGCGCGACGACGCGGGCCCCCGACGCGGGGGCGGTGGTGCACCAGACGGTGTCGCACGCGTCGTTCGCCGTCCACGACGCGGCGATCGCGAGCGCGTGCTGTCGGCTGCGCGCGAGGGCGGCGACCGTCGGGCCGGAGCCGGAGACGATCGCGCCGAGCGCCCCGGCCTCGGTCGCGACGTCGATCGTCCGCTGGAGCTCGGGGCGCAGGGCGAGCGCGGGGCCCTGGAGGTCGTTGCGCAGCACCTGCCCGAGGCCGACCGCGTCCCCGGCGCGCAGCGCCTGCATGAGCGCGGTGTCCTCGGCGAGGTCGAGCTCGGCCGGGCCGCCGACGGTCTCGTCGAACGTGCGGTACACCTCCGGCGTGGAGAGGCCGTCGGCCTGGACGGCGAAGACCCAGTGGAACTCGCCGCGCGTCATCGCGGGCGTGAGCACGTCCCCCCGCCCCGTCCCGACGGCGGTGTGCCCCACGAGCCCGAACGCGACGTCGGCCCCGAGCCCCGCGGCGAGCCGGACGAGGTCGGCGCGGGGCACGCCGGCCTCCCAGAGCGCGTCGCACGCGACGAGCGTGGCAGCGGCGTCCGCGGACCCGCCCGCCATGCCGCCCGCGACGGGGACCTCCTTGTGGATCTCGAGCCGCACGTCGGGGTCGACGCCCACGTGCTCCGCGAGCGCGACGGCGGCCCGCCACGCGAGGTTCGTCTCGTCGGTCGGCACGACGTCGGCCTGGAGCCCGGTCACGCTGAGCGAGACGCCCGAGCCCGGCGGCACCTGGTGGGCGACGACGTCCTCGCTCAGCCCGACGGCCTGGAAGATCGTCACGAGCGGGTGATAGCCGTCGTCCTGCAGCGCCCCGACCCGCAGCGAGAGGTTGACCTTGCCGGGTGCGCGCACGCGGACGGACGGGGGTGGCGCGAGGGCGATGCTCGGCGGTCGCGGGGGTGTCACGCGTCCACTGTGCCAGGTCGTCCGGTGCGACGCTCCGCGGGTGCGGCACCACGGGCGGGGCGCTCGTCGAGGCCGCCGCGCAGGACGAGCTGTTCGGCGACGCGCGCGAAGGCTGCGACGTCCAGCACCTCGCCGCGCGCCTGCGGATCGACGTCGGCAGCCACGAGCACCTCGGCGGCCACGCTCGCGGAGCCGGCGAGGCCGGACAGCGCGGAGCGGAGCATCTTGCGCCGCTGCGCGAAGGCCGCGTCGACGACGGCGAACACCTGCTCGCGCGTGGCGGTCGTGGTCGGCGGCTCGCGGCGGTCGAGCGCGACGAGCGCGGAGTCGACGTTCGGCACCGGCCAGAACACGCTGCGGCCGATCGTCCCGGCGCGGCGGGCGTCGGCGTACCAGGCGGCCTTGACCGACGGGACGCCGTACGTCCGCGACCCGGGCGGGGCGGCTAGCCGGTCCGCGACCTCGGCCTGCACCATGACGAGCACGCGCTCGAGCGAGTCGAACCGTTCGAGGAACGTGAGCAGCACGGGCACCGCCACGTTGTACGGCAGGTTGGCGACGAGCGCCGTCGGGGGCTCCCCGGGCAGGGTCGTCACCTCCAGGGCGTCCGCGCCGACGACCTCGAGTCGGTCGCCGAGGTCGGGGACGTGCGCGGCGACCGTCGTGGGGAGCTGCTTCGCGAGGACCGGGTCGATCTCGACCGCGACGACGCTCGCGCCCGCCTCGAGCAGCCCCAGGGTGAGCGAGCCGAGCCCCGGCCCGACCTCCACGACGCGCTCCCCCGCGCGCACGTCCGCGGCCCGCACGATCTTGCGGACGGTGCCGCCGTCGTGCACGAAGTTCTGGCCGAGGGTCTTGGTGGGGCGGACGCCGAGGCGGCCCGCCAGGTCACGGATCTCGGCCGGACCCAGCAGGGCACCGCGGGTGTCGCTCATGACAGCCAAGCCTACCGACCGGGGCAGGCACGGGTCGGACGTCGCGGGGACGACGGAGGGCGGGGCGCCGTGCGCCCCGCCCTCCGCGGTGCGGCCGTCGGGCGGCCGCGGGTCCTGCTAGCGGGTCAGAGGAGACCCAGCTTGCGCGCGCACGCGGGCCACTGGCCCCAGCCCGAGCGGGCCTGGAGCGCCTGGGCGCGCTGCGTCTGCTCGGCGGCCGAGGCCTCCGACGGGAGGCCGGAGCCGCCCATCGCGCGCCACGTGGACGCCGAGAACTGGTAGAGGCCGTAGTAGCCGTTGCCCGTGTTCGTCGCGGGGTTGCCACCCGACTCGCACTGCGCGAGCGCACCCCAGACGCCGCCCGGGGCGGACCCGAGGTCGGCGGCCGGCGCGGACGAACCGCCGGACGACGACGGGGCCGACGAGCGCTGCTGCGTCGTGGGCTTCGGCTCGGGCTTGGGACGCTCCTTGGTGCCCTGCACGAGGATCTTGTTCACCGGGGGCGTGGTGACGCCCTCGGAGACGAGCTCGCGCGACTCCTCGACGCCGTCGACCGTCGTGACGCGGTGCACGGTCGTGTGGACGCCCTCGACGCCCTCCTGCTTGACGACCGGGTCGAGGTCCTTGAAGCGGTTCGCGTCCTCCTCGGTGACCGTCTCGAACGGCACGGCCGCCGCGGTCGGCACCTCCTCGACCTTCACGCGCTGCACGACGAGCGAGACCGGCGCGGCGTCGGCCGCAGCCTCGGCGTCCTCGGTCGCGGCGGCGTCGGCGTCCTCGGTCGCGGCGGCGTCGGCGGCAGGTGCCGCCTCGGCAGCGGCGTCCGCCTGGGCCGCGGCGATCTGGTCCGACTTCTCCACGTGGACGCGGTCGAGCTCGCCGAGCTGCACGCCCTGCTGGTCGAGGATCGCGTCGATGCCGATGCTGCCGTCGGGCGCGACCTTGGTCTCGCCGTCCACGACGACGTTCACGGGGCCGTCCGCGTCGAGGCGGATCGGGAGCGACACGCGCTCGCCGGAGCGCGACGCCACGAGGCGCACGTCGCTGCCGCGCGAGGCGAGGGTCGTCAGGGCCTCGTCCGCGTCGAGCGCGGTCAGCCAGACGGAGGACTGGGAGCCGTCCACCTGGACGGGCACCTCGCGCCCGTACCGCACGACGACGTCACCGCCGCCGCGCAGGGCGGAGTCGACGTCGGGCACGACGAGGTCGCGGTCGCCCACGGCGACGTCCTGCTCCGCGAGCAGGCCCTCCACGGACCCGGCGAAGGTCGTGACGGAGGTGATCTGGCCGTCGACGTCGAGCTGGACGGTCTTGCGCGCGCTGCCGTAGGCGACGGCGCCGGTCGCGAGCAGGACGACGGCGGTGGCGCCGGCCACGAGGGGCCAGCGGCGACGACGGCGGGCGGTGGTCGCGGGGCCCTGGGGGCTCTCCGCGAGGCCGTCGGTGGTCTCGAAGGGGGTCAGGGGGTCCTGCAGGTTCGTGTCGGCGCTCTCGGGGGCGCCGGCCGCGTCAGCGGTCCGGTGGAAGGGGTTCTTCACTCGGGTCCAGTCGTCGGGGGTCCCGGGCACGGAGGCTCGACGGCGCGTGCGCACCACCCGCGGCCCGTGGCGGACAGACGTCCTCCACGGCGGGCGCACACGTGCGTCCGCGGGTCTCGAGCGGCCGATCCGGCTGCCGGCGCCAACCCCGGCGCCCCTTCCCCAGGGCCCGACGACGGCGCACCGCCCGCGAGGTCCGGGCACGCCTCCCGTGGTCCGGAAGGACCCCGAGGCACGCCGTTCGCACGCGAGCGACGTTCGACCGTAACCGATCCGTTATCGAAGTCCAACCCTCGCGCCGCTAGACTGGGAGGTTCTGTCCGGTTTTCTGCGCGTATGTCGCGGGCCTCTCCACGCACTTCTCACCCCTGCGTCACCGCCCACGTCGCCCCGACGTCGCCCCGACGCGACGCTGGGGCGTCGCCCGCACCGTGCCGCGTCACGCGTGTCCGGCACGCACGGCCCGCGCCCCGACCCGTGCCAGCGATGCCGTCAGCTCGGGCGGTTCCAGCACCGTCAGGTCGACGTCGAGGCCCAGCAGGAAGCCCGCGAGCTGGGCGAGGGACGTCCCCCCGGTCTCCAGCACGCACGCGTCCGGGCCGTCGTCGACGAGCACCCCCGCCTCCGGCGCGAGCCGCTCCGCCACGACGCTCGCCGGCGCGTGCAGGCGCACGCGGGCGGGGTGCGCCCACGCGATCGACCCCACTCCGCGGACCACGTAGGCGACCGCGTCTCCGCCCGGCACGGGGCGAGGCGTGTAACGGGGCCCGCCCGGCGTGCGCAGGCGCAGCCGGTCGAGGCGGAAGGTCCGCCAGTCGTCGCGGCCCAGGTCGAACGCCAGGAGGTACCACCGCCGCCCCAGGTGCACGAGCCGGTACGGCTCGACCGCCCGGTCCGTCGTCGTCCCGTCGTGGGCCCGGTACTCGAGGCGCAGCCCGGTCCGCGCCGCGACCGCACCGGCGATCTCGGAGAGCACCCGCGCGTCGACCGGCGACCCCGCCACCGGCGCGCTCGCGACCGCGGCGCGCAGCGCGTCCGCCCGGGCGCGCAGCCGCGCGGGCAGCACGGTGTCGAGCTTGACGAGAGCGCGTCGCGCGGCGTCCTCGACCCCGGTGATCGACCCCGTGGCCGCGGCCCGCAGCGACACCGCGACGACGGCCGCCTCCTCGTCGTCGAGGAGCAGCGGGGGCAGCGCCGTCCCGGACCCGAGCCGGTAGCCGCCCGCGGTCCCCGGAGCCGACCGCACCTCGTACCCGAGGAGCCGCAGCCGCTCGACGTCGTTGCGGACCGTGCGGGTCGTGACGCCGAGCCGCTCCGCCAGGTCGGGGCCGGACCACGTGGGGCGCGACGGGAGGAGCGCGAGGAGGCGGAGGAGTCGCACGGAGGTGTCGAGCACGGATCCCATCCTGGCACCCCATGCGGAACCGCAGGTTCCGCATGGGGTCCTACTGTCGTGGTGTCGGTCCCGCCGGGGTCGACGACCGCGGTCCCCGGGCCGGATCCGGGGACGACGACGAGGGAGACGAGCATGCTGCGTGGGATGGCGACGCTGAACCTGTGGGCCGACGACCTGGAGGCCGCGGCCGCGTGGTACGCGGAGGTCCTCGGGACGGACCCCTACTACGTGGTCCCGGGCGGGTACGTGGAGTTCCGCGTCGGCGACCGCCAGGACGAGCTCGGCATCATCGCCCGGTCCTGGTCCCCGCGCCCGCAGCCGGAGACCCCCGGGGGCGCGATCGTGAACTGGCACGTCGACGACGTGCGCGACGCGTTCGCCCGGCTGCTCGCGCTCGGGGCGACCGAGTACGAGGGCGTCGTCGAGCGTGGTGAGGGCACCGGCTTCGTCACGGCGTCCGTGGTCGACCCGTTCGGCAACGTGCTCGGGATCATGCAGAACCCGCACTACCTGGAGATGCTCGAGGCCTAGCGCGCCGCGGCGCTCGCGGACCGCGGGCGCCGCGCCGGTCTCAGTACCAGCCCTTGGCGACCGAGTGCGACCACGCCGAGCACGGCGTGCCGTACCGGCCCTCGATGTAGCCGAGGCCCCACGTGATCTGCGTCGCCGGGTTGGTGCGCCAGTCGGCGCCCGCGCTCGACATCTTCGACCCCGGCAGCGCCTGCGGGATCCCGTACGCGCTCGAGCTCGGGTTGTCGGCGTCGACGCGCCAGTTGCTCTCCTTGGTCCACAGCTTGTCGAGGCACGTGAACTCGTCGTCGCCCCAGCCGCGCTGGGCCGCGAGCGACCGGCCGATCGCCCGGGCCGAGCCCGGGTCCACCGAGACGGAGATGTCCATCGTCCCGACCTTGATGACCTCGTTCCGCGGCTCCGTCGTGACGGTGCGCGTGAGGACCGTGCGCGACACCTCGGCGCCGCCGAGGGTCTGGACGGCGTACGTCGTGGTCGCCTCGCCCACGCGGCCGGACTGGACGACGACCCGGTGCCCCTTCGGCAGGTTCGGGTCCTCGACCTCCTCCGTGGCGAAGGGCAGCACCTCGGTGACGGTCGTCGCCGACGCTGCGGCCCGGCTCACGAGGACGAGCATGCCGTCCACCGCGGCGGCGTCGAGCGGCGCCGACGTCCCGTCGCCCTCGGCCAGCACGATGCCGGCCGTCGCGAGGACGCCGCGCACCGTGGGCTCCGCCGTCGTGATGGGCATGACCGCGCCGTCCACGGCGACGTGCACGGTCTTGAGGGTGGAGACCCGGATCGGGTCGCGGCCGAGCGCCTGGGTACGGGACACCTCGGTCACGGCCCCCTCGGCGCGCGGGCCGAGGTAGGTGAGGAGCTCTCCGACGGTGCGCGCCGTCGTCGAGATCGTCTGGACCTGGCCGTCGATCTCGATCGTCACGTCGTGGCTCGTCCGGACGACGATCGTGCCGCCGTCGTGCGCGGAGTCCGTCAGGCCCGGCTCGACGAGGTCCTCCGCGCCGACCGCGACGTCCTGGTAGTCGAGCACCTCGGCGACCGTGCGCCCGTACGCGGAGACGTCGTACAGCTCGCCGTCCACGTCGAGCGTGACGCTCTTCTGGAGCGAGGCGAACGCGCCCGTGACGACCACGAGGCTCGCGACGACGACGCCCCGGGCCGCCAGCCGTTGCAGGCGCCGGCGACCGGTTCCGTCAGGTGCGAGCACGCGCGCGGTCCCTTCTGGGAAGCGGCCCTCGGCGACCGCCGAGGGCGAGGTGGGGCACGTCGTCGGCGCACGGCGCGCGACGCACGGACCTGACCGTAGCCGAAACGTGACCCCGGACGAAACCTCCGGTTCGCCCCGGAACGGGCGGCGACGCGCGGCGACGGGTCTGCCTCCGCCGTGCCTGCGTCACCAGGGCCCGTAGACCGCGACCGACGTCGCGGCGAGCCGCGCGCAGACGTCCGCGAGCGGCAGGTCCACCACCTCGGCGACCGTACGCACGGTCGTCGGCAGCACGTACGGGGCGTTGGGACGACCCCGGTACGGGTGCGGCGTGAGGTACGGCGCGTCCGTCTCGACCAGGACCTGCCCGAGCGGCACCTCCCGCAGCGCGGCCCGGAGCTCGTCGTTGGCGCGGAACGTCACCGGTCCCGCGAAGGACAGGAACCAGCCCTGCTCCGCGCAGAACCGGGCCATCGCCGCGTCGCCCGAGTAGCAGTGGAAGACTGTCCGCTCCGGGGCACCGTCCCGCGCGAGCACGTCGAGCACCTCGGCGTGGGCGTCGCGGTCGTGGATCTGCAGCGCGAGCCCCAGCTCCTTGGCGAGCGCGACGTGCGCGCGGAACGCCTCACGCTGTACAGCCTCGCCCTGCGACCCTGTACGGAACAGGTCCATCCCCGTCTCGCCGATCGCCCGCACGCGGTCGTTGCCGCGCGCGATCGCCGCGATCTCGGCGACGGCGTCGTCGAGCGCGACGTCGTGGTGCGCCTGCGGGTCGGGCAAGAGCCCGTCCGGCCCCACCTCCCGCACCCCGCCGTGCAGCACCGCCTCGTTCGGATGGACGGCGACGGCCCCGAGCAGCCGCCCACGGTCGGCCGCCGCCTCGCCGAGCGTGGGGTCGTCGCCCGTCACCACCCCCGGACGGGCAGGAACCCCCTGCTCAGCCGGGGCGTCCGCCTGTTTCCAGGCCGCGGGGACACCGCGCAGGAGGGCGTCGGTCCAGCGGGCCGACGGCAGGTCGCAGCCGACCTGCACCAGGCGGTCCACCCCCGCGGCGGCCGCGCGCGCGAGGTGGTCCGCGACGCTCGGTGCAGGGACGTCGTCGGGCAGGACGTGAGGGATCGAGTCGAGGTGCGTGTGGTTGTCGACCACCGGGACCGGCAGCGGCTCCGGGTCGGGCGGCCACCCGCGCTCGCGCTGCTTCGCCACGGTCAGGCGGTCTCGCGCAGGCGGTCCAGCTCCTCCTCGACGATCGAGTCGTCGAGCTTGGTGAACACCGGCGTCGGCTTGCCCACCGGTGTGCCCGGCACGACGGCCTTCGGCTCCCACGTCGCCAGGCCCTCGGCCCGGTAGTCGCCCGTGATGACCGGGTAGTGCCGCGAGTCGTCGTCGAGGTCCGTCACCTCGTCGATGCGCGGCTGCGGCGTGATCGTGCCCGTCCCGCCGAACGCCTCGTGCACCTGCTGCGCCGAGTGCGGGAGGAACGGGGACAGGATCGTGTTGAGGTCGCTGACCGCCTGGGTCACGGTGTGCAGCACGGTCGCGAGGCGGTCCGGGTCCGTCTTGAGCTTCCAGGGCTCGGTGTCGGACACGTACTTGTTCACCTCGCCGACCGTCTTCATCGCCTCCGCGACGGCCGCGCGCTGGCGGTGCGTCGCGATGAGCTCGCCCACCCGGCCGAACGCGGTCGTCGTCGTGGCGAGGACGCCCTCGTCGATCGGCTGGCGCTGTCCCGGCTCCGGGATCGCCCCGAAGTTCTTGTGGACCAGGTTCGCCGTGCGGTTCACGAGGTTGCCCCAGCCCGCGACGAGCTCGTCGTTCGTGCGGCGCTGGAAGTCCGCCCACGTGAAGTCGACGTCCTGCGTCTCCGGACCCGCCGACGCGACGTAGTACCGGAACGCGTCCGGCTGGTAGCGGGCCAGCATGTCGCGCACGTAGATCACGAGACCGCGCGACGACGAGAACTTCTGCCCCTCGACGTTGAGGAACTCGCTCGAGACGACCTCGGTCGGCAGCTGCAGGTTCCCGTACGCCCCCGGTGCCCCGCCCTTGTTCCCCCGGCCGTCGTAGCCGAGCAGCTCGGCCGGCCAGATCTGGGAGTGGAACGTGATGTTGTCCTTGCCCATGAAGTAGTACGACCGCGCCTCGGGGTCGTTCCAGAACGCGCGCCACGCGTCCGGGTCGCCGCTGCGCCGCGCCCACTCGATCGAGGCCGACAGGTAGCCGATTACCGCGTCGAACCACACGTAGAGGCGCTTGCTCGGGTTGGACTCCCAGCCTTCCAGCGGGACGGGGATCCCCCAGTCGATGTCGCGCGTCATGGCGCGCGGGCGCACGTCGTCGAGCAGGTTGAGCGAGAACTTCAGGACGTTCGGGCGCCACTCGGTACGCGTGCGCAGCCAGTCCCCCAGCGCGTCGACGAACGCCGGCAGGTCGAGGAAGAAGTGGTTCGACTCGACGAACTTGGGCGTCTCGCCGTTGATCCGGCTGTGCGGGTTGATCAGGTCGATCGCGTCGAGCTGGTTGCCGCAGTTGTCGCACTGGTCGCCGCGCGCGCCGTCGTAGCCGCAGATGGGGCACGTGCCCTCGATGTAGCGGTCCGGCAGCGTGCGGCCCGTCGACGGCGAGATCGCGCCCATGGTCGTCTGCTCGACCATGTACCCGTTCTTGTGGACCGTGCGGAACATCTCCTGCACGACGGCGTAGTGGTTGCGCGTCGTGGTGCGCGTGAACAGGTCGTACGACAGCCCGAGCTGGTGCAGGTCCTCGACGATGACGCGGTTGTACCGGTCCGCGAGCTCCTGGGGCGTCACGCCCTCCTTGTCCGCCTGCACGAGGATGGGCGTCCCGTGCTCGTCGGTGCCCGAGACCATGAGGACGTCGTGACCCGCCATGCGCATGTGCCGGCTGAAGACGTCCGACGGGACACCGAAACCTGCGACGTGGCCGATGTGGCGCGGCCCGTTGGCATACGGCCACGCCACGGCCGAGAGGATGTGGGTCATGGTGCCCGATCCTAGTCGGCCGACGCACCCGCCTGCGGGGCGTCTCGTGCGGGAAGCGCGGCTCCGGGTGCGCCACGGGGAGGATGCGGCGGGTCTACCATCCGCCGCTCGTGCCTCGCGGCTCCCGCCAGGCCCGCCACGACCCGCCGCATCCTCCCCGCGCCGCACCCTCGGCGTTCGACTCACCGTCGACGCTGGTCCCGCTCGCCCCGACAAGAGCGGACGGGACCGGAGCCGGGCGGCTCAGTACCAGTTGGTGGCTTGCGAGTGGGACCACGCGCCGCACGGCGAGCCGTACGAGCCGGCGATGTAGTCCAGGCCCCAGGCGATCTGCGTCGCGGGGTTGGTCGCCCAGTCGGCGCCCTTGCTCGCCATCTTCGAGCCGGGGAGCGACTGCGGGATGCCGTAGGCGCTCGACGTCGGGTTGTCCGCCGTCGGGTTCCAGTTGGACTCCTTGGTCCACAGCTTCTCGAGGCACGTCCACTGCGACCCGGTCCAGCCGCGCGCGGCGGCCATGGCCTGCCCGATCGCGCGCGGGTCCTTCGGGCGCTCCTGCGTGCCGGTGACGACGACCTCGTCCACGGGCGCGGTCGTGACCTCCTGCGAGAGCTGCTCGCGCGACTCCTCGACGCCGTCCACGAGGGTGACCTCGAACGTCGTCGTGGTCACGCCGTCGGCCCCGGCCTGGGCGACGGCGGACTCGTCGGTGTACCTCGAGCCGTCGGGCTGCTGGACCGTCCCGTGCGGGACGGGCGTCGCCATCTGCTGCTGCTCGACGACGACGCGCTGGACGACGAGCGAGACCGTCGGCGCGCCCGGCTCGGCCGCGTCGACGCGCTGGACGCTCACGCGGTCGAGCTCGCCGAGCGCGATGCCCTGCTGCTCGAGGATCGCGGGGATGCCGATGCTGCCGTCGGGGGCGACCGTGGTCTCGCCGTCCGCGACGACGTTCACCGGGCCGTCGGTGTCGAGGCGCAGGTCGAGCGACGCGCGCTCACCGGACCGCGACGCGACGAGGCGCACGTCGCCGCCGCGCTCGGCGAGCGTCTCGAGCGCCTCGTCCGCGTCGAGCGCGGTGAGCCAGACGTCGGACTGCTCGCCGTCGGTCTGGACGGTGACCTGCTTGCCGAGGCGCACCACGACCTCGTCGCCGTCGTCGAGGGCCGACGCGGGGTCGGGTGCGACCTGGTCGCGCGCGCCGACCTCGACGCCGGCCGCGTCGAGCGCGCCGGACACCGAGCCGGCGAGCGTGCTGACGGTCGTCAGCTCGCCGTCGACGTCGATGGTCACGGTCTTGCTGGCCTCGCCGTACGCGACGGCGCCCGAGCCGACGAGCACGACGGCGGTGGCCGCTCCGACGACGGACCAGCGGCGTCGACGCGTCGTGCGCAGGGTCCGCGCGGAGCGGGCGGCGCGACGGCTGGGCGTCTCGGCGGTCTCGAGAGCGGTCTCGGTGAGGGTGGCGTCCGAGGCGTCGGTCTCGACGTCACGGTTCTGGGGCGCGCGGGAGCGGAAGGGGTTGTGCACTCTGGTCCAGTCGTCGGGGGTCCCGGGCACGGGGGTCGACGGCGCACGCGCGCCCCGGGGCGCTCCGCACCGCGGCGCGGGCGTCACCCGGTTCGACCAGCCGATCCGGCCGTCCTGCGGACCCCCGGCACCCTGGGTGCCCTGTGGAGACCGCGTCCCACGGCCGGCCATTACACCTGTCCCCGGTGAGCGGCAACGCGAGACACTCGACCGTAACCGATTCGTTATCACGCTCCAAACCGACTGGTCAGCCCGCACGTCCACCCACATCGACCCGTCCGTCTCAGATCGGCCTCCCGAGGGTCGATCTCAGTCGCTCGGGCGGACCTGCGACAGCGATCCCCCCGGCACCTTGCAGGCTCGCGACGGCGTCATCCCGCGGGAGCCACCACGACCCGCAGCAGCCGGTCGTCGCCGGCGCGCGGGTCCCCGCGTCCGTCGGTGTTGTTGGTCAGCACGTACAGCACGGAGCTCCCGTCGTCCCCGAGCGGCGTCGCCGGGTCGACGAGGACGGCGCGCAACCGACCCCGGTCCGTGAGCAACGCCTGGGGCGGGCCGAACGCGTCGGCCGACCCCCCGGCGTCAGGAGTCGCGAACGGCACACGCCACAGGGTCTGGCCTCGCAGCCCCGCCAGGTACGCGCCCTCGCGGGTCACGGCCAGCCCGCTGGGCGAGGCGTCCGACGTCGACCACGTCGCCACCGGGTCCACGAACCCCGACACGGCGCCGCCCACCCCCTCGACCTCCGGCCAGCCGTAGTTCCCGCCGGGCACGACGACGTTGAGCTCGTCGAACGTGTCCTGGCCGAACTCCGACGCGAGCATCCGGCCCGTCACGTCCCACGCGACGCCCTGGACGTTGCGGTGCCCCAGGCTCCACACGGGCGACGCCGGGTCCGGGTTCCCCGGCGCCGGCGCGCCGTCCACCGTCAGACGCAGGATCTTGCCGTTGAGCGCGCCCGCGACCTGCGCCGCGCCGCGCTGCTGCGCGTCCCCCGTCGTCACGTAGAGGTAGCCGTCGGGCCCGAACGCGAGCCGGCCGCCGTCGTGCGTGGACGCCGCGGGGACGCCCTGCAGGATCGGGGCGAGGGCCGACAGCTCGCGGCCGGCGAGCGTCCCCCGCAGGACCTCGTTGCCGCCGTCAGCGGTCCGGTAGACGAACACCTCCCCCGGCGCCGCGCTGCCCTCGGGCCCGACCGCGACCCCGAGCAGGCCCGACTCGCCCGTCGCGACCGTGCCGTCGCGCAGGTCGTCCGCGCCCGCTCCCGTGACGGGCTCGGCAGCGCCCGACGCCGGGTCCACGACGACGAGGCCGCGCTCGTCGCGCAGCGAGACGAGCAGCGTCCCGTCCGCGAGCGCCGCGAGCCCCCACGGCGCGGGGAGCCCGGTCGCCACCTCGGTCACGTCCACCCGCACCTCGGGCACGACGACGAGGCCGGGACCGGGCGCCGGCGTGGTCGTCTCGACGGACCCGCCGGTCGCGGTGGGCTCGCCGGTCCCGGGGGCGGCCGTCGTGACCGACGGCCCCGGGGCGGGTTCCGGGCCGTCGTCGGGCGTGCACGCCGCGAGCAGCACGACGGCGGCCCCCACCACGACCGCGGGCCACCACCGACGCGCGGTCGACGGGTGGGCAGGCATGGGGCCATCGTCGCGCGCCGCGGGCGCCGTCGCACGGGCCGCGCTCCCCGCGCACGACGGCGGATCCGCGCCACACTGGAGACAAGGAGGCGGGTCCTCCCGCCTCACCGGCCCCAAGGGAGGGGCGCCATGAACCCGAAGGTGCTCAGCTTCGTCGTCGCCGCGGTCGCGTACGGGGTGACGCTCGTCATCGCCAACCTGGTGCTCGAGGGGATGACCATGAGCTGGCTGTGGGGGCTGGTCGCGGTCGCGCTCTTCACCGTGACGATCACCCTGCTGCGGCCGCTCGTGGTGCGGCTGCTCGGCAAGCACGTCCACGGCTGGACGTGGACGCTGGGGATCGTCACCGTGCTCGGCTCGCTCGTCGTCACCACGTTGCTGTCCCCGTCGAGCGGCTTCGACATCGACGGCTTCTGGACCTGGGTGTGGGCGACGCTCATCGTCTGGGTCGGCACGGTCGTGTACGACCTCGTCGACGACCGCGCCGTCGCCGCGGCGGGGCGTCAGGTCGACAGGTACCAGGGCCGGCACGGGCGGACGCCGCCCACGGCGGCGCCCGCCTGACCGTCAGAGGCGGGTCAGGCCGCGCTTGAGGCCGCGGATCGCCTGGCCGATGCGGTGCTCGTTCTCGATGAGCGCGAACCGCACGAACTCGTCGCCCCCCGGGCCGAACCCGACGCCCGGGGAGACGGCGACGTCGCACTCCTCGACGAGGTGCGTCGCGAACTCGATCGAGCCCATGTCGCGGTACGGCTCGGGGATCCGGGCCCACGCGAACATCGTGCCGCCGGGCTTGTGGATGTCCCAGCCGATGCGCTGCAGGCCGTCGTACAGGGCGTCGCGACGCGACGCGTAGACGGACGAGATCTCCTGCGGGAACTCCGTCGCCTCGTTGAGCGTGACGGTCGCGGCGATCTGGATGGGCTGGAACGTGCCGTAGTCGAGGTAGCTCTTGAGCTTCGCGAGCGCCCCGACGACGTCGCGGCGCCCCACGAGGAACGCGACGCGCCAGCCCGCCATGGAGAACGACTTCGTCATGGAGTACAGCTCGACCGCGACCTCGCGCGCGCCCTCGCACTGCATGATCGACGGCGGCTCGAACCCGTCGAACGTCATGTCCGCGTACGCGAGGTCGTGCACGAGCACGACGTCCTTGTCCCGCGCCCAGTCGACGAGGCGCTGCAGGTCCTCCTTGGTCGCGACCGTCGTCGTCGGGTTGTGCGGGAACGACAGGACCACGACGCGCGGCTTGGGCCAGCCGAGCTCCCACGCCTCGATGATCCGGTCGATGTACCCCGCGGCGTCGGTCCCGTCGCCGATGGGGACCTGGCGCGCGTCGGCGCCCGCGAAGTAGGGACCCCAGATGTGGATGGGGTAGCTCGGCGTGGGGACGAGCGCGACGTCGCCCGGCTGCAGCAGCACCCACATGAGGTGGCTGAAGCCCTCCTTGGCGCCGATGGTCGAGATGATCTCGGTGTCCGGGTCGAGGCTCACGCCGAACCGGCGCTGGTACAGGCCCGCGACGGCCTCGCGGAGCTTGGGGATGCCGCGCGACGCGGAGTAGCGGTGGTTGCGCGAGTTCTGGGCGGCCTCGGCGAGCTTGTCGACCGCGATCTGCGGGCTGGGCAGGTCGGGGTTGCCGAACCCGAGGTCGACGACGTCGCGGCCCGCTCGGCGTGCCTCGATCTTGAGCCCGTCGATGATGGTGAAGACGTAGGGCGGCAGACCGGGGATCCGGCGGAACTCCATCGCAGTGCTCCAGCTCTGTGCGGCGCGCCCGGGCGCGGAGGTGCGCGCGGGTCGCGGGTCTCGCAGGGTACGCCTGCTGCCGGACGCCGCGCGTCGTGTCTCGTCGCGGCGACGTCCCGGCCGCCCGTCGTGGGAGCGGAGCTCAGCCGTCCCAGCCGAGGTTGCGCGCCATGCGCTCGAGCGTCGCGACAGTCTGGGCGTACTCCGCGCGGCTGATGCCGTCGGCGACCCGCTCGCGCGAGACCGACACGGCGTCGAGGAGGTCGTGGTACGCGTGGTTCCCGGCGACGGTCACCGACAGGCCGCCCGAGGCGTCGCGCGCGACCCAGCCGCGGCGCACGAGGTCGTCGATCTCCGCCGTCACGGCGCTCGCCCCGTGCCCGGCCACCGGGGCCGCCCCGGTGAACGGGGACAGCACGCCGTCGACGCTCGTCTCCTGGCTCACGCCGTCCCGGATCGTGTTGAGCACCTGCCAGTGCCGGCGCGTGAGCCCCGAGTGCTGGAACACGCCGTCGAAGCTCTCGTCGATGAGCCGGTCCACGAGCTTGAGCCAGTACCCGATCGGGCGCTCCGGCGGGCCGGTCGGCGGGGTCGCGGCGTCGCTCATCGGGTACCTCCCGGGTGCTCGGGTCACGGCTGCTCCCACTCTCGCACCCGCGCGGGGGACGCGCCCGGCGGGCCCGGCGCTCCGTCCGGGCGCTCCCCCGCTGCCCGGTCCCGGGTGGCAGAGTGGGCGCATGAGCGAGCACACCCCCGCGCCACGCCGGGCCCTCATCGTCGTCGACGTCCAGCCCACGTTCTGCGAGGGCGGCGAGCTGGGGGTCGAGGGCGGGAACGCCGTCGCGCAGCGCATCGCCGACCACGCGCGCGAGCACCGCGACGCCTACGACCTCGTCGTCACGACCCAGGACTGGCACGTGGACCCGGGCGAGCACTGGAGCCCGCAGCCCGACTTCGTCGACACGTGGCCCCCGCACGGCATCGCGGGCACCCCGAACGCCGAGCTCCACCCCGCGCTGGCCGACCTCGCGCCCGACGCCGGGGTCAAGAAGGGCGAGTACCAGGCCGCGTACTCCGGGTTCGAGGGGGTCGACGTCGGCGGCCGGCCGCTCGTGGACGTCCTGCGCGACGCCGGGATCGACGCGGTCGACGTCGTCGGCATCGCCGAGTCGCACTGCGTGCGCGCGACGGCGCTCGACGCCCACGCGCTCGGCCTCGCCACCCGGGTCCTCACCGACCTCACGGTGCCGGTCACGCCCGAGCTCGGCGCCGCGGCGCGCGAGGAGCTCGCCGCGGCGGGCGTCGCGCTCGAGCCGAGCACCGCCGTCGGGCGCTGACGGCGCTGGGGGCGCTGGAGGTCGGTCAGCGGCGCCGTGCCTCCAGGGCCGCAGCGTAGAGGTCGCGCTTGGGCACGCCGGCGTCCTGCGCGACGTCCGCGACGACGTCCTTGAGCCGCTCCCCGCCATCGACGCGCGCGAGGACGTCCGGCACGAGCTCGGCGAGCGGGACCGGGCCGCGGGGCGGCGCCCCGCCGACGACGACGCAGATCTCCCCCCGGAGCTGCTCCTCGGCGGCGCGCTCCGCGAGCGCGGCGAGGGGTCCGCGCAGCACCTCCTCGTAGGTCTTGGTGAGCTCGCGCGCGACGGCGGCCGAACGGTCCGCGCCGAACGCCTCGGCCATCGCGGCGAGCGTCTCCGCCACCCGGTGCGGCGCCTCGAAGAACACGAGCGTGCGCGGCTCGTCGGCGAGCGCGGCGAGCGCGCGCGACCGGTCGCCCGCCTTGCGCGGCAGGAACCCCTCGAAGCAGAAGCGGTCCGTCGGGAGCCCCGACAGCGCGAGGGCCGTGAGCACCGCGCTCGGCCCGGGCGCCGTCGTCACCGGGACCCCGCGCTCCACCGCGCGCGCGACGACGCGGAACCCCGGGTCCGACACGCTCGGCATCCCCGCGTCGGAGACGACGAGCACCGTCCCGCCGCCGTCGACGACGTCGAGCAGGTCGTCCGCACGGTCGGACTCGTTGTGCTCGTGAAAGCTGACGACGCGCCCGCCGACCTGCACGCCCAGCCGGCCTGCGAGCGCGTGCAGCCGGCGCGTGTCCTCCGCCGCGACGACGTCGGCCTCCGCGAGCAGGCGCCGCAGCCGCGGGCTCGCGTCCTCCGCGTTGCCGATCGGGGTGCCGCCCAGCACCAGGTGCCCGGCCTCCCGCGAGGTCGTGGGCCGGTCGGCGTCGGGCGCGTCGGTCGAGGAGGACATGGTTCCCAGGGTTCCACACCCGTGTGCCCCTACGATGGCCAGCGTGTCCCAGCCGCCCGCCGACGCGCACCCCGGGCCCCGGCCCGCGTCCGACGCCCCCGACGACCGCTCGGACGACGCCGGGACCCGACCGCCGCCCGACGCCGAGGCGTCCGACCTGTCGGAGGACTCGGCCGCCGAGTCGCCGGGCGAGACGGCGAGCGAGCGAGCCGACGAGACAGCGGGCTCCGAGCCCGACGCCGCGTCCGACCTGACGCACCGCGAGCGCCTCCTGCTCGCCCTCCTCGGGCCGCGGCGTCTGGCCCTGGGGGCGACCGCGCACGACCGCCTGTGGGGGTGGCTCGGGGTCGCGATCGTCGCCGCCGTCGCGGCGGTGCTGCGGCTGTGGAACCTCGGCCGACCGGGCACGCTCGTGTTCGACGAGACGTACTACGTCAAGCAGGCGTGGACGCTGCTGCAGGTCGGGTACGAGGCCGACTGGCCCGACGAGCCGAACCCGGCGTTCGAGGCCGGGGACGTGAGCTCGTTCCTCCCGACCGCCGACTACGTGGTCCACCCGCCGCTCGGCAAGTGGATGATCGCGCTCGGCATGAAGGCGTTCGGCGGTGCCGAGAACCCGTGGTCGTGGCGCATCGCGTCCGCCGTCGTCGGGGTGGTCGCCGTCGTGCTCGTGGCGCGGATCGCACGGCGCCTGTTCGCCTCGACGGCGATGGGGATCGTCGCGGGCGCGCTCATGGCCGTGGACGGCGAGGCGATCGTGCACTCCCGCACCGGCCTGCTCGACAACATGCTCATGGTCTGGGTGCTCGTCGCGTTCGGGTGCCTGCTCCTCGACCGCGAGCAGGCGCGGCGTCGCCTCGCCGACCGCTGCGGCGCGATCCTCGACGCCGGCGGGAAGATCGGTCGCTACGGGCCCGGGCTCGGGTGGCGGTGGTGGCGCTTCACGGCGGCGGTCGCGCTCGGACTCGCGTGCGGGGTCAAGTGGTCGGGGCTGTACTTCCTCGCCGTCTTCGCCGTCGTGTCCGTGCTCTGGGACGCGACGGCGCGGCGCACGGCGGGCGTCGGGCGCTGGTGGGAGGACGCGCTCGTGCGCGACGCGATCCCCGCCGCGCTCGTCATGCTCCCGACGGCGGCGCTCGCCTACCTCGGTGCGTGGACGTCGTGGTTCCGCACCCCCGGGGCGTACATGCGCCAGTGGGCGCTCGACCATCCCGGCGAGGGCGTGCAGTGGCTGCCGCCCGCGCTGCGGTCCCTGTGGGAGTACCACCTCAAGATGTGGGACTTCCACAACGGGCTCACGTCCGAGCACACGTACGAGGCGCACCCGCTCGGGTGGATCCTCCAGTGGCGCCCGACGTCGTTCTACTGGCGCTCCTACGACCCCGGCGAGGCCGGGTGCGAGGTCGAGCGGTGCGCTCGCGCGATCACGTCCCTCGGCAACCCCGTGCTGTGGTGGACGGCGGCGCTCGCGATCCTCGTCGCGCTCTGGGCGCTCGTCCGCCTCAAGGACTGGCGGGCGCTCACCGTCCTCAGCGGGATCGTCGCCGGGTGGGCCCCGTGGTTCCTCTACGCCGAGCGGACCATCTTCACGTTCTACTCGATCGTGTTCACCCCGTGGGTCGTGCTCACGCTCGTG
This sequence comes from Cellulosimicrobium cellulans, assembly GCF_016907755.1. NCBI lineage: Bacteria > Bacillati > Actinomycetota > Actinomycetes > Micrococcales > Promicromonosporaceae > Cellulosimicrobium > Cellulosimicrobium cellulans. Next base: position 4,142,084 of record NZ_JAFBCN010000001.1, read on the forward strand.
TACGCGATGACGCTCGCGCTCGAACGCACCGAGCACCGCCCGGTCGCGCGGGCGCGCGTGAAGGTGGGGCTCACGGTCCTGCTCACGACGATCGGCGCCGTCAGCGTCTTCTTCTACCCGATCTGGACGGCGTGGCAGGTGCCGTACTGGTTCTGGCGCCTGCACATGTGGCTGCCCACCTGGATCTGACGCGTCACCAGTCGACCTGCGCCGACTCGTGGAACGCGATCCCCGCGCGGCGCCAGGCGTCCGCCTCGCGCGCCACACGACGGCGGTAGTCGTCCCAGTCCTTGCGGTCCGGGGCGGTCCAGCCCACCTCCGCGACGGCGCTCAGGCGCGGCAGGAGCATGGTGAACAGGGCGTCGAGCGTCGGGATCCGCTCGGTCCACACGGCCGCCTCGACGCCCTCGATCGTCTCGGCCGGCAGACCCGGCACGACCTCCTCCGGCTCCCAGTCGTAGGAGTCGCGCACCTCGACGAGGCCCGCCCAGTCCTGCCCCAGGGCAGGGTCGAACTCGGCCGTGTAGCGCATGTCGAGGTAGACGCGGTTCGCCGGCGACAAGATGATGCGCGCCCCGCCCTTCGCGGCGTCGACCAGGTACGTGAGGTCCATGGGGTGCGTGTCCCAGTACTGCACGATCGTGCCCGCGCGCAGCGGGGCCTTCGCGGCCTCCTGCCACGCGACCGGCTTCTTGCCGGCCTCGAGGATCACCCGCTCGCACAGCTCGACGAACCGCGCGTACTCGGCGGGCTCCATCTTCAGCACCTCGTCGCCGCCCAGGTGCACGTGCTCGCCGTCCGTCGCGTGGGCGAGGTCGGTGAAGACGTCGCGCAGGAACGACTCGGTGGCGGGCAGGTCGAACGTGAGGCGCGAGAACCCGACCTCGATGCCGGAGTAGGCGTCGGTCGCGACGCCGTCGGGCATGAGGTCCCCGTAGACGTGCGTCGCCGCGTTGATGTGGCCCGGGACGTCGATCTCCGGCACGACGCGCACGAAGCGCTCCGCCGCGTGGTCCTGCAGCGCGCGGAAGTCCGCGAGCGAGAGGTGCCCGCCCTTCCCGCCGGACGTGTCGCTCCCCGAGGAGAGCTTGGCGAGCTCGGGCCGGGACGGCGACTCGATGCGCCAGCCCTGGTCGTCCGTGAGGTGCAGGTGGAGCACGTTGAGCTTGTACGCCGCCGCGACGTCGATCACCGCACGCAGCGCGTCGAGACCGAAGAACGTCCGCGCGAGGTCCACGGACAGGCCGCGCCAGGGGTAGCGGGGCGCGTCGTGCACGACGACGTGGGGCACCCGTGCGGGCTCGTCGCCGGGACCGGGGGCTTCGACGAGCTGCCGCAGCGTCTGCACCGCGTGGAGCAGACCGGCGGGCTCGGCGGCGGTCGCGGTGACACCGCCCTGGTCGACGACCAGGCTGTACCGCTCCGGGCTCGTGGAGCCGTCCGGACCGGCCGCATCGTCGATCCGGAGCACGAGCGCGGTGGGGGTCGCGACGCCCGCCGCGGCACCGCCGGACGCCGGGTCGTCGTGCGTCGCGACGACGCCGTCGACGCCGCTCAGGAGCGTCGCGGCCAGGTCCCCGAGCCACGGGGCGGTCCGCTCGAGACCGAGCGCGTGGACCTCCAGCGTGGTGGCGGGGACGTGTCCCCCACGGGGCTCGACCTGCAGGGGCTGGGGGATGACCGAGACCATCGGGTACCTCGTCGTCTGGGGCTGGGATCGAATCGATTCGGCTTTTGCGAGCGCCACACCCTAACCCGCGTCAGCAGGGACGGCCAAGCGCCTCGGGTCAGTGCGAGGGCGCGACGTAGCGCGGACTCGGGTCCAGGCCGAGCACGCCCTCGACGTCGCGGGCCGGGTCCGAGGAACCGGTGGTCCACCCGCCGACCAACCCCTGCGGCAGGCCGTCGAGCAGCACGCCCCACTCGCGGACGCGCGCGCCGTAACCGTCGCCGGACGTGGGCTGCAGCACGACCGCCGTCTCGCCGGCCCCCAGGTCGAGGCCTGCCACGTCGCGGATCGCGTCCGCGTCGGAGCGCTGCAGCACGACGAGCTTCTGCGGGAGCCCGGACGTGCGCACGACCTCCCCCACCGCGCCGATCGCGGCACCCAGCTCGTCCGCGTCCACGGTGCCGTTCGGGACGTCCTCGCCGCGACGGGCATCGACGTCCAGGACGACCCCCACGGTCGGGCGGGCGAGCACGTCCGCGTACTCGGCCACCTGCTCGTCGAAGGTCGCGCGCCCCGGCTCGAACCGCAGGACGACCAGCACCCCCGCCGCCGCGGCGGCGTCCACCAGCGGCAACAGCTCGTCGGCAGGGATCTCCGTCGAGTAGTCGCGGTCCGTCCCCGCGCTCGACGACGCCCGGGTCGCGGGGACCTCGAGAACCGGCACCACGACCTCGTCCGGGGCCGCCTCCACGTACGCGGCCGCCGCGTCCTGCGCGCGCGTGACGGCGTCGGACACGGACCGCTCCCCCACCGCCACGAGCCCGGACGTCACCGCGTCCGCCTCGACCGCCACGTACCGCACCCCGTCGGCGAGCACGAGCTGCGACCCGCTCGGGAGCAGGGCGCCGGCCTCGGCCGTGCGCAGCCGCCACGCGAGGTCGTCCGCGGACCCGAAGCTCGCCCCGATGCCCACGACCGCGAGCGCCTTCGCGGCCGCGAGCGCGTCGACGACCTCCGCCGAGGACCGCGGGTCGCCCTGTGGCACCTCGAGCGGCACCGCCCCGGCCGCGCGGGCCGTCGCGATGGCCGCGGACTGCGGGCCGCCGGGCGCGTCGAGGCTCCCCGGCTCCGTGAGCGCGAGGACCTCCGTGAGCGTCTCCGGCTCGCCGCGCTCGGGGAGCGCGGCGCGGACGTCGTCGAGGTCGTGCTCGTCGAGCGTCCCGTCCGCGCGGAGCGCGCCGACGTCGAGCAGGACCTGCTCGACGCCCTCGACGTCACCCACCGTCGCACGCTGGGGCGCCTCGTCGGCGTCCTCCTCCTGCCCGGGCGGGGCGTCGGCCTCACCGACCTCGACGACGGCGGCCGTGCCGAGCCGGGCGAGCTCCGTGCGCAGCCCGCCGTCGGAGATCCCCCCACCGACCAGGAGGACGGGGGCGGCGAGCTCGACCGCCGCGGCGGCCGCCACGGCCCGCGCGGCCTCGTCGTCGACGACGGCGAGGACGACCACGGGCGCGGACGTGAAGAAGGCCTGGCTGCTCGTCAGCGCGAGCTCCGCCGGGTCGGTCGAGTCCAGCACGAGGACGCCGTCGCCGGGCTCCGCGGCACGCGCGACGAGCCCCGTCTCGCCCGAGGAAGGTCCGTCGGCCTTCGCCGTCTCCGCGGCACAGCCACCGAGCACCGCAACGGTGCCGAGGCTGAGGACGACGGGGAGGGCGACAGGGACGAATCGGACCTTCCGAGAGTTCACGCCCCCATCATCGCGTACGCCGCGCGCCCCGCAGAACGGGGGATGTGGAGGAGTCGTGACGGTCGGCCCGTCGGGTGGACGCCCGCCGGTGGGGTGACCCGTGTTCGGGACGCGCCGCGGGCGCACGGGACGCCCGGCGTCACCGACCGGCATACTGGCCGGGCCCGAACCCACCGCCGAGGAGATCGCATGTCGACCCCCGACCAGCCCGACCAGAACCCGCAGCAGCCCGGCGGGACGCCCTCCGGACCGCCCGCGTACGGCGCGCCGCAGCCCGGTCAGCCGCAGCAGCCGCCGCAGGCCCCGCAGTACGGCGCCCCGCAGGCACCCCAGTACGGCGCGCCGCAGGCGCCGCAGTACAACGCCCCGCAGGCCGGACCCGTCCCGGGCGGGACGCCCGGGTACCAGGCCCCGGCCCAGGACCCCGGCAAGACGATGGGCATCGTCGGCCTCGTGCTGTCGTTCCTCGGCTGCCTGTCGATCGTGGGCCTGATCCTCAGCATCATCGCCTTCAACAAGTCGAAGAAGGCCGGCTACAAGAACGGCGTCGCCCTCGCGGGCATCATCGTCGGCGCCATCGTGCTCGTGATCTCGATCGTCGTCGGCATCATCCTCGGCGTCACCACGTCCGCACTCCTCGAGAAGTGCGAGGATCTCGGCCCTGGCACGCACTACGAGAACGGCATCGAGTACACCTGCCCGGGCTGACGGGCGACTCGCACGCTCCGCGCGATCCGAGCACGCGCCACGAAGGCCCCCGCCGACCGACGGGGGCCTTCGTCGTCCGTCAGCCCGCGTCCGCGGCGCAGCGGAACCCGAGGTGCGTCGTCGCGCTGTCGTCCGACTGCGGGGACCGGGCCGCGGGCCGGTACCGGCGGCAGTACTCGGGCGCGCACAGGTGCGAGCCGCCCTTCGTGACGCGCACGACCTGCGGTGACGTCGTCGGCGCCAGGAGATTGGGCCGCGCCCCGGCGTCCGGCCCGCGCGTGCCGGGGACGACGTGGCGGGGCGTGAACGTGTCGACCGTCCACTCCCAGGTGTTTCCGACGAGGTCGACCAGCCCGTACGCGTTCGCCGCGTAGGAGCCGACGGGCGACGTCCCGCCCCAGCCCTCGTCGAGGTACGGGAACCGGCCCTGCCAGGTGTTCGCCATCTGCCGCCCGCCCGGCGCGAGCTCGTCGCCCCACGCGTACTCGGCATCCGCCAACCCGCCGCGCGCGGCGCGCTCCCACTCGGCCTCCGTCGGGAGTCGGCGCCCCGCCCACGTCGCGTAGGCCGACGCGTCCTCGAACGCGACGAGCACCACCGGGTGGTCCGGGCGGTCGTCGACGTCGGTCCCCGGTCCCTGCGGCGAGCGCCAGGACGCCCCGGGCTGCCACCGCCACCACTGCCGCCAGTCGCGCAGGTCGACCGGACCCGCCGTCGGGGTGAACACGAGGCCCCCGGGCACCAGGTCCGCCGGGTCGGCCCCCGGGAAGTCGGCCGGGTCGAGCGCGCGCTCCGCGACCGTGACGTACCCCGTGTCCGCGACGAACGCCGCGTACTGCGCGTTCGTCACCGCGTGCCGCTCCAGCAGGAACGGCGCGACCTCCCGGTCGTGCGCCGGCCCCTCCTCGGGGTAGTGGCGGTCGGAACCCATGCGGAACGTCCCGCCGGGGACGGGGACGAGCTCGGTGAGGGCCACGCTGGCCAGCATAAGAGCGCCACCCTGTCGGTGGGACGTCGTACGTTGCGCGTCATGACACCTCACTTTCCCACCCTGCCCGACGACCTCCCGCCCGGGCGCCTCGTGCTCGCCGACGAGAGCGACTGGGCACCGCCCGAGCTCCACGGCACGGCGCTGCTCTGGGTCTCGGACGCACCCGCCCAGGACGCGGGCGAGGTCTGGGCGCGCCTGCGCGGCGCGCACGCGCAGACCGGCCTCGTCCCTCTCCTCCTGGAGCACGACGACGACCACCCGGACGCCTGGGTCGGACGGTGGTCGTTCCCCGAGCCCGCCGAGGTGCTCGACGCCGTCGATCCCGAGACGGCCCTCCGGTCGCTCTGGGACGACCTCCAGGACGACGCGGGATCCGACGCGGACGAGGTGCCCGGGGCGGGAGAACCGAGCGGGCCCTGGCCCGGCCTGGCTCGGCCCGGGCAGGCCGGGGAGGACCCGGAGGCGCTCGCCGACGCCTTCGCCCGCCATCTCCAGGACGACGTCGACCCCTACGGCCGACCGCGACCGTGGAGGCTCGGCCTGGTTCCCGCGCCCGACGGCGCAGGTGCCCTGACCCTCGCCGGCTGGGACGGGCCCTGCAACCACACGAACGACACGGAGCTGGTCTCGGCGGTCCTGCGCTCCTGGGCCGATCGCTTCGGCGCCCGGGTCGTCGGCGTCGGGACGGACACGTTGCTGGTCTCCGTCGCGCGACCGCCCCAGGACCTCGAGCACGCCCGCGCTCTCGCCGTCGAGCACTTCGCCGTCTGCCCCGACAACGTCTGGCAGGGTGCCCACGACACGTTCGACGGGTACGCCCACGCACTCGTCGGGACCCACGCCTGGTCGTTCTGGTGGGACTGAGACGCGCCCTGAGCAGCAGAAAGGGCCGCTGACCGTGTCAGCGGCCCTCTCAGAGGGTGGAGCTAGGGGGATTCGAACCCCCGACCTTCTCATTGCGAACGAGACGCGCTACCAACTGCGCCATAGCCCCTCAAGCGAGGAACAGACTAGCACCCCGGGGGTGGGGTCTACCAAACCGGCCACCCCCGGGGGAGCTACTGCCCCGCGGCCCGACGCCGAGCGAGGATCTCGTTGAGGTCGAGCCCCAGCGTCTCGGTCGACGGCTTGCGCTCGTCCCCGACGGCGGGCTCGGGCGCGCCCGAGGGCACGTCCACGGCGACCTCCACCGCGGCGACCGGGGCAGGGACTGCGCCCGCCCGGGCGGGCGAGACCACGTCGTCGTCCGTGAGCGGGGCGGGCTCGCGCCGCGGGGCCGTCGGCTTCATCGTGTAGGTCGGCGGCGGCACCGGCACGGGGTCCCAGGCGCGACCCGACGGCACGCGGTCCGCGTCGACGGCCTCGACCTCGACGACCGGCGCGGCCTCGTCCGCCACGTCCGTCGCGACCGCCGGAGCCTCGGACGACCCGGCGCGCGCAGACGCAGGCTCCTCGGAGCCGGAGTCCTCGGCCGTCGTCGTGCTCGGCGCCGTGACCCGCTCGCGCGGCGACGACCCGACGGGGCCACCTCCGGAGAGTGCGGCCGCGGTGGCGTTCGCCCGCGCGAGGTCCTGGGGCGTGACGCGCGGGATCATCTGCGTGCTCACCTGCGACCCGTGCACGGCGCGGCCGGTGACGCGCGGACGCGCACCCCGGGGCGCGGGCGGCGCGCCGAGGACGGTCCCGCGTGCGGCACGGGCGGCGGCGCGGCGCTCGGCCAGCCACGCGGCGTCGGACCGCTGCGCGGCGAGCACCGCACGACGGCCCAGCACGAGGACGAGGCCGAGGACCGCCGTCGGGACCGCGCCGGACCACCACGGGAGATACCCGAGCGCGACGACGGCCCACACGGCGACGCTCGCGAGCAGCAGCACGACCGTGAGCGCGAGACGGCGGCGCGCCGCGGCGGCGCGCCGCTCGAGGAGGGCGAGGCGGGACTGCTCGGACGCCGGCTGACGGCGCGGCGGTGCCCCGCGCGAGGGTGACGCGCTGTCGGTGCTCCCCATGGCGTGCGTTCCCTCCTCCTCGTGCGTCCGGCCGTCCGGCCGGTCCTGCGTCGCCGCTCCCCCGAGGAGGGCGCGACCCCCGTCCGCGGACTGACCCGGGCCGATCGACGCGACGGCGGCGACGCCGTCGAGCCGCGCGTCCCAGCCGCCCGAGCCCCCGCCACCCGGGCCGGCGACGGCCAGGACACGCAGGGAACCGGAGAAGCGGTCGTCCGTGCGCGCCTCCAGCAGCTGCTGCCGGTGGCGCACCCGGTGCGGGACGTAGAACCCGACCCACAGCAGGAACACCGCGAGCGCGACGATCCCCGAGGCCGATTCCACATCCCGACCGTAGGCGAGGCGCGCGGCCACGGTCCGCACGCGCTCCGGCGTGTCGGTGGGCTCAGATGCTCTCGCGGCGCGTGGCCTGCCAGCGCGCGAGGAGCCCGTCGGGGACCTCCTCGCTCGTGATCGCGAACGTGCGGTGGTCGCGCCAGGCCCCCTGGATGTGCAGGAACCGCTCGCGCACGCCCTCGTCGCGCAGGCCCAGCTTCTCCACGACGCGCAGGCTCGGGCCGTTCTCCGGACGGATGTTGATCTCGATGCGGTGCAGCCCGAGGACCGCGAAGCAGTAGTCCGTCGCCATGGCCACGGAGGTGGGGATGACGCCCCGGCCCGCGACGTGCTCGCTCACCCAGTAGCCGATGCTCGCGCCGCACAGCGACCCGTAGGTGATCGAGGAGACCGTGAGCTGCCCCACGAGCTCGCCGTCGAGCTCGACGGCGAACGGCAGCGACGACCCGGCGCGCGCCTGCGCGGACAGGACGCGGACGTACTCCGCGAACGTCGGCGGCCCTCCCCCGGTGCCCGGGCGCGGCGAGGTGCCCTCCCAGCGCTCCAGCCAATCGGCGTTGTGCGCGCGCAGGCGCATCCACGCGTTCGCGTCCCGACGGCGCAGCGGCCGCAGGACGATCGACCCGCCCAGCGTGTCGTCCCGCAGGGTCACGGGCCACGGCTTGGTGACGGTCCAGCCGCGCGTGATCTTGTGCGTCATGCGGCGGTGACCGTCCTCGGGAGCTGTCGGCGGGCGCGGGCGGTCGCCCGGTCCTCGGTGCACAGGGTGGCACCACCGACGGCCCGCGCGCCACCGCGTGGTGGTGCACGGACCGTCGGGTCGTGTCCTGGTCGACGCGCGGGTGCCCGGGGACCGTGGATCCCGGGCGTCCGCGTCGTCGGCGGTCCGTGGGTCAGCCCAGCGTGACGACGACCTTCGCCTCGGTGCCCTCGGGCAGCGGCGGGATCGGGGCCGCCGGGTCGTGCGCGACGCCGTCGACCGTCACCGAGCGCACGCCCTTCGACACGTGGTCCGGGTTGCGGACCTCGATGTCGTAGACGGCGCCGCGCCACTCGCGGCGCACCTCGAACCCGTCCCAGTCCGTCGGGATCGACGGGTCGACGACCAGGCCGTCGAGCGCGAGGCGCACGCCGAGGACGTACTTGGTGACCGCGGTGTACATCCAGCCGGCCGTGCCCGTGAGCCACGGGTTCTGCGCCTTGCCGAACCACTCGTGGTCGCGGCCGTAGAGGAACTGGACGTACGCGTACGGCTCCGCGCCGCGCACCTCGATGTTGTCGTTCTGGTGGTACGGCAGGATCGCGTCGTAGAACTGCACGGCCTCGTCGCCGCGCCCGAGCATCGCCTCGGCGATGATCGGCCACGCGTTGGGGTGCGAGAAGATCGCGGCGTTCTCCTTGATGCCCGGGTAGACGCGCGTGACGAACCCGACCGTGTCGTCGACCTTGGTGAACGCGGGCCAGTTGAGGTGGTTGCCGTACTCGGAGCCGAGCAGCTCGCGCACCGCGTCCATCGACGCCTCGCCGCGCTCCTGGCTCGTGATGCCCGCGATGACGGGCCACGCCTGGTGCTCGAGGAAGATCTTGCCCTCCTCGTTCTCGGCCGAGCCGATCTTCACGCCGTCGCGCGTGTAGCCGCGGATCCACCAGCGGCCGTCCCAGAGCTGGGCGTCCGCGACCTTGGCGATGCGCTCGCGCTCCGCCGTGAAGCGCGCGACGTCCGCCTCGGCCCGCTCGTCGCCCGCCGCCGCGAGCGGCTCCGCGATCTCGAGGAACGCGCCGATCGCCCATGCGTGCAGGAACGTCACGAGCGACGTCTCGCCGCCGCCGAGGTTGAGGCAGTCGTTCCAGTCGGCACGCAGGCCGAGGGCGACGCCGTTCTGGCCCACCTGCTCGGCGGAGAACTCGAGCGCCTTGACCAGGTGGTCGTAGACCGTGGCCGGCGTGCCCTCCGCGAACGGGATCTCCAGGTCGAGGAACGAGCGGTCACCCGTCTCCTTGACGTACTCGACGACCGAGGGAACGAGCCACAGGTGGTCGTCCGAGCACGTGTCCTCGAGCCCGTGGATGAGGTCCTTCGGGTCCACGGTCGGGACGATCGTCGGCGACGGGACGTCGGGCAGCTTCTCGGCGTCGGGGTCGAACGCCTTCGGGTCGAACAGGTGCAGGCCGTACCCGGCCTCCGTCTGCGCCCGCAGGAGCTCGACGATGCGCTGGCGCGTCTTCGTCGGGTTCGAGTGGATGACGCTCATGACGTCCTGCGCGGTGTCGCGGTAGCCGAGGCCCGCGCGACCGCCCACCTCGACGAACGACGCGAAGCGCGACCACTGCACGCAGGTCTCCGCCTGGAGGAGGGTCCACGAGTTGATCATCGTGTTCATGCCCTCGTGGGGCGTGCGGATCCGCAGCTTGTCCTGCTTGGCGCGCCAGAACGCGCGGAGCCGTGCGCGCTCGGCGTCGACCGTCGCGACGTCCGAGTACTTCGCCTGGATCGCGCGACCGGCCGCGTCGCGCGAGCCGTAGCCGAGCATGTAGACGAGGCGCTTGGTCTCGCCCGGCGCGAGCGTGATCTTGTGCTGGAGCGAGCCGCAGTGGTTCTGCGTCGTCGCGGACTCGTTCGACCCGTGCCCGCGCTCGATCGCGATCGGGTTCGCCTCGGAGCGGTACGGGCCGATGAAGTTGTCGCGCAGCGAGTCGTACGACGACGGCGTCTCGCTCGACGCGAAGAAGTGGTACGTCCACGGCTCGTAGTAGAAGTCGTACTCGATGATCCCGTCCTCGTAGGAGGACCCGGACGCGTAGAGCGACATCTGCAGGTTCTGGTTGTCGATCGTGATCGTGTGGAAGCTGAACTCCACGTACGACCCGACGGTGAGCTCGCGCACCTCGTCCGTCGTGTTCGTCAGCCGGACGTCCCAGACCTCGACGTCGTCGTCCACGGGGATGAAGACCGTCTGCTCGGCGTCCACGCCCTTGTACTCGGCGCGGAACGTCGAGTAGCCGAGCCCGTGCCGGGTCGTCCACCGGCCCGCGCCGCCCGCCGGGTCGAGCTCCTCACCGGGGCCGACGAACGGCTTGCCGACCGGCTGCCACGACACCGACCAGAAGTCGCCGTCCGCGTCGTCGCGCAGGTACACGTAGTGGCCCGGCCGGTCGACCGGGACGCCGTTCTGCCGGAAGCGCGTGATCCGGCCGTACTGCGAGCTCTTGTAGTACGAGTACCCCCCGCCGGTGTGCGACAGCACGGTGCACAGGTTCTTGCTGCCGAGGTAGTTCGTCCACGAGACGGGGACGTCGGGGCGCTCGACGACGTACTCGTCGTGCGCGGTGTCGAAGTGGCCGTAGCGCATCGTTGCTCTGGTTCCTGTCGTGGGGGGGGTGGGGCTGGGTGGGGCGGGGGCGGGAAGGGTTCGGCGCCGTCAGACGCCGGCGGTGACGAACCCCTGGAGCCACTCGAGGAGCTCGGCGGCCTTCTCGGGAGAGTCCGCCTCGACGAACATGCGCAGGACGGGCTCGGTGCCGGAGAACCGCAGGAGCGCCCAGTTGTCGTTCTCGAGGAGGATCTTGGTGCCGTCGAGGTGGGAGACCGAGACGACGGGGTACGGGCCGACGTGCGTGAGCGGCTCCGCCTCGAGGCGTCGGGGCACCTCGACGCGCATCTCCGGCGTCGCCGGCACGCCCGCCTCGAGCGTGTACAGGCGGCCCGTGATCTCGTAGACCATCGCGCGCAGCTCCGAGATCCGCTTGCCCGTGCGGGCCAGCATCTCGGCCACCAGGGCGCACGCGAAGATGCCGTCCTTGCCGAGGATCCAGCCGCGGATCGTCAGACCGCCCGACGACTCGCCGCCGAGCACGGCGCCGATCTCCTCCATGCCCGCCGTGACGTGCTTGAAGCCGACCTTGACCTCGCGCGACTCCTCGCCGAAGTGGGCGGCGAGCCGGTCGAGCAGGTGCGTCGTCGCGAGGTTGCGCACGACGCCGCCCTTCTCGCCGCGGACCTCGTGCAGGTACCAGTAGAGGAGGAGGAGGAGGTCGTTCGTCGAGATGTACTCGCCGGTCTCGTCGACGATGCCGATGCGGTCGGAGTCGCCGTCGGTGGCCATGCCGAGGTCGTAGCGCCCCCCGCCCTGCTGGATCATCGTCACGAGCGTGCTCAGGCGCTGCAGGTCCGGCGCGGGGGCGACCCCGCCGAACAGCGGGTTGTGCGCCGCGTGGATGAACTCCGAGCGCACCCGCATGTCGGACAGGATCGTGCCGAGCGTGAGCTGGCTCGTGCCGTACATCGGGTCGACGATCACCTGCAGGTCCGAGCCGCGCACCGCGTCCACGTCGATGATCTTCTCGATCGCGTCGACGTAGGGGTCGGTGAGCGACCGGTCGACCACGACGCCCGTGCGGCGCGCCACGTCGATGTCGAGCGTGATGACGTCGTCGACCGACAGCGCGTTGGCCTCGTCCTGGTAGCGGTCCGTCTCGTCGTCGAGCGGCAGCGAGCCGTCCTGGCGGAACACCTTCATGCCGTTCCACTCGGGCGGGTTGTGGCTCGACGTGACGATGATGCCGTAGGCCGCCCCGAGGTAGGGCGCGGCGAACGTCACGAGCGGGGTCGGGACGTCGTCGGGCAGGAGCGTGACCGCGATGTTGTTGCCCGCGAAGACCTCGGCCGCCGCGATGGCCGACTCGCGCGAGAGGAAACGACGGTCGCCCCCGATCACGACGCCCTTGCCGTCGAGGCCGCGGCGGATCGTCTCGTTCGCGATCGCCTGGCACAGCCGGCGCACGTTCGCGAGCGTGTACCCCTCGCCGATGACGGCGCGCCAGCCACCCGTGCCGAACACGATCTTGGTGTCCGTGTTCTTCTTCGGGACGAACAGGCGCTTGAGCACGATGTCCGCCGCCTGCGCGAGCTCGTCCGGCGTGTTGATGCCGCGCACCTCGTCGACGTCGACGATCCGGTACGACGAGATCCGCTTCCCCGCGCCGATGACGCGGCGAGCGAGCTCCGTGAGCCGGTGCTCGCCGTCGGACGCCATGCGCTCGAGCTCGCCGAACAGCAGGCCCGGCGCCGCGACGTAGGCGCCGACGTTGATCTCCGTGCGCGGCTCGGCGACGCCGCCCGCCTCGGACGACTCGAGGATCGCCGCGATCTCGCCCTCGGCGCGGACCACGCGGCCGTAGCCGTCCGGGTCGTCCACGACGGCCGAGAGGAGCGACAGGTCGGCGCCCGTGAGCGTGTGGCGCGTGAGCAGGCCCAGGAGCGACTCCGAGCGCAGCAACGGCGTGTCCGCGTACGCGACGAGCACCGGCTCGTCGACCCCGAGCCCCAGCACCGACGCGACCGCGCCGCGCGCGGCGAGGACCGCGTCGCCCGTGCCGAGCGGCGCCTCCTGCTCCACGTAGACGACGTCCTCGCCGAGCAGCTCGCGCACGGTCGGGTCGTCCGGCGCCACGACGACGACGATGCGGCTCGCGTCGACCACGCGACGCACGTTCGCCACGGCCAGCTCGACGACCGTCGCGCTGCCCAGCGGCCGGGACAGGAGCTCGCGCGACGCGGCGTCGTGCCCCGCGGCGAGCACGACGGCGGCCCTCGCGGTCCGGCTGTGCGCGCCCCCTCGCGGTCGCGGGGTCGTGGCGCTGGGCTTCGCGGGCGTCGTCGCGGTCATGGCGTCCTCACTGGTCGACCTCTGCCGGACAACGACTCATTTGTCAGGAGTCCGAACTACTGGCTCTCCCCGATCATAGGCACCCCGGGCCCGTCCACGGAACCCGATCCGACCCACCAGGGCCGAAGGTCACCCGCGCCGTGTCCGCACGGAACCGCGAGCCGGGTGACAATAGGGACATGAGTGGCCCGGTCCAGCCGTACCCCCTGCACGGAAGCATCGAAGCCGAGGACGCGAAGGAGATCCTCCGCAAGGCCATCCGCACCAACCGCCAGGCGCGGTCCGAGCGGCTCCGCAAGGAAGCGGCCGCCGCCATCGCCGACGTCGTCGCGACCATCCCCGAGGTCGCGACCGCCACGTGCGTCGCGACCTACGCCGCCCGCCCCGCGGAGCCCGGCACCGCGGAGATGCTCGAACGCCTCTCCGCGCGCGGCGTACGCGTCCTGCTCCCGGTGCTCGGCGCCGGCCTGCAGCGCGACTGGGCCGTGTACGACGGCCCGGCCGACCTCCAGGTCCGCGCCCCCGGCCGACCGCCCGAACCCGGCACGCCGCCGCTCGGCGCCGAGGCGATCGCCCAGGCCGACGTCGTCGTCGCCCCCGCGCTCGCCGTCGACTCGCGCGGCGTCCGGCTCGGCCAGGGCGGCGGCTGGTACGACCGCGCCCTCGAGCACCTGAGCCCCGGGACCAAGGTCGTCGCCGTCGTCTTCCCCGAGGAGGTCTACGACGCCTCCGACCGCCCGCTCCCGGTCGAGTCCCACGACAAGACCGTCGACGCCGTCGCGACCCCCCTCGGCTGGCGCTGGCTCCCGTAGCACCGCCGCCCGGGCCACCTCCACGACCCGCACGGTCGGGCCGGGTCGGTCGGTTCAGGCCAGCCCGCCCGCGGGTCGGGTTGGGGTGGGTGATGCGCTCGGGCTGCCGCGCCGTCGCCGAGATCTCTCGGCCGTAGGTTCGAGGAGCGCGGCTCTCACGCTCGGCGGCCCCGCGCCCGACGTCGCCTCGTCCCGTCACGAGCCGCGCATGGTGACGAGAAGCGAGAAGTGGCCCCGAGGACGAGGCCCGCAGGGGCCACTACTCGCATCTCGGCCGGGCCACGACCACGCGCCCGGGTCGAGCGCGACCGCTGGACCCGGGCCGCGGGTCGTGCGGCGACGGGCAGGAAGAGCGGTGGGGTCGGACCGTGTGCGAAGGCCGTCAAAGGCGCACTCCTAGAACCCCCGCCCACACGACCGAGGTGACGGTGCGCCAGTCCGAGCACACGGTCCGACCCCACCGCGGACCCGACCCAGCGGGCAGCAGGACCCACCGACGGCGGCGGACCCGACCCTGCGGGCCGTGCACCGACCCGGGGACTACGGGACGAGGGTGAGCTCGTCCTGGCTGGCGTCGGCGACCGCCTGCGTGGAGAACGGCCAGTCGTAGGTCTCGCCGCGAGCCCAGGTCTTGAGCTGGTCGGAGTAGTGCGTGGACGCGGGGTGGCCGGAGGTACCGGTGACGGTGACCCAGGTGGAGCGGTCGAGGTCGTCGAGGTCGACGACCATCCGCATCGACGGGCCTGCCGTGACGTCGAACGACCCGGAGGCCGCGTCCCACGCGGTCGCGTTGACGATCGAGGAGCCACCGGGCATGCCGACGGGGTCGGGGTTGACCCAGTTGCGGACGGGGCCGGGGATGGACTCGCCGCCGAGGATCGGGTGCTCGAGCGCGAGCACGTGAAGCTTGCCCCAGGCCCAGTCGGAGGGCTGCTTGCTCTGCTCGACGGTCAGGTCGAGGCGGGCCGAGACGAGCGCCTGGGTGAGGACCTCGTCACGCGTCTCGACGACGCTGACGGTCTGGCGGTCGTCCCAGAACGGGTCGGTCGGGTTCTCGAGGAGGTTCTGCACGACGGCGAGCCAGCGGCTCCCGCCGTTCGGCAGCGCCGACTCGGGCAGGTCGTCCCAGAAGGTGAGCTGGAGCAGGTTGCGCCAGACGGCGGCGAAGTAGGCGGCCGCGGCGGAGTCGGTGTCGGTCCGGTAGTCCCAGTCCGCGAGGAGCGCCTGCCCCTCGGCGGCGAAGCTGTCGTCGATCTCCTGGTCGAGGAGGGGCTGTACCAGCACCTCGGCGTAGGGGCTGCGGTCGTCGGTCTGGATCTCGTTCATCGTGTCGACGTCGACGGGTCGTCCGGCGGAGATCTCGGCCTCGAGGAGCTGGCGGATGCGCTGCGAACGGTAGCCGTAGTCCCAGTCGGTGGTGAGGAACGGCGCGACGCCGGTGGGCAGGACCGCCTGGTTGGCGGCCACGATGAACCCCTCGGCCGGGTCGACGACGCGCGGCATCTGCTCGCTCGGGACGTAGCCCTGCCAGTCGTAGCGCTCGTCGGAGCCGTCGCGCGGCCACGTGCCGTCGGAGGGCACCTCGGCGTCGGGCACCGCCTGGCGGACGGGGATCTTGCCGGGCGCCTGGTAGCCGATGTGACCGTCCGCCGTCGCGAAGACGATGTTCTGCGCGGGCACCTCGAAGAGCGCCGCGGCGGCCTGCATGTCGTCGGCGTCCTGGGCGAGGTTGAACGCGAAGACCGCGTCGGCGGTACGGCCCGGCTCGAGCGCGGTCCACTGGAGGGAGACGGCGTACTCGCCCAGGCGGGTGTCGAGGGCGGGGGTGTCGACGGCCGTCTCGGTCGCGGGGATCGCCTCGGACACGATCGGCCCGTGCACGGTCGAGCGGATCTCGAGGTCCACGTCCTCGCCGCCGGCGACGTGCAGCGTCTCGGTCCGGGTCTCGAGCGGCACCCACTCGTCGCCGCGCAGGTAGGTGTCGTCGCGCACGCGCTCGACGAAGAAGTCGGTGACGTCGGCGCCCATGTTCGTCAGGCCCCACGCGAGCTGCGCGTTGTGGCCGATGATGACGCCGGGGAACCCGGCGAACGAGAAGCCCGCGACGTCGAACGCGCACTGCGGCCCGACCTCGTTGCAGTGCAGCCCGACCTGCGCCCAGATCCCAGGGGCCCCGAGTGCGAGGTGCGGGTCGTTGGCGAGGATCGGCTTGCCGCTGGCGGTGTGGTCGCCGGAGACGACCCACGAGTTGGAGCCTGTGCCCTCGCCGCGCCCGATGAGCACGGGGACGGCGTCGAGCGCGCGGTCGGCGGCCTCGAGGGCGCTCCGGAGGTGGTCCGAGCCGTACTCGGCGCGGGCCTCGGGGCCGAGCTCGAGCGCGACCTGCTGGGGGTTGTCGAGCTCGCCGGGGTCGAGGATCGGCGCGTTGACGTCGGACGGGTAGGCGGGGAACAGCGCGGCGACGCGCCCGGTGTCCTGGAGGGTGCTGTACGACAGCGCGCGCTCGAGCTCGTCGTCGTAGTTGCCGCGCAGGTCCCACGCCATCGCCTTGAGCCAGGCGAGCGAGTCGACGGGGTCCCAGGGCTCGGGCTCCGCGACGTCGACCTGGAGGCCGAGCACGGTGTACTCGATCGCGATCTCGGACGGGCTGCGGTTCTCGAGGTACGCGTTGACGCCCTCGGCGTAGGCCTGGAGGTACGCCTTGGTCTCGGGCGAGACGACGTCCCACTCCTCCTCGGCGACCTGCCGCCAGCCGAACGTCCGCGTCACGGTGTCGGCGGCGATGGCGTCGGGGTTGTCGCCCACGAGCTCCGCGAGCCGGCCCGCGGTGACGTGCCGGCGGTAGTCCATCTCGAAGAAGCGGTCCTGCGCCTGGACGTAGCCCTGGGCACGGAACAGGTCCTCGGGGGTGTCCGCGTAGATCTGCGGCACGCCCTGGGCGTCGCGCAGCACCGTGACCTGGCCCTCGAGCCCGGGGACCTCGATCTGGCCGGAGGTCTGCGGCAACGGTCGGCGCACGGTGACGACCACGAACGCGGCACCCGCGACGAGCGCGAGGACGAGCAGCACGGCCACACCGATCAGGACGCGCCGACGGCCGGACCGACGGCGGCGGGGCGGAGCCGTGGTCTCGACCGGGGTCGCGGGGTCGGCACCGGGGACGGCGTCACCGGCGGGGGCCTCGGTGGGTTCGTGCGCAGACACGGATGCGAGACTACCCGGCCGGGGGCGAGCGCCGGGCCGCGTATGATTAGCACTCGGAAGTTTCGAGTGCCAGGCGGTGTTGACACCGACGACCCGGCCGAGACCGACCCGATCCCGACCCGCCGGTGGCCGCCCGACGGCCGTCTCGTGAACGAGGAGAACCCGTGCCCACCTACGCGTACACGTGCACCGCCTGCGGTCACGCCTTCGACATCCACCAGTCGTTCAGCGACGACGCCCTCACGGTCTGCCCCGAGTGCTCGGGCCGTCTGCGCAAGGTGTTCTCCTCTGTCGGCGTGACGTTCAAGGGCTCGGGCTTCTACCGCACGGACTCGCGCTCGGGCGGGAAGTCGTCGACGGCACCTGCCGCCTCGAAGCCCGCCTCCTCCTCTGCGACGTCCGGCGCGAGCAGCACGTCCGGGGGCGCGAGCAGCACCTCGTCCTCGTCCGGAAGCTCGACCGCCTCCTGATCTGACGCCCCGCGGGCGGGTCCGCGACGGTCGTTCCGACGTCGGTCGACCACAGCCCGCTCCGGACGGCCCGTCCGGGCGTCGACGCCGCGTTCCGTCCACAGGTCCGCACCGGCCGGCGCCCGCCGTCGCCCGGAGCGCGGCTACGGTCGCGCCCATGCTCCGCTCCCCCCGCTCGCCGGATCCCCGTCCGCGCCCTGACCGCTCGCCCGCGCGACGGCGGCTGCTGCGCGGGTTGTGGTGGCGGTCCCGCTTCGTCGTGGCCGCGCTCTGCTGCGGGGTCGCGGCCTCCGTGGTCGTCGGGGCGCTCCGCCCTCCCCCGCCGCCGACCGCACCGGCCGTCGTCACCACGCGCGAGGTGCCGGCGGGCGCCGTGCTGGCGGCGGCGGACCTCCGCGTGGACCACGTGTCCGCCGAGCTCGTCCCGGCCGGTTCGGCGGCACGGCCCGACGACGTGCTCGGGCGCCGCGCGACCGTCGCCCTGCCTGCGGGCACCCTGCTGCAGGACGCGCTCGTCGCCGGCGGCGAGCTCGCCGCCGCGGCTCCCCCGGGCACGGTCGTCGCACCCGTCCGGCTCGATCCCGGTGTCGCGGCCCTCCTCGGCCCGGGCGACCGCGTCGACCTCCTCGCCGCCGGTGACCAGGCGCTCACGACGGCGCTCACCGACGTGCCGGGCGACGGCCAGGACCCGGTCGCCGCCGACCCCTACCTCGCCCGCGCTGCCGTCGTCGTGCCGGCACCCGAACCCGACGGCGGGGGCGGGCTGCTCGGCACGGGCGGGTCGGGCACGGACGCCGTGACGCTCGTCGCCGTCCGGCCCGAGGAGGCGGTCCGGCTCGCCGCCGTGAGCGGGCAGACGAGCGTCACGGCCGTCCTCGTGCCCTGACGGGCGAGGTGGCCGGCGCGCCGACGGGTGAACCGGACGCCGGTGCCCGACCCGCCGGGCCAGGCCGTTGCCCGTCGGCACCCGCGTTGGGAGGATCGCGTGCGCACCTGTCGTGGCCCCGCCGCCACGCGGACCACCGACCTGAGAGGGAAGCAGCACATGAAGGGCGTGTTCCAGGGATTCAAGGAGTTCGTGCTCCGAGGCAACGCGATCGACCTGGCGGTCGGCGTCGTCATCGGGGCGGCGTTCGCCTCGCTCGTCGACGCGATCGTCACCTACCTGATCAACCCGATCATCGGCGCCATCTTTGGCAAGCCGGACATCTCGAACCTGTGGGACATCACGCTGCGGCCGGCCCACGACGGGATCGAGGCATCGGTCCTCTCCGTCGGCGGCATCCTCAACGCGATCCTGCAGTTCCTCATCATCGCGATCGCGCTCTACTTCGTCATCGTCCTCCCGATGAACAAGCTCGCCGAGCGTCGCAAGCAGGACGTCGAGCCCGAGCCCGAGGCACCGGCGGAGGACGTGCGCGTCCTCCAGGAGATCCGCGACCTCCTCGCCGCCCAGGCGGCCAGCGGTCCCGGCGGCGCGGCACCGGGCGGCCCCACGCCGCCGCGCGGCTTCTGAGCACGTCCCACCCCGCCGCCGCCTGAGCTCACGCGGCGCGGCGCGCCCGGGACGAACCCGGGGTCGCTCCTCACCTCACGCCGAGAGCGGGGAACGACCCCGGGTTCGGCGCCGTCCGGACCGTGGTCGTGCCGGCGCCGGGCGCCGACGCGCAGGGCACGTAGCGCGTAGCGCGTAGCGCGTAGCGCAGGAAGCGTAGTGCGTGGTCAGTGCCGGCCGTAGTGCGGCGGGACGTCCCCGAGCAGGCGGTCGTCGTTCTCGCCCCGGACCCCACGTCCGGGCGCGGCCTCGTCGCCCCAGCCCTCGGACCGCTCGTCGGCGCTCACCCCGGACACGACCTCGCTCTCCGTCCCCCGCCGCACGGCCCGCCGCGGCCGCCGACGCCGCCCCGCGCCGTCGGGCGCGTCGTGCGTGCGGTCAGGACTCGGGTCGGACGCGGTGCTCACGCCTCCATCGTCGCACCGCAGGAGCGTCAGAGGTCAGCCACCACCGCCCAAGCCGACGAGACTCGCGAGGACCCCCCACACACAGGAGCCGCGCGACAAGCAGACCTGCACAACGACCAGCACGCGTGATCGCCGGCAGCGCGGCCCACGGTGTGACGACGTGGCGGGGTGGGAGGCGGCGCCGGGTCGTGGCGGGCCTGGCGGGAGCCGCGAGGAACGAGCGGCGGATGGTAGACCCGGCGCCGCCTCCCACCCCGCACCCAACCCGACCAGGCGGGCAGTCGCTCCCCCGCCGACCCCGCGCCCACGGTGACGACCCCGAACGGGTCGGCCGAGAGTCAGAGGTCGTCGTCGCCGTGCTGCTCGTCGTCGTCGATCACCGGCACGACGACGATCCTGTCGCCCCCTCCGGTCTGCGCGACGCCCCCGGTCTCCGGGAGCCGCTCGTCGCGCACCGCCTGCACGACCCTCCGGATGCGCTCGGCCTCCTTGGCGGGGTCGAGGAACGCGGCGGCGGACCACACCTGCGCGACGGTCCACCCGATGCGCTCGAGGCGTTCGGCCACCTGCCGGTCCCGCACGCGCACGCTGCGCTCGGCGACGTACGCGGCGTCGTCGGTGAGGACGGCGACGAGGAGCTCGCCGGGCAGGTCGGGGTGGCCGACGACGAGCGGGATGCGGTCGCCGTCGCCGATGCCGTAGTCGGTCTCGACGACGAGGCCCGCGCGCCAGAGGCGCTCGGCGAGGTCGAGCACGAGCCGGTCGGGGCTGCCGCCGAGGTCGACGCCGTTGCCGAGGGTCACCTGGTCGGCGGCGCCGCTGCGCTGCTCGGCGAGGTCGAGGACCTCGGCGAGCAGCCGGGCGCCGGCCCCGCGCAGCCGCTCCGGGTCGAGGTCGCCCGCGGTGAAGCACGACACGACGTGGAGGCGACGGCGGGTGGCGCCGACGGAGTCGAGCAGCATGGCCTCGGCCCCGGGGGTGTTGAGGATGCCGAACCGGTGGAGCACCCGCCCGTGCGGCGTGCGGCCGAACCCGACGGACAGGACGATCGTGTCGCGCACGAGCCCGGCGACGCCGGACACGTCGGCGACGACGACGGGTTCGGCGCGGGAACCGGAGAAGAAGCTGGCGAGCGCGGGGTTCTGGCGCACCTCGACGAGGAGGGCGTCGCGGATGCGGTCGGCGTGCAGGGGCGTGACGGTGACGATCGCGAGGGACTCGTCGGGCCGCGTGAGCGCGTGCTCGATGGCGACCTCCACGACGCGGTCCACCTCGGCCTGGGTGCTCTCGACCGCGCCGGACGTCGGGTCGGGCATGCCGGCGCCGTCGACGACGTCGAGCTGGACGAGGACCTCGGCGCGGGGCAGGGGCGCGGGGCGCAGCACGCCGTCGTAGCCGTGCTCGGCGAGGAAGGTCGTGACGTACGGGTCGCGCCGCGACCCGTCGGCGAGGAGCTCGACCGTGGGCAGCAGCTCGGCGAGCTCTCGCACGGTCTCGGTCGAGGCGGCGCGCGGGTCGCCGACCGCGACGACCTGCCGCCCGCGGGCGAGCGCGGAGAGCACGAGCTCGACGGGCGCGTGCTCGATCGCGTCGAGGACGACGAGGTCGACGGTGCGCGTCGCGGGGACGAGGTGCGGCACGAGGGTCGGCGTGGCGACGAGCACGGGGCGCAGGCGCCGCAGCACGGCGGGGTGCTTCTCGGCCGTCTCCCGAAGGCTCACGAGGCGGCCTTCGAGCAGCTCGGTGAACAGGTCCTCGGCCTCGTCCCGGTGCTCGCGCATCGCGGTCCCGAGGTGGTCGCGGACCGCCGCGCGGACGGGCGCGGCCAGCGACGCGACGTGCGTGCGGTCGAGGTCGCGGAACCGGCGCGCGAGCGCGTCGAGGCCGGCGCCGTCCTGACCGGCCAGGGCCTGGTCCTGCGCGAGCACCTGCTCGAACACGGAGCTCCACCATGCGAGCTCCAGCTCGGGGCCGACGAAGTCGGGCTCGACGCGGCGCACGGCGAGGTCGGCGAGGAGCTCGCCGAGGCCGAGGTCGGTGAGCCGGCGCAGGATCGCGGTCCGCGCGGGGAGGGAGTCGAGGGACTCGGCGTCCTCGGCGAGCGCGTCGAGGCGCGTCGCGAGCGCGTCGAGCGGGGCGTCGAGGAGGTCCCCGCCCCCGGGGGTGCCGTCGAGCGCGGGCTCGAGCTCCTCCACGTCGATGCGCACGGCCTCGTGCGTGTCCTCGATCGCGGACAGCCCCTCGGGCAGCACGGGCCAGCCGCCGCGCGGGCACTGCTCCTGCCAGACCGCGCGCTGCGCCTGCACCTCGACGAGCGCGGCGTGCAGGTCGGGCACGCGGACGCCGGGCCGGACCATGTCGCGCGCCTGGCGGTGCAGCCGTCGGCGGGCGAACCAGCCCATCTCGATGCCGCGCTCCGCGCGCCACTGCTTGGTCGCGGTCGCCTCGACCATGTCCTGCGCGGTGCGCTCGAAGATGAGGGGCTGGAACACGTCGAGCGTGCCGCGCATGCCGCCGAGCATGGTGAGCTGGTCGCCCCACTGGCGCAGCGTCGTCGCGGGCGTCAGCCCGGTGCGCTGGGCGACCTGGTCGACCTGCGCGCGCAGCTGCGGGAGCGTGTGCGTGCGCAGGCGCTCGACGCGCACGAGCGCGTCGTGGGCCTCCTGCGGCGTGGTGAGGGCGGCGCCGTACCAGGGGGTCGACGTCGCGCGCGCGGTGAAGGCGCCGAGCAGCGCGGCCTCGCGCAGCTCCGCTGCGATCCGCTCCCGCTGCGGCCCGACGCCGAGCACGACCTCGGTCGTGAGGCGCACCCGGGTGTCGGGGGCCGGTCGCTCGGAGGTGAGCCGGGCGAGCGCCTGGAGCGCGTCGTAGGCGGACACGCCCCACGGGTCGCGCACGAGGTGCAGCGCCTCGATGTACCCGGCGAGCCGGGCGCGCGCGCCGAGCAGCGCGTCGCGCGTGCGCGCGAGGTCCTCGTCCTCGCCCGGCTCGGGCTCGGTGGCCATCGCGGACAGGAGTCGGTGCGACGCCGTCTCGCGCCACGTCGGCTCGGGGACGACGTCGAGCACGAGGCCGCCCAGGCCCAGCTCGTCGAGCCGCGCGAGGAGCGCGTCCGCGGCCCGGCGGTGGCCCGGGACGTACAGCACGTGGCGCCCGGACGCCGCGGCCTCGGCGACGACGGCCGCGAGCGTGCCCGCGACGTCGGACCCGGCCGGGGCGTCGACGAAGAGGTGCGAACCGCTCGCGAGCACGTCGACGACGTGGCGCTGGGACGGGTCGAGGTCGCCGGCGCCGCGCTCGTGCACCGGGTCCGCGTCGCCGACGCGCGGCGCGGGCAGCTCGGCACGCAGCGCGACGGCCGAGCGCTCGTCCCCGGCCAGCGCGGCGACGACCTCGTGCCGCTCGAGCGCCGGCGCGAGCTCGTCGAGGTCGTCGACGAGGACCTGCCCGGGGTGCACGAACGTGCCGACGAGGACGCGGTGGGTCAGGTCGAAGTCGTCGAGCACGGCCTGGCCGAGCGCGGCGATGCGACGGGTCGCGTCGCCGGGGTCGAAGCCCGCGCCGGTGAACGTGGAGCGCGCGAGCGTCACCGGGTCGAGGAGCGCGCCGTGCGCGCGCAGCGTGCGCGCGAGGAGCGGGTTGATCTCGGCCGTCGGCTCGAGGGTCAGCTCGTAGTCGGTCTCGCCGTCCCCGCGCGGGGTCACGGTCAGAGGACGCAGGAGCACGGGGGCGCGCACCGTCCGGGACGTCGGCTCCTGCTCGGTCTCGTCGACCTCGCCCCGGGGCTGACGGCCGGCTTCGGGGGCGTGCACGCCGTCGGACCCGTCCCGCTCGTCCGAGAGCGCGGGCTCGTCCTCCCTCGCGCCGTCACCGGGGCGGGTGCCGGATCCGGCCTCGCCGGGGCCCGCGACGTCGTCGTCCCCGCTCGGGACGACCGTCGCGGGGGCGCGGCCCGCGACCCGGGCGAGCACCGCGACGTCGTCCTCGGCCAGCGGCACCGAGAGGCTCTGGGTCCAGGTCGCGACCCCGATCGCCAGGTATGTGGGCGCGACGCCGTAGCGCTGGGCGTGCTCGGCGGCGCGGACCACGACGGCCCGTGCGCGGCGCCGCGCGGCGGGCAGCGACCCGCCCTCGCGGAACAGGTTCGAAAGCCGCGTCGGCCGCCCGGCGAAGAGCTGGGCGACGCCCGAGGGGTGGGCGGCCGTCAGGTCGACGACGGCGTCGCCGAGGAGCGAGACGTCGGCGAGCGACGAGCCCCCGGCGAGCTCGACGAGGCCCGCGCGCCACCGCGTGACGGCCTCGTCGACGAGGTCCGCCGTCGTGGGCTCGGGGACGAGCACGGGGCGGGACGCTGTCACGCCGTCGTCCGTCGCGGCGTCGGGCTGGTCGGTCCCACCGGGAGCGGTCGCGGGCAGCCGAGCAGGATCGGCCACGCTCCGGGCGGCTGAGCTGGTGCGGGCTGCGGCATTCACCCTCCGACGCTAACCGTCCGCCTCGCGAGGCCCGGCGCGGCGCGCCGGAGGGTCGGCGACCCGGTGCACCGGGCGGCGGCGGGCCGGGGCCGCCCTCCGACGGGTCCTGCGCGCGGCCGACTGACGACGAGACGACGAACGGCCCCGGATCACGAGAATTCGTGTTCCGAGGCCGTCGTTCCGAGCTATTCCGGGGTGTTCTCCCGGAGAAGTATGAAACAGCGCGCACCGCGCAGGGGGCAGGCGATGCGCGCTGTCGAGGACTATCTTGCACGGCGAGATGGCGGGCGTCAACACGGCCCACGGTCCTGGACGGGTAAATCACCCGCGTGACCCCGGAGGCGTCTGAGAACCACCTGGACGAGCGTCCACAACATGCGCGGGATTCCGCGAATTCGCGACCGCGCACCACTGCCTGCACCCTGTGGCGCACACCACACCGCGCGGCATGCGACGGGGTTCGCGTGAGAGCCGACGACGGCCCGCGCAACCCCCGGCAGGATACGTCGCCGTCGTCGGGCCGCCCTCCTCGTCGCCCCGTCCCCGGGCCACCCGGGCGCGACGACGGGCGCCGGCGCGCACCACCGCGGCGCTCCGACCGGCGGCGTCACAGGATCTCTCCCGTTCCTCTGAGCCCCCGGCACGACGCCCCTGAGCAAGGTCCACACGAGCGGCCTACCGTGGGAGGACGCCCGTGGCCCGACGCCGGTCCCTGGCGCGCGGCCGTCGTCCACGGCCGGTGGCGGCGGGTGGTCCTGCCCCGCCGACGACCGGAAACCCGCACCACGTGACGACACCCCCCGCGCCCCGCCCCGAGAACGACGACTCCCCTGCCTCGCGCCCCGCGCCCCACGACGCCGGCCGCGAGGCGGGGCGTGCCGCCGCGGAGACCGCGCCCGCGAAGGAGCGCGAGGCCCCCGCCCGGCTCTCTCTCACGCAGGTCGTCGCGAGCTCGCTCGCCGCCGTGAGCACCACGGTGCTGCTGTCGTACTTCGGGACCGCCGGCACGATCATCGGCGCCGGCATCGCGAGCGCCCTCACCGTCGTCGCGAACTACGTCTACACGCGCTCGATCCAGAAGACGCGCGAGCAGCTCGTGCCCGTCGTCGGCAAGGTCGTGCAGGTGACCACCGGTGGGAGCACCCCGCGCGACCGCGCGACGACCACCACCGTCACGACCGCCGTCGAGAGCGTGCCGCGCGGGACGGTGGTCGTGGCGGACACGGCAACCGCGCCCGATCCGGACGGTGCGTCGGACGCCGAGGCGACGAGCACCCTCCCCACCGACGGCGACCCCGTGGCCCCGGAGAGCACGGAGCCGGAGCAGCCGCAGAACGCCTGGCTGCGGCTCGTCGACCGCTACGGCCGTGGGCGGGTCCTGACGGTCTCGGCGCTCGCGCTGTTCGTCGTGGTGATGGGCGTCGTCCTCGTGGTCGAGCTCGCGATCGGCAAGCCGATCTCCGACGCCGTGCGGGGTGTGGAGGGCTCGGGGACGACGATCAGCCGCGAGCGCTCCGCCGGCACGGACGACCCCGCGACGCCCGCACCGTCGGGCCCGGCCGTGGACCCGTCGACCGTGCCGACCCAGGACCCTGCCCCGAACCCGACTCCGACGGACGAGCCGTCCACCACCCCGACCCCGGACCCCACCGAGAGCCCCACCGAGGAGCCTTCGCCGGAACCGACGACCCCGGACCCCGATCCCTCGACCACGCCCGACCCGGGCACGGGCACGGGCACCGGCAGCGGCGAGGGCTCGGAGGCCGAGACCGGCACCGGCGGGAGCGCGGGCACGGCGCCCACGCCGACACCGTCGACCGGACCGCCGACCGGCGCCTCGGCCTAGCACCGCGGTCGGGCGGTCACGTCACCAGCGGAGCGCCTCTCGGACCTGGTGCTCCAGCCGCGGCGCGACACCCGTCTCCGCCTCGACCTCGCCCCGCACCCGCACCGCGGTCTCGGGCGCACTCGTGATGATCGCGTCCACGTCGCCCGCGCGCAGCACGGCCCGCAGCCCCGCGGTGTCGTTCACGGTCCACACGAGCAGGTCGACCCCCGCCGCGCGCGCCACGGCGCGCGTCCGGGCGCCGAGCGAGGACTGCTCCACGGCGAGGAAGTCGACGTCCGGGACCTCGCGCACGCCCCGCACGAGCGGGACGACGTACCCCACCTCGATCTCCGGGGCGGCGGCGTTCACCGCGTCGGCGAGGTCCGGGTAGATCGCCTGGACGAGGTACTCGTCGGCGACGCCCTCCTCGCGCAGCAGCGCGACGACGTCGGGCACGTACGACGCCGTCTCCCTGCCGTGGAGCTTCAGCTCGACGAGGAGCGGCTGGTCCAGCTCCTTCGCGCGCCGCACGAAGTCCCGCAGCGACGGGATCGTCGCCTCGTGCCCGCCCTGCCGGATCGTCGTCGCGGTGAGCTCGTCGAGCGTGAGGTCCCCGACCGCGCGCCCCGACCCGGCGAGGCGGCGCAGCGTCGTGTCGTGGAAGACCACGAGCCCCCCGTCGGAGGCCTGCAGCACGTCCAGCTCGACGTAGTCCACGCCCAGCGCGGCCGCGGCCTCGAGCGACGGGATCGAGTTCTCGACCGCGGCGGCCGGGTGCCCGCGGTGGGCGACGACGCCGGGCAGGTGCTCCGTGACCCGGGAGACGGCCAGCGTGTTCGTGGCGACGAGCGCCAGGGCGCCGAGGACCGCCCCCGCGACGAGGAGGGCGCGCGTCGGGCCGGGCGGGACGACGGCGGGGCCCCCGGCCGCGGGTACCGGCACGAGGGGCGTCGTCACGGCCTCCTCGGACCCCGCGCGCCCGGGCCGTCGCTCCCGCGCCACGGCGACGAGCACGTGGGCCACGGTCGCCGCGACCGCGCCCGCGAGAACGACTGCCAGCATCTGCACGACGGCGAGCCCGACTCCCGCCACGACCGCCGCCGCGCCGGGCGCCTGGGCGTCGGCGACCCGGGTCGGGACCAGGACGAGGGCGGCCGCAGCCCCCGCGACGACGAGGGCGGCGAGCCCGACGGGCACCAGCACGACGAGCAGCCGCAGGGTGGCCCGGCGCGTGGCGCGCCAGCTCGCCAGCATCGCGGCCGCGACCGTGCCGCCGTCCTCCACCAGGAACGTCGTCGTGAGGACCAGCCGCAGGTTCGCCCACAGCACCGCCACCAGGAATGCGACGTAGACCAGGAGGCCGCCCCGGAACTTCAGGAGCTCGGCGATGACGAAGTCCGGGATCGCGACTCCCCGGACGAGGAGCGCCGCCGTCCCGAGTCCGCCGAGCGGGACCAGGACGACCGCGTAGACGAGGAACAGGGCGAGCTGCGGGCTGCGCAGGCCTCGGGCGGCACGGCCCAGGTCGCGCAGGACTCCGCGCAGCGTCACCGGCTCGCCCTGGTCGGCCCTCCACGCGACGGCGACGAACGCCCCGTGCTGCACGAGGACCACGACGCCGACGACCACGGCGAGCACCACGAGCAGCAGCACCGACAGGGGGGTGGTCAGGACATGGACCACGTTCTGGTGCGTCAGTGCCTGGACACCCGCCGCCGCCGCGCTCGCCCGCGCGAGCCACGACACCACCGGCACGGTGACCGCGGAGAGCACGACGGCGAGGACGAGCACGCGGACCGTGACGCCGCGCAGCACGTACGACCGCCGTGTCGCGTCGCGCAGCAGTGCCCACGGGCTCATGGAACCTCGCTCCCGGTCTGGTCGTGCGAGGTGGCGGTCGGCCGGGGCGGCCCGTGCCGGACTCTCGGTGCGCCTGGCCAGATTCGAACTGGCGACACCCGCTTTAGGAGAGCGGTGCTCTATCCCCTGAGCTACAGGCGCGCGGCCCCGGGGAACGGGCCGGGGGACAGCCTAGCCGTCGGCGGCCGTCCGAGGCGAAGCGCGCTCGCGCCGACGGGGACCGTCGGGCCGGCGCGCGGCGCGCACGCGAGGATGGGCGCATGCCCACCGGACGTGCCGACGCGCCACGACGCGTCCTCCTCGACTGCGACCCCGGCCACGACGACGCGATCGCGATGCTGCTCGCGCACGGCAGCCCGGTCGTCGACCTCGTGGCCGTGACGACGGTCGCGGGGAACCAGACGCTGGAGAAGGTCACGCGCAACGCGCTCGCCGTCGCCGAGCTCGCGGGGATCGACGCCCCGGTCGCGGCCGGGTGCGACCGGCCGCTCGTCCGGCCGCGGATCGTCGCACCGGAGATCCACGGCGACTCCGGGATGGACGGGCCGGTCCTGCCCTCACCACGCCGCGCCGTCGACCGCCGCCACGCGGTGGACCTCATCGTGGACACGGTCATGGGCGCAGAGCCCGGCGAGATCACGCTCGTGCCGACCGGACCCCTGACGAACGTCGCGATGGCGGCGCGCAAGGAGCCGCGCATCGTGCCGCGCGTGCGGGAGGTGGTGATGATGGGCGGCGGCTACCACGTGGGCAACCGCACGCCGGTCGCGGAGTTCAACGTGCTCGCCGACCCGGAGGCCGCGCACGTCGTGCTGGACGAGCCGTGGCCGGTGACGATGGTCGGGCTGGACCTCACGCACCAGGCGGTCGCGACGCCGGACGTGCGCGACCTGCTCTCCGGGCTCGACACCGCCGCCGCGCGGTTCGTCGGCGAGCTGCTCGACTTCTACGGGGCGACGTACCGCTCCGCGCAGGGCTTCCTCTACCCGCCCGTCCACGACCCGTGCGCGGTGGCGTACGTCATCGACCCGGAGGTGATGACGACGCGCCGCGCCCCGCTGGACGTCGAGCTCCACGGCGCGCTGACCACCGGCATGACGGTCGCGGACCTGCGCGGCGACGAGCCCGCCCCTGACGAGTGCCGCACCCAGGTCGCGGTCACCCTCGACCACACCCGCTTCTGGGACCTGGTCCTCGACGCCCTCCGACACCTCCCCGCCTGACTGGGTTGTGGGCATGAGATGGGCCCGGTTCCGTCGAGGAAACCGGGCCCATCTCATGCCCACAACCAGTCAGGGGCGCATCGCCGTGACCAAGCGGTAGCGCAGGCCGGTGGACGACGTCGCCCAGTCGCCCGGGTGCGCGGCCCACCCGGCGGGGATCTCGGGCGCGAAGGTGTCGCCCTCGACGACGGCGTCGATCTCCGTGACGACGCACCGGTCCGCGAGCGCGACAGTCGCCGCGTAGAGCTGCGCGCCGCCCATGACCCACACCTCGCCCGACCCGGTGTCGCGCGCCGCCGCGCGGGCGGCTGCGAGCGCCTCGGTGACCGACCCGGCCACGCGCACGGGCGCGCCGCCCTCGGCCGCCGGGCGACCGCCGTCGGGCACCGCACCGCCGGACGCACCGACGCGCGGCGACGGCTCCGCCGGCGACCACCCGGCCTGCCGCGTCACGACGACGTTCGTCCGCCCCGGCAGGGGGCGGAACCGGGGCGGGAGCGAGTCCCACGTGCGGCGTCCCATGACGACGGGGTGGCCCGACGTGACGCGCCGGAAGTGGGCGAGGTCCTCGGGCAGGTGCCACGGCATGGCGCCGCCCGCGCCGATGACCGGCCGCCCCGCGGCGTCGCGCGCCTGTGCCCAGACCAGCCCGAGCGTCGGCTCGGCGGGCGCCTCCTCCCCCACCGCCGTCAGACCGCGATCGGGGCCTTGATCGTCGGGTGGTGCTGGTACCCGACGACCTCGATGTCCTCGTACTCGTACGCGTCGATCGAGTCGCGCGGCGCGAGGCGCAGGGTCGGGTAGGGGTACGGGTCGCGCGTGAGCTGCTCGCGCACCTGCTCGACGTGGTTGTCGTAGATGTGCACGTCGCCGCCGGTCCACACGAAGTCGCCGACCTCGAGCCCGGTCTGCGCCGCGACCATGTGGACGAGCAGCGCGTACGACGCGATGTTGAACGGCACTCCGAGGAACAGGTCGGCCGAGCGCTGGTAGAGCTGGCACGACAGCTTCCCGTCGGCCACGTAGAACTGGAAGAACGCGTGGCACGGCGGCAGGGCCATGTCCTCGATCTCCGCGACGTTCCACGCGGAGACGATGTGGCGGCGCGAGTCCGGGTTGGACCGGATCTGCTCGATCACCTGGGCGACCTGGTCCACGTGGCGGCCGTCCGGCGTCGGCCACGAGCGCCACTGCACGCCGTACACCGGGCCGAGCTCGCCGTCGGCGTCGGCCCACTCGTCCCAGATGCTCACGCCGCGCTCCTGGAGCCAGCGCACGTTCGAGTCGCCGCGCAGGAACCACAGGAGCTCGTACGCGATCGACCGGAGGTGGACGCGCTTGGTCGTGACGAGCGGGAAGCCCTGCGACAGGTCGTAGCGGAGCTGCCGCCCGAACACGCTGCGCGTGCCCGTCCCGGTGCGGTCGCCCTTGGGGGTGCCGTGCGCCAGGACGTCGCGCAGGAGGTCCTCGTACGGGGTCGGGACCGGCCCGGCAGGGCTGCCCGACGGCGCACGCTCGCCCTCGGTCACGACGGCGAGGGTCGGGGAGGTTGCGTCGGGGGCCACGGTCGTCAGTGTGGGTCGTCGCCGCGGGGCGGGTCAAACACCGCCACCGGCCTGTCCCGACCTCGCCCGCGCACGGCCGCGGGCGCACGTCGGCGGGGTGACGCACGTCATGTCACGCGGAGCGCCTCCGGTCGGTCGTACGGGTAGAGCGCCGGACGGACGCTCGTGGGCAACCAGGAGGCAGTGATGGAACGCATCGTCGTCGTCGGTGGGGGCTACGCAGGGTTCACGGCGGCCCGGGAGCTCGAGCAGCGCCTGCGGCGCGAGCTGCGCCGCGGCGAGGTCGAGGTGGTCCTGGTCGACCCGCGCCCGTACATGACGTACCAGCCGTTCCTGCCGGAGGTGGTCGCGGGCTCGGTCGAGGCGCGGCACGCCGCCGTCGCGCACCGCAGCCACCTGCGCCGGACCCGCCTGGTGGACGGGACGGTCGAGCGCGTGGACCACGCACGCCGCACGGTCGTCGTGCGGCCGCGCTCGGGCGAACCGTACGACCTGACGTACGACACGGTCGTCGTGACCGCGGGCGCCGTGACGCGCGTGTTCCCCGTGCCGGGCGTCGCCGAGCACGCGATCGGCATGAAGCACGTCGAGGAGGCCGTCGCGATCCGCGACCGCCTGCTCACGTCGTTCGACCGCGCCGCGAGCCTGCCCGTCGGGCCGGAGCGCGAGCGGCTGCTCACGGTGACGTTCGTCGGTGGCGGGTTCTCGGGCGTCGAGGGGTTCGCCGAGCTCCTGTCGCTCGCGCACGACCTCACGCGCGTCTACCCCGAGATCGACCCGGCGGAGCTGCGGTTCCACCTCGTCGAGCGCAACCCGCGCCTCCTGCCGGAGGTGACCGAACGCCCGGGGCGGTGGGTCGTGCGCGAGCTCGAGCGCCGGGGCGCGCACGTGCACCTGGAGGCCGGGCTCGTGTCCGCCGAGGGTGGGGTCGTGACGCTCTCGACCGGCGAGTCGTTCGCCACGGGGCTGCTCGTGTGGACGGCGGGCAACGCGGCGAACCCCGTCGTCGCGACGCACACGGACCTGCCCGTGGACGCGCGCGGCTACCTCGTCACCCGGCCCGATCTGCGGGTCGGCACCGTGGACGACACGGTCCCCGACGCGTGGGCCGCGGGCGACGGCGCCGCCGTCCCCGACCTGGCGGTCCCGCGGCCGGGCGCGCTCACGGTCCCTAACGCGCAGCACGCCGTGCGGCAGGGCCGGCTCCTGGCCCGCAACCTCGTCGCGGCCCGGCGCGGTCGGGCCACGCATCCCTACGTGCACGGCAGCCTCGGGGTCGTCGCGACGCTCGGCCTCGGCTCGGGCGTGTTCGAGTACCGGCGGATCGTCGTGCGCGGGCGCCTCGCGTGGCTCATGCACCGCGGGTACCACGTGCTCGCGATCCCGACCTGGGAGCGCACGGCCCGCGTGGTCGCCGTGTGGGCGACGGGCGCGCTGTTCGGGCGCGACGTCGTCTCGCTCGCCGCGGTGCAGCGCCCGCGCGAGGCGTTCGTCGCCGGGGCGACGGCGACCGCCGCCACCGCGAGCGTCACCACCACGCCGGCGCGACAGGTACCGGAACCCGCCGCGCAAGAACCTCTGCGCGCGGCCTGAGACCGCCGTCCGGGTCCGACGGCCCGCCCCGACCGCCGGCCCCGGACGGCTGCACCGAGAGGCGCCGGAGAACGGGGAGAGCCACGGGGATCACGCGCCCGCCGTCCGCGTTCTCCGGGCGACCGACCGGTGGGCGACGAGCGCACCGGCACCGCACGAGTGCGAGGATCGACGCATGACGACCGAGCCAGCCACCACGCCGCAGACGGGCACCGACGAGATCGCCCCGTCGTCGCCGTCGCCCACGGACGCCCTGTGGGTCGAGCGCACGGGCGTGCGCACGTACACGGGCCACTCCGCGCGCGGCGCGCAGGTGCTCATCGGGCCCGCGAGCGAGGGCGCGGTGTTCACGCCGGGCGAGCTGCTGAAGATCGCGCTGGCCGCGTGCGCGGGCATGAGCTCGGACCGCACGTTCGCGCGCCGCCTCGGCGACGACTACGCGGTGACGATCCACGCCGAGGGCGTCAAGGACCTGCCCGAGGACCGCTACCCCGAGATCACGGAGCGGTTCGAGATCGACCTGTCCTCGCTCGACGACGAGGCGCGCGAGCGCCTGCTCACGGTCGCCGAGCGGGCGATCGAGAAGACCTGCACAGTGGGACGGACGATCAAGGCCGGCGCGACCGTGCACACGGTGTTCCAGCAGCCGGGCGGCAGCGTCGAGTGACGACCGGGCCGTGAGGCCCGACCGACGACGGGAGGCGTGATGGCGCACGAGCAGCCGTCCGGTACGCCGGACTACGGGACGTGGGACCCCCAGGGGACTCCCCCGTCGGACGCCGTCGCGCGGCGCGGTCGCCGCGGCGTCCGGGCCCCGCAGGACGCGCCCGTCGACGCGACGGACTGGGCCGCCTACCGGCCCACGCCGCTGCTCGACGCGGCGCTCGACAAGGCCGTGACGATCCCGTCCCACGTGATCCGGGCGCACGTGGACGGCGTGCGCCGCCGGAACCCGGAGGCGAGCCCCGCGCAGGTCGTGCGGATCCTCGAGCGCGAGTACCTGCTCGTCATCCAGGCCGCGGGCGGCGCCGTGGGCGCGGCCGCAGCCATCCCGTCGGTGGGCACCGGCGTGGGGATCGCGCTGACGTCGAGCGACATCGCGACCTTCTTCGCGTCGTCGGCCGCGTTCGCGCTCGCGGTGGCGGACGTGCACGGGATCGCCGTGGACGACGTCGCGCGCCGCCGCGCCCTCCTCCTCGCGACCGTGCTCGGCGAGAAGGGCGCCCGCGACGTCGAGCGCGCCACCCAGGGCTCCGGACTCGCGTGGGGCAAGGTCCTGCTCACGAGCATGCCCGCCGGGACGCTCGTCAAGGTGAACAAGGCGCTCGGCAACCGCTTCCTGCGCACCCAGCTCGCCAAGCAGTCCGGCCTCGCGATCGGCCGCCTCGTCCCGTTCGGCATCGGGGCGGTCGTGGGCGTCGCCGGGGCGCGAGCGCTCGGGCACGGCGTGATCGGCCAGTCCCGGCGCGCGTTCGGGCCGCCGCCGTCGGTGTTCGGGCGTCTGCTGGAGGTCGTCGAGTCACCGGTCGAGGACGCGCCGCCGCGGCTCGTCCCCGTGCCCGACGACGCGGCGAGCCCTCGGCGCCGCCGTCGCCTCCTGCCCGGGCGCGGGCGGCGGGACCACTCCCCCGCGCGCGACGCGGAGTGACGCGCCCGGGCCGAGCCGTGCGGCGGGTCGCCGTGGCACGCGAGCTCGACGTCGACGCGTCCGTCGCGTTCGCGTGGGTCGCCGACCCGCGCACGCACCCGCGCTGGATCCCGCTCACCGTCCTGGCGACCCCCGCGGCCCGCGGCCCGGAGGTCGGCGACCGCTTCACGATGGTGAGCGGGCCGCGCGTCGGGCGCACGGGGCGAGGCTTCACCGACCGCATGGTGGTCGAGTCGCTCGACCGCCCGTCCGTCGCGGCGGGCCCGACCGGGAGCACGCGGGTGCACAAGCTCGGTCCTGTCCTGCTCGGCGACGCGGGGTTCGACGTCGTCCCGCTCGGCCGCGGTCGCTGCCGCGTCGTGTGGTGGGAGGAGGCGTACCTCGCCGGACCGGTCCCCCGCGCGGTGACCGCACCGCTCGTCGGGCTCGCGCTGCGCGTGATGATGCACGTGTCGCTGCGACGCCTCGAGGACCGTCTGTCCGCCCGCCGCTCGGGTGCGTCCCGCCGTCGTGCCGGGCGCTCACGCGGCAGCACCGGAAGTCGGTGAGACCGCCGGCGCGCGGAGCGCAGGGGCGAGCACGGCCACGAGCGCTGCGGCGACGACGGCGAGCCAGAACGGCGTGGCGCCCGCGGCAGCGGGCCACCCTCCGGCGCCGGAGCCGCCGGCCGCAGCGAGGATCGCCGCCAGGACGGCGACCCCCAGCGCCCCGCCGAGCTGGTTGCCGATGAAGAGCACGGTGCTGCCCGAGGGGACGAGCGGGACCGGCAGCGCGCGGTAGACCGCGGAGACGGTCGGGCTGCCGATCGAGCCGAGGCCCAGCCCGATCGCGAGGGACGCGAGGACGAACACCGCGAACGGGGTCGAAGGTCCGCTCGTGACGAGGAGGACCGCTCCGACCAGGGCGACGACCGCGCCCGCCGCGACCGGGCGGGGCGCGCCGAGCCGGTCGCTCAACCGACCCGCGACGGGCATCGCGACGAGCGTCCCGACGGCGTACGGCACGAGCATCGCGCCCGCGACGGACGCCGAGAGCCCGGCGACGCTCACGAGGTACTGCGGCAGGCCGAAGAACAGCGGGTAGATCGACAGGCCGAGCAGCGCCATGATGACGATGCCCGGGGCGAACCCCGGGTACCGGAACGTGCCGAGGTCGACGATCGCCGCCGCCCCGCGACGCCGGGCGACGAGCACGAAGGCGACGAAGCCCAGCGCCGACACGACGACGAACGCGACGAGCCCGCCGTCGACACCGGCCGCGGCCCCGCGGGAGAGCGCGACGAGCGCGGTCGACGTCGCGGTGGCGAGGAGCGCGAGGCCGACCACGTCGAGCCGGACCGGCGTCCGCTCGGCGTCGCGGACCGCCACGACCGACCCGACGAGCACGACCACCCCGAGCACGGCGATGAGCCCGAGCGACCACCGCCAGCCCACGGTGTCCGCGGCGACGCCGCCGAGCACCGGCCCGGCGAGCGGGCCGATCGACATCGCGGCAGCGACGACGCCCATGACCCGGCCCATCCGCGCCGGGCCCGCGGCGCGCGCGACGGCGGTGAGCATGAGCGGCTCGAGCGCGCCGCCCCCGAGTCCCTGGACCCCGCGCGCGACGACGAGCGTCCCCAGGTCGGGGGCGAGCGCCGCCGCCGTCGCCCCGACGACGAACACCGCGAGGCCCGTGAGCCACGTGGCGCGCACCCCGAACCGCAGGCTCGCCCACCCCCCGAGCGGGATCGCGACGGCGGTCGCGAGGAGGTACGCCGTCGTGACCCAGTGGACCGACGCTCCCGCGCCGAGCTCGGCCGACAGCGCGGGGACCGTGGCCCCGACGACCGTCGTGGC
Source organism: Cellulosimicrobium cellulans (assembly GCF_016907755.1). Taxonomy (NCBI): domain Bacteria; kingdom Bacillati; phylum Actinomycetota; class Actinomycetes; order Micrococcales; family Promicromonosporaceae; genus Cellulosimicrobium; species Cellulosimicrobium cellulans. Next base: position 4,177,679 of record NZ_JAFBCN010000001.1, read on the forward strand.
GAGCAGGGCCAGCACCCCGCCCGCGGTGAGGAGCACGATGCCGGCGCTGGAGCTCGTCGCGCCGCGGCGGGCGGTGAACTCGTCGGTAGTCTCTACTGAACTCATGCGTTCACTATACGCACGAGTTCAGTCTGCACAACCCCCCGGTAGGATCGGGTCATGGTCACCGTCCAGCCCCGCACCGACCGCCGCGAGGCGATGCTCGACGCCGCGCTCGAGGTGTTCTCCCGCGACGGCTACGACGGCGGCAACATCGACGAGATCGCGCGGGTCGCGGGCGTCGCGAAGCCGACCGTCTACAGCCACTTCGGCGACAAGGCCACGCTGTTCGAGGAGACCCTGCGCCGCGGCGCGCGGCGCGCGAACGAGCGGGTCGACACCGTGATCGACGCGATCGACCTCGACGGCGACGACCTGCGCGGCGAGCTGACGCGGCTCGGCGACGCCCTCGTCGGCTGCGTGACGCACGACGACGGGGCCGCCGTGATCCGGCTCCAGCTCGGCGAGCGCGCGCGGTTCCCCGAGGTCGTCGACGAGGTGAGCCGGGGCAGCCGGGAACGCACGATCGACCGGCTCGCGGGCAAGCTCGCCCAGCTCGCGACCGCGGGGCGGCTGCGCGTGCGCGACCCGCGTCGCGCGGCCCGCCAGCTCCTCGCGCTCGTGGCCGACGACGCGCTCGTCACGAGCGGGTACGGGTCGCGCGTGCTCGACCCGGGCGAGCTGCGCGGCACGATCGACGACGGCGTGGACACGTTCCTCGCGGCGTTCGGCCCGGGCGAGGACTGAACGCCCACCGGGTCGGCGGACGCAGAGACGCCGAACCCGGGGTTGCCGGCCACCCCTGGCTGCGGGTGGCCGGCAACCCCGGGTTCGGCGGGGTGCGGCGAGGGTCAGGCCGTGGGCTCGTCCTCGGCCGGGGCGTCCGCGACGGGAGCGTCCTCGACCGCGGCGCCCGACGGCGCGGGGTCGTCGCTCGGCGCCGAGGCGTCCGGCACCGCCGGGCCCGCGAGGATCAGGTAGAGCTCGCGGCGCGTGCGCTCGAGGAGCTCCGCCGCGGCCTGCGCCTGCTCGTCGGTACCCGTGCGGGCGACCTGGTGGACCGCCGCGGCGACGGCCTCGACGCCCGCGCGCAGCTCGCGCCGCGAGCGCCCGCCGCGACCGGCGGCGTCGGCGAACGGGTCGCCCAGCTCGGCCGCGTGCTCCGCGACGTACGCGGTGCCCGCCTCGGTGAGCGTCGCGAGGCGGCGCCCGCCGTCGGCCGAGAGCTCGACGAGCCCCTCGTCCTGGAGCAGGTTCAGCGCCGGGTAGACCGCGCCGGGGCTCGGGCGCCACTGGCCCTCGCTCCGCTCGGCGATCTCCTGGATGACCTGGTAGCCGTGCATGGGCTGCTCCGCGAGGAGCAGCAGGACGGCGGCGCGGACGTCGCCGCGGCCGGCGCGACCGGGACCGCGACCCCGACCGCCGTGACGACGGCCGCCGTGGCCCGGGCCGAACCCGGGACCGCCGGGTCCGCCCGGCCCGAAGCCCGGGCCGAACCCTCGCCGGTCGTCGGCCGGCCCGCCGGGAACGAAGCCCCGTCCGCCGTCGGCCGGGCCGCCGAACCCGCGGCCACCGCCGCGGCGCGCGCCGCCCCGACCTCGGGGACCGTCGCCGCGGAACCAGGCCGCGTCGTCGGGCACGGGCGGGAAGCCGTCGCGACGACGGCGGTCCGGGCGCGGCCCGGGACGCTCGCCGAACGGCTGGGACATGTTCTGGACGTTGTCCGGGGTCCTGCCCCGGTGCTGGTGTGTGTAGCTCATGGGATGTGTCTCCTGTGTTCGTGGGGCTCCGGGTGATCCGCGGAGCGGTGGCGGGCCGGTGCGGCCTCGCGGTGGTCGCGAGCCGCGTCTCGGCTCAGCGATACGGTAACGATATATCGCTAGACTATCGATGTCAACACCCTATGCACGAGCGCGTCGCCCCAGGACGCGCGCGGGCGGCGGACGTACGCTGGCATCCAGCAGCCAACCGGCAGCCCACCAGCACCACCGGACGCCAACCCTCGTCCGGCCACCACCCGGGCCGCACCACCCCGGCGGGCCCGGCTCCCGCGAGGAGGCGGCGATGCGCCCAGGCCAGCCCCGGCACTACCTCATGTGCCGGCCCACGTACTTCACCGTGAGCTACGAGATCAACCCGTGGATGGACCGGCGCACCCCGGTCGACACCCCGCTCGCGGTCGCCCAGTGGGAGCGCCTGCGCGACACCTACCGCGACCTCGGCCACGCCGTCGAGACGATCGATCCCGTCCCAGGCCTGCCGGACATGGTCTACGCCGCGAACGGCGCGACCGTCGTCGACGGCCTCGTCTACTCCGCGCGCTTCGCCCACCCCGAGCGCGGCCCCGAGGGCCCCGCCTACCTCAAGTGGTTCGCCGACCACGGCTACGTCACCCACCTCGCCGAGCACGTCAACGAGGGCGAGGGCGACCTCCTCGTGGCGGGCGACGTCGTGCTCGCCGGGACGGGCTTCCGCACCGAGCGCGCCGCGCACGCCGAGGCCGCCGCGCTGTGGGGGCGCGAGGTCGTGACGCTCGAGCTCGTCGACCCGCGCTTCTACCACCTCGACACCGCGCTCACCGTGCTGCGCGGAGGATCCGGCTCGGCCCCCGGTGCCCAGGTGCCCGACGGCGACGCCCACCCCGGCCTCACCGGCCCGCCGCCCGTGGACGTCGTCTACTACCCGCCCGCGTTCTCGCCCGCGGCGCAGGAGGTGCTCCGCGAGCGCTACCCCGACGCGCTCCTCGCGACCGAGGAGGACGCCGTCGTGCTCGGCCTCAACGCGGTGAGCGACGGGGCGCACGTCGTGCACGCCCCGCGCGCCGAGGGGCTCGCCGCCGCGCTGCGGGAGCGCGGCTACGAGACGATCGCCGTCGACACGTCCGAGCTGCTGCGCGGAGGCGGCGGCGCCAAGTGCTGCACGTTGGAGATCCGCGAGCTGACGCCCGGGTCGCGGTCCACGACGGGGAGCGCGTCGTGACCGCGCAGGACGTCCGCCCGGTCGCCGGGGCGGCGGACGACGGCCCGCGCGACGCGCTCGCGCACAACTACCACCCGCTGCCCGTGACGGTCGCGACCGCCGAGGGGTCGTGGGTCACCGACGTCGACGGGCGCCGCTACCTCGACTTCCTCGCGGGCTACTCGGCCCTCAACTTCGGGCACCGGCACCCCGCGCTCGTCGCCGCCGCGACCCACCAGCTCGGGCGCGTCACGCTCACGTCACGCGCCTTCGACCACGACCTCCTGCAGCCGTTCGCCACCGCGCTCGCCGCGCTCGTCGGGCCGCTCACCACCGGAGGGACGGGCTCCCTGGTGCTCCCGATGAACACCGGCGCCGAGGCCGTCGAGACCGCGGTCAAGACCGCGCGCAAGTGGGGGTACGACGTCAAGGGCGTGCGCCCCGGAGAGGCGACGATCGTCGTCGGCTCCGGGAACTTCCACGGCCGCACGACGACGATCGTGTCCTTCTCCGACGACGAGGACGCGCGCCGCGGGTTCGACCCGTACACGCCCGGCTTCCGGCTCGTGCCGTACGGCGACGCCGACGCGGTCGCCGCCGCGATCGACGAGACCACCGTCGCCGTCCTGCTGGAACCGGTCCAGGGCGAGTCGGGCGTCGTCGTGCCGCCCGCCGACTACTGGCCGCGCCTGCGTGCCCTCACGGCCGAGCGGGACGTGCTGCTCGTCGCCGACGAGATCCAGTCCGGGCTCGGCCGCGCCGGCACGACGCTCGCGGTCGAGACGTGGGGCGTGCGCCCCGACCTCGTGACGCTCGGCAAGGCGCTCGGCGGCGGGATCCTGCCCGTGTCCGCGGTGGTGGGCCGCCGCGACGTGCTGGAGGTGCTCACCCCGGGCACGCACGGCAGCACGTTCGGCGGCAACCCGCTCGCGTGCGCGGTGGCGCTCGCGGTCGTGGACCTCTTGGCGAGCGGCGAGCCGCAGCGCCGGGCGCGCGAGCTCGGCGCCCGGTTCCACGGGCGGCTCGCCGGGTTCGTGGAGGCCGGCCTGCTCGACGACGTCCGCGGCCTCGGGCTGTGGGCGGGGCTCGACCTCGACCCCGCGCGCGGGACGGGTCGTGACCTGTGCGAGGCGCTGCTCGCGCGCGGCGTCCTCGCCAAGGACACGCACGGTTCGACCATCCGCCTCGCTCCCCCGCTGACCATCTCCGCCGACGACCTCGAGACCGGGCTGTCCGCCCTGGAGGACGCGCTCACGGGCCTTGCGCGGGGTCGGTAGAGTCCGGAGGGTGACCACGCCCGAGCACCCCGCACCCGGTACCACCACCCTCGCGTCGTCCCTGGACGACCTGCGTCGCGCGTACGCCGACCTGCAGGCCCTGGGACTGAAGCTGGACCTCACGCGCGGCAAGCCCTCGGCCGAGCAGCTCGACCTCTCCGAGGCCCTGCTCGCGCTCCCGGGCGAGGGCGTGCACACCGACGCCGACGGCACCGACGTCCGCAACTACGGCGGCCTCGACGGCCTCCCGCAGCTCCGGGAGATCTTCGCCGAGCTGCTCGGCGTGCCCGTCGCGCAGCTCCTCGCGGGCGGCAACGCGAGCCTCACGCTCATGTACGACACGCTCGCGTACGCGACCCTCTTCGGCGTCCCCGGCTCCGAGCGCCCGTGGGGCCGCGAGGAGAAGGTCCGCTGGATCTGCCCCGTGCCCGGCTACGACCGCCACTTCTCCGTGTGCGAGGCGCTCGGCATCGAGATGGTCACCGTGCCTGTGACGGCCGAGGGCCCCGACGCCGCCGCCGTCGCCGAGCTCGTCGCGAACGACCCCACCATCAAGGGCATGTGGGTCGTGCCGACCTACGCGAACCCCGACGGGTCGGTCGTCGCCGAGGACGTCGCGCGCGCGCTCGTGTCCGTGCCCGCCGCCGCCCCCGACTTCCGCATCCTCTGGGACAACGCGTACGCGCTGCACCACCTCACCGACGACGAGGTCCGGAGCGCCGACGCGCTCTCGCTCGCCGCCGAGGCCGGGCACCCCGACCGCGTGATCCTCTACGCCTCGACGTCGAAGATCACCTTCGCCGGTGCGGGCGTCGCCTTCCTCGCGTCGTCGCCCGCGAACGTCGCCTGGTACAAGAAGCACCTGTCCGTGCAGTCCATCGGCCCGGACAAGGTCAACCAGCTCCGCCACGCGCTGTTCTTCGGCGACGCCGACGGCGTGCGCGCGCACATGCGCAAGCACCGCGACATCATCGCGCCCAAGTTCGACGCCGTGACGAGCATCCTCGCCGAGCGCCTCGACAGCACCGGCGTCGCGTCGTGGACCGAGCCCAAGGGCGGCTACTTCGTCAGCCTCGAGGTCGTCCCCGGCACCGCGTCGCACGTCGTCGAGCTCGCGAAGGCCGCCGGCATCGCCCTCACGCCCGCCGGCGCGCCGTTCCCCTACGGCAAGGACCCCGAGGACAAGGTCCTGCGCCTCGCCCCGACCCTCCCTCCGATCGAGGAGGTCCGCGTCGCCATGGACGGCGTCGCGACGTGCGTCCTCCTCGCCGCGGCGGAGGCCGCCGCGCGGTAGAGGGTTCCGACCCGCGAGATAGAGCCTCCGGTCGCGAGGTAGAGCCCCACGGGTTCTACCTCGCGACCGGAGGCTCTACTTCGCGCAACCACACTCCGCGGCGCAGGATGGAAGACGTGCGCGACCGATGAGTTCTGCCGACCCCGACGGTCGGTGGGTGGGTGGCCCGGAGAGCCGGGCGGCTCGCCGGCTCCGGCGAACGACCACCCGCGGAGGGGACATGACCGACACTGCACGCGGCGACCTCGCCGTCGAGGCACGCGGCCTCGTCAAGCACTTCACGACCGGGAAGTCCGTGACCAAGGCGGTCGACGGCATCGACCTGCTCATCCCGGAGGGCACCGTGTTCGGCGTGCTCGGGCCGAACGGCGCGGGCAAGACGACAGCGGTCCGCATGCTCGCGACGCTCCTGCGCCCCGACGCGGGGACGGCGCGCGTGCTGGGCCACGACGTGGTGCACGACGCCGACAAGGTGCGCTCCGTCGTCGGGCTCACGGGCCAGTACGCGTCGGTGGACGAGGACCTCACGGGGACGGAGAACCTCGTGATGCTCGCGCGGCTCTACGGGTTCCTGGGCGGCACGGCACGCGGGCGCTCGGCGGAGCTTCTGGAGGCGTTCGGCCTCGGGGACGCGGGCGACCGCCAGGTGAAGACGTACTCGGGCGGCATGCGGCGCCGGATCGACCTCGCGGCGAGCCTCGTGATGAGCCCGCGCGTCATCTTCCTCGACGAGCCGACCACCGGGCTCGACCCGCGCAGCCGCAACCAGGTGTGGGACATCGTGCGCGTGCTCGTCGCGGACGGCGCGACGGTCCTGCTGACGACGCAGTACCTGGAGGAGGCGGACCAGCTCGCCGACCGGATCGCCGTGATCGACCACGGGAAGGTCATCGCCGAGGGCACCGCGACGGAGCTCAAGCGCTCCGTGGGCGAAGGTGCGGTCCAGGTGCGGCTCGCGGACGCGACGCAGCGGGGCCGCGCGGCGGAGGTCGTCGGGGTGCTGCTGGGCACGGAGATCACGCTCGCGAACGACCCGTACGCGTTCACCGCGCGCGTGCCCGACGACGGCGCCGCGGACGTCGCGCGCATCCTGCCCGCGCTCGGGGACGAGGGCATCGTGGTCCCCGAGTTCACGCTCGGCCAGCCGAGCCTCGACGAGGTGTTCCTCGCGCTGACAGGCCAGCCCATGGACGACGACGAGACGACCGAGGAGGTGGCCTGATGGCCGCGGACCCCACCATCACCGCCGCGGAGCTGCGCGCGCCGGAGGCGAACGCGCTGCGGGCCGCGGTCGCGCTCGAGCAGCGGCCCTCGCGCCCCTCGCCCGTGTCCGCGACCTTCACCTACACGTGGCGCGCGCTGCTCAAGATCAAGCACGTGCCGGAGCAGCTCTTCGACGTCACGGTCTCGCCGATCATCTTCACGCTCATGTTCACGTACCTGTTCGGTGGCGCGCTCGCCGGGGACGTGCAGAGCTACCTGCAGTTCCTGCTGCCCGGCATCCTGGTGCAGGCGGTGCTCTTCACGACGATCTACACCGGGTACACGATGAACACGGACATCAGCAAGGGCGTGTTCGACCGGTTCCGGTCGCTGCCGGTGTGGCGGCCTGCCCCGATCGTCGGAGCGCTGCTCGGCGACACCGTCCGCTACACGATCGCGTCGGTCGTGACCCTCGCGCTCGGCCTCGTGCTGGGCTTCCGCCCGCCGGGCGGCGTCGTGGGGGTGGTCCTCGGGATCGTGCTGCTGCTCGTGTTCGCGTTCGCGCTGAGCTGGGTGTTCACGGCGCTCGGGCTCGTGCTGCGCTCCCCCAACGCCGTGATGGGCACGTCGATGCTCGTGCTCATGCCGCTGACGTTCGCGTCGAACATCTTCGTCGACCCGTCGACGATGCCCGTCGTGCTGCAGCGGTTCGTGGACGTCAACCCCGTCACGCACCTCGTGACCGCGGTCCGCGGCCTCATGGCGGGAGAGCCCGCGACGGAGGGGATCGTCTGGGTCCTCGTCGCGTCAGTCGTCCTCACCGCGGTCCTCGCGCCGATCACGATGCGGCTCTACCGCAACCGCAGCTGACGGGTCGCCGGGGCACCTGGAGCCGGATCCGCGGGGCGCACCGCACCGCGGATCCGGCGCTCGCGATGGTCGCCGAGCGGCTCAGCCGTCCTCGGGGGTGGCCGGCGCGCCGTCGTCGCACTTCTTGGTCACGACCATGACGGGACACGCCGAGTGGTGCAGGACAGCCTGGCTCGTGGAACCGAGGAGGAGCCCGCGGAAGCCACCACGGCCACGGGACCCGACGACGATGAGGTCGGAGGCCGTCGAGAACTCCGTTAGCAGCTCCGCGCCCGTGCCGTCGAGGACGATGCGCTTGATGGTGAGCCCCGGGTGCTCCGACTCGTGCCGGTCGATGATGACGTTCAGACCCTCGGTGATGTCCGCGAGGACCTGCTCGTGGTCGATCGACGCGGGCAGCCACGCGAGGAGACCAGCGCCGGCCCCGACCGGGACGCCGGCGACCGCGACGAGCTCCGCGTCCCACGCCTGGGCCTGACGGATCGCGTGGCGCAGGGCGATCTCCGCGGACGGCGACCCGTCGACGCCGACGACGATGCGTCGTAGCGGCTTCACGGCGGACGCCTCTTGCGGCTCGCCCTCTGCGTCTTTCGCGTCGGAGCGGTACGGCACGACGACGGTCGGGCAGTGGGCGTGCGCGGGCAGTGCCGACGACACGGTGCCGAGCAGGCGCTCGGTGAAGCCACCCCGGCCGCGCGTGCCGACGACGACGAGCGAGTGCTCGCGCGACATCTCGACGAGCACGCCCGCGGCGTCGCCCGTCGTCACGGTGGCGGTGGTCCGGACCCCGGCGGACTCGGAGCGGGCGCGCGCCTCCTCGAGGACGGCACGGGCGCCCTCCTGGATGGCCGAGTCGTCGAGCGCCGCGTAGCCGCCGTCGAGCGAGGCCGCCGTGAACGACGGCAGCGAATAGGTACAGACGATGTGGAGCGGCCAGCCCACCTGCAGCGCGTACGCCGCGGCCCAGTCCAGGGCGTGGAGGCTCGGTGCCGAGCCGTCGACGCCGACGAGGACGGATTCCGTGCGGGTCATGAGCGACTCTCCTCTCGACGGCCCGGTGCCATCGGACGACCAACCTAGCCGAGACCAGCGCGCCCGTCCGTCTGCCACGAGTCACGAACACGTCAAGAATGCCACGAACCCCGCCTCCTCGCGACGACGCGCGAGGTGACGGGGTTCGTCAGGCCAGTGACCGCTGGGGCCCTGAGAGCGTGGGGATCAGGCCACGCGGATGAAGGTGGGGTTCGACTGCCAGATCTGACGGAACTGGACGGTCTTCCCGGGGCGCGGGGCGTCGATCATCATGTTGTCGCCCGCGTAGATCGCGATGTGGCCCGGCGTCCAGATGAGGTCGCCCGGCTGCGCCTGGTCGCGCGACACCTTGGTGCCGACGGAGCCCTGCGCGCTCGACGTGCGCGGCAGGCTGATGCCGACCTGCGCGTAGACGTAGCTGGTGAAGCCCGAGCAGTCGAAGCCGTCGGGGGTGGTGCCGCCGTAGACGTAGGGGACACCCACGTAGCGCGCGGCGATCGAGACGATGGTCGAGCCGTAGGCCGAGGCCGGGACGTCGACGGACGCCTCCTGCTGGGCAGGGGCCTCGGACTGGGTGGACTGACGCTCCTGCGTGCGGCTCGTCTGCTGGGTGCGGACGGGCTCCGGCTCCGGCTCCGGCTCCGGGGCCGGGGTCACGGTGACCGGGGCGGCCGCCTGCTCGATCGTGAACGCCGCGTCAGCCGCGACGGTCACTGCGGGTGCGGCCTCGAGCGCCTGGCGCGCCTGCGCGGTGAGGGCGCTGAGGTCGACGGCGTTGAGCTTGCCGGACTCGTTGTCGACGGGGGCCGCGGTCGCCGGGGCGGCGGCACCGATCATCGAGACGATGAGGCCCGAGGACGCGGCGACGACGGCGGTGCGGCGACCGACGGTCGACATCTGGTCCGACGCGGCCTGGGCGATTGAGCTGAGTGGCGTCACGGGACGCCGCGCCGCGCGGTGGCGGGCGCGAGTCGTGCTCACGGTCACTTTGTGCCTCTCCAAGACGCCTGCGAGGTCAGCTGTCGGGTTCGGGTGGAAGAGTCACCCGGCCCGCCGGACCGAGGTCCGTCGGGCTTCACCCCAAGGGCGCTGTCTCCAGCACCCGGAAGTGGGTCCCCCGTCCCTGTCATCGGGTCGTCGTTGGCCTCTTGCGGTGACAGGGTTAGGCGTTCCGCGCGAGGACTCCGTCGAATGGGTATTCCGATGGAGCAGCACCGACCGTACAGGACGCCTCGGCAAAAGTCACGTTCCCATTACGAATCGATGCGGACGATCGCATCGTCGCTGGTCAGCGCCATTTTGCCGGTGAACGGACGGCTAGCCCCGGGCGACGAAGAGGTGCCGCGCGACGTCGTCGGGCAGGTCCAGCACGACCCCCGCGCCCTCTCCCTGCACGGTCACGCCGCCGTCGCCCGTCGACCGCACGACGAGGGTCCGGCGGGGCAGCACCTCGGCCTCCGCGAGCCGCGAGAGCAGCTCGACGTCGACCTGGATCGGCTCGGCGATCCGCTGCAGCACGACGCGCGCCTCCGCGCCGTCCCGACCGTGCTCCGCGAGGAACACGGGCAGCGAGACGACACCGTCGAGGAAGTCGACCTCCTCGAACTGCTCCCCCAGCTCCGGCAGGCCCGGGATCGGGTTCCCGTACGGGTCGAAGTGCGGGTGGTCGAGCAACCCGATCAGGCGCTCCTCGACGAGCTCGCTCATGACGTGCTCCCAGCGGCACGCCTCGGTGTGCACGTACTCCCAGTCGAGCTTGATCACGTCGGTGAGCAGCCGCTCCGCGAGCCGGTGCTTGCGCATGACGCGCGTGGCCTTGTCGTGGCCGACGGACGTGAGCTCCAGGTGGCGGTCGCCCGTGACGACCACGAGACCGTCGCGCTCCATGCGCGCGACCGTCTGCGACACCGTGGGTCCCGAGTGGCCGAGGCGCTCCGCGATGCGCGCGCGCAGCGGGACGATGCCCTCTTCCACGAGCTCGTAGATCGTCTTCAGATACATCTCGGTGGTATCGATCAGATCGGTCACGTCACGCTCCCAGTCGCTCGTCGGCTCGGGGCGCCCGGTCGTCGTCGCCGCGGGGCGCCTGCCCGCACCGGCGGGCCGCTGGGGACAGTCTATGGCGAGCCCGTGACCCGGCCCGGGGGCCGCGCGGGAGAACCCGTGGTGCCGGTCCGTACCGGACGCTCCGGCACCCGGCCGCGACCCGGCGACCGTCGTCGCTCGTCCGCGGACACCGCTCCCGGCCCGTGTGCCACGCGCGTAGTGTGACGGCGTGCCCGATCCCGCGAACGCCCCGATCACGATCCCCTCGGACCTGCTGCCGGCCGACGGCCGCTTCGGCTCCGGGCCCAGCAAGGTCCGCGCCGCCCAGGTCCGCGCCCTGTCCGACGCCGGCGCGTCCCTGCTCGGGACGTCCCACCGCCAGGCACCGGTCCGCTCGGTCGTGCGCCGGACGCGCGAGGGGCTCGCCGAGCTCTTCGCGCTGCCCGAGGGCTACGAGGTCGTGCTCGGGAACGGTGGCTCCACGACGTTCTGGGACGTCGCCACGGTGAGCCTCGTGCGCACCAAGGCGCAGCACGCCGCGTTCGGCGAGTTCGGCGCGAAGTTCGCCGCCGCGACGACGTCGGCGCCGTTCCTCGAGCCGTCGCAGGTGATCTCGGCCCCCGCCGGGTCCGTCGCGCTGCCCGCGCCGGCGGACGACGTCGACGTGCACGCCTGGCCGCACAACGAGACCTCGACCGGGGCCATGGCCCCGGTCCGCCGCGTCGAGGGGTCGCGCGAGCGCGGCGCCCTCACGCTCGTCGACGCCACCTCGGGTGCGGGGGCGCTCCCCGTGGACGTCGCCGAGACCGACGTCTACTACTTCGCGCCGCAGAAGGTCTTCGGGTCTGACGGCGGCCTATGGCTCGCGCTGTGCTCGCCCGACGCGCTCGCGCGGTCGGAGGAGGTCGAGTCGAGCGGCACGCGCTGGGTGCCGGAGTCCCTGTCGCTGCGCACGGCGGCGGCGAACTCGCGCCTGGACCAGACGCTCAACACGCCTGCGATCGCCACGCTCGTCATGCTCGCGGAGCAGGTCGAGTGGATCCTCGGCAACGGCGGTCTCCCCTGGGCCGCGGCCCGGTCGGCCGAGTCGGCGGGCCACCTGTACGGCTGGGCCGAGGAGCGCGAGTGGGCGACGCCGTTCGTCACCGACCCGGCGCAGCGCTCCACCGTCGTCGGCACGATCGACCTCGACGACGCGATCGACGCGACCGCCATCGTGGCCGCGCTCCGCGCGAACGGGATCCTCGACGTCTTCCCCTACCGCAAGCTCGGCCGCAACCAGCTCCGCGTGGCGATGTTCCCGGCGATCGAGCCTGACGACGTCCGCGCCCTCACCGCGTGCGTCGACCACGTCGTCGCGCACCTGGCCTGACGACCACGACCCTCCCCCGCGTCGAACACGACCTTGGTGTCGCTCTGGGGGCCAGAGCGACACCAAGGTCGTGTTCGGCGGAGGGACCGGGGGGTCAGGCGGCGCGGGCCGCCTCCTCCGCGTCCTCGATCCCGAGGCGACGGCTCGTCTCGGCGCGGGCCGAGCGGTCCGCCGGGGTGCCCGCGTCGAGGTAGCGCACCACCAGGTGCGGGCGCTGGAGGACGCGGTAGCGGACCTCGAGGTGCCAGTTGCGCACCGCCCACACGGCCGCGCCCACGGCGACGAGGCCGGCGGTGATCGATCCGACCCCGATGGCCCAGCGTGGGCCCCAGGCCTCGGCGATCCAGCCGACGAGCGGCGACCCGACCGGCGTCGCGCCGAGGAACACGATCATGTAGAGCGACATGACCCGCCCCCGCATGACCGGGTCGACGGACATCTGGATCGTGGAGTTGGCGGCGGTCATCATCGTGAGCGACGCGAGACCCACGGGGATGCAGGCGATCGCGTAGCTCGGGTAGGTCGGCATGAGGGCCATGACGCCCGTCGCGACGGCGAACCCGAACGCGGACCCGATGACGAGCCGGACGCGCGGCCGCTCGCGCCGTGCGGCGAGCAGGGCGCCGGTCAACGACCCGATCGCGAGGATGGACCCGAGGATCCCGTACTCCCCCGGCCCCTTGCCGAACTCGACCTTGGCCATCATCGCGGACGTGAGCTGGAAGTTGAGCCCGAACGTCGACACGACGCCGACGACGACCATGATGACGATGATGTCGGTGCGCCGGCGCACGTACCGGATGCCCTCGCGGATCTGTCCCTTCTCGCGGGGTGCGCTGGGCAGGACGTGGAGCTCGCGCGTGCGCATGTACATGAGCGCGAGGATCGTCGCCCCGAACGTCACGCCGTTGAGGATGAAGAGCCAGCCCGAGCCGACGGCCGCGATGAGCAGCCCGGCGACGCCCGGCCCGACGAGGCGCGCGGCGTTGAACGACGCGCTGTTGAGCCCGACGGCGTTGGACAGCTTGTCGGCGGGGACCATCTCGGCGACGAAGGTCTGGCGCACCGGGTTGTCGAACGCGGTGACGACACCGAGGAGCCCGGCGAACACGTAGACGTGCCAGAGCTCGACGCGCCCGGACAGGACGAGGGCACCGAGACCGAGGGCGAGCACACCCATCGCGCCCTGCGTGGCCATGAGGAGCCGGCGGCGCGGGAGGCGGTCGGCGAGCAGGCCCGCCCACGCGGACAGGGCGAGCACGGGCGCGAACTGCAGCGCTGTCACGACGCCGACGGCGATGCCGGAGTTGTCGGTGAGGTCGGTGAGGACGAGCCAGTCCTGCGCGACACGCTGCATCCAGGTGCCGACGTTCGCGACGAGCGCGGCACCGAACCAGACGCGGTAGTTGTAGTACTTCAGGGAGGAGAACGTCGCGCTCATCGGGCGGCGATCCGGGTCAACAGCTCACTGGCGCGGGCCAAGGTCTCTCTTTCATCGGGGGTGAGGGAGGACAGCTGCTGCGTGAGCCACGCGTCCCGGCGGCGGCGGGTCTCCTTGACCTCGCGCACACCGGCGTCGGTGAGCCGCACGACGACCTGGCGGCGGTCGCTCGGGTGCTCGCTCTTCTCCACGAGCCCCATCTCGACGAGGGCGTTGACGGCCCGGGTCATCGACGGCGGCCGGACGCGCTCGTGCTCGGCGAGCTCGCTCGGCGACATGGCGCCGTGCTTGTGCAGCACCGTGAGGACGCCGAACCGACCCTCGGGCAGGTCGGCCTCGCCGCGCTGGGCGCGCAGACGGCGCGAGATACGGGTGAGCGCCACGCGGAGCTCGCCGCCGAGGGTGGCGGGCCGGCACTGGCTCCGGGAGGGGGCAGTGGGGTCCGCAGCAGGCATGATAGTTACCTTAACTCATTACCTAGAGTAATGAAAGAGGCGCACGTCACCCTCGCGGGCGGAGGCGAGAGGTCCGCGCCCTGATCAGGGCACGTAGGCGACGACGGCGCGGCCGTCGCCGCGCGCGACCACCGGACCCGTCCCGTGCGGGACGAAGACCGACTCGCCGCGCGCCAGGCGTAGCTCGACGGAGCGCGCGCCGGAGCCTCCGGCGAGCGTCACCGCACCGTCCAGGCACAGCACGACGCGCGGACCGGCGTCGGGCAGCGGCACCGGACCCGTGATCCGACCCGCCCGCAGCGCGAACTCCGCGACGGGCGGGCGGTAGGTGACGAGTCCGGACCCGTCGTCGACCAGCCGCGGGCGCGCCGCGGGACCGGGCGTGCAGGTCGCGCACTCGAGCAGCGCGTCGACGTCGACGAGCTTGCTCGTGAGCCCGGCGCGCAGGACGTTGTCCGAGCTCGCCATGACCTCGACCGCGCAGCCGGACAGGTAGGCGTGGACGTGGCCGGACGGCACGAACATCGACTCCCCGGGCGCGAGCGTGACCCGGTTGAGCATGAGAGAGACGACGGCGCCCGGGTCGCCCGGGTGCTGCTCGGCGAGCGCGAGCACCGTGGCGTCGGCACGCCTCGACGTGCGGCGGGGGGCGCCGGGAGCCGCCGCGGCACCGGGACCGGCCGGGGTCCCGGCCGGAGCGTCGGCCCGGGCCCGCACCGACGCGACGGTCCGTGCGAGGTCCGCCGCGACGTCGGGCTCGGACCGCGCGTGCAGCGCCAGCGTGAACGCCGCGCGGACGCCCGCCTCCGTGGGGCGCGCGACGAGGGCCGCCCGCATGCGCCCGACGAGGTCGCCGTCGAGGCCGTCGAGGAGCTCGAGGATGCGGGTCGGCCGACGGAAGCCCGACAGGCCCTCGAAGCGCGACACCGCCACGACCATCTCGGGCTTGTGCTGGTCGTCGTGGAAGCTGCGCAGCGGCGAGTCGCGCGCCACGCCCTCCCGGTTCTCGCGGTTGAACCCGGCGCGCGCGAGGTGCGGTCGTGGGTGGACCTGCAGCGAGAGCGCGCGCTCGGCGGCGAGCACCTTGAGGAGGTACGGCAGCCGGGGACCGTACTGGTCGAGCACGCGCTGGCCCAGCACCCCCACCGGGTCCGCGCGCACCAGGTCGGCGAGCGTCGAGCCCGACGCTGCCGCCCCGCCCGGGCGCGGTGCCCCGCCCGGGCGATCCTCGCCGTCGGGCACCACGCGCGACGGCGCGAGCGGGTGCGCGCCCATCCAGAGCTCGGCCGCCGGACGACCGTCCGGGTCCACCCCCAGGAGCTCCTGGATCGCCGACGTCGAGCCCCAGTCGTAGGGCTGGACCGTGTTGTCCAGCCGGTAGAACGCGGGCGGACGACCGGCGGGGACGGCGTCGTCGACCGACACCTCTCCCGACCGCTCGTCCGCCGCGCTCGTCATGGGCCGAGCCTAGACGCCCAGTGCTTCCCGGATCGGGCCGAGGAGGAAGTACACGAGGAACATCGCCGACGCGACCCACATGAGCGGGTGGATCGCGCGGATCTTCCCGAGCGCGAGCTTGATCACGACGAACGCGAGGAAGCCCGCGCCGATGCCGTCCGCGATCGAGTAGGTGAACGGCATGACGATGATGGTGAGGAAGGCCGGGATCGCGATCTCGACGTTCTTCCAGGAGATGCCGGCGATCTGGGTCATCATGAGGAACCCGACGAAGACCAGCGCCGGTGCGGCGGCCTCGTAGGGCACGAGCGCGACGAGCGGCGACAGGAACGTCGCGAGCAGGAACGCGACGCCCGTGACGACCGAGGCGAGACCCGTGCGCGCCCCCTCGCCCGCGCCGGTCGTGGACTCGACGAAGCTCGTGTTCGACGACACGGAGCCCGCGCCGCCCGCGGCCGCGGCGAGCGAGTCGACCACGAGGATCGCGCGCGAGCGCGGCGGGACGCCGTCGGCGTCGTTGAGCCGCGCCTCGGCGCCGACGGCGACCATGGTGCCCATCGTGTCGAAGAAGTCCGCGAGCAGGAGCGAGAACACCAGCAGGATCACGGTGACGGTCGCGATGTTCTGGAACGAGCCCAGGAGCGAGAACTGGCCGAGGAGGCCGAAGTCCGGGACCTGCACGACGCCGTCGAACGTGGGCGCGTTGAGGTTGAAGCCGTCCGGGTTGGAGCCGTCGGGCGCCTTGGCGCCGATGTGCAGCGTGTTCTCCAGCACGACGGCGAGCGCGGTGGCCGTGAGGATCGCGACGAGCAGCGCGCCCTTGACCTTGCGGACCCACAGCACGATCGTCAGCACGAGCCCGACCACGAACACGAGGATCGGCCACGTGCCGAGGTTGCCGAGCGCGAGGAGCGTGCCGCTGCCCGCCGTGACGAAGCCCGCGTTGACGAGGCCGATGAGCGCGATGAAGAGGCCGATGCCCACGCTGATGGCCGTCTTCAGCTCGACCGGGACCGCGCGGAAGACCGCCTCGCGGAACCCGGTGAGCACGAGGAGCAGGATGATGAGGCCCTCGATGACGACGAGGCCCATCGCGTCCGCCCAGGTCACCCCCGGCAGCGAGGCGATGGAGTACGCCACGACCGCGTTGAGGCCCAGCCCGGCCGCGAGACCGAGGGGGAAGTTCGCGAAGACGCCCATGGCGATCGTCATGACGCCCGCGACGAGCGCGGTCGCCGCGGCGATCTTGCCGAAGTCGGGCGCGTCGCCACCACCGAGGAACTGGCCCGTGCCGTCCTGGACCGTCCCGATGATCAGCGGGTTCAGCACGATGATGTAGGCCATCGCGAAGAACGTGACGAGACCACCACGGATCTCGGTGCCGATCGTCGAGCCGCGCTCGGTGATCTTGAAGAAGCGGTCGATCGCGCCGGACGCGGGGGCAGGCGCCTGCTCGTCCTCGTGGACGGAGGTGGGTGTGGACATGGTGAGAATGCTGCCAGAACCCTGTGACCGCGCGGTAACACGGGGGACACGGTCCGGCATCGCCCCCGGGGGGTGTCCGCGCACGTCAGGCGGCGCCGACCGCGACGAGCGCCGCGACGGGTGTGCTCGACGCCACGTCGGCGTCGTCGCGCCCGCCGTCGCGGAGTCCGTCGAGGGTCGCGAGGCGCGGTGTGCCCGCGCCGTGCCCGAGCCCCTCCGCCGTCGCGAGGTCGGTGACGGTCCGGGGAGCGCCCGTCGCGAGCTGCACCGCGTGGAGCGCGTCGAGGATCGCGGCCGCCCGCTCCCCGGCCGGGCCGGCGGGGACCCCGTGGACGAGCCGCGGCGGGTGCAGGAGGTCGACGACGGCGTGCCCGGTCCGGTGCTCGTCGGGCACCCACGCGACGGTCGCCCGGACGCCGTCGGCGACGAGGCCTGCCGCGAGCCACTCCGCGGTCCCGGCCGGGACGCGGGCGCGCCCGACGACCAGGTCCCCGGGGCCGAGGTGCGGGGCGAGGTCGTCGAGCGCGTCGCGGAGCGTCACCACGCGCGAGACGCCGTCGGGGTCGGGGTCCGGGCCGGCACCGACGCACAGGACGTGCACGCGCGCACCGGCGACCGCCGTCCGGTCCGTCGTGGGGCGCAGCCGGCCGCTCACGAGGCCGAGCGCGAGGAGCCGGTGGAGACGCGGCTCAGCGGTACGGCTCAGACCCGTGCGGAGCGCGTCGAGGGCGCCGGGGTTCGTGTCGTGGAGCACGACCTCGTGGCCCGCCGCGGCGAGGCAGGCCGCGTGCAGGACGCCGCGGCGACCGCATCCCGAGACCGAGACCCGCACGACGCACCTCCCCGCGCCCGACCCTGCACCCCGCCGGCCTCAGTAGGCCCCGGAGCCGGAGAACACCGCGCGCGCCGTGCGCGCGAGGATGAGGAAGTCGCCGAACATCGTCCAGTTCTCGACGTAGTAGACGTCCAGGCGGACGCTCTCCTCCCACGACAGGTCCGACCTGCCGCCGACCTGCCACAGTCCCGTGAGGCCGGGCTTGACCAGGAGGCGACGGCGCACCTTCTTCTCATACTTCTGGACCTCGCGCGGCAGCGGTGGCCGCGGTCCGACGAGGCTCATGTCGCCGCGCAGCACGTTGAAGAGCTGCGGGAGCTCGTCGAGCGAGTAGCGGCGCAGCACGCGACCGACGCGCGTGACGCGCGGGTCGTCGCGCATCTTGAACAGCGGCCCGGCGCCGTCGTTCTGCTCCTCGAGGTGCTGGACCTCGCGGTCGGCGCCGGAGCGCATCGACCGGAACTTGAACATGGGGAACGTCCGACCGTTGCGGCCGACGCGCTCCTGGCGGAACAGCACCGGGCCGCGGCTGGTGATGCGGACGGCGAGCGCGACGAGCACGAGCACCGGCAGCGCGGCGAGCGTGATGAGCGCCGCGCCGGCCCAGTCGATGACCGACTTCACGGCGAACTTGGGGCCCGTGAAGCGGGGCGCGTCGACGTGCAGGAGCGAGACGCTCTCCGCGGGCGTGATGGTGATGCGGGGCCCGGCGACGTCCGCGAGCTCTGCCGTGAGCATGAGGTCGACGCCGTACGGCTCGAGCTCCCAGCCCAGCCGCCGGACGACCTCGGCCGTGATGGCGTCCGAGCCCGACACGGCGACGACGTCCGCACCGACCCGCGTGGCGACCTCGCCCGCGTGCCGCAGCTCCCCGAGGACCGGGACGCCGCGGATCTCCTCGCCCGCCCCGAACCCGCCCGACGGGACGCACACGCCGACGACGCGGTACCCCGACTCGTCGCGGCCGTTGAGGTCGCGGATGAGCCGCTCGGCCTGGTCGCGGTGGCCGATCGCGAGCACCGCGGAGCGCATGCGCCCGTGGGCCCGCTGACCGTGCAGCCACTGCCGCCACGCGTACCGGCCGAGGAGGAGGCCGCCGAGGCCGATCGGGAACGCGAACGCGAGGTAGCCCCGCGCCTCCGGGAAGCGGAGCAGGAACGCGAGGACCGCGAGGACCGCGAAGAGGCGCCACGACGCGTCGAAGATCCGGTGGTACTCGGTGGGACCGCTCCCCATGACCCGCGGGTCGCGCGTCCGGCTCGCGACGAGCGAGAGGGACCAGGCGACGCCGACGAGGAGGCTCAGCACCACGTACGGCACGCGAGCCTCGCGGACGGGCTCGTCGATGAACTGGTCCCAGCGGAGGAAGTAGGCGACGAGGACGGCGACGACGATCACGGCGGTGTCCGTGAGCAGGAGGCGGCGGCGGTAGGCGACCTCCCAGCCCTGCGCGGCGAACGCGGCGCGCGCAGCCCGGATCCGGGCCGCGGGAGTCGTGGCGAGAAGGGTGCGCAGGCTCCGCCTGGCGTCCTCGGTGACGCTGTGGGACATGCGTCCACCTCCGGTCGGTTCCACACCCTGCATGGCGACTCATCCTAGGGTTTAGAAACTGTGGGAACGAGGGTTGCCAGGGGGTTTCACCCGGGTGAGAAGACGTTCCGCACAGTCTCGGTCGGAGTCGTCCTGAGGGGCAGGATCCTGCGGATCCGACGTCGCACTAGCCGCTCGGAGAAATAGATTGGACGGGTGTCCAGATTCCACGTTCTGCCGAAGGTCCGGATACATCCGACGAAGGTCCCGAAGCGATGTGCGGCCCGGCGCCGGCCAGATCCACCTGGACGAGTGACCATCTGTGGAGGCCGTAGCGCGGCGCCTGCATCCTAGCGTGCCGTTGCGAGTGGTCCCGACGTGTGTTCACACCAGAAGGAGATGTGGTGCAGGTCACGGGTGTGACACCCGGGTGCGGGTGAAAAACCGCGCGGTGGCTACGATGCCCCTGTGCCCTCGTTCGTCACGCTGCTGCTCCACCCCGACCGCCGCCGCCCCGACCCCGGGCCCTGGCGGGTCGACCTGCGCGTCGTGATCCTCGTCGGCATGGGCCTCTGGACGGTCGCGCTCGTCGTGTGCACGGTCCTGCTCGTGACCGGCACGATCGCCCCGCGCGCCGTCGCGACGTGCGGCGTCGGCCTCGTCCTCGGCCTGCTCGGCCTCGTGTGGGAGCGCCGGAACCGCACCCGCTACGGGGCGTCGTCGGACGACTGAGGGTCGTCCCAGGCCGTCCGCGCGAGCGCGTCCTGCGCCGCGTCCGGGTCGCGGAGCGCCTCCTCGAGCACGAACCGCGCGCCGTGGCGTCCCGTCGCGACCGCGAGCCCCGCCGCGAGCCCGGCCGGCCCGGTCGCGTGCACGACGGCGTCCGCTCCCCCGCCGCGCTCCACCCACCACGAGACTGCGACCCCGCCCACGCGCAGGTCGTCGTGACGTTCCCAGGTGCGAGGCGCCGGACCGTCGAGGACCGCGCGCACCGCCTCGGGGACGTCGCCACGACGGCCGGGGGCGTCGGGGGCGGGAGCGGTGCGCGGGACGGTCCGGACGTCCAGGAGGTCGGCGACCTCGGCCAGGAGCCCCGGCGGCGCCGGGAGGACCGCACGGACGGGTGACCACATCGGGTCGGGGGCGACGGCGACGTCGTCCGCACCGACCACGACCACGGCGCCGGCACGCAGCGCGGGCACCCGGTCGGGCGGCGGGTCCAGCCGCTCGCCCCGGGCCGCGAGGACGCCGAGCGCACGCCAGAGCGTCAGCGCGGCCCGCGCGTCGACCGCCTCTCCGACGTCGGGCAGGTCGTCCAGCAGCTCGACCCACTCGTCCGGCTCGAGCTCCGCGAGGTCCCGTACGCCGCCCAGCGCGGCCAGCACCTCGTCGTCGAGCCCTGCCACCTCCGGCGGGGCCGGACGCAGGAACGGGACGTACCGGGGGCCCGAGCCGAGCGCGAACGCCCCGCCGAGCTCCTCGCGCAGCCACCACGCGGTGTAGGAGCGCGCCGTGGTGGTCCGACCTCCCTCGGCCCGCACCGGGGCGAGCAGCGCCTCCCGGGTGGCGGGATCCGTGGAGAGGCGCGCGAGCGCGTCCGGCCACGCCGCGTCGGCGACCGCGTCGAGGTCCGCGACCGCGACGACGTCGCCCACGTACGCCTCGGGACCGAGCGTCGCCGCGAGGTACGCGAGGTACCCGCCCCAGTCGGACAGCCAGCCCTCCGGGGCGTGCGGGTCCAGGTCCGGCTCGTCGTCGGCCGACGCGGGCGTGAGCACGTCGCGCACCTGCAGCACCCCCAGCCCGTCGGCCGCGCCCACCGCGCGCAGCACCGGCCCGCCCCAGCGGTCGACGACCGCGGGATCGACCAGGTCGAGCGTGTCGAGCGCGTCCGCGGCCCACGTCCCGGGCAGCGCGCAGCCGCGCACGGGCGACCATTCGTCGTCGGCCGTCGGGACGGGCAGCTCACCCCACCAGAACGGCAGCCCCGCCCGTGCCGGGTCCGGTGCCGCACGCACCGCGGTCGCGACCAGCGCGAGCAGCCGCTCCACGTCCGCCGTCGGGTCGTCGCCCGCGTCCGCCGTGTCCGCCGCCGCGAGGACGCGCTCGCGCACGGCCCCGTCGGAGAGCACCGTCCGCAGGTCGGTCACCCGTGCCCCGAGGCGCTCGAGCAGCGGGTGCGCGGCGCGCGGGTCGACCACGCGCAGCCCGAGCCCGGTCGCGTCGCGCGCATCGATCACCCCGCCGTCCGACGGCGCGCCCGACCCGGCGTCCAGGAGCAGCAGGCCCCGCGCACCGCGCACGACCCGCCCGCCGAGCAGCGGCACGGGGAGCGCCCCCAGCGCCTCGAGCACCGACCGGTCGCCGGCGTGCGGCGCGAGGGCGTCGTACAGGTCGCGCCAGCGCGCCGGGTCGGCGACGAGCGGGAGGTCGTCCACGACGTCCGCGAGGTCCACGACCTGCGCACCGAGCGACCGCGCGACCGCGCGGAGCGGCCCCGGGACGTCCACGAGGTGCGCGAGCCCGAGCTCGGCCCGCACGCGCGCGTCGCCCACGTCCCCCGTGAGGACGCGCGCTTCGGCGGGCGTGACCAGGGCTCGCCGGTCGGCCGCAGCCCCGGCCTCGTCGTCGGCCACCCCGAGCGGCTCCTCGGCACCCCGCGCGGGCAGCGCGTCGAGCGGGAGGAGCGGGGTCCGGGCGAGCGCCGCCTCCGCCGCTGCTCGGACCTCTGCGTCGACCGTGCTCGCCGGGAGCCCGGTCGGGACGAGGGCGAGCACGTCCGCGCCACGCGTGTGCGCGAGCTCCGCGAGCAGCTCCGCGTACGCCCGCCCGGCCGCGCGCGCGACGTGCACGGTGACCGGGCCGGGCGGGACGTGGCGGCGCGCCGGGTCCAGCGGGAACGTCGCCAGGAGCAGCGCGGGGAACGTGAGGCGCTCGTCGGTGGGGGTCGGGGCGTGCAGGACCTCGGTGCGCGCACCGTCGTCGGGCAGCGCCCACGTGACCGCCCACCGCGTCGTCGCGCGCTCC